>NZ_HE578956.1:0-80478 GCF_000307285.2 Kurthia sp. Dielmo
GTGCGCTTAAATAGTAAATCATATTTTTTAGATGTAAACAAAAAAGGGCACCCTACACAATTGTGTAGGGTGCCCCATACGTTTAAAATAAGAAGCCGCTTTTGCCGTAAGTCATTACATTGAAAGTTTTAAACCACCACTCCTCAAAGTGGGTGTTTGCAAAGAGTTTCATGTTCGTCCTAACGATTCCGCTAGGCATACCAGTCCGCTCTCTATCTTAAACTCCCTATTACAGATCAAAGGTTAAAACTTAATATTATTACGTACAATGCAGCCTGTATTAATACTATACTGCAACAATGCTTTTTGTGCAACATAGTTGCTTCGTTAAAAAAGTGTAAAAAAAAAGAGTGTAGCGATTTGCTACGCTTCTTTCATTACCTCATGTGTTAATTTTGTTATATCAATTGTTGTATCCTCATTGAGTACATCATTTAAGATGACATCTCGGAAGTAGGCAACACTTGGTTTAAGATCAATTTTTAAAATTCGTTTTAATGCCTGCTGATACATATTAATAAACTCATGATCATTATTTCCACGTTTTAGCTCTGCAAAGGACTCATAGAATTGATCCAGCTTATCTGCAAATTCAAGAAGGCGTCCCTCAATTGTCGCGTCTTTACCTTCTTTTAAGCGCTCTTTGAAGACAGTTTTGAATTCTTCCGGTATTTCACGTGTAATAAAATCCTCCACCATTTTATGTTCAACATGTGCAATCATTTCTTTTAGTTCAGGAGAAGAATGCTTTACAGGTGTTTTAATATCACCGATGAATACTTCGCCATAATCATGATTAATGGTTTTTTCATATAATGATTTCCAATTAATTGTTGCACCATTATTTTCTTCAATAGTTGCAAAAACGAGCGCATATTGAGATACTTTCCAAGAGTGGGCGGCAACGTTGTGTTCCTCGAATTTAAAGCGACCAGGGCAACGAATGATTCTTTCTAAGTCATTTAAGCTCATAAAAAATTTGTGAATTCCCATATAACTTCTCTCCCTTCAATCTCTTTCTGTAATTAAACTATACCCTATTTTCATAAAATAAAACGGTGGCTTACATAGGCTTTAGAAAAGCTTAACAGCATCTTTACAAACGAGGAGGATTAAAATGTTTTATGATTTTATTGTGTATTTACATGTGATTGGAGCCATTTTATCGATTGGTCCATTTTTCGTCTTATTTCCGTTAATGAAACGAATGCAATATGAACAAGATATGGCTGTATTAAAAGGTCATGTGGATGCATTTAGCTTGGCGATTCAAGTAGTAAAGCATGCAGGGCATTTTTTAGTGGGCTTTGGTATTTTGGCTGTGTTATTAGGCGGTTATCCATGGACAACACCATGGATTTTAGTGACGATTATCTTATTAATCAGCTCCGTCATTTATTTAGCACGTGCCTTTAAACCAACGCTACGTACGTTTGGAACGGCTGCGTTTAATCAACAGCGCTTCGTACAAAAGCTGCGCAAGGCTGTGTGGATTTACGTTGTGCTGCTTTTTATTATGCTATGGCTAATGGTGACAAAGCCGATGTTTTGGTAAATAAAAAAAGAAGGAATCCGCCTTGGCGCGATTCCTTCTTTTTTTATAATTATTTTTCTAACACAGGGATAAGCGATTTTGATAATTCGATAGCTGAACGACCTGTTTTTTTATGATCCTCGACGATTGTGAGTAATAAATAATCTTCTTTATCGGCATTAAAGACGAGCACGAAGCTATTTTCTGTACCGTCATAGACACCTTGCTTTTGCTTGATTTCGGCAGTACCTGTTTTTGCTGCTAAGTTGTATGGCAAGCTTTTGAGCGTATTACCTGTTCCACCCTTATGCTTGATTACTTGTTGCATCGCAGCACGCACTTTATGTGCAGACTCAGCACTGACTGCCTGCGTCATTTTTACTTTTGTTCCTTTGACAAGGCGTGGATAGGTCATTTTGCCATCGTTTGCAAAGGCTGTATAGGATACGGCCTGTTGAATAGGGGACATTAATACTTGCCCTTGCCCATATGCTGTATCTGCTAGTAGGATATCAGAATTGAATGTTTTTTCATTTGAAATTTGTGCGGCCTTCATTGAAATCGGTAAATTAAAATCTTTTCCGAACGCAAATTTATTGAAGCCCTCGCGTAATTTCTTTTCACCCATTTCAAGCCCTTCCTTAGCAAAGAAAATATTGTCTGAGTAGATGAGTGCACTCTTATAATCAACGTTTGAGACATCGTCATGTAAACGTGTCACATAGTAAGAGCCCCATTCAGAGCTTTCTTGCCATTTCAACCCTTTAATTTTATGCGTTTTTGTTTCAGTCATTGTACCATTATCTAGACCGACTGCAGCAGTTACCGTTTTTAAGGTCGAGCCCGGCGCATAACGCTGTGCAAAGCGCGTCAGGAATGGCATATTTTCATCATCTGCATATTCTGCATAATCTTCTTGAGAAATACCACGCACCATCTTATTTGGATCATACGATGGCTTGCTTACTAAGGCATTTAGGTCGCCTGTTTTCGGATTGATGATAACCGATGAGCCTGTCGCATCTTCAAGGGCCTTAAATGCCGCCTTTTGTGTTTTAGAATTAATTGTTAAATAAATCGTTTGACCGTCTGTGCGCTCGGCATTTAATAATACATCGCGGACACGACCACTAGAAGTGACCAATGAAATTTGTCCACCATCGACACCACGAAGCTCTTTGTCGAATGTTTTTTCAAGTCCACTTTTACCGATTGTATCGTCTGGATTTAACGCTTTATTCTTTTTCAAATCCTCATCGGTCACTGTGCCTGTATAGCCGATTAAATGTGCAGCTGCTTCACCTAGTGGATAGTAGCGCATATCCTTTGAGCTGTACTTCACGCCATCTAAATCTTTGGCTTCCTTCATATCGATCACCTTAATTGGGACGAAAAGATTGTCGCGTACCCAAGACTGCGCTAATTTTTTCTCTAATGTTTCTACGCTTACGTCAAATGCTTTTGAAATAGCCTTTAAATTTTTATCGCGTGTTTTGCCTTCACCTAGGCCACTCGGTAAAATACCCATTTGATAAAAAGGTGCATTCGTTGCGAGTGGTTGGTCATCTTGGTCGACGATTTGTCCGCGTTCTGCCCGGTCAATCGTGTATGAAATTTTGTCGGTGCTTTGCATATGAGGGAAAATTAATGTTGGGTTCCACTTGATTTTATAGTTGCCGTCATTTTCAATAAGTGGCGCGCTATAGTTCATGCTCGCCATTTTGCCAAGTGCTGTTTCGAGCGTCATCGTATACGTCATCATATAGTGGTCTTTTTTTAATTCCTCGACCTTCATATTGGCTATTTTAATATTCTTTGCACCAATGCCTTTAAAAATGGTCTTGTATTTTTCGACAAGGCTTTCTTCAGTGAAATCATTGTCCGTAATGGAAGCATTCGTTACAAGTGAAGGAATGTCAGCAAACTGCTGTTTTTCTAACAGTGTCTTCCATGCGTCTGCAGCATCTTGTCTTGCAGTAGTTTCTTTATTATTTAACATCATATTGATAATTAAAACTACGACAATAACGACGACGATGCCGAGGAGACTTTTTATTATCATGCTTTTCTTCATCGAAATACCCTCCTTATCTCTTATTATCAGACATTTGTACATAAAAATCATTGATTATTTTGTGTCAATTATACTATTAATGAAAAAAGTGAAAGAAATAGCTAAAAAAATTAAAAAAATTCTACTTTAAACTTCTATTTTGTTTTAAAATAAAGGAAATAGTATCCATATGTCGAATGTAATGACTAGGGCTATACAGTTTCTTCCATAAAAGATGAGGAAACGAGGAGGGAGGATAAAGAATGTTTAATGCAAAACAGTTTGGCGAGCAATTAAAATCATTGCGTGAGACAAGCAATCATTCGATGCTATCATTAGCAAAGCAGATTGGAACATCCGCAAGTCGTATTAAGAGTTGGGAAGTTGGGGAAAGCGTACCTTCTGCAAAATGGATTGTAAAGCTGAGCCAAGCATTGGCGATTTCAACGGACGAACTCTTATTAAACCAAACGACGGAGGACGGCTTGCCGCTACTATCAGATGTAACGAAAAGTCGCAATTCATTGTTGCGTGATTTGAACGAATTAGTACAGCATTTACCGAAACAAGATTTAATGGAATTATACGTTTTGGCTGAGGTGAAGCAAAAGAGTCACACATCGACAGAGGAGATTGAGATTTTACGTGCTTGATTATTAACGAGAAAACGGATTTGCAACAGTGCATTGCCGTTTTCTTTTTTTTCGTTCGATGTATAGTAGAAATTGAGTTTTCAACATAAGGAGAATTTTTATGACAATCGAACAACAGATTTTAGAATGGTTCAACCATTTTCATACACATGCAGAAATTAGCTGGAAAGAAGTCGAAACGACAAAAAAACTAGCGTCTATTTTAGATGACCTTGGCGTCGAATATCGTTTATTTGGTGATGTCACAGGTTTAGTGGCAGAGATTGGTGAAGGCGAAGAATGCGTAGCGGTTCGTGCCGATATTGATGCCCTTTGGCAGGAAGTAAACGGTGAATGGCAGGCGAATCATTCATGCGGTCACGATGCGAACATGGCGATGGTGCTAGGCGCCTTATTACGTCTAAAAGATGAGCCACTACAACATCGCGTGCGCTTTATTTTCCAACCAGCAGAGGAAATGGGCAACGGTGCAGTCGCAGCATTTGAACGCGGTGCAGTCGACGGTGTCTCTCATTTATTCGGCGTTCACCTACGTCCAATTGATGAAATTCCATTTGGTAAAGTAACACCTGCTATGCATCACGGCGCAGCATATTTTTTAACAGGAACGATCCAAGGTGTGGATGCACATGGTGCGCGTCCTCACCAAGGTAAAAATGCTATTGATGTCATTATGGCCATTCAACAAATGCTCCAATCACTTCATGTTTCACCATTTATCCCACATTCTGCGAAGCTGACAAAAATCGTTGCAGATGGTGGGAGTGTCAATATTATTCCAGGCGCAGCCAGCTTTTCAATGGATGTACGTGCACAGGATAATGCAACGCTTGATACGATGCAGCAACATATCGAGCGAGGTCTTGCGGCGATTCGCACGCAGTTTGATATTGATTTACAATGGGATTGGGTGGATTATACGCCGGGTGCAGTCGTATCAGATGAAGCGGCTGACATTGCTGAAAAAGCCATTACAGCTGTTTGTGGCAGTGATGCATTAGCGCCTCATATTTTCACACCAGGTAGTGATGACTTCCATTTCTATACGGTGAAAAAGCCTGAGTTAAAAGCGACGATGATTGGCATCGGTTCTGATTTAGCACCAGGGCTGCATCATCCGTATATGACGTTTAATCATGATGCACTAAATCTGGCATCGAAAGTATTAGCGGAAACATTAAAAACAGCAATTCCATCAAAATTATGTAAATAAAAAAAGAGGCTAGGGAATTGACTCCCGCATAGCCTCTTTTTAATAGATTGCGAAGTTGAGTATATATACTGTACGAGGGCGCCCTTGTTGGTAGCTCATTTCCTCGCCAGCAACGCGTACATAGTCTTTATCGACGAGCTTTTTCAAAATACGCTCTGTCGTACGACGTGTAACTTGTAAATATTCGGATAAATCATGTGCTGTAAATTGAGTATTTTGTCGTCCTTTATTAAAGGCGATGATTTTCGAAATATTTAGCGGGCTTAGCTGTGTTTCCTTTGCTAGCTTCATAATGGATGGATCTTTTATTTGGAGCGCTAAATTTTCATTTTTCTCTTTTAATGGATTGATTAAATTTTTATGTTCATCAATGATGCAGATGCTATTTTGCTTCGTGTATTGCATCGCGTATAGCGCATTTTGTTCGGCTTCATTAATCGATTGACCATAACCAAAAGCCATCTTCACATCAAAGGGTGCCTGCTTTATAAGTTTTTCGAGCTTTTGATGCTCTAAGGCATGATTTAAATGCCCCATTGTCGTGTAAATCTCGACATGTTCTTTGTCAAAAGGCTGCTGAATACCATGGACAATCGAAGTAACGGCATCCGCAAACTCGTTGTGTCCATGTGGGGTTTCAAGCATACCAACGACAACTTTTGCTGATTCTGATTTGGTCATACGAGACAGCGCTTTTGTTTCCTCTAAACGATGTAAAATCGATGTGGAGGAATCCAAAATGCACATCGACGGAATATTGGCCTGCTGTAGTTGTTCATAAACGTTGTGACTACTCGTAATCACATAATCAATTTTTTGCTGCTGCCATAATGACAGATGGGTTTCAAATAATGCTGTATTGTCCATAGCTGTTGTCACTTCATGAATGAAGGGAGCTGCATGTTGATAATCAATATCGAATAATACATTTTCAACAAAGCGACTGTCCATGACATCGATGGATAGACGATGTAGGGGAATAGCATGATTGGCAACGACCGCGAGTAATGTATTTGAAACCGCAAATTCATCCTGCTTTAAATAGGTCCAAGGGATTGGCCAATTCTCCAACATTGGTTTACTATAAAGGTAAGGCAGTGTGCCCGTAATAAAAAGCACATCGCACGGCTTAACGCTTTTTAATAAAGTAGGCGTTTGTGCGGGATGTTTATAAATATAAAAGTCGAGCTCGATATCAGTTATTTGCTGAGCGAGCTTAGTTAACCGTTCTTTAAATGCACGAGAGCTAATTACAGCTACTTTCGTAGACATAGTCATCGTTCCTTTTCATTAATATTGTGTTGCTATTTAACGACTATTTAACGACATCTATTTTAACATAACAGGAGTATCTAACATGAAAATTACACAAATTGAAATCTATGCAATTCACTTACCACTAATCGAGCCTTTTATTATTTCGTATGATCGCTATGATACGATGCCATCAATCATCGTCAAAATGACGACGGATACAGGTGTCATCGGCTACGGAGAGTCTGTACCAGATGATCACGTAACAGGCGAATCATGGGAAAGCACGTATGCAGTATTAAAACACCAATTAGCTCCTGCAGTTATTGGTCAAAATCCAATGGAGTTTGAGAAAATTCATGAAGTAATGAATAAAGTCATTCGTGACGTGCCAGCCGCAAAAGCAGCAATCGATATTGCGTGCTTTGATATTGCCGGTAAGACACTGCAAGTACCAGTATATCAATTAATCGGCGGACGATTCCATAAAAAATTCCCAATCACACATGTACTTAGCATTGGTAGTCCCGAAAAAATGGCCAATGAGGCGGCGGAGCATGTTGAGATGGGCTATCGTTCATTCAAAATGAAGGTCGGTACAGAAGTAATGAAAGACGTCGAGCGCATTAAAGCAGTACGTGAACGTGTCGGTGCCGACATCGCTATTCGTGTAGACGTCAATCAAGGCTGGGTCAATGCCTCAACAACATTACGCGGTTTACGTGCAATGCGCGATTTAGACATCGACTGGTTAGAGCAACCCGTAAAAGCAGATGATATTGACGCGATGGTGGAAATTAAATCAAAAGCAGATGTGTCACTAATGATTGATGAAGGCTTCCATGGCGTAAAAGAAATGCGCGAAATTATCGCAAAACGCGCGGCGGATAAAGTAAATATTAAATTAATGAAATGCGGTGGGATTTATCCAGCAATGAAGTTAGCAGTAATGGCTGAGATGGCTGGTATTGAATGCCAAGTTGGTTCAATGGTTGAATCATCCGTTGGTTCAGCGGCTGGCTTCCACGTTGCATTCTCGAAAAAAAATATGACAAGTGTTGAATTAACCGGTCCATTAAAATTCTCAAAAGACATCGGCGACTTGCACTATGAGGTACCATTTATCGAACTAAACGAAAAACCAGGTTTAGGGGTAACAGTGGATGAAGCCATCTTAGAAGAGCTTTGCAAATTCAAAGATGTTGTAAAGGAGGGCTAGTATGACATTTTATGAAGGCATGCTAGGAGACACGCCTGTAACGATGCAAAAACTAACAATGGCGCATTTAGCAGAACTAGAAATGTTACAGCAAAAAGTGTATGATGCATTACCAGATAAAAATACATTACAGCCACTCTCAACAGCTGAGTTCACAAATATTTTAAGTGGTAATGGCCTGCTAATGGGTGTGTATGCAGAGGATGAACTGATTGCCTTTCGTGCATTACTTGATCCACAAGATGACCCTGAGCATTTAGGCGTCGACTGCGGCGTAGCAAAAGAAAAGTTATCACGCGTTTTTTATCAGGAGATTTCAAATGTCTCACCAGACTGGCGTGGCTACGGCTTACAAAAGCTTATGGCGCAGGTCATTATGGAAGCGGCAGATTTGACGCGCTATGACTATGTTTGTGCGACTGTAAAACCATACAATATTCCAAGCTTAAAAGATAAATTTTCACAGGGCTTAGTCGTGAAAGGCTTAAAATTAAAATACGGCGGTAAATTACGTTATATTTTCTTCAAGGATTTAAAAGCGGCATCACCTATTTATCAGGAAGAAAAAACGATTTCAATGAGTGACACCGAAGCACAGCAGGCATTATTAAAAGCAGGCTATGTTGGTACAGCATTAATTAAAAATAATGACGATTTTGAGATTGTTTATAAAAAGTAGTGAATAAGGTCTAAAAAAAAGCTAAAATGATAGGAGAAGTGAATAGTTTGAATCAGATTCCGGTGATTATTGATTGTGACCCAGGTATTGATGACACGATGATGCTGATGCTCGCATTTGCAAGACCAGAGCTGGATGTGCGTCTTGTGACAACGGAAGCGGGGAACTTAACGATTGATAAAACGACGTATAATGCACTGAGCTTTTTAACGTATATTAACAAGCATGTAGAAGTGGCACGCGGTTTACCACAGCCATTATTTCGTAAGCAAGAAGTAGCGGAAGATATTCACGGTGAGGGCGGTCTTGGCAATGTGAAATGGGCAGACCCTACATTTGAAGCGAGTAAACGTCCAGCAATTCAGGCGATGTATGACACACTTATGCATTCAACAGAGCCGATAACGATTGTTGCGACTGGACCACTAACAAACATCGCCGCACTACTTATTGCACATCCTGAAGTGAAACCAAATATTAAACAAATTTCATGGATGGGCGGTTCTGCAGTCGGTGGTAATATGTCAACAACGGCTGAGTTTAATGCCTATGTAGACCCACATGCAGCGGAGCTTGTTATGCGTGCCGGTGTGCCGATCATTATGAGTGGCCTTGATGTGACACATAAAGCGTATATTACACGTGATGAAATGGCGCATCTACGTACACTTGGGACACCATTCGCCGAAAAAGTGGCGGATATGATGCAGTTTTATACGTTTACACAAAAGCAGACACCTTTTTATGCACCTGGCTTTGAGGAGCAGATTCGCATTCATGATGTGAGTGCGGTGGCCTGTCTTGTCGCACCTGAGCTGTACCGCGGTGATAATTATTTCGTTGAGGTAGAACTAGAGGGGCGTCTGACACAGGGGGCGACGATTGTTGATTATACGAAGCAATCGGGCAAAGAGCCAAATGTGCATGTGCTACACAGCGTTGACCGCGCGGCATTTATCAAACTATTCTTTGAGGCAGTAACAACGATTGGAAAAACGTTGTAAATACTTTTAGGGGGATTTTAGCGCATGTCAAAGAGAATTGTTGTGGTTGGTAGTATTAATATGGATTTAGTATATGAGGTGCCATCGATTGTGAAGGAAGGTCAAACGATTCAAACGACGGACCATCACCTATTTTTCGGTGGAAAGGGCTCAAATCAGGCGATGACAGCCGCACAATTAGGTGCAGATGTCGCCTTCGTCGGGAGTGTCGGCGAAGATGGTTACGGTCAGCAAGCGATTTTCAATTTAGAAGGACAGCATGTGGATACAACCTATATCCATCAACAGGGCTTAACAGGGCAGGCGATTATTCAGCTCTCACATACGGCAGAAAACTCGATTTTACTTTATCCTGGCGCTAATTTTAATGTAACACCTGCACAAATTGATGAAGCAAGTGACGTCATTGAACGAAGCGATATGCTGTTATTACAATTAGAAATTCCGCTACCTGCGATTGAGCGCGCCATCGATATTGCCTATGCGAGCAATACGCAAATTTTCTTAAATCCAGCGCCATCACAGCCATTATCAGATGATATGCTGATGAAAATTGATTATTTAACACCTAACTGTACAGAGCTTGAAAGCTTATCAGGCATTCCGTTTGATGAAGATAATTTGAGCGAAGCCTGTGAAATTTTGATTAATAAAGGAGTCGGCTGCGTTATTGTAACGCTCGGTAAAAAGGGTTCGTATTACTTTACAAGAGACGGACAGCAAGGTTATTTATCATCGAATAAGATGAGACCTGTCGATACAACGGGCGCAGGGGATGCATTTAGTGGCGCATTAGCTGTCGCGCTATTAAACGGGGCTGAACTCGAGGAAGCGATTCATTATGCTTCGGATGTAGCTGGCTATGTTGTCACGCAAAAAGGAGCACAGCCTGAAATTCCATCATCGTATCGTTATCTCGCTCATCAACTATAAACAAGAGACTTTGACATACGTATAACAACCACTCATAGGAGCATAAGAAAAACCGGAATCGCGCTGTGGCGTGGTTCCGGTTTTTTGTTTCGAACGCTAAAAAGGAAAAGTGACGTGTTTTGCCCCAGTCGTTTTTTAGTTCTCGAAAAAGGTTTGATAAATTAAATATAAATTCAAGCAAACGACAAGTGCTGAAATGGCCCAGCCAAGAATCGTCGTAAGTTTATGATTCACTAGAGTAGGCCCCATGATGCGTTTATTGCTCGTAAACATAACGAGTGGAATGAGGGCAAAGGCAATCCCGAATGATAAAATGACCTGGCTCCAAACGAGTGCCTTTGTAGCATTAATGCCGAAAATAATAATCGCAAGTGGCGGAATCATCGTAATGGTCCGGCGCACATAAAGGCGAATACTTTTTTGAATAAAGCCTTGCATGACGACGTCACCAGCGAGTGTACCGACAGATGAACTTGCAAGACCAGCGATTAATAAGCCGAGACCAAATGAAATGGCGGCAGTTGGGCCTAAAAGCTCGTGGAATGAATTGTAGGCGACATCTAAGTCTTCGATATGAAGGCCGCGTGTATGGAAGGTGGCAGCGGCAATAATAAGCATTGCCATATTGATAGCACCTGCGACAATCATCGCGAAAATAATATCGATTAATTCAAAGCGGAAAACACGTTTTTTCAGCTCCGGTGTTTCTGCTTTTACACGATGCTGCGTCAGCGATGAATGTAAGTAAATCGCGTGTGGCATCACTGTCGCACCAAGAATCCCTGTAGCAAGTAATAATGAATTGACGCCATCAAAGGCAGGGAATAGGCCGCCTACAACGTCACCAACATTTGGATCGGCGATAAATAACTGTACCGCAAACGCGAGCACGACCATAACAACCATTGCTGAAACACCAGCCTCAAAGGCACGTACACCACGGCGCTGTAACTCTAAAATCGCAAATGAGCCAATCGCGGTAATAATGGCCGCTGGAATCATCGGAATGTTAAATAATAAATATAAACCAAGTGCTGCACCGATAAACTCTGCTAAATCAGTCGCCATAATGACCAATTCAGCTTGAATCCATAACATGATAGAAGTTTTTTTTGAAAAGTTCTCACGCGCTACTTCGGGTAAGTTTTTGCCAGTCGCAATGCCAAGCTTTGCAGAGAGTGATTGAATAAGCACTGCCATCAAATTAGAGATGACAATAACCCATAGTAATAAATAGCCGTATTCAGAACCTGCAGTAATATTCGTTGCAAAGTTACCAGGATCAATATAGGCAACCGCAGCGATAAAAGCAGGTCCGAGAAATGGCAAAATTCTTTTGAATCCTTTGACGTTCCCATTCAATACAGCTTCAGCAGAAGGACGTTTATAAGGATGGAAAAGTGGAATCTTCATTTGAGCCATTGTAGTTTCCTTCTTCCTTTATTTTTTCTTATAGTACAAAAAGTTTCCTTTGGGAAAATTATAGTTACAGTCTACTGCTAATCTTAAAATTTGTAAAGTCCTACTTTAATGGACAAAATCCACATACCATGAGTCCGGGTACATCCTTTGAAAAGCAACACGTTTTACGAACAGGCACATTGATTAGAGAGGATGGATGCACACCATTTGTATAGCGATGCCAGATAGAATGTTCAGAAATACCTTGCCAGACGTCCTCTGCCTCTAAAATATCAACGATTTCACGTGCGGTATCATGCGTTAATGGATTTTGTAGTAGCGTATGAAAATGCCACAGCATATAGCCAAAAATATTTTCCCAAATAAGAAGCGGAGAAATCGCTGTAATGGCGCGTAGTGCTTTGACAACTGGCAGGCATTGCTCATGTAAAATTGTATGAATGGCCTCGTAGCGCTCATCCTCATCGACGAAATCCCAGTCGTCACTATTAGCCGTCATAGAGAGGGAGCGGCGCCCGTATTCTTCGCGTGCAATAAAACCAATAGCCGAAAAATCGCCTTGCCAAACTTCCTCGTAGGCCGTCATCATATAAAATTGCATGGAAATAAACATGCCGTAGCGCTTTGTAAAGTAAGAAAGTGCTACTGTTTCATTTGTGTTATCACTGAAAACTTGAGCCATTCTCAGCAAATCTAATTTGAAATTCTCATTTAGAACGTCTTCTAAAGAGAAAAGTTTTTGTTCCATTTCATCGGGGTAAATACTGTATGAATGCAGTTGTATCAACTGGTCACGCGATAATGCTGACATAGAAAAATCTCCACCTTTATAAAAAAATTTAAACTATTTTCTCAAATAGTCTTGACTATTCAATTGAGAAAGATTATCATTATCACATAAAGAAAAACTCCTTCTCTTCAATTGCAACTTTGAGAAGATTCATGATTAGCTACTTTTCTCCAAATCTTAGTTAATCTACGTACTATTCTTAACCCCCCTCAAAAGTTTTGAATAGAACGAACACTCCCGGAACGCTCGGTTTTCGCCAACCATAGCGTTCTTTTTTTGTGCGTAAAAAGGACGCTTAATGGACCTTCTTTTTCAGTAGCATTGTATGATAACTATGAATAAACATGCCAAGAATAATAACGACAAGACCGATAAGTGCCATTGTCGATGGTAGCGCGACATTTAATAAAATCATTTCACCGATAATAACAAAAATAATTTCAGCAGATTGTGTGGCTTCAACCGCCGCGAGCTTTCCTTGGTCACTACGCACCCGATCGGTCGCAATGAAAAATAATACGGTCGCTACAATGCCCGAGCTGATTGCGACAATAAATGAATTGATGACTTGACTCATTGACGGAAACCCGACTGTCATTAGCGCATAAATCGCCATGACTATCCATGCAGGCATCGATGCAATCGTCATGCCCAGAACACGGCTAAAGGTATCAAGACGTCCATCACAAAGGTCCATCATTTTACGATTGCCGAGTGGGTAAGCAAACGCAGCAATGAGGACAGGGATTAATCCAAGCAGTAAATCTTTAGAGCCGACAGAGGAGATGCTCGGAATTTGAATCAAGACGATACCGACTAAAATAATACAGGAAATGCCGAGTGACGTAACGGGAATCTGTTGCCGCACCCGTTGACCAGTTGCTGTATGTATAAAAAACAGTGGTGCGAGTAGCACCCCGGCAACAATCGTAAACTGCCATGTACCGGATACGAGCCAGCCTGGACCATATGCGGCTGCAAATGTGAGCGGTGCATAAAATAAAACGAAGCCTACAAAGCTCCACAGTAACCACTGTATGGGAGCTTTTTTCATTTCAGTCGTCATCGGTTTTACATTATGCTGCATGGCGACAATGATAAATAAAAAGGGTAGCATAAAGAAATAACGTAGCGACGAACTCCAAAGCCAGCTACCACCATCAAGCTCCATCGCATGATTTAAAATGAACGTCACTGCAAAAAATAATGCGGCGAGTACGCCAAGAAGAATTTCAAACATAGTAGACTCCTTTCATGCTTTAACAATGGATTAGCATTAGTGTACACAAAAATAATCGAGATGTATTGTAAATGTCGAAAAATACAGATAATGATGTGCATAAAAATGAGGCTAGGACATACGTCGGAAACAACCGCTTGTGCATAAGAAAAACCGGAATCGCGCTGTGCGGTTCCGGTTTTTCGTTGCGAACGCTAAAAAAGCAACATGACGTGTTTTGTCCCAGCCTCTATTTATATGTTAAGCTTGTGCCTCGTAAAGTTTGATCATTTCAATCATTACTTCCGTTGCTTTAACCATTGTTTCAGCTGACACGTATTCGTATTTACCGTGCATATTTTCGCCGCCAGCGAAAATATTTGGTGTCGGTAAGCCCATATAAGAAAGTTGAGAGCCATCTGTACCACCGCGAATTGGTTTTACGATTGGTGTAATACCTAAGTTTGTCATCGCTTTGTGTGCGATATCAACGATATGTTTTACAGGTTCAATTTTGTCGCCCATATTGTAATATTGGTCGCCCATATCAAGTACGACAGCATCAGCACCGTACTCGGCTTTTAACTGCTCAGCGGCTTGTTGTACAAGTGCTTTTTTCGCTTCAAATTGGTCATGGTCGTGGTCACGGATAATATATTCCATTTCCGTTTTTTCGATAGTACCATTGAATTCCATTAAGTGAATGAAACCATCGCGGCCGTCTGTTAATTCAGGAACCGCATCTTTAGGCATCATTTCTTGGAATTTAATCGCAGCAGTAATTGAGTTTACCATTTTATTTTTAGCTGAACCAGGGTGTACATTTGTACCGAAAGTTGTGACTTTCGCGTACGCTGCATTGAAGCTCTCATATTCTAATTCACCTAGTGGACCACCATCCATTGTATAAGCGAAGTCTGCATTAAAGCGTTTGACGTCAAATTTATGTGGGCCACGACCGATTTCCTCATCTGGTGTGAAGCCAACGCGTAGCTCGCCATGTTTGATTTCTGGATGTTGAATTAAATATTCCATTGCTGTCATAATTTCAACGATACCGGCTTTATCATCTGCGCCAAGTAATGTTGTACCGTCTGTTGTGATGAGTGTTTGACCAACATAACCTGCAAGCTCAGGTGACATAGAAGGTGATAGTACGACGTCGTCATTTAATTGTAAATCGCCGCCGTCATAGTTGTCCCAGCGCTTTGGATTCACGTTTGTGCCAGTGAAATCTGTTGCAGTATCAACATGTGCTAAGAAACCGATTGTTGGGATTTCTTTGTCTGTGTTTGCTGGTAGTGTCGCAAATAAATAACCATATTCATCTACAGTTACATCTTGCATGCCAATTTCTTTTAGCTCTGCTTCAAGTAAGTGTAGTAAATCCCATTGTTTTTTCGTTGATGGTGTTGTTTCGCTCGCTGCATTTGATTGCGTATCAACTTTTGCATAGCGCACTAAGCGTTCAATAACTGTTTCTTTCATTCTTAAAAACCCTCCTAATAAATGACGAATGTAGCTTTATGACGTAATTTTAAAAAAATAAAGACTATTCTAACGTTATTCTAACACTTTATTTGGCAAACCGAAATAACTTACGATACTTAGGCTAAATAAAAGCGATGCGCAATAATAAGGCGTCATGATGAGCGCATTTAGGTTACTAAGTGGCGTAATGAAGTTGTTGATGGCAAACAGTAAATTAGCTGAGGCAAAGGACAGTGTTGCGGTAATGATCATCCATTGACGTGTGTGGAAAGAGGCCCAAAGCATCGTTAATGTAATCGCAATGTAGAGGCTAATAACTAGACTAAGCATATAGAGGTGATCTTTCATAATGTTGCCAACGACCCAACCGATAATAATCGCTGCAACCATCACAAGTGCGATGAGCAGGGATTTAGGTGGCGTTTTCCATGGCATCGTGAAAAATGCTCGAAGAAAGTATAGTTGACCTGCGGCGAAAAACATTAAGCTAAACACTAAGTATGGCAGTGTCGCCGTCCCGCAAGTAATCAAAATTAGCGCTACAATAACCGAACGTGAGTAGCTCTCCTGTCGTAGATCATGGAAGCGGTATGCAAGAAGAATGATGAAGAGCATCGGAATAACCTTGAAAATTTGCTTGATGAAATATGCTTCATCAAGCGGCATAAAATGTACAGCATACATTGCCGATGCAATTGCGCCAATGATATAGAAGGTTTTCATAAACATTCCTCCATTCAAAAGCGAATTAGTTGTTTTATTCCCGAAATACCTCTAAAATGAAACTTTTTACATACATATTCCGTATAAAAAGTATCGAGATTTGGGAGGGAACTAAAAATGATTATGACGTTTGTTATTGCAGCAATTTTTGCGGCGATATCCGCCATTTTAATCGTACCTTTGACGGGCAAAACAAAGGAAGGCGATTTTAAATGGGGCTTTAAGGCAGCGTTTTTCGGCGGGGTCTTTGTCCTCGCATTTATCGTGTTCGGACTTATTTTCTACATTACAAAGATTGACCAAAACTGGACAGCACTATGGCCAGCATTTTTCATTCTAGCAATTATCGGTAGTGCATTTTCTGCTGGTCTGGAGCAAAAGGTGAAGTTGGTCGTTGGGGTAGCGAGTGTATTATTTGCAGGCTATATGCTACTTGCGCCCATGCTAAATGCGAATGATAAATACGACTCAGCAAAAATGGCGACAAAAACAGAGCTAAAAGCATTCGATGAAACGAAAACGCCAGCGAGTGTGCCACCAAAATATGCACGTAATAAGATGAAAAAGGCCTTTAGTCAAGTGCCGAATACAAGTTATTATGAGCTAGGCAATCTACAAATTCAAAAGGTAAACGGTGAGTTTGTCTATATTGCGCCAGTCGAGTTCTCAGATTTCTGGAAATGGTTTAAAGGGAATACATCACCAGGTTACTTTATGGTGAGTGCTACGGATTCATCAGCTAATCCGAAATTCGTCAAATCAGAAATGAAGTATGCAGAGTCTGCGTACTTAAATAACAATGTCGAGCGTTATATGCGTCTGCATAATCCAACGAAAATTTTCAACGGCGATGTTCAACTTGAAGTCGATGATGACGGTAAGCCGTATTATATCCGCACATATGGTGAATTTATCTCGGCACGTAACGGCTTTGCGCCAAAAGGGATTGTTATGGTAGATGCGGCGTCAGGGAATATTAAAACGTATGCACTAAAAGATGTACCAGCATTTATTGACGGCGCGGTGTCACCAGAAGCGGTGAGCCTACAAAATAGCTACTTCGGTAAATATGTACATGGTTATTTCAATACGATTTTCGGTAAACGTGACATCAAGCTTCCTTCAGATGAAGGGACAGAAGCAAATGTAAGTCCTGTATTTGATGAAAAAGGGGATATGTATTATTTCACTGATTTCACAAGTCCAAAAGAGGGTGTGGACTCAATGCTTGGTTATTCATTAACGAATGCACGTACAGGCGAGGCCACGTATTATACAGGGAATAAAGACGAAGCGTATATGGATTCAGAAGGTGCGCTTCAAGTAGTTGAGAAGAAATTCGTTGAGAAGAAATGGGAGGGCTCAATGCCGCTTCTGTATAATTTCTACGGTGAGGCAAGCTGGTTAGTACCGGTGCTTGATTCAAATGGCTTCTTACAAAACTACTACATCGTGTCAGCAGCAAATCCTGAGATTGCCGTAACAGGCGCTACACCAAATGAAGCACTGCGTCAGTATAAAACCGTGCTAAGTCGTACTGGCTCATCAAGTACAGTAAATGGTAGCTCATCACAGGAAGAAAAAACAGCGACAGGTAAAGTGGTACGTGTCTATAAAGAGCAAAATGGTGACTTCACAAATGTTTCCTTCTTATTAGATAATGGCGATAACTATATCGTGTCAACGGAAGTCGCACCGCTTGCGGTTTATTTACAGGAAAAGGATAAAGTAGAAGTAACGTATATTAATTCTGCAGATGTCTTCCTACCAGTAAAAGAATTAAAAGTGGATAGCTTACTAGAAAAAGAATAAACAAAAAGAGGTTTTGACATACGTGTAAAGCCGCTCCTGTGAGCATAAAAAAACCGGAATCGCGCTGTGGCGCGGTTCCGGTTTTTCATTGCGAACGCGAAAAAAGGAAAAGACGTGTTTTGTCCGAGTCTCTTTTTTAATGCGCTTATTTCCACGTAAAGCCTTTTGAAGCTAAGAAATCCTTCATATGTGGACGCTGTTGTTTCACTAAGTAATCGGCCATTTGACGTGTCCAGTTTTCATTCTTTTGGTTGGCATTACGGTTTAAGTAATAGTTATTTAAGTCTTCATCATATTGAGATAAAAGCGCATCATACTTTTCAACATCATAGCCATTTTCGTGGACGATAGCATCGATTGGTAGACGTGGTTTTGAATCATTTGTTTTTGTCGGTGTACCAAGTGTCATCGCAAACATTGGGAACACGTACTCAGGCAAGTTAAATAGCTCGCTAATTTCTGCGGCTCCCGTACGTGCACCACCGATATAGCAAATGCCATAGCCTTCTGATTCAGCGGCTACAACGAAGTTTTGTGCGAATAAGCCAACATCATTGACACCAACTAAAATATTTTCGGCCGTATCTGCCGTAATATCGACACCGTATTTTTGACCAGCGATTTGTAGGCGCTTGAAGTCGACGCAAAATAGTAGTGAGGCGCCAGCAGTTTTAAATTGGAAGTCATTTTTTGAAAGCTCGCCGAGTTTTTGTTTTTTCTCTTCATCGGTCACATAGATGACGCTATAGGCTTGGACGAAATGAGAAGTGGCTGCCATTTGAGCGGTCTCTAACATTTCATATACTTTTTCTTTCGGAATTTCTTCGCCTGTATATTTACGCACCGATGTGTGATTGCGTAATTGCTGTTGTACATCATTCATTAAAAAAGCCCCCTATATGTAAGTTTGTAAATCCAGTTTAACTATAACGGATTTTGCCATTTAGTGGCTACCAAAAGCGCTTTGAATTTATGAAAAAAGAGCGCTCATTTTTGAACGCTCTGTTGGTCGGTTTATAATAAGCCAAGCCATTTCCAGTAGGTTGCGCTGAATAATAATATGAGTAAATAACCGGCAATTGTAAGTGGAATCCCTGACTTTAAGAAATCTTTGACTGTAAAGGCGCCTGTACCATAGGCTAGCATATTTTGCGGGGCACTTACTGGTAACAGGAAACCAAAGCTAATAACAAATTGTTGAATTAAGACAAAGCCGATAGCATCTGCAGGGAGTTGAATCGTTGTTGTGAGTGCGATTAAAATTGGAATGAGCGCAGACGATAAGCTCGTTGCACTCGCAAAGCCTAAGTGAATCAAAATATTAAAGGCACTTACTAGCGCAATTGTTGAAAGAATTGGCATATGTTCAAGGCCAAGTGAACCAAATACAGTGGAAGATAACCACTGAGCTCCCTGTGTATCAAGCAGTACAGTACCAAGTGCGATACCGACTGCAAAAACAATAATTGTACCCCATGGAATAAGTGCTTCAACAGACTTCCAGGATTCGAAGACACCGATTTTTGGTGTTAATAATAATGCAATCGCAAAAATTGTGACTGTTGTTGTATCGAATTGATGAAGGCGACCTTCTGTTGACCAGAAAAATAACAGTAGTAGTGAAATGACAATTAGACGAATTTCAGTAGCTTTTAATTTACCTAATTCATCGAGCTGCTGTCTAATAACATCCTTGCCGCCTTCAATGACATTTGTTTCAGGTTTGATAAGCTTGATCATCACGAAAAATAAAATAACGGACATAATGAGTGAGAACGGAGCGGCATAAAGGAACCATTGACTCCATGACACATCAACATTAAATTCTTTATTAATAAAGCTGAGTGCAACCATGTTTTGTGCGGCAGCGGTTTTAATACCGACATTCCAGATGGATACGGATTGGACGGCTGTAATAACGAGTAATGCGGCAAGTCTACTATTTTTAGCAAGTCCAAATGCAGCAACCATTCCGAGTAAAATAGGTACAACAGCGCCAGCTCGTGCGGTAGCACTTGGCACGAAAAATGCTAAAATAATTGATACTAAAATGGCGCCAAAAACAATGTTTTTTGTTTTAGTACCAACAATATTTAAAATCCATAATGCTAAGCGTTTATGCAGGTTTGTCGCTTGCATCGCTGCTGCTAAAAACAGTGCAGCGGCAACGAGGGCAACAGCAGAATTAGAGAAGCCTCCTAAAATCATTTTTAAGGCACCAGCAGTTGTATACGTAGCAGAAGGGTCTTCAATTGTTGGCGCAAAGCCAAGTGAAATTGCTGTAATCGCAATAATCATTGCGGCGCTAACTGGATAGGATACAGCCTCTGTCACCCATAAAATAACGGCAAATGCGAGGATGGCAAGACTGCGTTGACCAGCAATTGGGACATCGCCGTTATTCGGAAGAAATGTAATGATAATGAGAGTAAGAAACGCTAAAGCAATCCATAATCCTTTTAAATTCTTTTTCTCTTTTTTTTCAGACATAGCATATAACACCTTCCTTTTACTTACAATTATAGGCTGTTTAAGGGATGTAATTTTGTGCAAAAGTTAAAACTTTCGTAACAGCAATCGTTAACGAGCGAAAGAAGTGTGTTTTTAGCGGATATGTGCATATATTTCTTATAAAGACAGTAAATTTTAAAAAATTAGAAAATTCTGTTGACGCGTATGTGTAAGTTCGTTATACTGATGTACAATCAGATGGAACAAAAAAATCATATACCTTTATCAAGAGTGGCGGAGGGAATAGGCCCTGCGATGCCCGGCAACCAGTATTTTTACTACGGTGCTAAATCCTACAGATTGAATCGGATCTGAAAGATAAGGGGAGGACTATTGCTTATACAACCCTCTTCTTATGAAGAAGGGTTTTTTATTTTTCCTTCTTTCTCCCGATGTTCCATCGAAAAATTTTAGGAGGAAATGAATATGACAGAATTTCAAAAAGAAACAATCGCAATCCACGGTGGCCAAACGCCAGATCCAGAAACAGGTGCTATTGCAGTACCGATTTATCGTACAACGGCCTATAAGTTTAATGACTCTGAACATGCGCGTAAGTTATTCGCATTAGAGGAGCCGGGGAATATTTATTCTCGTATTATGAATCCAACAGTCGATGTATTTGAAAAGCGTGTCGCACTTCTTGAAGGTGGCACAGCAGCAGTAGCGCTATCATCAGGTATGGCGGCCATTGCGTTCTCGATTTTAAATATTGCGCGTGCGGGGGACCATATCGTTGCAGCTAATAGTCTATATGGTGGTACATATAATTTATTCGCCAACACACTGCCTCGCTACGGCATTACAGCGACCTTTGTAGATGAGCGTCATCCAGCTGAGTTTGAAGCAGCGATTCAGGAAAATACAAAAGCGATTTACGCTGAAACAATTGGGAATCCAAGTCTTACCATTGCTGATTTAGAAGCATTAGCAGACATTGCACATAAGCATGATATTCCATTAATTATTGATAATACATTCGCATCACCAATCGGTTCAAATCCAATCGAATTCGGTGCAGACGTAGTTATTCACTCTGCGACAAAATGGATTGGTGGCCATGGTACAACGATTGGTGGCGTTGTTGTCGACGCAGGTAAATTTGATTGGACGCGTGGTAAATTCCCAGATTATACAGAGCCAGATGCTTCATATCATGGGATTCGTTACGGTATTGATGCAGCGAGTGCCGCCTTTGCGACGCGCCTTCGTGTCATTTTATTACGTGATTTCGGTCCGACATTAAGTGCAGATGCTGCATTCAACTTTATTCAAGGTTTAGAGACGATTCATTTACGTGTACCTCGTCACAATGAAAATGCCGCAAAAGTTGCTGCATTTTTAGACGGGCATGACAAGGTAGAATGGGTTCGCTACAACGGTCTTGAAACGAGTGAAAATGCTGCACTTGCAAAAAAATATTTAAAAAATGGTGCCGGCTCCGTATTAACATTTGGTATTAAAGGGGGACGCGAGGCAGGTCGTCAGTTAATCGATACAGTTGAATTATTCTCACATGTCGCAAATGTTGGCGATGCGCGTTCACTAATTATCCACCCCGCATCGACAACACATCAGCAACTAAGCGCAGAAGAATTAATTGCTTCAGGCGTGCCTGAGGAACTTGTGCGTTTATCGATCGGTTTAGAAAACGCCGATGACATTATTGCAGCGCTTGAAAAAGCATTCGCAAGTATTTAAAAAATCAACTCGGCTCATTCGCCACCAACAGAAAAAATGGCTAACTCATTCGTTTGTCCATTGAACACTTTGTGACCGCCTAGAGGAGACAATTGTCCATTGAAGAAAGAATTTTCTTGAAATTATGCACCTTATCGTCTAAACTAAGTATAATTGTTTCTAATGAAGGAACATTTGTACTCTCAGTAAGTACAAAAAGAGCGTTTAGAAGAAAAAGCATTTGGAGGCGAACAAATATGACATCAGTCAAGGCAGCAATCTTAGGTTTCGGTACGGTTGGACAAGGCATTTACAACATCGTTCATGAACGTCGTGAGCATTTCAAACAAACGTTAGGCGTAGAAATTGAAGTCGCAAAAATTTTAGTGCGTGACGCATCAAAAGTACGTGAAGGTATTGATTCTTCACTATTTACAGAGTCATTTGACGATATTTTAGCGATTCCAGATTTAGAGGTCGTGTTTGAAGGTATTGTAGGTGAGGACCCAGCGTATGGTTACTTAGATCAAGCGATTGAAAAGGGATGTCACGTTATCACAGCGAATAAAGTGATGTTTGCACGATACGGTCAAGAACTACAATTAAAGGCCAAGAAAAAAGGTGTACAAGTAGGCTACGAGGCAACGACGGCGGGCGGCGTGCCTGTTATTAAAACGATGCAAAACCTACTACGCGTCAATGAAGTAAAACAAGTGCAAGGCATTTTAAATGGCACGTCAAACTATATCCTAACGCAAATGCGCGCAGAGGAATTACCGTTTGATGTCGCGCTAAAGGCCGCACAAGATTTAGGCTATGCGGAGGCTGATCCACATAATGACGTGTCGGGTGAGGATGCATTCCGTAAGCTCATGATTCTTTGTGCACTAGCATTTGGTGAGCAACCTGATTGGAATAAAGTAGAGGTTGTAGGTATTGATGGTATTTCATCTGAACAGGTAGAAGAGGCAAAAGCACAAGGATTACGCTATCGCCACGTAGCAGATGCGTATCGCGACGAGGCAACGGGTGAAATTATTGCTAAAGTAGGCCCACAGCTTGTTGGAGCGGATCATCCGCTATATGCGATTGATGACGTCAACAATGCGGTAACCCTTGATACAAACTATATTGGCACATTAACAATGGTTGGACCGGGTGCAGGTATGTATCCAACAGCTAGTGTCATGATGGAAGATTATGCAGATATGTTAGCGAAGCCTGAAAAAGCAGTATCTTTAGCTTAATACAATAAAAAAGCGTGTGAGAGGGTTTGTCGAATTACCATCTCACATGCTTTTTTAATCTTCATCTTTAATATCAATGTCCTCTGGAATCGGCGTTGCCTTCCAAATGTCGATTTCATGTTTTAATTGTTCAAGTTGTTCAAAATACGTCGTGAATTGTTGGCTATTAATTAAAAATTGTTCGCCATCATAAACAGAACGAATACGACCATGCAGCACATAGCGCATGACTTGTGATTCTGACATATGAATATCTTTTGCCGTTTGTGCTACGGTTTTGTACATATGTGTGCACCTTCTTTTCTATGAGCAATTATAACGAAAAATGAAAAGGCTTGCATTAGATCTTTTATAACGTGTTTTTTACAAATGACAATGGATTTAATGTTAACGTAAGCGTTTTGTCATATAATTGAAATTTTAATCCCGTATACTAGCAGTAAGTAAAAAACGTACGGGAGGGTCCGCTATTCATGTCTATTAAATCACCGACAAAAGGTGCTTTAGTTGGTTCTGTATTTTCGCTAGTTTTGGCTGGTTTCAGTATGCTGTTTTGTTCGCAACAACTATTTAATTTTACGTCACTACAACACGTTACAAACTTTGTGATGAACTTAATTCCATAAGTAGAACGATAAAGCGCTATTTTCAGTGGATAGAAATAGCGGTCCGAATAAATGAGTAATGTGCTTTACTCAATTGAAAAAAACGACGCTGTGTGTTGATCGCAGTGTCGTTTTTTTATGTTATAGGTCTTGCCAAGCTTTGATAGCACGTACAGAAAAACTAGCCTCATTTGCTAAATGATAATAGCTAACAGCTTTTTTATAGTTTTCTAATGCTTCATACTTTTCAGCTAATACAAGCGCATATTTCTGAACGTTGCGATCGTCTTTGATGGCACTAAAATGCTGAATCGCGTTTTCTAAGCAATACGGTTTAAAATCATCCAGGTCATGAAGCATTGGATAAATATGAAAATGAAAGTGGTAGCTGCGCGCTTCATCTTCTAACCCGTACTTATTAATTAACGCAAGGCCATAATTACACCATTTTGTAATTTGCTCGGTTTGATTAACCTTTGAATATTCTTTTACTAGGGAATGAATTGTAATCAATTGCTTCATTGGGTCCTTTTTGTTTTTTAAGCTTTGGCGATAATAGTGAATTGCACGCTTAGACTCTTGCATACGTGCATATGTGTAGCCGATATTTTGCAGTAACTGACCATAATGATGTTTTTTCGCGAGCTGCACAGCGTAGTCATAGCCGGTATTTAAAAATTTTAAGGCGTATTCATAGTTGCCGAATTGTAGATTGATTAAGCCCAAAAAATTATAGGTCTTTAAAATCTGCTCATGCGCATGATTATTTAAGAAAATATCAAGTGCTTTTCGTGTACGAGAAAAGGCATTACCATGTTCGTACTGACGAAAATGAATTTGCCCTTCAAGTACTAGTAATGTGGCGTACTCTATTTCTTCAATTGTGTCTATATTCATCACTTTAAAGGCTTTAAAAACAGCTGATTTTGCTTCTTCAAATTTATTTTGCTTAAATAGAAACTTAGCATAAATCGCATGGTATAAAAAATTTTGATACGGTGTGAAGTTGTCTTTAATTGCTAAAAGTCCATTAACGAGAGGCTGCACATTCTCGAGAGGCTCTTCTGCAATAATTGAAAAATAACATAAATATAAATTTGTTGTATAAAAGTTTTGTGGATTTTTTAACGAAATTGGTGTGCTATAAAATGTATTGTACGCAATACGTGCATGTTCTTTTGTTTGAATCGATAAAACAGCATGGTAAGCTGTTTGAATATTATGCATAAAGGTCTGTTCATCTATTTCAAATAAGGAATCTTGAATATCAAGGCGTTTAAATAAAGCATTCTTGATTTCTTGTTTTGGAACGACATGATTTTTTTCGATTTTACTAAGATAGGAAGTAGAACAAATCCCTTTTGCAAGCTGTTGTTGTGTCATATGGCGTTTGAGTCGTTGCAATTTGATTTTTTGCCCGATGTTCAAATGAAAACCCTTTCTATTTAAATTAGGATGTCCTTATAATAGCGAAAAATGGCGGTTTTTACTATTCGAAAAACTCATTTTTACAAAAAAACATCCTGTAAAAAATAGGATACGACTTTTTAGAGAAAATTAGGGTGCTGAAAAATAAAAAAGCAGCCACAGGAGCAGCTACTTAATTCACTAAATGATGTGAGAATGCATACACAACGGCTTGTGTACGGTCTTGCACCTCGAGTTTAGAGAGGATATTACTAACATGGGTTTTAACTGTTTTTAAGGCGATGAAGAGTTCATCGGCGATTTCCTGATTTGTCATACCACGCGCCATTAATAACAGCACCTCAGATTCACGCTCTGTTAAATCTTCATGTAGTTCACGCTCAGGCTGACGCATACGCTGCATCATTTTCGTTGTAACTTCCGGCTCTAATACCGACGTGCCATCAAATGTTTTTCGAATAGCGTCTGCGATACTTTTCGCGTTGGTCGTTTTTAAGATATAACTAATCGCACCTGCTTCAAGTGCAGGGTATACTTTATCATCATCTAAAAAGCTTGTGACGACCATAATTTTCGCATCGGGCCATTGCTTAATAATTTCAGCCGTTGCCTCAGCGCCCGTCATAATGGGCATCACCATATCCATTAAAATAATATCAGGGCGAGTTTCGAGCGCCTTTTCAACAGCTTGCTTTCCATTTTCTGCCTCAGCGACAACTTCCATATCTGGCTGTGCTTGTAAGTAAGCGGACACGCCAATACGGACCATTTCATGATCATCGGCTAATAATACACGAATCATGTCGTTTCCTCCTGTTCGGTTGGGATTTGAACTTCGATAATCGTGCCTTGATTAGGGACAGAGACGATTTTACATGTCCCGCCAATTTCGATGGTGCGCTCCTCGATATTACGTAAGCCGTACGAGCCACCATGTGTGTCATCATCTAATTCAAAGCCGACACCATTATCTTGCACGCGTAAAATGACGCGTTTATTGCGTTCGACTAATAATAAATCAACCTCGCTTGCTTTTGAGTGTCGTAGTGTATTCGATAACGTTTCTTGCGCGATACGAAAGACATGGTCCTCAGCACCTTTTGGTAATGTTACTTCCTCGATGCGTTCATGAATCGTAAACAGTACCTTTTGACGTAATTCCATTAATAAATCGTTCATGCCCTCTGCAAGTGTTTTTCCTTTTAAGGCAGCAGGGCGTAAATGGAGCAGTAGGGCACGCATTTCGAGCTGTGCCTGCTGCACGATTTTTTCCGTTTGCTGTAGCTGCTTTGCAGAGGTTTCGTTTACATCAATGGTTTCATTAATTGCTGATAACAGCATCGAAGCGGCGAATAACTGCTGGGATACGGAGTCATGTAATTCACGTGCGAGGCGCTGACGTTCTTGAATAACTTGTTCCTCAATCATCGCTTCCTTCGCTTTCGCATCGTCATTAATTAAGCGTTGTAGACTTTTTTTCTGTGTCTGAATTAATTCTGCAAGCTCCGCAATTTGTGCGGTTTGTTTGCGTGGTAATACACGTTTTTTCGGTAGTGCCGCGCTATTTCTTAGTAGCTGATCTAGCATTTGCCCATACGTGTAATCACGCTGCTGCGTGAGTGAAATCGACCAGAATGAAATAAATAAGCTAAGGGCACTAAAGATGATGGCTAGCCATACAGCATACGATAGTTCTAAATATTTCTTTTCGAGTAAAATAAGGAATCCTTGCGGCGTATGCCAAAAGAAAAAGCCAATGAGTACAAAGGTTACTGTGAATAATAGAAGAAACGCGATAAAGCGCATAATGAGTTTTGTCATTTTCGTACAACCTCCAAGTCGCCAAGGAATGTTGAAACGGTAATAATTAATTGCTGCGGTGTATCGATTTTAGCCCCGTCTTGTAGCATAATCGATTCATTAAATAATCGATTGTATTGATTGTCAAAGGCATGAACTTCACCAAATAATGTGTTGAAATGAATGCGTACAGGAATTTCATACGGCACGTAGACGGTTGTTTTACCAAAGCCTTGGCGCACATTAATAAGTGACGTATCCTTCGGTAAAATCGTAGAAGTCGTATCGATAATAATATCGCCTGCCGCATTTTGAATGTGCACATCACGCCATTCATATGATTCCATTGTATTCATTGAATCAAATGCGATAACAGGATTACTCTTCGTATTTGCCGCGCCTTTATAGCTTGAAAAATCAAACTCTACTGGCTCTTTACGCATCATTTTAAAGATGACGTATCCTAAAATGGCGAGGACGATAAGACGCATGCTCCACATGGATATAAGTACGAGCACAATAATACCGGCGCTAATCCAAAAAATCGTGCGTTTCTTTTTCTTAATCGCAAAAATCACGCCAAGTACGCCAAAGAATGCGAAGAAAATATTGCCATTCCCAAATAAAAATCCTTCTACAAACATCAGCATGAGTGCAACAAGAAAGAAAATCGTAAATGTATTTGTGCGCTGTGTCATCGTAAGGTCCCCTCCTTTTTTATGTATAGTAGAAAGCAGAAAAACGCGCAATTGCGCGACTTCCTGCTTTCAAGTGTATAATATTTATTCGCCTTTTTCCAATGTTGGTAATTGCTTTGGTGCTTCATGTTGAAGGGCATTTAGGCGCGCTTCTAATGAGCTTGTTGGATCGACTACCTGTGTAGGTGATTGTAAGTTGTCGATGTAGTAACGCATGTCATCTACTGTTGACACATGTTTCTGTGTTTCAGGATTTAACATCGCGTCCATATGGTAATTTGCGCGGACATTATTTTCATACCCCATTAACTGAAGCTGACGAATTTTCATATCCTCGATTTTATGCTTCATTTGCTCATGTTTTTGTTCAAGCGCAATCAATTCATTTGTTGTGTTGTGGATTGATTGAGACAGTAATTGCACACGGCTTGTGTAGACAGCTTGCTCTGTTTCTGCGAATACGATTAAGTCCTGTTCACCAGCCTGTTTTGCAAGTTGTAGTTGTTCTTCACGCTTTGCTAAGATTTCCTGTGCCTTTGTAAGCTGTGCTTCTAAATGCTGCTTAAGTGATACTTGGCGTTCTAAATATTTTTTCGTATCATTTGTTTGTGCTTCTGCTTCGTTAATATATTGATTCAAACGCGCTAATGGATTTTCAGGTGATGCTTCAACTTTGAAATCCGACTCAATCGCGTATTTTAAACGTTGTAATAAATTCATTGTGAGTCCCCCTCATAATCATTATTTTGTTAAGTTGTTCCATTCTTTTTCAAAGTTTTGGAATGGGTCATTTGCGTTTGTTTTTGTGGCTTTTGGTGCTAATTTTTTGCTACCCCAATCGCCTTTTTTATAGACGTAGACAAGTAATGCGATAGCGACTAAGCCAAGTAATCCTGGGAAGTTTGCGATAGTTGATAATGCACCAGCAATGGCTACTAGAGCCCATACGACTTTTGAGAAAGTAGTATCTGATTTAATATAGAAGTGAATTCCTGCGTAAGCGATGGCTGCTGAAAACAAGAGTCCTCCAAGCGGGCCAAGCATTCCTAAAATTGTGATCCCGGCAATGATTCCGAGAAGAGCTAAACCAAATTTTTTCATGTTCATGTGCCTCCTTCGTTATTTGTATCTTTATCATACGTGGATTTCTATTGTTTCTTAACGGTCTACAAATGGATTTTCATCTAGGTCTAGAGGCTGAGTTTGGCTAAGACAGGTGTTTTTTTACATAATCGTAAAAGAAATCTGCTATGAAGTTGTGTTATGATAATCCCACATTCTATGGATAGAAAAAGGAGACATTATGGAGTTTATTGAATTTTTAAAAGCGCTCATCCTTGGCTTCGTTGAAGGGATGACAGAGTTTGCGCCTGTATCATCTACAGGGCATATGATTATTGTGGATGATATGTGGTTAAAAACGAGTGAGTTTTTAGGCGACTCATCTGCCAACACATTTAAAATTGTCATTCAGCTCGGCTCGATTTTGGCCGTTGTTGTCGTGATGTGGAAACGTATCTTAAGTTTGATTGGCTTGTATCATATTGAAGGACAAACCAAATCCAATCATTTCAATTTGATTCACGTCTTAATCGGGATTATTCCTGCAGGCGTTTTAGGTTTATTATTCGAAGATTTCATCGATGAGCATTTGTTTAGCATCGAAACGGTTATCATTGGCTTACTTGTCGGTGCATTTTTAATGATTGCAGCGGATAAGCTAGGACCGAAAGTGCCACGCATTACATCACTGGACCAGCTGAGCTATAAAAATGCCTTCTTTATTGGTCTTGTACAATGTCTATCATTATGGCCAGGCTTTTCACGTTCAGGTTCAACGATTTCTGGTGGTGTACTATTTGGCTTAAATCACAAAACAGCCGCAGACTTCACTTTTATTATGGCGGTGCCAATTATGGCGGGTGCGAGTGGTTTATCACTTATCAAGCACTGGAACGAAATTAATCCAGCTGATATGGGCTTTTATGCAGTCGGTTTTATTAGTGCCTTCATATTTGCGTTATTATCAATCAAATTCTTCCTGAAATTGATTGACCGCGTTAAACTTGTGCCGTTTGCCATCTACCGTATTGTGGTGGCGATTATTTTAGCGATTATTGTTTTCTTATAATAGAAGAAACTATAAAGAGGTTCGGACATCCGAACCTCTTTTTTTATGCTTTTTCTCATCGTGTTCTAAGAAATACCTGTTAAAATGAAGAAAAAACACAAGGGATCGTGAGTCGATGGGTGAGCGTATTTTAATTATTGAGGACGAACAAAAAATTGCACGTGTACTTGAGCTAGAGCTTCAATTTGAAGGCTATGAAACGGGTGTCGCGCATACAGGGACGGATGGCTTAATTTTGTATCGCGAGCAGTCATGGGATTTAATTTTATTAGATATTATGCTGCCAGAGATGAATGGCCTAGATGTATTAAAGCGTATTCGGGCAACGGAATATGACACGCCGGTGTTACTATTGACCGCAAAGGATGCAGTGAGCGATAAAGTGGCAGGGCTTGACCTCGGTGCTAACGATTATATTACAAAGCCCTTTGAAATGGAGGAGCTCCTTGCGAGAATTCGTGTGACGTTACGTTTTCGTAAAAAGGAGGCGCTTGAAGAAGCCGACCCGTATTTATTCACGGCAGGCCAGTTGCGTCTACATACACAAATGCGTGAGGTGACGTGGCAAGGGGAGCCAGTTGAGCTGACAAAGCGTGAATTTGAACTACTAGCCTATTTTATTGCACATCCGAAGCAGGTTTTAACGCGTGAGCAAATTTTAGATGCGGTATGGGGCTATGATTATTACGGGGATACGAATGTGGTCGATGTCTATGTGCGTTATTTACGCCAGAAACTAGAATCCCAACTAATTCAGACCGTACGTGGTGTCGGCTATGTATTGAAGGAGGGGTAGCTTGAAGCTAAGAACAAAAATTCATACGTATACAACAGCCCTCATGCTACTCATGCTTATTTGTACGGATTTAGCTGTTTACTACGTTTATGAAAAGATGACCTATGACAGCGAGGCATCACATGTAATTAAGCGTGGCGAGGATTTGATTACGCTTTTACAAGGAACGGATAATCGCGATGAGGCGACGGAAATGCTACGGGCATATGTGCCGTCAGATGGTGTCGTATCGATTGTACAGCCAGGTAAAAAAAGCTTAACAGTGCAGACAACCTCTGATTTAGAAGATTTTAAACCTACATTTGAAAAAGGTGCTACCTATGCGATTCATTTGGCGGATGATACGCCGTTTATGAGTACGAGCACACCATTTATTTGGGAGAACGGAGAAATTGCGGAGCTTCAAATGTCACAATCATTAGAGGAGACGGAGCGTAATTTATATATGCTGCGACTTGTGTTAACAATTGTGACCGTACTTGCAATGTTGCCAATTTTATTATCGAATATGGCGCTTGCTCGCGTCATTACACAGCCGATTGAGCGTTTGATTCAGACGATGCGCCGAAACAAGCAGACAGGTGAGTTTGAAACATTACCAATCACTTCTAAAGGGCGTGATGAACTATATGAAATGGGCCATACATTCAATGGCATGATTGCACAAATTGAAGAGAATTATCGCAAGCAGGAGCAATTTTTATCTAATGCATCGCATGAACTACGCACGCCGCTGACGATTATAGAAAGCTATGCAAGCTTATTAAAACGACGTGGTACAGCGAATGAGGAAATTACACAGGAAGCCATTGAGGCCATTGCTGGCGAATCAAAACGCATGAAGGTGATGATGGAACAAATGCTTGCGCTCGCAAAAAATAATGAGCAATCAATTGTCTTTGAAGACGTTGATATAAAGAAAATGCTTGAAGAGATGGCAGATCAGCTGACGCAGGTATATGGTGCGCGCTATAGCGTAAGCGCGGACGAGGCATCATGCATTACAGATGAGACGAAGCTCAAGCAACTCGTATTTATTTTTTTAGATAATGCAAGGCGCTATAGCGAAGGCATGATTGAATTGACGGCGACGCGTGAGCCTACTCATGTGCATATTCAAGTACGTGATTACGGCGAAGGGATTCCGGAAGATAAATTGAAGCAAGTTTTTGAGCGCTTTTATCGTGTGAGCGAGGACCGTAATCGCAAGTCTGGTGGTACAGGACTTGGGCTTGCGATTGCGAAAGAATTAGCAACGCGATTACATGTGAAGCTTGAAATTGAGAGCACAGTAGGACAAGGAACAACACTACACTGCTATGTGCCATATGAGTAGGAGGGATTGGATGCGTAAAACACTTATGCTAGTTATTTTAGTGTTAGTTGTGGTGAGCGGGAGCGCTTATTTCGTGTGGGCAGAGACCATTAAGCCAGAGCCTTTATCCCATGAGGAGCTAATTGAGCGTATTCAATTAACATATGATGTGAAGCCGAAGTATGTCGCGCAGGAGAATGACCAGGTTATTTTCCGTTTTAAGAAAGATGGCGTGACCTATGATATGACCGTTGATGAGCTTGATGGGCATGTGAATAAGCTAGTGAAAATTGCAGGAAGCTATAGCGCGCCTGAAAAAGAACAGACGACATCGACAACAAAAGTACTAACAGATGAAGAGGCGATTGCGATTGCAAACAAAGAGTTAAAAGGAGAAGTAGATGCATTATCGTATCGTAGCACATCAGATGGCGGCTATTATTTAATTGAAATTGATGGCGACGAAGCGGAAGCAGTATTCCAAATTCATGCATTATCGGGTGAAATTTTATCGATTACATGGGATGAATGATTTTCTCATCAAATTCTAATGTTTCTCACCAAGCACTCTCATTTTTAACCTTTATAGTAAAAAGTAGCAAGAGGCATAACAAACTAGGAGGATGAAAAATGAAAAAAATATTCACAACGACTGTTTTAGCAACAACAATTGGATTATCAGGTATTGTCGGCTATGCCGCAACAGGACAAGGTGATGCAACGCCAACGACTGCATCAGCGAAAAGTGTTAGCTTTGCAGAAGCAAAAAAAATTGCACTAAAAAAAGTGAATGGTAAAATCATCGAAGCAGACCGTAACGCAGATGATGGTGAATATGAGTTTGATATCCGAAAAGGGAATTATGTCTATGAGGTCGAAGTGAAAAAACGTACCGGCAAAGCCTATATCACTGATAAAGACTATGAGCCAGTGAAAAAAGCGAACATTTCACGTGCAGAAGCGAAAAAAATTGCGCTGAAAAAAGTACCGAATGCGAAAGTCGTAAAAATCGAATTAGATGATGGCAAATATGAAGTAGAACTTGTAAAAGGAAACTACGAGTATGAGCTAGAAATTAGCGCAAAAACAGGAAAAATTTTAGATTATGAGCGTGACGATCGCGATTAATTGCAACCTTCAAAAACAAGCAAAGAAAGCTGTACCGATAAGGTGCGGCTTTTTTTGTGCAATGTATGTCATTTTCTCATGAAACGTTAATGTCGTTCACCAAGTGCTCTCATAGTGAATTTGTATAGTAAAGCTATAGAAAACAAAGGAGCGGATAAATATGAAAAAAGCATTATTTACAACAGCATTAATTGGGACACTCGGAATATCAGGTATTATTGGCTACGCGGCGACAAATGCAGAGCAGCCTGCAGCAAATACAGAGTCAGCGGTCGCAATTTCTAACGACACAGTTACATTAGCAGAGGCGCAAAAGATCGCTTTACAGGAAGTGAAGGGCCAGATGATTAAAAGTGAGCAGGATGATGATGGCTTTGAATTTGATATTCGTGATGGCGATTATGTTTATGAAGTAGAAGTTCAGCAACGTAGTGGCGACGTTGTAAAGGTAGAAAAAGATTATGAGCCCCAAGGTGACGTAACGGTGACAGAAGCAGAAGCAAAAGAAATTGCGCTTTTAAAAGTACCAAATGGCGAAATCGTGAAACTTGAATTAGATCATGATGATGGTCAGGCAAATTATGAAGTAGAAATAGTGAAAGATAACTATGAGCATGAAATTGAAATCAATGCGGTAACTGGTAAAATTGTCGAATACGAGCGTGACACAGAAGAGTAATTGTCAGACAACGTAAATTTGTATAATAGCGCGTAAAATCATATATTCCAAAACGGTATATTCCGATATTAATTGAATTTAACCGAACAGCGAGCAGCTGTTCGGTTTTTTCTGTCATCAAAAAAACACCACGAATTCAGGTGTAAATACTTCAAAAGAATAATTTTTCTAAAATGTTTGGAGAAACTATAGGGCTTTAGTGTGCTTTTTAAATAATTAGGTTTTATACCTTGTTGAAACGGTGAAAAATATGATAGATTAAATACTATGAAAAAACCACAATATATTTGTATGTACTTCTCAAGGAGACACAACATATTGTGTTAGCTCGAAAATAGACATATCCTGATTATTTCCCAAATCGGCCGAATATATTAGGGTTTTTTAAAGAGATAGAATACTAAAGCAAATATGGAATGCTTATAGAAATATCATTCCTAGAATAGCTTGATACAAGATATTGTGTTGAAAAGAATATGAAAATCTAAAAACGAAGAGTATAGGAAATAATGATAGACATTATTTTGCTGTAATTTTGCTCGTTTTTTTATTTTGGATTATAAAGAAGGAGGTGAAGTCTGCTACGACACAGGCAATAGAAATTTATGGCTGTTAATGCGTAGCAGACGTTGAGAATGGTTCAGATGATGACATATGACAGACAATCAATCTTAGCACAGTTAGAAGAAAAATACGGTCGTGAGGAGTTAAGTCCCTTACTACGTAAACATGAGCGTTTTGAAACAAGACACCCAGATGCAGATGATGCAGAATGGACAAAAGCGCTTAGCTTAGATGCTTTAGGCTTTTTAGACGAACAAGAGCCTTACTGGACATTCATTGCAGCACGTCTCCTTATTATGGAAACTTATAAAGAAGCTGCTGAAAAACGTGGCGTGGCAAATCCTGAAGAAGTATACACTAAATTCCCAGAACATATCGAGAAGTTAGTTGAAAAAGGTTTGTACGAAACATTTTTAGTTGAAAAATATACAGCACAAGAACGCGAGCAATTAGCGGCAATGATCGACCGCCATCGCGATGAAATTTTCACATATATTGGCCTAAAAACATTACTTGATCGTTACGTAACATGCGACTTCGATAAAACGCCTTTAGAGCTTCCTCAAGAGCGTTTTATGATTATCGCGATGACTTTAATGCAAGATGAAACAGAAGACCGTTTAACGAAGATTAACGAAGCCTACTGGGCAATGTCAAACCTATATATGACAACTGCAACACCAACATTATCAAATGCTGGTAAAACACATGGTCAATTATCTTCTTGCTTCATCGACACAGTAGATGACAGCCTACAAGGCATTTACGATTCAAACACAGATGTTGCGACACTTTCTAAATTTGGTGGCGGTATCGGTGTTTACATGGGTAAAGTACGTAGCCGTGGATCATCAATTCGTGGATTCAAAGGCGCTTCATCAGGCGTTATTCCTTGGATTAAACAATTAAACAACACAGCCGTATCGGTAGACCAATTAGGTCAACGCCAAGGTGCAATTGCAGTTTATCTTGATGTATGGCACAAAGATATCATGCCATTCCTAGATTTAAAATTAAACAATGGTGACGAACGTATGCGTGCGCACGATATTTTCACAGGTGTTTGCTTACCAGATATTTTCATGGAAACAGTAGAAGAACGTGGCGAGTGGTATTTATTCGATCCACACGAAGTTCGTACAGTAATGGGCTTTGATTTAGAAGATTACTACGATGAAAAACGTGGCGAAGGTTCATTCCGTGATAAATACATGCAATGTGTAGCGAACCCTGATTTAGATCGTACAACAGTAAATGCGATTGATATTATGAAACGTATTATGCGTTCTCAACTTGAAACAGGCGTACCATTCATGTTCTATCGTGATGAAGTAAACCGTCAAAATGCAAACAATCACCAAGGGATGATTTACTCATCAAACCTTTGCACAGAAATTATGCAAAATATGAGTGCAACAACATATGAATCAACAACACTTGAAGATGGCATCATCGTAACACGTCGTAAAGCAGGCGATTTCGTTGTATGTAACTTATCATCAATCAACCTAGGTCGCGCAGTTCCTGCAAATGTTTTAGAGCGTTTAATTCCAATCCAAGTGCGTATGCTTGATAATGTTATCGAATTAAATACAATTCCAGTAGCACAAGCAGAGCTTACAAACTCTCGCTACCGTGGTATCGGTCTTGGCACATTCGGTTGGCATCACCTAATCGCACAAGAAGGCATTGCTTGGGAAACAGATGAAGCAGTTGAATATGCAGACAAGTTATACGAAAAAATTGCGTACTTAACAATCCAAGCGTCTTCTGAACTTGCAGTAGAAAAAGGTAGCTATCCATACTATGAAGGTTCAGACTGGCAATCAGGTGAATACTTCACAAAACATGGTTACACAAATGATGCTAAATGGGATGCACTAAAAGAAACAGTTGCGAAACAAGGTATGCGTAACGGTTACTTAATGGCTGTAGCACCAAACTCATCAACATCAATCATTGCAGGTTCAACTGCAAGTATCGATCCAATCTTCCAAAAATCTTACTCTGAAGAGAAAAAAGATTACAAGATTCCAGTGACTGTTCCAGATTTAAACGAAAAACAACTTGGTATTATAAATCAGCTTATTTCATCGATCAAAACTGGACAATCAAACAAAACGCTGCACGTGCACGTCATATTGACCAAGGGATTTCATTAAACCTTTACGTGCAAAACACCGTGAAAGCAAAAGACTTACTTGAGCTTCACATCAATGCTTGGGCTTCAGGCATTAAAACAACTTACTATGTGCGTTCAACATCCGTTGAATTATTAGAATGTGAATCTTGCGCAAGCTAATTTCATTATAAAACCAACAAAGGATGCTTATGAAAAGTATCCTTTGTTTTGGGTACATGAAACTATTCATGTGCCTTTTTTTGCTTTTTTGTAACCTAAAAGTAATATAATTTTCACACCTTACGTGTTAATGTTGATAAAAATGTGGTATTATAAACGTAATGAAATAAACGCGAATCTCATACAAGCTATTTGCTGCGTGCAGTGAAATTGTATGAGATTTTAGTTTGAAGAGGAGAGACATTGGCATGACAAAAATCGAACCACGTAAATTAATGGATAAAGAAGCACCTAACCGCTCAACTGCGATTGTAAACGGCCGTTCATCAAATGTTTTAAACTGGGACGACGTGCGTTTCAGCTGGGCTTATCCTAAATACAAAAAAATGCTTGGTAACTTCTGGACACCATTTGAAATTAATATGTCATCTGACGTAAAGCATTTCCCTGGCTTATCAGATGATGAGAAAGAAACATTCAAAAAAGTAATTGGCTTATTAGCTCTTTTAGATAGTATCCAAACAGACTACGCTGGTCGCGTGGCGGACTTCTTAACAGACTCAAGTCTCAATGCGTTAATGATTATCCTTGCGCAACAAGAAGTTATCCACAACCACTCGTATTCATATATTCTTTCAAGCCTTGTATCAAAAGATGAGCAGGATCGTATTTTCGATTACTGGCGCACAGAGCCTGTACTTGAGAAACGTAATGAATTTGTTATTAAAGGTTATGAAAAATTCGCCGCAGATCCAACGGTTGAAAACATGTTAGACTCAATCGTCCATGATGTTATTTTAGAAGGTTTATTCTTCTACTCAGGTTTCTCATTCTTCTACCACTTAGCGCGTAACCAAAAAATGGTCGCAACAAGCACAATGATTAACTACATCAACCGCGATGAACAACTACATGTCGATTTATTCGTAAAAATCTACAAAGAATTATTAGAAGAATACCCACAATACGATACGCCAGAGCGCGCTGAATACGTTCAAAATGTATTCCGCGATGCTGCTGCACTTGAAATTGAATGGGCAAACGACGTAATCGGTGAAAAAATCGATGGCTTAGACATTGAAGATGTAGAAGATTATATTTACTTCTACGCAAATGTACGCTGCAGCCAATTAGGCTATGAACGTCCATTTGAAGGCTACCGTAAAAACCCACTAAAATGGATTAAAGCTTATGAGGATGTAGATCTTGGTAAAACAGATTTCTTCGAGCAAAAATCACGCCAATATACAAAAGTAAACGTTCAAGATAACGGTTTTGACGAATTATAATATAGTGTAAAGCACCAGCTGAGGGCCTGCCTCATCTGGTGTTTTTTTGTATAAATTGTGGTATAATTTGGTAAACATGCAAGGAGCTGATAGGATGCAAAAGCCGTTATTATGGGTGACATTTCACTTGCCGCAGGAATTGCTTGAGCCAATTAAATCCTATGTGGATGTGAAGATGTGGCAGGATCCAGAGTTTGATATGCCACAGGATGAGTTTGAAGCAGCAGCGCAGGAAGCAGATATTTTGTGGACAGTCGTTTCAAATCAAGTAACGGCGGATGTTATCAAGCGTGCACCAAAGCTGAAAATGATTGCGAACCTCGCAGTAGGTTATAACAATATTGATACCGAGGCTGCGACAGAAGCAGGAATTATCGTAACCAATACACCGGATGTTTTAGCAGATACAACGGCTGATTTGGCCTTTCTGCTTATGATGATGGCCGCACGCCGTACACTTGAAGGAGCGCGCGCTTTGTATCAGGGACAATGGAAGGGCTGGCAGGTGCTTGGTATGACGGGCATGGATATTCATCATAAAACATTAGGCATTATTGGTATGGGGACGATTGGTGAGCTTGTCGCAAAGCGTGCCACAGGCTTTGATATGAATGTTATTTATCATAATCGCCATGAGAAGCCCAATGCTTACGGTGCACAGTATCGCTCAAAGGAAGATTTATTGCGCGAGGCAGATTTCATTATTGTACTAACACCTCTCACACCGGCAACACGTAATCTAATTACTAGAGAAGAGCTTGCATTAATGAAAAAATCCGCAATGCTCATTAATGTAGCGCGTGGCGGCATCGTCAATGAAGATGATTTATATGAGGCTCTTATTAAAGGGGATATTTTAGCGGCGGCGTCCGATGTTTTTGTAGAGGAGCCAGTCCCAACGAAACATCCGTTGCTGACATTAGCGAACTTTACGGCATTACCGCATTTGGGAAGTGCAACAGTCGAGACGCGTTTAGGTATGGTTAGTCGCAATGTCGAATCACTTCTAGCGTATTTTAATAAGCATTCAATACCATTTAGAGTTGTATAAGGAGGAAGAAGCATGGTTTTAGCAAAAGGGATTACAGGTTTTTGTAAGGAATGTGATGTAACGACAATTGAAGAGAACGACTACAAAGAATTCCGTACGGCATGCTATGATGCAGCGCTACATCCAGAAGTGACACTTGTGAATATCGTCGAATGTGATTATCCATTTACATATCATAAAGCGTTATTTGATATTAATGATGAGCGTGTGATTGTGCTTTTAAATAGCTACTATCCATTAGTGAGCTTTGCAAAAGATGATGACCCACTTGATTTTTGTGATATTCCAGAACAACTAACAGCACTTAGTAAGCATTACACATTGCTAGATGAGGATACGCTGTTGACATACCCCACAGGTAAAGAGCTACAAGCATTAGACGGGGAAGAATTGGTGGCAATTGAGCACTGGAAACCGCGTAATCTAGGCGAAATTATTTTTAATACGTGGGATTAGGCCATAAAAAAGAAGTGGCTTATGTATAAAAACAATCGCTCCTATGAGCATAAGAAAAACCGGAATCGCACTAGGCGCGTTTCCGGTTTTTCGTTGCGAACACTAAAAAGGAAAAATGACGTGTTTTGTTCCAGTCACTTCTTTTTGTTGTAGTTATTTATTAAATAAATCAAATAGACCGCCGATGCCGCCTTCACCACTTGATTGACCGCCACCGCCTTGTGATACAGGTGCAGAGGCGAATACACGACTTGCTAAACGGCTAAATGGCATTGATTGAATCCAGACAGAGCCGGGTCCTTGTAACGTCGCAAGGAATAAACCTTCGCCACCAAATAACGATGTTTTGACACCGCCTGCACGCTCGATATCGTAATTTACGCGGTCCGTCATCGCGACTAAGCAACCGGTATCAATACGTAGACGCTCACCTGGGCGCAGGTCTTTACGGATAATAGTACCGCCCGCATGAACGAATGCTAGGCCATCACCTTCTAGCTTTTGCATAATAAAGCCCTCGCCACCGAAGAAGCCCGCACCTAATTTACGCTGGAACTCAACACCAACCGACACGCCACGTGCTGCCGCGAGAAAGGCATCCTTTTGACAAATGATTTTACCATTATATTGGCTTAAATCCATTGGAATAATACGACCAGGATAAGGCGCTGCGAATGAGACATGTTGCTTACCATGACCTTGGTTTGTGAATGTAGTAATAAATAGGCTTTCACCAGTAATTAGTCGTTTACCAGCGCCCATTAATTTGCCCATAAAGCCACCAGCACCACTTGTTTGTGAGCCATCCCCAAAAATCGTTTCCATTTGGATGCCATCTTCCATCATCATCATTGCACCTGCTTCGGCAATAGCCGTTTCACCTGGATCTAGCTCAATTTCAACAAATTGCATATCATCGCCGTGGATTTTAAAATCGATTTCATCATTCTTCATATGTGTTCCTCCCGTAAATGCTATTTCATTTATATACGCATTGTGACCGGAAAAGTTTCAAATATAAAAAATCCATCGTTAGATACTTCAAAAAAACTGTATTTTCTGTTAATTTTAAAAAAAGACATTTGGGAGGATTGTGTATGAAATTAGCGCATTATATTGATGGGGCATTTTACATCAATGAAGAGGAAAAATATTTAGACGTTCTAAATCCTGCAACAAGTGACACAATTGCAGAAGTACCGATGGCCACGCTACATACACTAGACTTTGCCATACGCACAGCAGAGCAGGCTCAAAAAGTGTGGGGACAAGTACCAGCGCCAAAACGGGCAGATTATTTACTCGATATTGGTTATAAATTAAAGGAAAAAAAGGAGCAGCTCGCACGTATTTTGACCGAGGAGATGGGAAAGGTCATTGAAGAGGCACGTGGTGAAATTCAAGAAGGCATTGATATGGCCTTTTATATGGCAGGGGAAGGACGCCGTTTACTTGGTGAGACGACACCATCTGAACTGACAGATAAATTTGCGATGAGCGTGCGCACACCAGTTGGCGTCGTAGGATTAATTACACCATGGAATTTCCCGATTGGCGTGCCCTTATTAAAGGCATTCCCTGCGATTGTTAGTGGTAATGCGGTCATTTGGAAGCCGGCCTCTGAAACACCGATGATTGCCTATGAGATGGCGAAAATCTTTGATGAGGTTGGCTTACCAAAAGGTGTTGTGAATATTGTCTTTGGCTCAGGCGGAGACATTGGAACAGAGCTTGTACAAAATCCTCATATTAATGTCATTTCCTTTACGGGCTCTACATCGACGGGACGTAAAGTGGCAGAGCTTGGTGGCTATCATTTGAAAAAAGTGTCACTTGAATTAGGCGGCAAAAATGCAGTTATTGTCATGGATGATGCGGATCTTGATTTAGCAGTAGAAGGCATTGTGTGGAGTGCATTTGGTACGGCTGGTCAGCGCTGTACGGCATGTAGCCGTGTCATTGTGCATGAAGCGGTTGCCGAGCAGCTAGAGCAAAAGCTCATTACAGAAATCGAGAAATTAACAATTGGCAATGGGCTAGATGAGGCGAATAAAGTGGGACCGGTTATTAATATGGAAGCCCTCTATAAAATTCATAGCTATGTTGAGCTTGCGCAGCTAGATGGTGCAAAATTATTAACAGGAGGTCATATTTTAGAGGGTGATGATTTTGATTTGGGCTGCTACTATGCACCAACATTATTTAATCAAGTACGCCCGGATTCTCGTCTAGCACAGGAAGAAATTTTTGGACCAGTCATCGGCTTAATTCAAGTAGCGAATTTAGAAGAGGCGGTCGCCGTTAACAACAGTGTGACATACGGCTTGTCGAGCTCGATTTATACACAGGATGTCAATACGGTATTTCGTGCACAGCGTGATTTAGATACAGGAATCGTCTATGTGAATGCCGGTACGACGGGAGCAGAAGTCCATTTACCGTTTGGCGGCACGAAGGGGACAGGGAATGGTCATCGTGATTCAGGGGCGAGTGCGCTTGAGTTATATACAGAGCTGAAAAGTGTTTATATCGATTTTAGTGGACGATTACAGCGCGCTCAAATTGATTGCTAGTTAGAAAAAAAGAGGCTTGGGACAAAACATATCATTTTCCTTTTTTAAGACTTCGCAACGAAAAACCGGAACCGCGTCACAGCGCGGTTCCGGTTTTTCTTATGCTTATAGGAGCGACTTTACACGTATGTCAAAGCCGCTTTTTTATTATTTAAGGCTGTGCCTTACCTTCTAGCTGAGAGATGGTCACACATGTATAGCCCTTGCTTTCCAAGTACGTCAAGATACTATCTAATGCATCAGCAGTTGTTGGGTGGATGTCATGCATCAAGATGATGGCACCAGGATATAGATGCTGTTTAACTGCTTGTAGGGTAGAAGCGGCATTACGCGTTTTCCAGTCGAGTGTATCAACGCCCCATAAAACAGTTGGCTGTGATAATTGCTGCTCAAGCCCATGATTACGTGCACCATACGGCGGACGAATCGTTAACGGCTCAATGCCAGTTGCTTTTTTAATTAATGTATTCGAATGCTCAATATTTTTAAGTGCATTTGCGGCCGTCATTTTCGATAAGTTTTCATGTCCATAGGAATGATTGCCAATTTCATGACCACCCGCTACAACTGCCTTCGCAGTATCAGGAGCTTCACTTACAGATTTTCCAAGCATATAAAACGTCGCTTTTGCACGATGTTTTTTAAGTGTCTTTAAAATACGCGGTGTCACATTTTTATTCGGACCATCATCAAATGTAAGTGCCACATATTTTTTACCATGTGTATTTAATGAAAAGACCGGTACATCGTATTTTTGATTTAGACGATCTAATGGAATCGTCACAGATGTTAATTTGTCTGTGAAAGTATGTGGTTGATAATAAATTTTTAAATTGTTGCCATCTAATGAGAAATCGTTGAATTTTGACCAGCTTGGCTCGGTTAATTTATCGATTTTTTTTGCTGAAATCGCTAAGTTTTTATTTTTCTGCTGTAACTTGATACGCACTTCCTTTGACATACGGTTGAGACGGACATCTGTGCTAATGATATCTTGAATCGACACCAATTTTTTCGTATGGCGATTATATGTAAAGGTTTGCGCTGTTGTGATAACAGTACGGTCTTTTTGAAGCTCTTTTTGTTTTATGATAAAGCTTACCTTTTTATTAGACGTTGTCGTATTAACTGATAAGACTAATTTCTTAGCGTCTGATTTTGTGAATGCATCACGTTTTTTGTAAATCTTTTTCTGAATTGCATCGTCTACTTTTTCAACCCCTGTTAAAGGATACATTAGTGTATAGTTCTCCGCACGAGAAACTTCCTTATTGTATAAAATGCCTTTAACTGGGGATTTAAGAGATGTAACGACGACCTTGTTAACTTCTTGTTTTTTTGGTTTTGTGGGCTCTTCGCTAATTTTTTGTACAGCACCAGCGAGATTTTGCCCTGTTTGATTACTATTTAATAGGACAAAGAAACAACCTACTAAAACAATAAGTACGATAAGTAGAGCTAAATTAACTTTCCCTAATTTAGTCTTTGGAAACCATTGCACACTGAACCCCCCTGTAGCTTTTGTACCTTAATTGTACACTATCAAAAATAAAAAACCACAATTAGCCGAAATTAGCTAAAAGTGGTTTTTTTTTATTAAAATAATGGTTCAATTGTTGCGACTTCAGATGGGCGGCCAATATGATATCCTTGGGCCGCATTACATCCATATTCGCTAAGTAATTCCAATTGCTCTTTATTTTCAACGCCCTCTGCAACAACGCGCATATTTAAAGAATGGCCAAATTGAATCATACCGTGAATCAATTTTTGCGTTTTCTTTTGATATGTCAGTGTTGAAATGAACGTTTGGTCAATTTTAAATTCTTCAAGTGGTAGAAGCTGCATATAACGGAATGATGCATAACCTGTACCAAAGTCATCGAGTACAAAGCGAATGCCATCTGCTTGTAGTTGTTTCATTTGTGTAATGATTGATGATTCTGCTTCAGCTTCTAATGCGAATTTTTCGGTAATTTCAATTTGTAAAAGAGAAGCAGGGCAGTTTGTGCGCTCTAGCACTTCACGAATTAATTTCACCATATTTTTATCTCGGAACTCACGAACAGATGAGTTGATGCTGACGCGAATCGTGTGTCCGCTGTTTTTCCATGCAACGGCTTGCTCACATGATTTTTCAAGCATAAATGTACCGATGTCATTAATCAGACCTGTTTCCTCTGCAATCGGGATTAAAACATCTGGCGGGATAATACCAAGTTCAGAATCTTCCCAGCGTACAAGGGCCTCAACAGCTTCGATTTTATTTGATTCTAAGTTTAATTGTGGTTGGTACAATACTTTTAAATCTTTTTGATCGAGCGCAATCATTAAGCGTTTTTCAATCATTGCACGCTTGCTAAGTGCTTTATGGTCATCATTTGAAAGGCTAGCGATGGTGCTACCGCCCTCTGTATGAATTTTATCAATAATTGCATGAGATGCTTTTAATAGGTGGTTAAATGTTTGTTGGTCTTCTGGATATTTTGAAATACCCCCACAAATTGTTAGCGGCAATGCCATGCCATCAATATAAATTGGATGTTGTTTTAAGTACGCTAGGAAGCCTTGGATGAACCATTCGCCAAGCGGTGTTAAAACAGCAAAATCATTGATTGTGATACGGGCCATTACACTATCTTGGAAGTACATTTTCATACGATTTGTAAATTCTTGTAGTAGGATGCTTTCCATTTCTTCATTGTATAACTCTTTTAATGAATAGAATTTATCGATGCTCAAGTAAACGAATGTGAAATGTTGTTTTTGATCAATCATTTCATTGACGATTTGCTCTAAGCGATAACGATTCATTAAGCCGGTTTCTTGGTCTACATAGGCAATTTTTTCTAAACGCTGTTGTAGTAATTTTTTCTCTGTGATATCTTTTGCTAACACAAGATAATAATCAGGTGTTTTGCCAGAAGTAGTGACAGGGATAGCAATTAGCTCAACCCAATAAGATGTGCCGTCTTTCGTCATTTTTTCTACTTCACCCTGCCAAATCTTGCCGCTATGAATGACATTCCAAATTTCATTTACTTGTTCTGTACCCACATCTGTTTGAGGGAACATTTGCCACAATGTTTTACCTAAAATACGTTTTGGCGTCCATTTACTATATTTTAAGTAAAGTGGGTTGGCAAAGTTAATGAGACCTTCATGGTCAAGAGAGAGAACCATAAATGATTCTTCTAAGCCTGAGCGAAGGCAGCTAAGTTCTGCTACAGCACTTTCTTCTGATGAAAAAGCATTAAGGAAACGAACCATAATAATGCGTTCGTCTCTAATTGTTAATGCTTTTGCAAAAAGAGACATTTGCAGCATTTCTGAATCTTTTGTTAATAATGTGAAATTATTTAGCGTAAGTTCTTTGTGTGAGCGTAAAATAGTAGTAAATTGCTCTTCCACCTTGTCTTGTTCATCATTAAAAATTGGTGGAAATTTACCTAATACCTCATCTGTACTGTATCCAAATACATTTTCACAATAGGTATTCCATGAAATAATATTTCCTTCATGGTCCAATGTCATCATAGGACTGTGAATGTGATTTAGTATCGGATTAGCATATTGAAAAATATTCTCGACTTCATTCATGTACGCAACGACTCCTTGAAAGTACTTTAATAAGTTCTATTATAAAGAAAAATGAGTTGTAAGTCATTACTAATGGATAGATAATTGGCAATAATCTTTACAAGATAGGGGAAAAAGAGTGAGAAGAGAAGGATATTTGAAATTTAAAATAGGATTATTGTCTTCTATAAAAATAAAAATTAAGGGGTAAAAAGTATTGTATGAATAAACATCTAAAAGGTATTTTGATGGTCTTAATTGGCTCTATGTTGTGGGGCGCTACAGGACCAATGATGGAGTGGATTTTACATGAAGGGTCAATAAATGCGTCCTTCATGCTAACAATCCGACTATTACTTGCTGGAATTGCGCTATTATCATTCATTAAGTGGCGTGGTCAAAATGTGACAGCGATTTGGAAAAATAAATATTGGGCTACGTCATTGGTATTATTTAGCTTAATTGGTATGTTAGGCGTACAATATACATTTGTAGCAACCATTAATAGTAGTAATGCAGTGTTTGCAACATTATTACAATTTTTAGCGCCAATTTTTATTATTTTATATGTGTCTTTTGCTAATAAAATGCTACCACCCATTTATCAGGTTTTAGGCATTATCGGGACACTTGTTGGCTTGTTTTTACTACTAACAAATGGGCAGTTAGATGAATTACTCGTAAGTAACAGTGCTTTAATTTGGGGTGTGGCACTTGGCTTCGCTTTCGCATTTTATACGGTGTACCCGGTAAAAATCATGAATGAATGGGGCGTTATGCAAGTGGTTGCGTGGTCGATGATTGTCGGCGGTAGTGTTCTTGGAATTATTTCAGGATTTTGGCAATGGGAGCAGTGGGCAGTGCTCATGCAGCCTCAAATTTTACTAATGATGCTCGGCGTTATTTTCTTTGGTACGATTGCTTTTGTGCTATTTCTCGGAAGCATGACGTATATTACACCTGTTGAAACGAGCGTGTTATCAAGTATGGAGCCGCTAACCGCAACAGCTGTATCGATTGTATGGCTTGGGCGTACGCTTGAGCTTTATCAATTTGTAGGCGTCGTTGTCATGTTATTATTTGTGACATGGTTATCAATAGAAGGAGACCGACAATCACGGAAAAATGCGGTAGAGAAGTAATGATTTACAGGCTTATGGTCAACTTGATGGCGGAGCCTGTTTTTTTGTGAGAAAATACGATTATCGAAATAAATAGAAAGGAAGATTGCGATGAAAAAAATTTTAGCGTATATGGGGCCGTATAAATGGCCAGCAATCATCGCACTCGCGTTCATGCTTGTTGAACTAGCTGTGGAGCTTATTCAACCACTTATCATTGGTAAAATTGTCGATGAAGGCATTATGAAAGGTGATATGACCTATGTAGTGACGTGGGGAAGTATTATGATGGGGCTTGGTTTACTTGCGTTTGCGGCGGGGATTACGAATTCCTTTTTCTCAGCACATGCCGCACAGAGCTTTGCCTATGATTTGCGTATTGCGTTATTTAAAAAAGTGCAGTCACTATCGATGCCTAATTTTTTGAAATTTCCAACATCAGCATTGATTACACGTCTAACAAATGATGTTACGCAAGTGCAGCAGGTATTCTTTATGAGCATGCGCTTTATGCTTCGCGCGCCACTTGTTGTTATTGGCAGTTTGATTTTAGTATTTTTCGTAAATGTGGAGTTAGCGCTTTATCTCGTGGCACCCGTACCATTTTTATTATTATTTTTATGGTATATGGTCAAAAAGGGCGGTCAGAGCTTTGAGCGTGTACAGCGCACGATTGACCGCGTCAATCGCGTCATTCAAGAGAATTTACAAGCAACACGTTTGATTAAAGCGTATATGCGTGGCCTGTACGAATCTTCTCGTTTTGTCAAAATCGCGCAAAAGTTACGTGATAACACGTCGCGTGCACTTCAATTAATGGAGATTGTACAGCCGATTTTACTCGTTGTGATGAATGCGGCGCTACTTATTATTATTTGGTTTGGTGCGGAGCAGATCCAAGCTCGCTCGATGCCAGTCGGGGACCTAGTGGCTGTTATCAACTATGCACTACGCATTACCGGAAACTTTAGTATGTTTTCATTTATTATCGTATTATTTGCACGTGCAAAAGCGTCGGCTGATCGTATGGAGGAGGTACTTGCTATTGAACAGGCAACCACTGCGACAACACTTAATCCGACAAAGGAAAATGATGCTGAGGTAACCTTTGAACGTGTAAATTTTTCGTATGTAGAAGGAAAAGAGATTTTAAAAGATATCGATTTTACATTGCGTCCACGCGAGCAAATTGCGATTATGGGGGCGACAGGTTCAGGGAAAAGTACATTGCTACAGCTAATTCCTAGATTATATGATGCAACGGCGGGGCAAGTGACGGTTGAGGGCGTTCCAATTGCACAGTGGCCAGTAGCAGCATTACGTGAAAAGATTGGCTTCGTACCACAGCGCTCGCTACTTTTTACTGGAACGATTTTTGATAATATCGTGTGGGGCAAAAAGGATGCAACGCCTGAGGAAGTTGAGGAAGCGTGTAAGAAGGCCCAAATTCATGATGCGATTATGGCATTTGATGACGGTTATCAAACACGTGTTGGTCAAAAAGGTGTCAATCTGTCAGGTGGTCAAAAGCAGCGCATTGCGATTGCGCGTGCGCTTATTCGAAAGCCTGCGATTTTACTGTTTGACGATAGTATGAGTGCACTTGATATCCAAACGGAAGAAAAACTCTGGGCTGCGCTTCAGAAGGAGCAGGCGACGATGATTGTCGTAACCCAAAAGGTACATACAGCCCAAGCAACAGACCGCGTTTTCTTAATGGATGACGGAAAGATTGTGGCATCGGGTACGCATGATGAGCTTTCGAAGACATCTCCTTTGTATGCGGCAATTATTGAATCACAACAGGAGGCGAGCGCGCATGTTTAAACCATTTGGCTACGAGCCCATTTTGACGAAGGACATGCTTCAAAAAAAGAAAAAACAGCGCGATAAAGCGTCTAATATGGGCGCTACTTTAAAACGTATTTGGCATTATGTAGATGAACAGCGCGCGTTATTGCTCATTGTGTTATTAATGGTAGTCCTTAGCTCAGGGCTACAATTACTAGGCCCGTTTTTAATTGGGCGCTTAATTGATGCGCATATTATTGCGCGTGAGCTTAGTGGTATGGCGACCATTATTGCGGTTATTGCGATTAGCTACATCGTATTGTCTATTACGTTGTTCTTACAAAATTATTGGATGATTGGCATTGCACAGCAAACCGTCTACCGCATGCGTACGGAGCTCTTTAATCAATTTCAAAAGTTACCGATTTCCTTTTTTGATCGTAAGCAGCACGGGGAATTAATGAGCCGCATGACGAATGATATGGACAATGTCAGCTCGACCTTAAATAGTACATTCATTCAAGTGTTTTCAAGTGTCCTAGTGCTGACGGGGACGGTTGTTGTGATGCTGACGTTGAGTCCGCTACTGACGCTCATTACAATGATTATTATTCCGGTGATGTTTATTGCGACGCGCTGGATTACACGTCGTACAGGTCCACTTTTTAAAGGCCAACAGCAGCGTCTTGGTACTTTAAATGGTATGGTCGAGGAGTCAATTTCAGGTCAACTAATTGTCAAAGCCTATTCACAGGAGGAGCGTATGATTGAGGACTTCACCGGGAAGGCGGATGAGCTACGGCATGTTGGCTATTGGGCGAATGTCTATTCTGGTGGGATTCCAAAAGTCATGAACTTTTTAAATAATGCGAGCTTTGCGCTTGTTGCAGGTGCTGGTGGGATTTTAGCGGTCAACGGGCATTTATCCGTCGGTACGATTGTCATCTTTACCGAATATGCGCGGCAGTTTACACGTCCACTAAATGATTTAGCGAACCAATTTAATAATGTATTATCTGCGATTGCAGGGGCGGAGCGTGTTTTTGAGATTCTCGATGAAGAAGTCGAAAAAGAGCCGCATGCAAAACCTTTAAAAGAACGCTTGGCAGGACATATCAAATTTGATGATGTGACGTTTCGTTATGATGTGGCAACAGAGAAGCCAACACTTTCGAACATTAGCTTTGATATTCCAGCGGGGAAAACAGCTGCGCTAGTAGGTGCGACAGGCGCTGGGAAAACGACGATTATGCAGCTGATTGCACGATTTTACGATGTAGATGACGGGGAGCTGACAATCGATGGGCGCGCGATTGAGACGATTAGTAGAACGGATTTGCGCGCACAGATGGCCTTTGTGTTACAGGATCCATTTTTATTTGAAGGAACGATTCGAGATAATATTCGCTATGGTCGCTTAGATGCAAGTGATGCAGCAATTGAGCAGGCAGCAAAACAGGCGAATGCACATCAATTTATTGAAAAATTAGAGGGCGGCTATGATCATGTACTAACCGAGGATGGTGGCGACATTAGTCAGGGGCAAAAGCAATTATTGTCGATTGCACGAGCACTCGTGGCAGACCCGGCAATTCTACTTCTCGATGAGGCGACGAGTAGCATTGATACGGTGACCGAAATGGCGATTCAAGAAGCACTCGATCGTCTCATGAAAGGGCGTACGAGCATTGTCATTGCGCACCGCTTAAATACCGTGAAAAATGCCGATTTCATTTTCGTTTTAGAGCATGGCAAGCTACTCGAAGGTGGCCCACGCGAGGAATTATTCGCATCCAAAGGGCGCTATTACGATATGGTCATGCAAGGGAAATAGTTCAGAAAAAAAGAAGGAATTGCGCTTTTGCAATTCCTTCTTTTCGTTATAAAACGATAGCTTACACAATAAACAATCGTTTCTTAAAATAGGCTGGTCGATCCGCGCGCAAATTCCCTGTGAAGAACGACGCATATGGTATAAAGCGCATGAAAAGCCATGATATAAGAATCGACGGAATAAAGCTCACGAGCGTATAGCCAACGATGCCATAATCGAAGAAGTTATTAAAAATTTTATCAAATGAAATATGGGCATACATAATAATGAGTGAATGCCGCTCAACGACCTCTAGTACACGCAGGCGAATAAATTTCGTAATAAACTGGAATGTACCAAGTAGTACGATAATGCAGGCGATTGGAATAACGATATCAAGCACAGGATGATTGTAGTGAATAAATTTCATACTAACATGATAATCAAGCGCCCCAATCCAAACAGCGCGCATTGCCCATAGTACGATGCCAAGACTGATTACATAAAGAGCGAGTGGAATGTGCTTTAGTAAATCGCGTGCATAGTAACCAATCGCAAAATAAACAATCGCCATAAGGGCCACATCTAGATTCCACGGCACAAAAATGGCTTGCGAAGCGGCATCTGCTGCGCCGCCTACTATATCAATGACATAGTGGCTCTCTAGCTGTGCGAGTATGTAGAAGCTAATCAGTACAGTGATTTGCAGCCATCGTTTTAAATAATGGGTCATGAGCATAAAGAGCACATAAACCGTTACAAGTGTTGTGATAAACCAAATAACAGCGTAGCAACCACGTGCAAAGCGTCCACCAATTACGATAGAATAGAAATCATTGAGATAGTAATCCAACGAATCATTTCCGGTTGCGAATGCTAAAATATAGCGTAAAATCGTAATAAGTGACACGAAAAATACGTAAGGAATCATCAATTGCAACATGCGTTTTTTAATCGACTTGCCAATTGTTTGATTTTTTGAAACGGGACGGAAAAACAAGCCGCTCAGTAAAAAGAATGCGGGCATGTGAAACCAATAAATATACGTTAAAATGGGATGGTCCATTTCACCAGGGTAATGGCCGATAACCACGAGAATCATTAAAAATCCTTTGATGGCATCGACCCAAGTTAAACGTTGTGTCATGTATCTGCCTCCAAACCTTATATATTTTATACCCGTGATGTATTTTAGAAAAGTATTTATTTTGATAACAAAAGATTACAAAACAATTTCAAAAACATAATAGAAGGTGGTTCTAACTATGCAGCTTTTCGCAATGAAAGCCTCTTATCCGTTAGATGAACAAACAAAACAAGAAGTAACTGAATTATTAACACGTGCAACAGCACAGGACGACGTAGATTATAGCGTGTTAATGCACGCACCATTTTGGCAAGCAGCCGAGCAACGTGGCTTTTTTGTCTTAGTCTACGATGATGACAAAGATTTATTAATCGGCGCATTAAGTGCGCTTGATTTATTCGGCTTAAATTCGTATGAATGGGCAGCAGTTGTTGACCCAGCATATCGTCGTATGGGTATTGGAGCAGAGCTTGTAGCAGGCTTTAAGCACGGACTATCTGAACGTGAATCAACAGGTGAAATGGCAACAACGTATCCAAGTGAAGCAGCGGAAGGATTCTTAAAAAGTGTGGGCTATGAATACAATTCATCAGAGGCAACACTAAGCACGGAAGCAGCCGAGCAGGCACTTGTCTTCCCAGAGGATGACGATATCCGCCCATATGAGCAAGGGGATTATTTAGCACTTCAGCATATGATGGAAGCAGGCTTTGGTGACCTAGCTGAAGAAACGGAACAGCTTGTCGCGCAAACAGAAAAAAATGATCATATGCAGCTTGCGATGTATATTGAAGACGGCGTAGCAGTTGGGACGATTTCAACAACTGTACGTGACCACGAGCTATGGGTGACAGCCTTCACTGTAGAGCCAGGCTATCGCCGCTCAGGTATCGGTACGAATTTATTAAAATGGGCACAAAATGAAGCTGTGAAAAATAATCAAACCGAAGTATTATTAGATGTTGAAACAGATAACGACGAAGCACTGAATTTATATAAAAAAGCAGGCTTTCACATAAAAGGGCAAGTGGATTACTACGTTGTAAAATAACAATAAAAGAGCAGCTATCTATAGCGGATAGCTGCTCTTTTTTGTTTTATAATAAAAAATCCGTCATTGATTTTCCGATTAAGTGAAGCTCATGCATCGCGCGTGTCGTTGCGACATATAATAATTTACGCTCAAGCGGTGTATCACGGAAGCCTTTGTCATCGCATACAATCATGACGGCATCAAACTCAAGCCCTTTTGATAAATGACTTGGTACAACAAGCAGCGCCTGCTGATCGATTACGGCGCCCTCATCGAGTAGCTGCGCGTGAATACCGGCAGCTTGTAATTCCTCTGAAAAGCGCTGTGCCTCATCAGTCGTTTTACAAATAAGCGCAACGGATTGATGACGCGATTGGATATCGGTAAATAATTCACCGATTTGCGCAGCATCAAAGGCTTTTTGAGCGTGGAACTGTGGCTCGAGACCATGTCGCACAACAGGCTCAACAAGCGGTAAATCTTCGTCCATTTTTGATAAAATCTTATTCGCTACAGCCATAATTTCAATCGTCGTACGATAGCTTTTTTGTAGGGTCTTGTAGCTTGCGCGCGGGAATAAATCACGTACAGGCGCCCAGTCCGTCAGCGAACGGTAGCTATGGATTCCTTGTGCAAGGTCGCCAACCATCGTAAACATATCGGTGTCTAAGCCTTCTTTTAATGCAGCCAGCTGGAAGAGGCTATAATCTTGCACCTCATCAATAAAGACAACGCGAATTTTATGCTCCTCTTTAATGCCTTTGATTTTCGCATGTAGGAAAAACAGCGCCGCAAGGTCTTCGTTGGTCCATTTTTCTTTTGTGTGCGCAAGTTGGAATTTTTTACGCTGCGCTTTAGTCCAGTGCGGTGCAACCATTTGCTGTACAGCATCCTCTGTCAAAAAGGCGCGATATAGCTTTTTGACATTATGTTTTGAGAAGCGCTTCATATAGCTAGAAGCAGTCGTTTTGGTTTCTTTTTCAATCGATGGAATGCGACGGTCGCGCTCATCAATCCAACGTGTTACTTCTTTTTTACGGCGCTCGGCATCAAAAATATTGAGCGCCTTACCGATGATGTCATCGTATTTCTTATTTAAAGTATATAAAATTTGTTTTTTCTTTTGGCGTACATGGCTTTGAATTACCGATTTCATTTTTTTAACACGTTCTTCAATTGGCAAATACGCGTAATCCTCAAGGAATAGCTCCTGCAAATGACTAGCACGTAAAATACGGTATTTATCGATGTAAACATCTTCAAATAATACCGCCATTTCCTTCGCCAGTTCATCAACATATTGTTGCATCATATCGCGGTATTCAAGCGAGCCCTTTAGACGCGGAATATTCAGGTCGACTTTACGTTTATTAAGCGCCACAAGTTGTTCTAAATAGTGATTAGGATCCTCTAACTTCAGCTTGAGACCTGTTGCATCACGCACATAATCTGCGAAGGTAGACTGACGAATTTTTCCGACACCAAGCTCTGGTAGAACATCAGCGATATAGTCGATGAATAAATTATTTGGTGCTAAAATCATGAGCTGTGAGGCATTGAAATGTTCACCCATCGTATATAAAAAGTACGAAATACGGTGAAGTGCAATTGTCGTCTTTCCAGATCCGGCAGCACCTTGTACGATAATTGGCTGTTTTAGATGTGCTCGAATAATTTCATTTTGCTCTGCTTGAATCGTCGAGACAATTTCTGTTAAACGCACGTCGGCTTTTCCTGCTAATGCGTCTTGTAGTAATTCATCATTCGTCGTTAAATCAATATCACGTACTTCGAGTAATTTGCCATGCTCAATTTTATATTGGCGCTTTGAAAATAAATGACCGTTCATTTCCTCGCCATTGACGTCATAGGTTACGTCACCTAAACGCCCATCATAATAAACATTCGCAACAGGGGAGCGCCAATCGACGACGACAGGCTCCTGTGTTTCTTTATCAAATAGCGATGTTTTCCCGATGTATAATTTTTCAGCTGCTTCGCCTTCCTTTTGAAAATGAATGCGTGCAAAATAAGGCTTTTGCATAATAGCCTCTAAGCCTTCCTTTTGATTACGTGCCATATCAAAGAAGCGAGCATTCGTTAAAATATTTAAATAGCTCGAGCTTGAATCTAAATATTCTAAGTCAGCCATCGATTTACGAATATTGTCCTGAGCCGTTTCAACGTCACGTGCCGATTCTTCGAGCACATTTGCCATATAGTGTTTGACGTATGCTAAATGACTGCGCTCCTGTTCAAATTCTGGATGCTGCATGAAAAATCCCTCCATCAAAAAGTCATACCCTCTACTATACGCCATTTTTTTCGACAACAAAAGTTTTCGCTAGCTTTGGCGATATGAACCGAGAGAAATGGCTTATCACACGCGAAAGCGTCTTTTGGCTACGACTTATTGTTAATTATGTGACAAGGTATGCCAATAGCCCGGTAAAACATTCGTATTACCATAAAAACCATGCGTAATGCCTCTATTAAATCGGTTCAGTTAATATGAAAAAGCAAATAATTAGTAATCATAAGAATTGAAACAGGCCGTTTTCAACCCGTAGAGGCTTAAAAACGCCCCATTTTCTATGTTTTTGGGTAGTTTTTTTAATTGACCATGCTAGAAAAACCTTGATCTTTTAAATGGCGCTATTTTCCGGCAGAGGCTCAAAATGAACCCGAAAAGGCACAAAATGGGATAAAAATGCCCTATTTTGAGCGACCCAATTGAAAAGTTATCGTAATTACCGCCAAATTTTTAGTAGTTATCTTGCAAAAGTCTTTATTTAAACAAATGATTAATAACTTCGTATGTATATAGACGGATGGCTGACACTTATTCAAAAATATGTCGTATCCAAAACACGCCAGTTGGGGTTTTCATTCGCAGCTACAAAATAAAAAAGAATCGCTTAGTAGAAATAAGCGATTCTTGTTATTACCATTTAGCGATATGCTCCTCGCATGTGCCAAGTAGCTGTTGAATATGAAAGTAGGCGCCGTTGTCCATTTTGACGCGCCCATTGTAATAACCGACCATTTGATGAACTGCTGACGTCACAAGCTTCGCATCTGATTCGGCGACACGCTCGAAAAATGGGGTGAATGTTAGCTCCACATCTTTTGAAAAACGCGTCTTTACTTTCCATGGCTTCATATAATCGGCAGCATCATAGGCGAATAATACATCCTCATGAATTTTCGTCATATGCCCATCAATGAACAGTGCATTTTCTGTCATACCGGTGCCATCTGTCCATGAGCCACCAAGATTTAAGCCAACACGATGGAAGCCCAGTCGTTGGGAGGCCATTCCCCAGTTCCATGTTGCCACGCGCGGCCATATCCCACGCCCGTAGTCGAGAACAGCGAATGATTCGAGTGGCTCAAAGAGATACTTCTTATCACCGAGTTTGACATAGCCAGTAGTTGGTAGGCTATGGTGCTTCGCTGTGAATTGGAAGGTTTTGCGGTTCCATGGAATAACTACATTTAGCGATTCATCGTCCTTTGGATGGCTAATTGTCAGCTCCGCTTCGAGTATATCATCATCAAAATCAGGTACATACACACTTAGCTTCGTTTCATGCTGAGCTGTATGTAAAATATTAATTTTCATTTCACTATTATTGAAGGTGACAGTTTGTAGTACTTCCTCAGACATTTTTACATGATGACTCAGTGGTGGCAATGTAATTGTTTTTTCGAAAAAGCGCTGTGTTTCATATTCTAGGAAGTAGACAAAGCACACGACCGCATAATCGAGGTGGCTAATCGTCGCTGAAAATAAAATTTCATCGCCAAAGACACACCAATAATTCCACTTTTTCTTACGCATAAAATGACCCTTCAAATTACTTGTAATCAATGGTTGTCGAGCATAGCCGATTGCTTGGGGATTTAAATTCCCTTTTTGGTCGCAAAGCATCGTCGGCTGTAAAAGTTCTTTTTCAGCGTGCTGTGTCAATGTCTAAACATCCTTTCCGTACAAACGTATATAACCTCATTGTAGCAAAAAAATACTAAGGTGTCTTACTGAATTTGGCCCCTAAAATAGAAAAGGAGAATCGCAATTTTTTGCGATTCTCATGTAGTTAAGAAAACAGTCCAGCCCAGAAAAATCGGATGATTTCTTCTGCTCCTTGGCGAGGTGTTTCAAAGAGACGTGTTTCATCATAATCAGTATAACGTCCAACATTCATTAGCGCTAAAAAGGTATGCAAAATAAATGTCACATCTTTTTTAGGAATCGTTCCAAGTAGCATTTCTCGTTCGAATGCATCACGAATCGCTTCATGCATAAATTCCTCCGATGCATGAACACTTTGTTGTTGTGCAGGCGACAAGCTAGGGAAGGCCTCGCGAATAAAATTATTAATATCGACATTTGCTGTGGCATTGGCATACACTTCAAGTAAATTAATTAAGCGTTCTTTAAACGAATAGCGTTCGTCTGCAAGCACACACTCGGTCCTTTTTTTTATGCGACTCATCAGTTGAATAATCGTTTCGGTGAACAGTGCAGCTTTTGAATTGTAATAATAATAAATTGTTGCCTTCGTAACATTCCCAGCTTCTGCTATGCTATCCATTGAGACAGCTTTATAGCCATGAGTCATGAATTCTTTTGATGCAACGATTAGAATTTTTTGTTGCATCGGTATATTTTGCGAATCTTTTTTTGGTCTACCAATTGTTCGCCCAGTTGTCTTTGACATCAAGGGGACCCCTCTTTTCTAAAAATAATTACATAATTATACCATGAAGTGGGAAAAGTTAATTAGTGAACATACTTGAATAATTAACTATCGAGTATATATAATTAGTTAGAAGAAAAAAGGAGGGTTTTTTACATGAAGAAGCATCCATTAGAATTATGGGGCAATTTAGTTGCAAGTAAGAAGGGGCGCTGGCTATCACTTCTATTTTGGATTTTACTTGTAGCAGTAGTGTCATTTAGTTGGCCACAAATTAATAGCATCGATAATGTGTCGAGTGAAAACTTAAAAGACACAGAGATGTCAAAACAAGCTGCAAAAATTGTAGAAGAACAATTCCCGGATGATTCGGGAACGCCATTATTACTTGTGTGGCATCGTGAAGAGGGGCTTACACAAAAGGATTTAGAGAAAGTGCAGGCACTGTATAAAGAATTGGACGAAAATCCAGTGAATGCACAATCACTTGTACCACCACTTCATAAAACACCACCACAAGCGTTATTAGAAAGCGTTTCAGAAAATGGCTCAACGCTTGTGACACCTGTGTTTTTTGAAAAGGGCGCGAATACAGAAGCCTTTGAAAAAGGATTAGATGACATCACGAAATTAGTGAAGGATGATGTGTCATTAGAAGGTAAGTATGAGGGCAATGATGAGCTAAACTTACGTTACACAGGTCCAGTAGCGATTTCAGTAGATGCAACCGGCTTATTTGCGAGTGCCGATGTGAAGTTGATGATTGCGACGGTGCTTTTAGTACTTGTTTTACTTATTTTAATTTACCGTTCGCCATTACTTGCTATCATTCCAATTATTGCGGTAGGTCTTGCTTATGGTGTCATTAGTCCAGCACTTGGCTTTATGGCTGATCATGGTTGGATTGATAAGGATGCACAAGCAGTGTCCATTATGACGGTATTGTTATTTGGTGCCGGCACCGATTATTGTTTATTCCTGATTTCAAAATATCGTGAAATTTTATTAGAGGTTGAGGATAAAGGGAAGGCGATGGCACAGGCTGTTAAAGAGTCAGGTGGCGCTATTTTAATGAGTGCGTTAACAGTAGTTGCGGGTCTTGCAACGCTTGCACTTGCTAACTACGGTACATTTGAGCGCTTCGCTGTACCATTTAGCTTTGGCGTACTAATTATGGGCTTAACAGCATTGCTTGTATTGCCAGCATTACTTGTTATCATTGGTCGTGCTGCGTTTTGGCCATTCGTTCCACGTACAGTAGAAATGGAAGAGGCACGTGCTAAAAAACGTAATAAACCATTTAAACAACATCGTCCACAGCATAAATTTAGTCAAAAAATCGGAAACCTTGTTACAAGTAAACCGATGACCATTATTATTGTGACGGTTATTTTATTAGGTGCGCTTGCTGCATTTGCACCGAAAATTAAATTCACATTTGATATTTTATCATCATTCCCAGAAGACATGACGTCTCGCGAGGGTTACGCACTAGTAGAGAAAAACTTCTCTCCAGGTGAGCTTGCGCCAGTACAAATCATCGTCGATACAGATGGCAAGGATATCGATCTACAAAAAGATTTAGAGAAATTAAACTTTGCTGCGAGCGTTGATGAAAAACGTGTCGGTGAAAAAGACGAGGCGATTCAGCTTTATCAATTGGATTTTAAAGACAATCCATATGCAGCAGAATCATTAGATAATATTCCTAAAATTAAAGACAAAGCCATTGCACTTCTTGAAGATGCAGGGGTAAGTGATGCGAAGGACCGCGTGTGGATTGGCGGCGAAACAGCCTCTCAATACGATGAGATGAAAGTAATTGAGGATGATGAAAAAATCATTATGCCTGTTATTATCGCGTTAATTGCATTGCTATTATTAGTGTACTTGCACTCAATTACCGCAACCCTTTACTTGATTGCAACCGTTATCCTATCGTACTTCTCAGCGCTTGGTCTTGGCTGGATTGTGCTACATTACGGTATGGGCATTGACGCTATTCAAGGCTCGATTCCACTATATACATTCGTATTCTCGGTTGCACTTGGTGTCGATTACAACATCTTTATGGTGTCAGAAGTTTGGCAGCGCCGTAAGCATAAGAATTTAAAAACCGCGGTATCAGAAGGTGTTAAATATACAGGTAGTGTGATTACGTCCGCTGGTTTAATTTTAGCGGGTACATTCGCGGTGCTTGCGACATTACCAATTCAAGTATTAGTTCAATTCGGTATTATTACCGCAATCGGTGTCTTACTTGATACGTTTATCGTTCGACCACTTCTTGTACCAGCGCTTACGATGAAATTTGGTCGTGCTGCATTCTGGCCAGGTAAGCTTTGGAAAAAGAAAGTAGATGAATAACGAACGTTGTGGTATCGTTGAATCGAATAGATTTCATAGGAGTGAGTCATTGTGAATAGTCAATCATTATCAGTAAGAGAAGCCATCTTAGAGCGCCGTTCAGTTGGCGTATTTAATAAACAACCTGTAGATGCGCAAGATATTTTAGACATCATCAACGATGCTGTATGGGCACCGAATCATAAAAATCGTCAACCATGGCGCGTTATTCTTGGTATTGGTGAAGGATTACCAAAAGTATTGGACATCATTCGTGATGTGACAATCCCAAATCACGCGCATTTAACGGCAGAGGACATTGAACATAAAATGACGAAATTCTTATCACCAGGTGCGTATGCATTTGTTGTGGTACCAGAAGATTTACGTCAGCATGAGCGTACAGAGGATTTTGCGGCAGCGAGCTGCTTCATCCAAAACATGATGTTACTTGCATGGGACCGTGGTATCGGTTCAATTTGGAAAAATCCAACATGGTTAGACAGCCCGGAATTCACAGAAGCCATTGGTGCAAAACCAGGTGAACGTGTCATTGCGATGGTTCAACTAGGCTATTTTGACAAAGTTCCTGCGAAGAAAACACGTAAAACAGCAGAAGAAATCGTTACATTCTTCGGCGAATAATCCACAAAAAAGAAGGAATCGCGCAAAAGCGCGATTCCTTCTTTTATTATCGTGATTTTTTAATTAAATTTTTTCGATTGATGCAATTTCAGTTAGATAATCAGATACGACACGTAGGCCTTTATCGAAGTTTTCTAAGTGGAAGTGCTCGTTTGGTGCATGGAAGTTTTCAGTTGATAGCGCGAAGCCCATCATGATAACGGGTGCAGCTAAGATTTCATCGAATGTAGAAACGATTGGAATCGAACCACCTGAACGGATGAATGCTGTTTTTTGGTCGTATTGTGTTTCATAAGAATGACCAGCAGCTTGTACATATGGGTGATCAAATGGTGCGATAAATGGTTTCCCTTTATCAAATTCAGTAATTTCGATATCAACGCCTTCTGGTTGATGTTTCGCTACATGCGCACGAAGTAGTGCAACGATTTCATGTGGATCTTGATTTGGTACAAGACGACATGTGATTTTTGCGCCAGCTTGTGCAGGAAGAACGGTTTTCACACCTTCGCCAGAGAAGCCACCAAATACGCCGTTAATTTCAAGCGTTGGACGAGCCCATGTTTGTTCAAGATAGGAGAAGCCTTCTTCACCGAATAATGTTTTGACGCCAGCCTCTTCTTTCATTTGCTCTGCATCAAAGCCAAGCTCAGCGTAGGCTGCGCGCTCGTCATCAGAGATAGGTAACACGTTATCGTAGAAGCCTTCAACCGCGATATGACCGTTTTCATCGTGGAATGACGCTAAAATATCCGCTAATACGTGGATTGAGTTATGCACACCACCACCGTACATACCTGAGTGAAGGTCACCTTTTGCTGTACGAACATCGATTTGAATACCAGTTAAGCCACGTAGTGAATACACAACAGCTGGTTTACCAGGTGCATATAAAGAAGTATCTGAAATTAATACAACATCTGCTTTTAAGTAATCTTTGTGGTCTGCGATAAATTGGTCTAAATGAACAGAACCAATTTCTTCTTCCCCTTCGAAAATAACTTTTACGTTTACAGGAAGTTTTTCGTCTGATGCAAGCATAGCCTCTAGCACTTTAACGTGCATAAATACTTGGCCTTTATCATCTGAAGAACCACGCGCATACATGATATTGTCACGAATTTCAGGTTCAAATGGCATGCTGTCCCAAAGCTCAACAGGGTCTACTGGTTGTACGTCATAGTGACCGTATACAAGAACAGTTGGTGCACCTTCAGCGTGTAACCAGTCAGCTGTTACGACAGGATGGCCCGCTGTATCGTGAATAGTCGCATTTTCCATACCAGCAGCTGTTAATAGGTCAGATAAGTGGTTCGCTGCTTTGTACATATCATCTTTATGTTCTGAAAGAGAGCTGATGCTTGGAATGGCTAAAAAAGCTTTCATTTCGTCAAGATGACGTTCGCGATTTTCTGTAAAATATTGATTTAAATTTTCTAATTGAGTCACTGAAAATCCCTCGCTTTATTATTTTCTATTTGCACTACAAATTATATCATAGCAACAATTGGAAGTCTTTTAGCGCGTATAATTTAAGAAAAGTGGTATAACAGAAGTAATACGAGTGGAGGAGGACGGAAAATGGAGTTTGTATTTTTAGCGATACTACTCGCACTGTCGAGCTATTTTGCGGCAGCAGAAACTGCGCTAACGGCAATTAATAAAATGAAAGTAAGATTACGAGCCGCAAACGGGGATGCGCGGTCGATTCAAATGTTAAAAATTATTGAGAAGCCGGACCGTATGATTACGACGGTGTTAATTTTAAATAATGTCGTCAATATTTTACTGCCAACGATTGTGACAATTATCGCGTTAAATCACGGCTGGAAAGTATCGCTCGCAACAGCCATTTTAACGATTGTCCTCATTTTATTTGCGGAAGTGCTACCAAAAACAATGGCAGTGACCTATGCGGAGCCGATGTCCTATTCAAAACCTGTGTTGATGCCAATTTATTATTTAGTAAAAATATGTACACCGGTTGCAATCATTGTACAAGGTTTTACAAATATTTTTATTCGTATTTTGACTCGTGGCAAGGTAACGGAGGCGAAGATGACGAAGGATGAGGTGCGTGCAGTTATCGATATTGCTGAAACATCTGGCGCCTATGATTCAATAGAAGGAAAGCGTTTAAAAGAAGTACTCGATTTTCCTGATAAGGATGTCGAGGACGTGCTTGGTGCGCATCGAACGGAAATTGTCGCACTGCCGGTTACAGCGGACTTTGATGCGGTGCGCGATGTGATTTTAAATAATGGCTACACACGTTACCCGGTGTATGACGGGGATATTGACCATATTGTTGGGCTGTTTTTATCGAAAAAGCTCGTTGAGTGGTCGATTGAGCCGCAGCGTCCGCTCACAGAATTTCTTGATACAGAACCATTATTTGTCGTGGCGAATTTAGATGTAGAAAAAGTGTTTAAACGGATGACGGGAGCTAAAAAGCATTTAGCGATTGTCCTAGATGAATACGGTGGCACATTAGGAATTGTGACGACTGAGGATATGATTGAAGATATGATTGGACAGGAAATTGAGGATGAAACCGACCGTGATAGTCCGCTTATTTACGAGGCAAGCGAATCGGTATTGATTTGTAGTGACCGCATTGAAATCGAGCAGGTGAACAAGTTACTACACGCAGAAATACCATTCGACCATGATATTGTTGGGGGACTAATACTGGAGGAAATGCAGCGACTGCCACGACCGAATGATGTATTTGAAGCATTTGGCTTAACCTTTACAGTAAATGAAGTAGAGGGCACACATGCGACAAAGGTGACAATCGTGAAAGGTTCATAAGATGAAAAAAGGGCTTCTACATAGCGTAGCAGTCTTTTTTTATGCGCTTTTCGGGGTACATTACACGAAAAAGTTCCAAACCTTACATGATTGTAAGGTAAATGAAAGTTAAGTCGATGGAGCGTAAGGTAAAACTTCGCGATAATGAGAATGTAAACAACAACACATAACCTTAACGATACAGCTGGTACACAGCTATAAATAGACAAATAAAACTTTAGGAGGTTTAACGTTATGGAAACTTTACAAACAACTACACTAAATGAAGTATATGAGGAATACAATCGCTACATCTATCATCTTTGCTTAAAACTTACACGCAATAAAGCAGAAGCAGAAGATTTAATGCAAGAAGTTTGGGTGAAAGTCGTACGCTACGAATCATATGTTGCACAAGTTGATCATTTAAAAGCCTGGTTAACAACAATCTGCATGAATACATTCCGCGACCGTTACCGTAAAAATGTACGCCGCAGCAAATACATGATGAACCAACCTGATACACTTGACGTGCCAGTGCTTGATTTAGTTCCAAACGATGACCTATCTACGGAGGAGTTAATCGAAAAGGAAGATGTCGCAAAGGTCGTACAAGAAAAAATCAGCCAATTAGACGGTATTTACAAAAATACATTACTTTACTTTTACGTACACCAACTTTCTTTAATCGAAATCGCTGACATTATGAAAGTATCAATCGGTACAGTAAAATCACGCCTATTCCGCGCGAAAGCACGCCTAAAAGAAATGGTATTATCAGACGAAGCCGCAACATCAGCAATTATGGCTTAATTAAATAAGTGATGAAAACGCCGTTTATAGCGCTCGACAAGTGACGATTAGTCGCGACAGAGAGTGCGAAGCGACCCGAGGCACTGGTGTTTGAATCCGGATAGAATAAGTGATTCATCGACTCGTTCAGATTCGAAGGGCAAATAAAGCTTCTGACAAGCGGCGACTAGCCGCGTCGGAAGAAGTGATTTGACCCGAGAAACTAGTCGATGAATCCGGATAAAGAAAAACGCCATTATTCCATAAAATCTACTACTGACCGAGAAGCAGTAGTAGCACAAATTCTTAATACATAGCACGATGTCGTCAACATTGGTGCTACGTCAAAACTCATCAATTTAGCACATAGAACAGCAGCTTTGTCAGACAGCTGTATTTCGCAATCCTTCTAAGGCTCGATGATTGAAGTGGTCGAGACCCGATTAAGGTTTATATATAGAGAGGCTTTGACATACATGTAAAAGCAATCTCTCCTATGAGCATAAGAAAAACCGGAATCGCACTATTGTGCGGTTCCGGTTTTTCGTTGCGAACGCTCAAAAAGAAAAATGACGTGTTTTGTCCTAGTCTTCTTTTTTACGCAAAAAAACGCCACGCAAAAATGCGTGACGTTTATGCATTTCTTCCCACACAAAAAGAAATGCGTCAACATGACTTTTAAGCTTGCAGGCATTTCATAAAAATGACTTGCAAGGTTTTTAATTCATCAGCAGTAAGCATGCCAAACATGCGATTCACAAGTGCCTCGATATGTTCGTATGCTTCCTCTAATAATTGTTTTCCTTCCGCTGTAATCTCTAATTGAGAAGCGCGGCGGTCGGATTGATTTTGCGTTTTTTTAATGTATTCAGCCTTTAATAGCTTACTTGTCAGGACAGTTACGCCGCCAGTAGTTACATGTAACGTTTCTGCCAAATCGGAAGGGCGTAGCGGACCTTTAGAATCGAGTAGATCCAATAATAAAATATGTGTTTTAGATAACCCCAGATTATTATGGCTATTCCATTCATTTGCCCATTTACGTTCGATTGCAGCCGCTACTTCAAAAAGCGCTGTGATGCCGTTATTATGGCGATCTATCACTTTAATCATCTCCAAATTTTCTGACGTCTAGTAATCGTTCGCAAGGCGTTGCATTTCAAATAATTCGTAAGCACGTACTTTACGAGGAATGAAGCGACGGATATCCATTTCGTTATAGCCAACTTGCAGACGTTTTGCATCTACAAGAATAGGACTACGCAGCATTTTTGGATGTTCTTTTACGATGCTATATAACTCTTGAATCGATAATGCGTTAATATCGCAGTTCAGGTTTTTATAGTCTTTTGAGTTTGTTGAAATGATTTCATCTGTGCCATCTTCTGTCATGCTCAAAATTGTTTTGAACTCAGATAATGATAGTGGATCCGATGTAATACGCTTTTCAGTGTATTCAATCCCGTTGTCACGTAACCATTGTAAGGCTTTTTTAGATGATGTGCAGCTTGTTTGTGTGTAAATTGTAACAGTCATGTAAATTCCTACTTTCGTTCGTTTAGTATACATATATCTTATCAGTAAGATATTGATAAGTCAAATTGAAAATTGTGAATAAAAGATGAATATTCGTGGTAAAAAGAGAATATTTATCGTAAATACAGGTTTAAAACGCTGTATTCATAGATAGGACGTATTTAAATGGTACAGGTTGCAACCGTACCTCTTTATCAGAAAATACGTACAAATACCGTCATGAAGGTATTCATCAGACTATACCAATTTTGAAAGCGTTTTCTTTCACAAAATGGACAAAAAAATACGATCAAAGAATCGGAAATTTCTTTGGTCGTATTTCTTTTAATGAATATCTTGTTTTTTAAAGTTACCGCCACTAATTTCCGACATATTACTAAATGCGAGGAATGCCGTGGGGTCGATTTCTTTTACAATCGATTTAAGTTTTGCTTCTTCTAAACGGCTAATGACACAGAAAATCACTTGTTTTTCATCATTTGTGTAGCCACCACGGCCGTTTAAGTAGGTCACGCCACGACCTAAGCGGAACATAATTTTTTCGCCGAGTAGGTCCGGTTTGTCGCTAATAATCCAAATTGATTTCGTTTGATTAAAGCCTTCCGATACGAGGTCAATCGTTTTAAATGCAATAAAATAGGCGATAAGTGAATACATCGCGCGGTCGAGTCCGAATACAAAACTCGCACTACCTAAAATAAATAAGTTCATGAATAAAATGATTTGACCAACTGAAAATGGAGATTTTTTATTGAACATAATGGCGAGCGTCTCACTGCCATCTAAGCAACCGCCTGAGCGAATCGCAATGCCGACACCAATACCAAGCATAATGCCGCCGAGTACCGTTGCGAGTAGCGTATCATTTGTGAATGCGCCGTGATGTGGAATGAATGTAGTAGCAAGCGATAAAATGAGGATGCCGTACGTTACAGAAATGGCAAAGCTTTTACCGATTTGTTTGTAGCCAAAATAAAGAAATGGCAAGTTTAAGATGAATAAAAAGAGGCCAAGTGAGAGGCCGGTCATGTGTGAAATCATCATGGCAATACCGGTTACGCCGCCATCGATGAGTTGATTGGGGATTAAAACATTTTCAAGTGCAATCGCCATAATAAGTGCTCCCGCGGTAATGCCTAAGAAGTTTAATGCGATTTTTTTGAGCCCAGCTGTGCGTCTGGGCGCTGTACTGTCTGCTATATCATTTGTCAAAATAAAACACCGTCCTTATGTACTAGTCTACGCTCATTTTCCATCTGATGCCACTTGTATCCATAAAAAAAGAGAATTACCACAAGGGTAATTCTCAAAAAAATTATTGGTGGCCAGTAGAGAACCATTCTGCAACATCCCATACTTTTGTTACAAGACCTTCGTAAAATTCAGGCTCATGTGATACGAGAACGATTGTGCCTTTATATTCTTTCATTGCACGTTTTAGCTCTTCTTTTGCATCGATATCTAAGTGGTTTGTTGGTTCATCAAATAGCATCCAGTTTGACTCATCCATCATCAATTTACAAATACGAACTTTCGCTTGTTCGCCACCTGATAATTGGCTCATTGGGCGGTTGATGTGCTCACTTTTTAGACCAGTTTTTGCTAGTAATGAACGAACCGTACCTTGTGTCAGGCTAGGATACGCATTCCAGATAACGTCGATTGGTGTTTCTTTTCCGGCTTTTACCTCTTGTTCGAAGTAAGAAGGGAATAGGAAGTCACCACGCTCAACTTTCCCATCGAGTGCAGGGATTTTGCCAAGCATTGTTTTTAGTAAGGTTGATTTACCAACACCATTCATCCCAACAAGCGCGATTTTTTCGCCACGTTCGATTTCGAATGTAAGTGGTGGAAGTAGTGGTTTGTCATAACCAATCACTAAATCTTTTGCTTCGACTACATAGCGGCTTGAGCTACGTGATTCTTCGAAACGGAATGTCGGTTTTGAAGCCGTTTCTGGACGATCGATGATTTCCATACGATCCAATTGTTTTTGACGAGATTTGGCACGACCTGTTGTGGAGAAACGCGCCTTATTTTTTTGGATAAAGGTTTCTTGTTGCTTGATGAATTCTTGTTGTTTTTCATAGGCGTCGATATGTTGACGTTTATTGATTTCTGCAAGCTCTAAGAATTTTTCATAAGATGCTGTATAGCGTGTTAATTTAGAGAATTCTAGGTGGAAAATAACGCCTACTACATCATTCATGAATTCCACATCATGTGAAATTAATAAGAATGCATGTGGGTAATCTTTTAAATACGTACGTAACCAATCGATATGCTCTTCATCTAAATAGTTGGTCGGTTCATCTAGTAATAATACTTTTGGTTTTTCAAGTAAAAGCTTCGCAAGTAATAGCTTTGTACGTTGACCACCTGATAGGGCAGCGACGTCACGGTCAAGACCAATTGCATCTAAGCCAAGACCACGTGCTACTTCTTCCACTTTCATATCAAGTGTGTAGAAGTCGCCAGCTTCAAGCATATCTTGTACTTCTGCCATATCTTCTAGTAATTGCTCTAATTCTTCTGGTGTGGCATCGCCCATTTTTTCAGCGATTGTATTTAGCTCTTGCTCTTTTTCAAATAGGATAGCGAATGCGTCGTTTAATGTGTCACGAATCGTTTTTCCTGGTGTTAATACGGTATGTTGGTCAAGGTAGCCGTAATGTGTTTTTGGTAGCCATTCTACGCGTCCTGTATCATGGACAGCTTGACCTGTGATGATGCTCATTAATGTTGATTTACCAACGCCGTTTGCGCCGACAAGACCAACGTGCTCGCCTTCGACAATGCGGAATGATACGTCTTTGAATAATGTACGGTCCCCGAATGAGTGACCAAGTTTATCTACTGTTAAAATTGCCATGTTGCTACTATTTCCTCCTATTATATGCAAAACAAAACTCCGAAACGCCGAAGCATTTTGGAGCTTTGTTAACGTGAAATTTATTGTAATTCTTGAAGCTGTTTGTTTAGTAATGCTAATTCGTTTTCCATATCTGTCAGGCGTTGCTCAGCTTTTTCTAGTTGCTCATGATGCCCCGTTGATTCGATTTTTTCGATATCACCTTGTTGACGGATATAGTCGCTTTTTAACTCTAAAATTTGATATTCAATTTCTGATTTTGTAGCCATTTAAAAAAGCTCCTTCTTTACTTAGGTTGTCATTGCTGTTAATTGTAACATACGTTCAATTAATTCCGCATTACAATTGTTTCGAGTTCACAATACGGGCAGATATTTAGTAAACTAAAAAAGATAAATAATAGAACGGAGAGAATCCTATGCATACTATCGAGCAAATTAATGAAACACGTGATTTTATTTTAGAAAAAATTACGGTGCAGCCACAAGTAGGTCTTATTCTTGGCTCAGGCCTTGGTACATTAGCAGATGAGGTTGAAAATACCACAGTCATCCCTTATACAGACATTCCAAACTTCGCAAAATCAGGTGCTATCGGCCATGCCAATGAACTTGTCATTGGTGAATTAGAAGGCAAGATTGTCCTAGCGATGAAAGGTCGTTTCCACTACTACGAAGGCTTCTCAATGGATGAAGTAACATTCCCTGTGCGCGTCATGAAAGCACTAGGCATCGAGCAATTAATCGTCACAAATGCATGTGGTGCAGTAAATACAGACTTTAAACCAGGCGACTTAATGTTAATTGAAGACCATATTAACTTAACAGGTCAAAATCCATTAATCGGACCAAATAATGATAAGCTAGGCACACGCTTCCCAGATATGTCGAACTTATACGACAAGGACTTACGCAAGCTTGCAGCAGACGTTGCAGCACAGCAAGGCTTTGGTCTACAAACAGGCGTATATGCTTGGTGGAGTGGTCCAACATATGAAACACCTGCTGAAATCCGTATGATTCGTACATTAGGTGCGGATGCGGTCGGTATGTCGACAGTACCAGAAGCGATTATTGCACGACATGGACAAATGCGTGTACTAGGAATTTCTTGCCTAACGAATATGGCAGCTGGCGTTCTTGACCAACCATTAAATCATCAAGAAGTAATCGATGTAGCAGCACAAGTAAATAAGAAATTTACAGGGCTTATTAAAGGCGTCGTAGCAGCACTATAAGCTTCATTCAAAAGACTGAATTTATTCGGAAAGTCTTTCTGAAAATGATTATCACTGATACAATACGAGTAAATAATGAAATTCTTTGGAGGTTACACCTATGAAAATCTTACTTGTTGATGGTACAGTGCTTGGTCGTAAAACAGGTGCTATTTTAGAACAAGTTCAAAAATATATTGCACAATTCGATTCAAGTTTAGAGCTTGAAATTTTAACGTTTGCAGATTATCAGCATGAAATCGTTGATGGTCGTCCATTCGAGCAATACAACGAAGGCCTACAAGAGATGGTGAAGAAAATTGAATCAGCAGATGGTTATATTTTCGCAACACCTATTTTCCAAGGTTCCATTCCAGGCGTTTTAAAAAATGCTTTTGATTTCTTACATCCGAAAGCACTGCGCTATAAACCAGTATCAATCGTAGCGAACGGCGGAACGTATCAGCATCACCTCGTTGTTGAAAATCAATTAAAACCGATTCTTGATTACTTCCGTTGTTTAGTAACACCAAACTATGTGTACACACATTCTTCTCACTTTGATGCAGATAATAATATTACGGACCAAAATGTACAAGAACGTCTACAAGAGCTTGCGCGCGTGTTCGTAAAATACTGTGAAATGAGCAAGATTTTACCGAAAGAAACAATCGATCAGCATTAATCTAAAAGGGGCCTTCACTGCATCACGCAGTGAGGGCCTCTTTCTGTTATACTCGAGGCAAGAGGTGACGAAGATGATTGAAAAACAAATACAAGAAGTCGAGCTAATCATTTTTATTGAAGACGAGGACGATATGGCCGAGTCATTAGAGGATTTAAAAGCGTACGCCAAAACGTATGAGTTAGACCATGTTGAGGTTGCAGCGCAGCACAAAGAAACATTAGATGACGAACGTGTGAAGTATATTGTGACACTTGAAATTAGTCGTGATAGCGAGAATTTAGGCCGTAAATATGAAACAGAAGAGCAAAAAGTATTTGGCTTTGGTGATTAAAATTATACTTTTCAGAAAGTTCATGCTACAATAGTGGCAACTATTTCGAATCGGAGGTGAAAAGAATGAAAAACTCAGCTTATATGACATCTGCACAATTAGATAATGCGCTTTATTTTGCACGTGTCATTACGTTCAAATTTGATGCTAACGGGATTCGTACGCCCTTTTTTAACACAACATCAAATTAAAACGTAGCTGATGAACTTCATTCTTTTCATAAAATGAAAGGACTGTTCGTTGATGAGCAGTCCTTTTTTGTATGCTCAGCTGCGTTGTATGGAGGAAAATACAATGACAGTAAAAGTAGAAAACATAACAAAAACAGTTGGCGGTAATACGCTTTTTAAAGACCTAGATATCACGATTCCTACAGGGAAGCACGTCGCACTCGTCGGACGCAATGGCACAGGGAAAACGTCGCTTCTACGCCTGATTGCGGCGGTAGATAGCATCGACAGTGGGCGCATTATTACGCCAAAGGATAGCAAAATCGGCTATCTGCATCAAATTCCACAATACCGAACGGAGACGGTCGAGGAAGTGCTACTGCATGCGTTTCATGACTTACAAAATATGCAGCAAACGATGCAACAGCTCGAGGCACAAATGGCTAGAGAGATGGATGAGCGTGTGCTTGAAAAATACGGCGAGCTACAGGAGCGCTTTATGCAACTTGGTGGCTATGAAATGCAGTCGAAGATGATGACCGTTGCGAATGGCTTAGGCATCGCCCTATTTTTAGATAAGCCGTTCGAGGCACTAAGCGGCGGCGAAAAAACGAAAGTCATGCTCGCGCATATTTTGCTTGGTGAGCCGACGATTTTATTGCTTGATGAACCGACGAATCACTTAGATTTACGGGCGATTGAATGGCTTGAACATTATGTGAAGCAATTTGACGGCACTGTGATTGTCGTTAGTCATGACCGTCGTTTTATGAATGAAGTGGCCGAGCAAATTATTGAGCTTGAAGACGGCGAAGCCTTTGTTAGCCAAGGGAATTATGATGCATATGTGGCCGCAAAAGAGGCGCATATTGCGTCGCAGTTTTCGCAGTACAATGAACAGCAAAAAAAGATAAAAAAAATGAAGGAATCTATTCGTAGATTACGTCAATGGGCGAACGAGGCATCACCACCAAACCCAGATTTATTCCGCAAGGCGAAAATGATGGAAAAGGCACTAGCGCGTATTGAAGTCGTGAAAAAGCCAATAGTTGCGAAGAAAATGAATCTTGCACTGCAAGCAGAGTCTAGGAGTGGTAAGGAGGTTGCAGCTTTTGAAGATGTGACCGCCTGTGCGGGGGACCGGGTTTTATTTTTTGAAGCAAATTTTAGCATTTACTGGCAGGATAAATTGGCGATTGTAGGCGATAATGGCACAGGTAAGTCGACGATTTTAAAACTATTACTCGCCGAGCGCGAAGCTTGCGACGGAAGTGTAAAGCTCGGCAGCAATGTGCAAATCGGCTATCTTGCCCAGCAGTTTGATACATTTCAGCCAGAGGACCGGCTAATCGATGCCTTTCGTGATGAGGTCGCAGTGACAGAGGGCGAGGCACGTCATATACTCGCGCAGTTTTTATTTTATGGCTATGACGTTTTTAAAAAGGTGAAGGACTTAAGTGGTGGCGAGAAAATGCGGCTACGTCTTGCGCAGCTCATGCAGCAAAAGGTCAATTTACTTTTACTTGATGAGCCGACGAATCATCTCGACATTGAATCGCGTGAGGTGCTTGAAGAAACGCTTGAAAACTTTGATGGCACGGTTATCGCTGTTAGTCATGACCGCTATTTTTTAGAGAAATTATTCACGCGTACAGCATGGATTGAGCATGAATGTGTCACGATGCATGATGGGCCTTATGACTTTGCGAAGGATAAACAGCGTGCGCAAGCGATTGAGCGCGAAATTACATTCTTAGAACGAAAACTTACGCGTACAGAGGATGCGTATCTTACACAGCAACTCGAAAAACTCTACGAGGCATTGTAAGGTCGCAAACATCGTCTACATTCCGTTATAATAAAAGCATCGAAAGGAATGAGAGATATGGCAAAATCATTAGTTATCGCTGAGAAACCGTCAGTTGGTCGCGACATTGCACGCGTCCTAAAATGTACGAAAAAAGGCAATGGTAGCTTAGAAGGCGATAAATATGTCGTAACATGGGCGCTTGGTCATCTTGTGACACATGCAGACCCTGAGCAATACGACAACAAATATAAAGAGTGGAAAATGGACGATCTACCAATCGTGCCGGAACCATTTAAATTAGTACCGATTCGTCAAACAACGAAGCAATTTAATGCAGTAAAAAGTTTATTAAATCGCGGTGACATTAACGAAGTTATTATCGCAACCGATGCAGGGCGTGAGGGTGAATTAGTTGCGCGCTGGATTTTAGTGAAAGCAAAATCGAAAAAACCAATTAAACGTTTATGGATTTCATCTGTAACGGATAAAGCAATCAAAGAAGGATTTGCGAAGCTACAAGATGGTCATAAATATGATGCACTATATGAAGCGGCAGTTGCGCGTGCCGAGGCTGACTGGATCGTTGGGATTAATGCAACACGTGCCTTAACGGTAAAGCATAATGCACAGCTATCATGTGGTCGTGTGCAAACACCAACACTGGCGATGATTTATGAACGTGAGCAGCAAATTAAAAACTTTAAACCAAAAACATTCTACGGTCTACAAGCCCTAACGAATAAAACAACATTCACATGGCATGAGCAAGGTTCAAACCAAGCACAGTCATTTGATAAAGAAAAAGTGGACCGTATTTTAAAAAGCTTAGATTCGGTTCATTCAGGCGAAATTGTCGATGTCAAAACAACGCCGAAGAAAAAATATGCACCAACATTATTTGATTTAACGGAGCTACAAAAAGAGGCGCATAAACGCTGGAGCTGGTCAGCAAAAGAAACGTTATCAACGCTACAGCATTTATATGAGCACCATAAAATCGTGACCTATCCACGTACTGATTCGAAGCATTTAACAGCGGATATTCAAGGAACATTTAAAGAACGTATTAAGGCGACGACTAGTGGCGATTCACGTCAGGCGGCCAATGCACTATTACGTCACACAACGGTACAAGCACAAAAAGGTGTCATTAACGATGCGAAAGTGTCGGACCACCATGCCATCATTCCAACAGAGGAGCCGGTTATTTTACCGAATTTATCTGATAAAGAACGTAAGCTATATGATCTGATCGTCAAACGCTTCCTAGCAGTATTTTATGGCCCTTATGTGTATGATCAAACAGTTGTGACATTAAAAGTAGGTAATGAATTATTTACTGCAAAAGGAAATACTGTACGTGACCAGGGCTGGCGCGCGGTGTATAACCATGATGAGGATGATACGGTATCATTACCCGATTACCAAAAAGGTGCCAAGTTAGAGGTGCGTGCTGTTGCACAAACATCAGGTCAAACGAAGCCACCTGCTCCGTTCAATGAAGGAACGCTTCTTGCGGCGATGGAAAATCCAGCGCAGTTTATGCAAGGGGAATCAAAAGAATTAATTCAAACATTAAATGAAACAGGCGGTATTGGAACGGTGGCGACACGTGCCGATATTATAGAAAAGCTCTTTAAATCATTTGTTATCGAGAAAAAGGGGAATGACTTGTATGCGACATCAAAAGGTCGTCAATTACTTGATTTAGCGCCAGAAGATTTGAAATCACCTGCCTTAACAGCAGAGTGGGAAAAAGAATTAACGAAAATTGCACAAGGCAAGGCGAAGAAAAAACAATTTATGGATCGCATGATTTCATTTACGCAAAAATCAGTGAAGGAAATTAAGATGAGCGACCGTAAATTCAAGCATGATAATGTGACAGGGAAGCGCTGTCCAGAGTGCGGCAAGCTTCTATTAGAAGTGAATGGCAAACGCGGTAAAATGCTGATTTGTCAGGACCGTGAATGTGGCTACAAAAAGAAAGTTTCACAGCTAACAAATGCTCGTTGTCCTACATGTCATAAGAAGTTGGAACTACGTGGCGAGGGAGACGGACGAATTTTTACTTGTAAATGTGGGTATCGTGAAAAATTATCAGCATTTGAAAAACGCAAAAAAGACGCTGGTAAGACCAAAGTTTCAAAACGTGATGTGAATAAGTATATGAAGCAACAAAACAAGGAAGAAGAGCCTTTAAATAACCCATTCTCAGATGCGCTAAAAGGGCTGTTTAACAACGACGACAAGTAATTTGCGCATTCCTGGGTCACTTTTTTTTCAAGTAGTGGTAAGATGAAAAAAACATCTGAATAGTGGAAAGAGGTGGACGATATGAAATTAGCAGCAATCCTAAATAATCGCTATACGGAGATTGAAAACCGGAAACGTGTATTAAAGCAAAAAAACGCAGACGAGGCATATAAGAAAAATGCGCAATATTTTCAGCCAAAATCAAATCCGGCACTCGACGAATTAGTCGATTTATTAACAGGGAAAAAAGAGCACCAGGCAAAACCAGCCTTGCAGCAAGCTATTCGTGAATTGCAGGAGACGACACCAAATTATCCTGAAATTCATGACGTAGTCGCAATGGCAAGCGACGAGGAAGCAGTCGATATTTTAAAGCGTGTGCAGCAATCCGCTTTATCGAGCGACAACCCAACAGCACAGGATTTGCAAGTAGCTCAGTCTGCAGCTGACTATATCGCACAAAACACACAGTTCACTACTAACTCAGACAGCATCGATGCTACATCTAAGAAAAATGTGAACAGTTTAACAGTGCAACCAACTGAGCAGCAGTATAAAGAAACGGTTCGTAATCGCTTATTTGAACAGGCGGCGTCGAAATATCAATTCCAAGTACAGATGGCTCGTAGTGGATTCCGATTTGATGAACCAATGTTTTATCACATTGCGTAATGAAGGAAGTGTACGATTTTGGCAAAGCAAAAAATTCATAAGACCAATGCAGTACGACTGCTAGATCAACAAAAAATCCCGTATCATTTGCAGGAATATGAAGTGAATGAAGACCATTTAGACGGTGTGACAGCGGCGAAGGAAGTTGGGCAGCCAGTTGAAAAAGTGTTTAAAACGCTCGTTGCGAAATCAACGAAAGGTCAGCTCTATGTTTTTGTGATTCCAGTCGCTAAGGAGCTCGATTTGAAAAAAGCTGCAAAGGCCGTACATGAGAAAAAAATAGAAATGCTTCATGTCAAAGATTTATTGGCAAATACAGGCTACATTCGTGGAGGCTGTTCACCAATTGGCATGAAGAAACATTATCCAACGTTTGTGGATGAAGCTGTAAAGCAAGTGGAGGAAGTATTAGTGAGCGCCGGAAAACGTGGGATGCAATTATGCTTAACACCCGACAATCTAGTGACAGCTGCAAAGGCCGAAATTGTTGATATTACCGTTGATATTTAAGTCATCGTTTGATACAATTGTCGAGTTGCAGTTGAACATATGGCTGCGACATGGAATATTCCTTGTCGCAGCTTTTTTATATAGAAAGAAGGATGTCGTGTGAGAAAAGAGTTCGCAATCCGCTGGCTATTTTTCTTCATTGGGATTATGTTTATCGGTTTGGGCATCGCTCTAACGATTCGTGGACAGCGCTATGGTGTTGGTTCATGGGATGTTTTACACATCGGCATGTTTTATCACTTTGGATTATCAGTTGGTGCTTGGTCGATCATTATTGGCCTCGTGATTATCGCTTTAACAGCGATTTTATTAAAACGTCTGCCACGAATTGGCACGTTTATGAATATGATTTTTTGCGGCGTATTTTTAGATTTCTTTAATAGCATTTTACCAGCAGCACATACACCATTAACGCAGTTTGGTTGTTTTGTGCTTGGTATCGTTGGTATCGCAGTAGGATGCGGTGTTTATGTATCAACGAATCTTGGCGAAGGTCCCCGAGATAGTTTAATGATGATTGCTGTTGAAAAATTACATGTCAGCATTACGGTTGCGCGTACAGCGATGGAGATTTTCGCGGCAGGGCTTGGCTATATTATGGGTGGTCCAGTAGGTATCGGTACGATTATTATGGTATTTGCACTCGGTCCAATCATTCAAGTTGTACTGCCAGTAAGCCGCCGTATATTAGCGCATTTTATTAAAGAACCGACACTAATGTATAAATAATGTATAAGGAAAGTTATCCACAGATAATCTTCCTTATACATTTTTTCATTTTATCCACATGTGGATAACTTTTCACCTACAGTTCATTTATATTTCGCAAGTCGAAAGAAATACAAAATAATTTAAAAAAACACATATATTAGCTTATTTTTCAGAAAATTCCGAAATGATAAAATAATATAGTGAAACATTACTCGAAAGGTGGGCTTTATGTGCAAAAAGGTAAAAAGTGGCGATCGTTATTATTAGCAGGTGCATTATTAACATCTTTATTAACACCAGTTGCAGGGGCAAGTGCGGCAACAACGGACAAAGACTTGAAGAACTTCGATACAGAACGTTACGGGGATGTCATCTCCATTGACCCATATTTAGACAAGTTATCAAAAGATGCAGATTTTAACGCAAAACTGAAAAAAGACTTCAAGCGCAAGCTAATGAAGCACAAACAAAAGCAACATCGGATAATGATAGTGATTTTACGTATGACGGTGGAACGAAAAAATTCTTAACGAATAATCTTTCATTAAAAGATTTTACGATGCGTAGTGTGGGCGACAACGTGGAAATTTGGGTAGCACATGACTTATCTTATGGACCAGACAATCCACGTGAAGCAGATGTTGTGACGCAAGCACAGGTGGACAAACTTCGTGATGAGTTTGAGTCAAATATTTACCCGAAAGTGACGGATTTCTTCGGTACACCAGATGCATTAGATGGCTCAAAAGCGAGACTGCCAGGACAAATTGGTTTACCAGCAGATTATTATGAAGGCTCAGACAAGGTCATCATCCTTGTGGATAACGTGCAAGATGAGGGCTGGAACAATCCAGATTATCCATTCTTTGTAGCGGGCTTCTATTGGCAAACAATTGAAAACTATATTAACCGTAACATCGTGACAATTGATACAAATAGCTGGGATACGCGCTTAGAAGAAACATTTTATGGTACAACAATTCATGAATTACAGCATTTAATTCAAGCAGACCATGACCCATCAGAAGAATCTTGGTTGAATGAAGGTTTCTCGACATTCTCTGAATACTTAGGTGGCTACGGTGGTCCAGATAGCTCGATTAACTTCTTCTTAGATCACCCAGAAAATTCACTTGTGAACTGGGATGAGCATGCGACTGCTACAACCGGACCTGAAACGATTGCCGATTATGGTCAAGTATACTTATTCACACAATATTTATATGACAAATTCGGTCATGATTTCATTAAAGAAATCGCAACAGATGGCGAGCGTCAAGGGATGGAAAGTGTAGACCATGCGCTGCGTGAACGTGGTACGACGTTTACAAAAGTATACCAAGATTTCCAAACAGCTGTGGCGCTAGATGATAAGTCAGTAAGCTCGAAATATGATATTGATAGCGTAGATTTACGTAACTTACCGGTAGACCGCGCTGGCACAAAACGTGGCAAAACGGTCGATTATGAATCAGCTAAAACTTATGAAAAAGAAGGCGTTCCGGCATGGGGCGGCGACTTTAAATCATTCGACTTTACAAAAGAAGTACAGGGCTTACGCTTCAACGGTGCAGACTTCTTACCACTTGAATGGACGACTGTGACAGATCCTGTGACAGGCAGTGGCAATGTTTTATGGGGCGGTAAGGGCTCACAAGCAGATCATGAAATGATTTTTGCGGCAGACTTAACGAAGGCGACAAATCCAACGCTAACATTCCAAAATCTATATGCGATTGAAGATGCATGGGATTATGGTGTTGTTCAAGTATCAACGGATAACGGCCAAACGTGGGAGAGCTTATCAAATATCAATACACGTACAGATGTTGATGAGCAGGGTTATCCAAAAATCAAAGAAAATGTACCTGGCTTCACTGGTTCAGTAGAAACATGGCAAAATGAAGCCTTTGATTTATCAAAATACAAAGGCCAAAATGTTTTAGTATCATTCCGCTACTTAACAGACTGGGGTACAGAGGAAAAAGGCTGGTTCGTCAAAGATATTAAAATTGACGAGGCAGGCGTGTCGATTAAGGGGGATTCAACGACTGGCTTAACGACGCAATCAGCGCTCAATAAAGACTATGTTAAATTCTTAACGACATTCATCCAAACGAAGAAAAACGGTAAAACAAAAGTAGAACAAGTAGACCCTTACGATGTCACAGAAACAAAAGCGCTTCAATTAAACAATATGTTAAAAGAGGGCAATGTCAAAATGATTACGACATATGCAGCAAATCCTGGTGATATTAAACCAGTAGACTTCACATATGAAGTATTGTTTAAAGAAAAGAAAGACAAGCCAAATAAAGGCAAGGGTAAAGGACCGAAATGGGCACGTTAAGCTAGATAAAAGCATCTCACAATCGTGAGATGCTTTTTTAATGTTTTTTTGAGAGAGACAAATGTAGTATTTATAATAACTTTTCAAAGCACAAATAAAAAAATGTACGTTTGAAATGAACATTGTCAGAAAAGTATGTTAGAATAGGAGCAACTGAACGGGAAAGGATGATTTGTGTGTCAAAAATTTTAAATACATTCGTAGATGAAAACTTACAAGCATTAAAAGAACAAGGCTTATACAATGAAATTGACCCTGTAGAAGGTGCGAACGGTCCGGTCATTACCATTCGCGGTAAGCAGCTCATTAACCTATCGTCAAATAACTATTTAGGCCTTGCGACAAACGAAGATTTAAAAGCGGTAGCGCAAAAAACAATCGCAACCTATGGCGTAGGTGCCGGTGCAGTACGTACGATTAATGGGACGCTTGATTTACATGTGAAGCTAGAAGAAAAACTCGCTGAATTTAAAGGAACAGAAGCGGCGATTAGTTATCAATCTGGCTTCAACTGTAATATGGCGGCGATTTCTGCTGTGATGGATAAAAACGATGCTATTTTATCTGACCAATTAAATCATGCCTCTATCATTGATGGTTGTCGTTTATCAAAAGCGAAAATCATCGCGTTCAATCACTCGGATATGGAAGACCTTCGCAATAAGGCCAAAGAAGCAACTGAATCGGGCTTGTACAACAAAATCATGGTCATCACAGATGGCGTCTTTTCAATGGATGGCGACATTGCGAAACTACCAGAAATCGTCGAAATCGCAAAAGAATTCGATTTAATTACGTATGTTGATGACGCACATGGCTCAGGTGTAACGGGTAAGGGGAAAGGAACAGTTAAACATTTTGGTCTACAAAATGAAATCGACTTCCAAATCGGTACATTATCAAAAGCCATTGGTGTTGTCGGTGGCTACGTAGCAGGAAAACAAAATGTTATTGATTGGCTGAAAGTACGCTCTCGTCCATTCTTATTCTCAACAGCACTACCACCAGCAGACGTTGCAGCGATTACAGCGGCTGTTCAAATGATCATCGATTCAACAGAGCTTCATGATAAGCTATGGGACAATGGCGATTATTTAAAAGCAGGCCTTCAAAAGTTAGGATTTAATATCGGACACTCTGAAACGCCAATCACACCATGTATTATCGGTGATGAAACACTGACACAGCAATTCTCAAAGCGTCTTATTGAAGAGGGCGTTTATGCGAAATCAATCGTATTCCCAACCGTTCCAAAAGGGACAGGTCGTGTGCGTAATATGCCAACTGCAGCGCATACGAAGGAAATGCTTGACGATGCCATTGCCATTTACGAAAAAGTCGGGAAAGAACTAGGCGTTATTTCGTAAATAAAAAACTCGAAATCCATAACGGATTTCGAGT
>NZ_HE578956.1:80736-85966 GCF_000307285.2 Kurthia sp. Dielmo
TTTCGAGTTTTTTTATTCCTTAGCTTTAATGTCCTTGTATGCCTTTGGTGAAACGGCGTACATAATTTTACCGGCGACAATGGCAATAACCGCCACGAGTAAAATTTGAATGATAAATTCAAAAAATGAATTTACTGGTAATTTTAGGCGTAGCATGACCATGAATGCTAAAAAGACACCAAGCGTTGTACCAAAACCATAAATGAAAACAACTTTCTTTTTATCTTGATTGCCAAGTTGGTTTAGAACATAGCGCTGTGTCGCAATGCTTATAAAGCCAACAAAGGCACTAATAATTAATGAAATGATAACCACAAGTGTCACCTCTTAAGCGAATAGATTAAGTGTGGCGATGCGCTCCATTGCTTCGTGAATACGAGCCTCATCAACGAGTAAGCCGACGCGAACATAGCCCTCGCCGTGCTCACCAAAGCCATTACCAGCCGCAACGGCAACATTGGCTTTAGCAAGCAATACATCTGCAAATTCTTCGCTTGTCATACCGCTAGGAACAGGCAGCCATGCAAAGAAGCTACCCGCTGGAATGGTAATGTCCCAGCCGATTTTTGCGGCAGCCTCTTTTAAAGCATGACGACGCGATTCATAAATCGCTAGCTGCTCTGTCACACATTGCTGTGAGGAGGTTAGCGCAACAGCACCGGCATGCTGGATAGCAGGGAATAGACTGCAATAGAGATGGTCCTGAATAAGATTTAAGCCAGCAATCATGTCGCGATTTCCGACTGCAAAGCCAACGCGCCAGCCGGCCATATTATACGTTTTTGATAGCGTATAAAATTCAACACCGATCTCTTTAGCGCCCGCGGTTTGCAGGAAGCTTGGTGGACGAATGCCATCATAGCCAAGTGAACCATAGGCGAAATCATGCATCACTGCAATATCATGCTCCTTGGCTAATGCGACGGTTTCAGCGAAAAATTCGGGTGTTGCAACAGCGCCTGTCGGATTGTTTGGATAGTTGATATACAAAAGCTTTGCAGCCTGTTTTTGTGCCGGAGTTAATGCATTGTAGTCCGGTAAAAACTGATTGTCAGCCGTTAGTGGCATCGTTTCAAATTGGATATTGGCTAGGGCTACACCGGATAAATAATCAGGGTACCCTGGGTCAGGTAATAGCATTGTATCACCCTCATCTAGCATAACCATTGGCAATTCCACTAAGCCTGCTTTGGCACCGAATAAAATGGCGACTTCCGTATTAGGGTCAATATCAACATCGTATTCACGTTTATAAAATGTGGCGATTGCCTCTTTAAACTCTACTGTACCACGAAATGGTGAATATTTGTGCATGCTAGGGTCAGCGGTTGCTTGTTGCATCGCCTCAATAATATGTGTTGGTGTTGGACGGTCTGGGTTCCCTTGTCCTAAGTTAATGACATCGCGTCCTTCTGCCATTGCTTCTGCCACATTTTTTGATAGCTTCGCGAAAAATTGCTCAGGAAGTTGTTGCATCTTTTTTGATAAATTCATGTAGGTGCCTCCAAAAATAATCTATTGTATAATAGAAAGAAATATTCTGAAAATTATTCTCATAGTAGACCTTTTTCAGAAAAATGTCTATAGGTGGTGTCGTGATGAAATTAGGCTGTATTCAATTTAAAGTCGCAACAGGCGATGTAGAAAAAAACTATGCACGCGTAAATGAATTGGTACGCGAAGCACACGCAAAAGGTGCAGAACTCGTCGTTTTACCAGAGATGTGGAATTCAAGCTATGCACTGAAAAAATTAGACGAGCTAGCAGATCCAAATGGTGAGCGCGCAAAGAAATTTTTAAGTGAGCTTGCGAAGGAGTTAGGCATTCATATCGTTGGTGGCTCTGTTTCGACGAAAAAAGGCGACAAATTTTATAATACGATGCTTGTGTTTAATAAAGACGGTGAGCAGGTTGGTGAATACGACAAAGCACATTTATTCCGCTTGATGGATGAGCATTTATATTTAGCAGCGGGCTCAGGACAAAATAATTTCAAATTAGGTGACTTAGATGCGGCGGGCGTCATTTGCTATGATATTCGTTTCCCAGAATGGCTACGCCTCCATGCGCTAAACGGTGCGAAGGTCATTTTCGTTTCGGCACAGTGGCCAACACCTCGCATTGATCATTGGAAAACATTATTACAAGCGCGTGCGATTGAAAATCAATGCTTTATCGTTGCGGTAAATCGTACAAGTCATAAGCCAGAAAACTTTAACGGCAACTCAATGGTGATTGAACCGTGGGGTGAAGTATTATGGACGGGTGATGCAGAGGAAGAGCTAGCGATTGTCGATGTTGATTTTGATAAGGTCGATGAGGTACGCAAAAAAATTCCTGTGTATGATGACCGTCGCCCAGAGCTATATCAAGATATTTTGAAAAATTAAGTTTTTTCTGAAAAAATATTGACAATGGACGTAAAAAGAAATACTATTGATGACATAATCATAAAAACAACTAAATAACTAGGATTTATCAAGAGCGACGGAGGGATAGGCCCGATGATGTCCAGCAACCCCCATTATGGGAAGGTGCTAATTCCTACAGAATGTATTTCTGAAAGATAAATAGCGTTTATTATAGAAAGCGTCTTTCAGAGGAAAGGCGCTTTTTTGTTTTCTGAAAAAGTAATTTTACAAGAATAAGAGGTATGCGCATGATTGAAATAAACAATGTCTCAAAAGTATATCGAGCAAAGAAAAAAGAAGTTATCGGTGTAGATAATGTCAATCTTACAATTAATGACGGCGAAATATTCGGAATAGTCGGATATTCAGGTGCCGGGAAGAGTTCATTATTACGTTGCATCAATTTATTGGAGCAGCCAACAGATGGTGAGATTTTAGTTGATGGTCAAAATTTAATGACACTATCAGGTAAAGAACTACGGCAGGCACGCCTAAAAATCGGTATGATTTTTCAGCATTTCCACTTGATTGACCAAAAGACAGTCGGTGAAAATATTGAGTTTTCATTAAAGGCTGCGAATGTCGCAAAAGACAAACGCGAAGCACGCATTAAGGAACTACTCACAATGGTTGGGCTGTCTGATAAGAAGGACGTTTTTCCCGGTCAGCTATCAGGTGGTCAAAAGCAACGTGTAGGTATCGCAAGAGCGTTAGCGAACGAACCAACGATTTTATTATGTGATGAAGCCACATCCGCACTCGACCCGACGACAACGACAGCCATTTTAAAATTATTGAAAAAAATTAATCGTGAGCTTGGTATCACCATCGTCTTAATCACGCATGAGATGGAAGTAGTCAAAGAGATTTGTGATCGCATGGCAATTATGCAAAACGGACGTGTTGTCGAGCATGGCAGTGTGTACGATATTTTTGCCAATCCAACAAACCCATTAACGCAGGAATTTATCGGCAGTGTTGTGTCCTTTGATATTCCATCAGAAATTATGCATACATTTAATGGCACTATCGTCAAAGTATTATTTAAGGGCGATACCGCAGGGCAAGGAATTATTTCCGATATGCTACAGCAATTTGAAGTACGAGGAAATTTCCTTCACGGTACGATTGAGTACATACAAGAGCGTCCACTCGGCATCTTCATCATGGAATTAATCGGTGACGGACAAGATATTAACCGCGCCATTACGTATATGGAATCTCGCGGCGTAACAGTGGAGGTGCAGTAATATGTTTGATTTCGCTCATTTTACATCGATGCTCCCAGACATTTGGACATCCTTTGGCCAAACGCTATTAATGGTTGGCATTTCATTAGTAGTCGTACTCGTTATTGGGTTGCCACTTGGCTTATTATTATTCATCACAAGTCATGGTTTTTTCGCCGTACGTAACTCCGGCAAAAAGGTAAATCGCATCGTCAATAATGTGTTAAGTTTTGTAATTAACTTTGTGCGCTCGATTCCATACATTATTTTATTAGTCGCACTTATTCCGTTAACTAAAGTGCTTATTGGTGACACAACAGGTCCACTCGCTGTGAGTGTTTCGTTATCTGTTGCGGCCATTCCATTTTTCGCACGACTTGTCGAAACATCATTAAAAGAAATTAGTAAAGGGGTTATCGAAGCGGCAATCGCAGCAGGTGCCTCTCCTTGGTTAATCATCAAGGAAGTATTATTACCAGAAGCAAAATCAGGGATTATTCAAGGCATTACGATGACAATCATTAGCTTGATTGCGTACTCTGCGATGGCAGGTACAATCGGCGGCGGTGGTGTCGGAGACTTAGCGATTCGCTTCGGTTACTATCGCTATGACGATACGATTATGATTGCAACGATTGTTATTTTAGTTATTCTCGTTCAGGCTGTACAAATCTTGGGCGATACGATAGCAAAAAAAGTGAATAGAAAATAGGGGGATTTGAATATGAAAAAGTGGTTAGTAGCAGTTTTGTTAGTTATTGTGACCGCAGCACTTGCGGCGTGTGGTAGCGGTGACGCGAAAGATACAGACAAGGAAACAACGTCAAAAGAAATTACAATCGGTGCAACAGCCGGTCCATATAGCGATATGCTGAAAAAGGCCATTGTTCCAGGTCTTGAGGAGAAAGGCTACAAAGTAACATTAAAAGAATTCAGTGATTATATCCAACCAAACAATGCATTAGATAACGGCGATATTGATGCCAACCTATTCCAGCACTCTGTATACTTAGAAAACTTCAATAAAGAAAATGATACAAAATTAAAAGCATTAATTATCGTGCCAACAGCTCCAATGGGCTTCTTCTCTGAAAAATATAAAACGATTGATGAATTACCAGAAGGCGCTAAAATCTCAATTGCAAATGACCCATCAAACTTAGCACGTACGCTGAAATCATTAAAAGAACAAGGCTTAATCGAAATTAGCGACGATGTAGATCCATTAGTCGCGTCAACAAAAGATATTACGAAAAATCCGAAAAACTTTGAGTTTAAAGAAATCGAAGCGGCTGGCTTACCACGCGCAATCGAAACATCTGATTTAGCGGGTGTCCCAGGAAACTTCGCATTAGCAGCCAACTTAAACTTAGAAGATGCGGTATTTTTAGAAGATATGCCAGATCAATTCCGTAATGTTGTCGCAGTACGCGAGGCAGACGAGAATTCACAGTTATCAAAAGATATTAAAGCCGTAGTTGAATCAGCAGATTTCGAAAAAACAATCGATACAGAATTTAAAGGCTTTGGTAAACCAGACTGGATGAAAAAGAAATAACATGTAGTACAAGCGTGGCTGGGACAAAACAT
>NZ_HE578956.1:86218-271147 GCF_000307285.2 Kurthia sp. Dielmo
GTCATTTTCCTTTTTTAGCGTTCGCAACGAAAAACCGGAACCGCGCTACAGCGCAGTTCCGGTTTTTCTTATGCTCATATGAACAGTTGTTTTTATACGTATGTCCCAGCCTCGTTTTTTTGTAAAAAACGAAAATATGTCTAAAGTGTGACGTTGAATACCTGCCAAAAGAAAGCGTTTTCTTAATGTATGCTATGCTATTTACCTACCTTTAAAACTAAATTGTTTTGCGTCTAAATGCTTATGTCTTTTAAAAAATGTGTTTTTTGAGAATACAAACATTGTTTTCTTAAAGAATACATTATATAATATAAAAAACAAAAAACATTGATAAAACAGCGTTTGTAAAGATATTTTTGTACATCTAGAAAATACATTTGTTTTTATTTTATATATATGTGTTTTCCGAAAATACATTTGTAAGCTGTAAGAGGAGGAAAAGAAATGAAGAAAATCATGATAACAGGTGCTTGTGGTCAAATCGGTTCAGAGCTAGTAGAGAAGTTGCGTGTGGAGTATGGGACAGAAAATGTTCTTGCGACAGATATTCGCAAACCGGTAAGCTCTTCGGGGCCATTTGAAGTGCTTGATGTCATGGATGCTGAACGCATGTATGACATCGCAAACGCTTTTGGCGCAGATACATTAATGCATATGGCTGCTCTTCTTTCTGCCACTGCTGAAAAAGATCCAGTATTTGCCTGGAACTTAAATATGGGTGGCTTAATGAACGCTCTTGAAACGGCTCGTAAATTAAACCTACAATTCTTCACACCAAGCTCAATCGGCGCATTTGGTCCATCAACACCAAAGGACAATACACCGCAAGATACGTTACAACGTCCAACGACGATGTATGGCGTCAATAAAGTAGCGGGTGAATTACTATGTGATTACTATTACACGCATTTCGGCGTGGATACGCGCGGTGTCCGTTTCCCAGGCTTAATTTCAAATGTGACGCCTCCAGGTGGTGGTACGACAGATTATGCAGTCGACATTTATTATCAAGCTGTAGAGAAAGGTCACTATACATCTTATATTGCGGAAGGTACGTATATGGATATGATGTACATGCCAGATGCACTGCAAGCGATTGTTGATTTAATGGAAGCAGATAGTGACACACTTGTTCACCGTAATGCATTCAATATTACAGCGATGAGCTTTACACCAGAGCAAATCGCCGCATCAATTCAAAAAGTACTGCCAAACTTCACGATGGACTACGATGTCGACCCAGCGCGTCAGGCAATTGCAGATAGTTGGCCAAATTCTTTAGATGATAGTGCGGCAAAAGCGGAATGGGGCTTTAAAGCAGCCTATGATTTAGATAAAATGACAGTCGATATGCTTGAAAAATTACGCCGTAAATTATATCGCACAGCTTCATAACGATAAATTGAAAAAGAGGCTGGGACAAAACACGTCATTTTCCTTTTTTAGTGTTCGCAACGAAAAACCGGAACCGCGCTACAGCGCGATTCCGGTTTTTCTTATGCGTATGTCAAAGCCTCTTTTGATTGCTTAAAAGTACTGTTTATTTTGTCGCCACAACGACTAATTTCCCCGCATCCAAATGTACATCGAGTGCGTTTGCCTGCTCATCGGTAACGCCAAGTGACATGAGCTGTGTTCGTAGTTCAGATTCTCGGGACGTAAATAAATTTTTAACACTGTTCATAACACCTTGTTCGGCTACGCCAACCTGTGAAATATGTAATGCTTTGGCGATATCATCAGCGCGATCCTCATACCGTGAAAAAACATAAATTTGGTCTCGTTCAAAGCCTTCTTTCAATAATAAATCAACTTGATTCTTTAAACGTACAGCATTTTCAACAACAAAATAATTCATCATAAAAACCTCTCCTTTGTCTTGCTATAGTTTTTTGTTCCCGTTTTATAACGTAAGATAAACGGCTCAAAAGAAAAAACGTAAATTTTCTCTATAAGTTAATTAAAATTCTATAAAAATAAAATATTTTCTAAAAATTCTGGATTTTTAACGAATAATTTTATACACTATTTTATACAGGATTTGGTAATCTTGACAACAATGCTTAGGGGGATGGTTAACGATGATGGATACACAACTAGTATTAAATGGTTTTGTAAAACGGGTCGAGACGTACTTTCCGCATAAAGAAATCGTATCACGTACATCAGCGGACAAGATTCACCGCTTAACGTATAAAGATTTCGCGACTCGTACACGTAAGTTGGCGTCAGCATTAGAAAAAATAGGGATGACAAAAGGGATGAAGGTAGGGAGCTTTGCGTGGAATCAGCATCGCCACTTAGAAGCTTATTTTGCAGTGCCATGTACAGGTGCAGTGCTACATATGATTAATATTCGATTGGCAGATGAGCACTTAGAATACATTATTAATCATGCACAGGACGAAATTTTATTAGTCGATATTGATTTATTTGAAACGATTGAACGTATTCTACCGAAACTAACAACGGTTAAACAGATTGTCGTGATGAGTGACTCAGATGATTTACCAGAAAGCCAGTTTAGTGCGCTTTATTCATATGAAAAGTTACTAGCTGAGGCACCGGATGATTATCAATTCCCGACAGACTTAGATGAAAATTTACCAGCCGCAATGTGTTATACAAGTGCTACAACAGGTTTCCCTAAGGGCGTCGTGTATACACACCGAGGGCTTGTGCTACACGCCATTAATTTAGGGTTAGTCGATTCATTTGGCTTATCTGAGCGTTCAGTGGCACTACCGGTCGTGCCGATGTTCCATGTAAATGCATGGGGGATTCCGTTTGCATCGGTGAACTTTGGTGCAAAGCTGGTGTTACCAGGGCCCAACTTTACGTCGCACACATTGATTGACTTAATTGAAGAAGAACGTGTGACATTCACTGCAGGTGTTCCGACAATTTGGATGGGTGTGCTACAGGAACTTGAAAAAACACCGCGAGATATGTCATCACTTGAAATGGTCGCAGCAGGGGGCTCTGCATCACCACCCGCACTGATTCAAAAATTCACGCATAAATTTGGCATTCCATATAAAACGGTGTACGGTATGACAGAAACGTCACCGATTGTATCTGTGGCGGCTTTAACATCTGAAATGGATGATTGGAGCGAAGAAGAAAAAATCGCCGCCTTATCTACACAGGGCCTAACAGTGCCTTTAATTGAAACGGAAATCATTAACGAGGACGGCGAAGTGCCAGCGGATGGCCAAACGATGGGTGAGCTGCGTATTCGTGGCCCGTGGATTTCAAGTGAATATTATAACGATGAGCGCACGATTGATGCGTATCGCGATGGCTGGTTATATACAGGTGATATTGCGGTGCGTACGCCACAGGGGAATATTAAAATTACCGACCGTACGAAGGACTTAATTAAATCGGGTGGTGAATGGATTTCATCAGTGGACCTTGAAAATGCGCTAATGGCACATGATGCGGTATTTGAAGCAGCAGTCATTGCAATTCCACATATTAAATGGCAGGAGCGGCCACTTGCATGCGTCGTATTACAAGAAGGTTATGACACCTCTGTAAAGGATGAGCTTAAAACCTTTTTAGCGACACAAGTAGCAAAATGGTGGATGCCAGATGATATTGTGTTCGTACGAGAAATTCCAAAAACATCGGTTGGGAAATTCTTAAAGGCCAAATTACGTGATGATATGAAGGATTACCAACTGACACCATAATAAAAAGAAGGCATCTCCTAGTGTGGGGAGTGCCTTCTTTTTTTAAATCAATTCCTTAAAGTTCAAGCGTTTGTTGAGGGCTTTCATAATTGGAATACCAGCAAGTAGCACAACGAATTCGCCAACTGCACATGTAAACCATGTTAGCAGGAAGGGAAGTTGAAAGGCTAAATGTAGCTCAAACGCAATAATCGACATCGTGAATGTAAAGACAAGCATCGTCGCGATCATACGCGCTGTTTCACCCTTAATATAGCGACTGATTAAAATAACGGCAACAAGTGAAATCACTGTTTGACCAACGCCGAATACTAAATCATACCAACCAAGCGGTGAAAATAAATTCGTTATGAAAACACCTAACACGATAGGAACGATATATTTTTTATTAAACGCAATTAAATGATTGAACATTTCGGCAACACGGAATTGAATCTGCGTAAAACCAAAAGGCGCAACGAGCATGGCAACGGCAACATAGAGTGCTGCGATGATGCCACTGATTGCGATAGATCGTACTTTAGAAGACGATCGTTGCATTGTATTTTGCATATTTTTTTCGCTCCTTAGTTTTTTTACGTGGGATGGTCTCGAACCACGGTCAGAAGTATATTTTAGCGATTTTTATAAAGAAAGTCAAAAAAGACGTAAAATGTTCATGCCATAAAAGTGTTGTTAAAACTAAATTTTTATGCTTTAATACTTTAAAGCGTAACTGTTTAACGTATAAAATTATCTAAATATTCATAATTTTATTGACGATTTAATTTTCAGTTGCAATAATAGCAAATAAGACTACATAGAACATGGGGGAAATAGGGATGAAGAAACGTTTTAGCTTACTAGCATTAACAGCGACAGCAGCGTTAGCACTAGCTGCATGTGGCGGGGATAAAGCAGCAGATGACAGTTCAAAAGCAGAGTCAGGTGACAAAACATATAATGTTGGCATTTTACAATATGTGGAGCACCCTTCGTTAAATGAAGCAACAAAAGGTTTTAAAGCAGCGCTTGATGAAGCGGGTCTTGACGTGAAATATCAGGAGGAAAATGCACAGGGTGATGCGAGTATTAATACGACAGCGGCAAATAACTTAGTCGCAGCAGCACCAGATGTTATTTTCACAAATGCAACTCCATCTGCACAAGCTGTGGCGGCAGCAACGTCAGATATTCCAACCTTATTTACATCTGTAACAGATGCGGTAGGTGCGGAACTAATCGATTCAATGGAAAAACCAGGCGGCAATGTAACCGGTACAGTAGATACACATCCAGATGCGATTCCAAATACAGTGAAGTTTTTAGCGGAGGAATTAGAGGCGAAAAAAATCGGCATGGTCTTTAACTCAGGTGAGCAAAATTCACGTGTGCAAGTAGATCGTGCGAAAGAAGCAGCAAAAGAGAATGGTGTCACAATCGTTGAGGCATCAGCTTCTACTTCAGCAGAAGTAAAACAAGCAACGGAATCATTAGTTGATAAAGTAGATGCATTCTACATTATCACAGATAATACAGTAGTTTCAGCATTAGAGTCTGTATTAGACGTAGCAGAAGCGAAGAAAAAACCAGTTATGGTTGGTGAGCTTGATTCCGTAGCACGTGGTGGTTTAGGTGCTTACGGCTTCAGCTATTATGATATTGGTAAAGAAGCGGGCGAAATGGCGGCTGAGATTTTAGAGGACGGTAAAAAACCTGCCGATATTCCAGCAGCATACCCAGCAAATTTAAAATTCGAAATTAATAAAGAAACTGCAGATAAATTAGGCATCGACATCGATAAAGACTGGGATGCAGAGGTAGTTGAATAAATAGGAGATGATTCAGTATGTTTACAGCACTCTTTGGATCTGTTGAACAGGGGATTATCTACGCAATTATGGCACTTGGCGTGTACCTTACATTCCGGGTTTTAGATTTTCCAGACTTAACAGTAGACGGTAGCTTTGTAACGGGCGCTGCAACAGCCGCGACGATGATTACATTTGGTTATAATCCATTACTTGCAACATTATGTGCACTACTAGCGGGCTTTGTCGCTGGTAGCATCACAGGGATTTTACACACGAAAGCACATATTAATGAGCTTTTAGCCGGGATTTTAATGATGATTGCACTGTATTCGATTAATCTTCGAATTATGGGCTTAACGACAGAAAATGCCGTAGGACGACCAAATATTCCATTATCGAATTCAGATACCGTATTCACGATGCTACATAATTTTTGGTCAAAATTAGGCATTGATGACACACTTAACAATCTTTTAGCCGCAACAGGCTTAACGAGCTTACCTCGTACATGGGGTATCGTGATTGTGATGTTTATCGTCGTCTTTATTCTTAAATTTATTTTAGACTGGTTCTTAAAAACAGAGTTCGGCTTAGCATTACGCGCTACAGGCGACAATGTGAAAATGATTCGTAGCTTTTCAGCGAATACAGATAGTGTGAAAATTTTTGCATTAGGATTATCGAATGCATTAGTGGCATTATCAGGTGCATTAATCGCACAGCTAAATAAATTTGCGGATGCTGGTATGGGGATTGGGATGATTGTTATCGGCCTTGCATCGGTGATTATCGGAGAAGCTATCTTCGGTAAGAAAACGATTGTCCGTGCAACACTTGCGGTTATTTTCGGGGCGATTATTTACCGCGTCGTCATTTCACTTGCATTACAAGTGGAATTCCTAGATACAGGTGATTTAAAGTTAATTACAGCAATCGTCGTTATTATCGCACTTGTTATTCCATATGCAATGGGTAAATATAAAGAGAAAAAACGTCGTGCAAAACGTCGAGCTGAGCTGATGAGACAAGTCGCTACGATGCCGGAAGGGGAGAAGCCACTTGCTTAATTTACAACATATTCATAAAATTTTTAACGAGGGCACTCCCGATGAAAAAATCGCGCTTAATCATATTAATTTAACGCTTGAAGCGGGCGATTTTGTGACGATTATTGGGAGTAACGGTGCGGGTAAGTCAACGATGATGAATATGATTTCAGGCGCACTCACACCAGATGTGGGCTCGATTACAATTAATCATAAGGACGTCACAGCGCTCCCTGAATATAAGCGCTCAAAATACATTGGTCGCGTATTCCAGGATCCAATGGCGGGTACTGCACCGACGATGACGATTCAAGAAAATTTGGCTCTAGCCTATTCGCGTAATAAACCACGTGGCCTGCGTAGTGGTGTATCCAAGGCACGTAAGGAAATTTTCTTAACGGCACTTGAGTCACTTCACTTAAACTTAGAAAATCGTCTAAATGCTAAGGTTGGGATGCTATCAGGCGGGGAACGTCAGGCATTATCGCTTTTAATGGCGACCTTTACAAAGCCAGATATTTTACTGCTAGATGAGCATACAGCCGCGCTTGATCCGTCACGCGCCGCGTTGATTACTGGCCTAACAAAAGAGCTTGTTGAAAAGGATCAATTAACGACGCTAATGATTACGCATGATATGCAGCAAGCGATTGATTTAGGCAATCGCCTAATTATGATGGATAAGGGTCAAATCATTTTAGAAGTATCACCTGAGGATAAAAAGAACTTAACAATTGAAGATTTAATGAATGAGTTCCAGCGTATTCGTGGTGAAAAAATGGTATCGGACCGCGCCTTATTATCGACGTGAAAAATGCAGACACTTTCAAAGATGTACAAATCTTTGAAAGTGTTTTTTTGTATAACAAAAGAGACTGGGACAAAACACGTCATTTTCCTTTTTTTTCGCGTGCGCAATGAAAAACCGGAACCGCGCTATGGCACGATTCCGGTTTTTCTTATACTCCTAGGAGCGGCTGTTTTTACACGTATGTCAAAGCCTCTGTGTTTATTTATGGACTGAATTAAACGAGTAATGTAAATAAGGTGCTATCATTATTAACTTCCATATAGTCAAAGCCATTTGATTTAAAACGAGCGAGCAGCGCATTGTAGTCGCCAGGATGTTTTAACTCGATGCCGACTAATGCAGGGCCGCTTTCTTTATTATTTTTCTTTGTATATTCAAATGTTGTAATATCATCATTTGGACCAAGCACCTCTGTTAGGAACTGGCGAAGTGCGCCGGCACGTTGTGGGAAGCTGACGATGAAGTAATAAAGTAGCCCTTCATGAATCAATGACTTCTCTTTGATTTCCTGCATACGACCAATATCATTGTTACCGCCGCTAATAATACAAACAACGGCTTTGCCTTTGATTTGATCCTTGTAGTAATCAAGTGCAGACACGGATAATGCGCCCGCTGGTTCAGCGACGATGGCTTGCTTATTATAAAGCTCTAAAATAGACGTACACACTTTACCTTCTGGCACGACAACGATGTCATCGACCAATTGCTCACAAATTTTTGATGTAAGTTCACCGGCACATTGTACAGCAGCGCCATCGACGAACTTATCAATTTTTGGTAGCTCGACTGGATGATGCTCAGCAAGTGCTGCTTTCATGCTGGCAGCTCCTGCAGGTTCGACGCCAATAATTTGAGATTTAGGAGACAAATTTTTAATATATGTTGAGACACCAGAAATCAGTCCGCCACCGCCAATACTACCGAAAATGTAGTCGATTGGCTCCTCAATATCATTCATAATTTCTACGGCAACGGTGCCCTGACCCGCAATAACATCTAAGTCATCAAATGGGTGAATGAAGATATGATTTTCGGCTTCGCAAAATTCCTGTGCCGCTTTAGAAGAGGCATCAAATGTATCACCTGCTAAAATAATTTCAACATAGTCGCGTCCAAACATGCGTACTTGCTCGATTTTTTGATTCGGCGTAGTCGTTGGCATAAAGATATGCGCGTGAATGCCTAGATGGGCACACGCGAAAGCAACGCCTTGTGCATGATTTCCTGCTGATGCACATACGACGCCACTTTCACGGGCAGTCTCCTCAATTGTTTTAATTTTATAGAATGCACCACGTAATTTAAATGAACGTACATGTTGTAAGTCCTCACGTTTTAAATAGACGGTACAATCGTATTTTTTTGATAAGAAATCATCCTTCTCAAGCGGGGTGTGTTTGACGACATCTTTTAATAATTGATGTGCGATTAACACATTCTCAACTTGAACGCTTTTTTCAGTTGCTTCCATAGTATTGCCTCCTAGGTAAAATTATATTTGTTCATTTTAACATACTATTCCTAATAAAGTACGCAATTTTTAGTCAATTCAAAATATTTCGTTCATTATGCAGAAGAAAAGCGTTGTAGTGAGGTGGCCACGTTTTTTGAAAGCACCTACTGCCTTGTCAAAAGCAGAAATGTGTATAATAGAGGATAGATGATTTTTGAACGGAGGAAGTAATACATGGATTTTTTTAAGACGATGGAGCGTGTGACGGGTGTGGATCTAAATGATGTACAACGTAAGGCCGTACAATGTGCGGACGGGCCATTGTTGTTACTCGCATCACCTGGTTCTGGGAAAACGACGACATTAAATATGAAAATTGGCTATTTATTACTTGAGAAAAAAATCGCACCACAGCGCATTTTAGCAATGACGTTTAGTAAAGCGGCGGCACGTGATATGAGTGAGCGCTTTGAACGCTTTTTTGGCACATTGACGCATGAACGTATTCATTTCTCAACGATTCATAGCTTGGCTTATCAAATTGTGCGGCAATATTTTTATAAAACCGGTCGTCAGTTCCGTTTAATTGAAGGTACGAAGGATATGCAGTGGAATAAAAAAATCATTTTACGTAATCTCTTTACAGAAAAGCGAAAAACGCAGCCAACAGAAGATGAGATGGATGAGCTGTTGACGTATATTAGCTATGTGAAAAACCGTATGCTAGAAGGTGAGCGTTTAAAGGAAGCTCCTTGTAGTCTAACGGATGCGGCAGAAATTTTAACTCGCTATGAGGAATTCAAGCGCCGTGATGGGGTCAATGTGCTCTTAGATTTTGATGATATGCTAACATATTGCTATGAGATTTTACGCGATGACGAAGCAATTCGCACACATTATCAGCAGCAGTTTGAATATGTTTTAACCGATGAGGGCCAGGATAATTCTGTTATTCAGCATGAAATTGTCCGTATTTTAGCGGCACCACATAATAATTTGTGTATTGTAGCAGATGATGACCAATCGATTTTTTCTTGGCGAGGCTCAGATGTAGAAAAGTTACTCGAGTTTCCAAAAGTCTATCCAGATGCAGTCGTACTGACGATGGCACAAAATTATCGCTCGACAAAGGAAATTACCGATGTGGCAGACCATTTTATTAAGCGCAATAAAAAGCGCTATGATAAGAAAATGTTTACTGAAAATGGGCATGGGCGGCCACCAATCATTCATAATATGCGCCGTTATACGTTACAGCTCAATTATGTAGTAGAGGAAATTGAACGTACACAAGATGCGGGGGAAATTGCGGTATTGTATCGTAATAATACATCTGCTATCCGACTTGTGGATGCGCTTGAAAAGCATCAAATTCCATTTTATATGAAGGAAGTCGATGTGAAGTTTTTCCGTCATTTCATTATTGAAGATATTTTAAATTTTATGCGTCTGACATTTAATGATAAGCGAGCGGATATTTTAGAGCGCATTTACCCGAAAATGAACGCCTATATTAAAAAAGCACAAATCACACAGTTGCTAAATAAAAATGACCGTACGACGTCTGTTTTCGATCAGCTTGCGGCAAATGTGCATGCGCCTTATCAGGAGCAGGCACTTCGCAAGGCGAAAAAGAAAATTCGTACATTAAAAGATTTGCCACCAAAGGACGCCATTCAAATGATTCGTCATGACTTAGGCTATGAGAAGAGCTTGCAGCGTACAGCAGAGCATTTGAAATTAAATGAGGACCGTTTACTTGGTATCGTCACGCAGCTCGAGTATATTGCGGAGGGATTACCGGATTTAACGGCATTCGCGAAGCGTCTGACACGTCTTGAGGAAATTATGCGACAATCAAACGAGAAGCGCCCTGGGGTGGTGACATTGTCGACGTTCCATAGTGCCAAGGGGTTAGAGTTTGACCGGGTATATATGATAGACCTTGTGGATGGCATTATTCCAGCGCCAGATGATATTAAGGAATACAAAGACGGTAAAGAAGCGAAGATGGAAGAGGCTGTGCGCTTGTTTTATGTCGGCATGACGCGTGCCAAAACGAGATTAGAGCTATTAACCTATGAGCAAAATAATGAAGAAAAAACGGCCCCCTCTGTCTTCTTAGATGATGTAAAGGCTATCTTACAAGGTGAGAAGGTAAAAGACTTTGATTTTAAGGAGCCAGCAATTGAACGTAAGGCAGTAGTGACCAATAAATCCTATCAGCAAAAAAAAGTGGCACGCGATATTCCAGAGGATGCAATTACAGAACGTAGTGACTTGCATCGCGGCATGGAAATTGAACATCATTTATATAGTAAAGGCTATATTAAACGAATTAATGGCAATGAGATTGAACTAGTTTTTGAGCATTATGGTACGAAGCAATTTATGATTGATTTTTGTTTGCAAAAAGGAATGCTTCGTCGTGTTGGAGAGGTTTAGCAATGGATGTACAACAAAAAGCACAGCAAACGTTTGAGCGCGTGTTAAAATTTTATGAAAAAGATGACCGTGTTGCATTGACGAAGGAAATGCAACAATTAATCGCCTTCGCTGCCAAGCAAGGCTATATTGATTATCAAATGCAGGTATTAATTTCACCGACAGAATTAGGTGAAGGCCAGATGACACATTTTTTACAAGCGATTATTTCTGCACAGGAAAATAATTGGCGTAAGAAATTACTGACGCATTCAAAAATTATGCGCCAGTGGTTCCGTTTAAATCGTGTCGTACGAGAATGGTAGAATTAAAAAAGAAGGAATCGCCAACGCGATTCCTTCTTTTTTTATAAACCGATATTAAAACGATTCTTCGAAATCTTGGTCCCATTTATACGAATACATCGACTCGTTAGTAAACCAATTACTTTCCGCTGTATCGCCTTCTTCTCGGCGTTTTTCTTCCTCTTGTAGCATCCAGCCAGTTTGAGAGGCATGTGCTTTCATTGAACCTAATTTATGTTCATAGACATCGCGAATATCATTAACGATGTCTGGTTCGCCAAGGCCTTCTACTGTATCATTAGCGAACGCGACACCATAGAGGCGGGGACGTTCATTAACAGGCATACGACGAATGGCACGTACAACCGCTTTACATGTTGCTTCGTGGTCAGGGTGTACAGCATAGTTTGGATAGAATGTAATGACTAGTGATGGTTGTAATTCATCGATTAATTTTGTCATCATTTGAACCATTTTTTCATCATCTTCAAACTCAACTGTTTTATCACGTAAGCCCATCATACGAAGGTCTTGAATCCCGATTGAATCACAAGAGGCTTGTAATTCTTTTTTGCGGATTTCTGGTAAACTTTCACGTGTTGCAAATGGTGGGTTTCCTAAATTACGACCCATTTCACCTAATGTTAAGCAAGCGTATGTAATCGGCACACCCGCATTGGCATATTGCGCAAGCGTACCAGAGACACCGAATGCTTCGTCATCTGGGTGTGGGAATACGACTAAAATTTGGCTTTCTTGTTGTTCTAACATGAAAAAATCCTCCCTTAATAAGCGAAAGGCGTTTTACTAATTTCAAGCGCCACTGCTAATTTGCCCTCATAATCATGGCCAGCCATCAATAGGCGGCCTTGGCCATCTAACTCAAAATGTGTAATCCCTTGAGCATAAATCCAACCACCATTTGCTAGCTTTAAGCCAACGCGGTGAGGTGCCTCAGGTGTTACCTTTCCTAATTCGTATTGCACGACAACATTACGGATGAAGCAACCCGCATTAAATACTTTTTCATCAAAGTGGCTTGCGTAAGCACCGTTTGTTGTTTCTAAGTGAATATATACATCTTCGTTTGCGAAAGAGTTAATTAGCTCTTGTAGCTTTGTAATCTCAACTGTTTCCATTGTAAATCTCCTTCCGACGTTTCAAATCTATTTCTAATTATAGTGAAGTTGTCGCAGTTTGGCGATTTGTAAGCTCGGGAAAAGTATTAAAAACAGTAAATGGGAGGTGAGGTTATGGGGGTTTCAACAACTTATGTTACTTGTATGATGCCATTTTCATATCATGAGAGATCTAAATATAAATTGTACGATGCGCTAAAAGAGCAGGGATACACGTTTTTTACGTTAGATAATTTACAGCTTCAAAAGGCGTTTTATGGGGACATTTGTGTGCTTCACGAAGAAATGGACCAGTATTTTTTGCCGTATATTGAACGACGTATTTTTCCGAAAAAAGAAAAATCACAGGCTTTTCTGCGCTACTCAAAAAAAGTAGAACAATTTGCTACATTGCACATTCATCAAAAAGCGTATCAATTTAACGTCCTGAGTGTCGATATTATCGCATGCCCATTTCAAGTAGGTTTTATCTCTTTTCGTATTGAGCTAAAAGGAGACTACACTTTTGATGAAGTAGTGGATTTCATGCATCATATTCGTATTTTAGAGCCAAAGATGCCAGATGAGACAGGCATTCAGATTCGTCGTAATGACCAGGTTTTTAAAAGTGTTAGTGAGTATATGCTAAATGATTTATGTGCGTTTATGCATGACTTTATTAACCATGATGCAGTACGTGGCGGCTATTTTGGTAGCCTACCTTTTTTTGAAGACGAACGAATGCTTTTAGCTGGTTATATTGAGCCAGAGGAAGCCTTGTCGACAGCGGAACTCTATCGTTTGAGTCAACTTGATGGGCTTGATGAACATGGCAACCCTTATATTTCGGCTGAGAATGATGAGTATATGGAAAATTATTTAGATAAACGAATGAATAAGCGGTTTTCACCTAAAATAGAAAAGCTTATAACCGAGCATGTGTATATGTCGATTGTGCTGCCTCATATTCCTAAAAAAATGCAGGCAATCGCTCAGTCTCGCTTTATGGGCACGGAATATTATCAGTTGATTTTGCATTATTTTTACAAGCTCACATTATTAAAATTATCGTATTTATATAGTGAAGTAAGCGTATTGCATGACCAAGATTATACGGAGCAGCTGATGGAGCAAATTGATCAGTTTTCGGCGTCGTATTATTTCCAGGAAGTGAGCAGTCGTTCGACAGGTATTGAGCTAGCGAATAAACTGCAAGAAGTGTTTAAAATCGAGCAACAATATACCGAGGCGAAGGAAACACTTGAGAGTTTATATCGTAATCAAGAGAGTACATCGACACGTCGACAAAATAGTCTATTATTTATGCTAACGATTTTTACGGTCCTCTCAGGTATTTATGGCATGAACCTGATTATCGACGAATGGAAAGAGCCGTACAAATTATCGTATTTGAAAAGCTATACGTTTTTTGAATGGATTTCCTTTATCACAGCCATTTTTGGTATTGGCTTATCGATTGCGGTTATTGCAACATCAGGCTTTAGCAAGATACGTCTCCAATTACGTAAAAGGAAACGGCGACGTTATGAATAAAAAAGAAGGAATCGCGCCAAGAACTGACCCATGGAAATGAGACAAAGAAAAAGACAATATTTTTCAGCTAAATTTGACGGACGCTTTCCTGAGGCATGGCAGAAGCCTCCTCGCTTGAATTACCAAAATTCGTTTATTATTCTCGTAGCTGAGCTATTTTTGAACGACAACGTCATTTGTTGTCAAAAGCACTTTAAGATAAAGCGGCGTTATTAGCAGGCGTGCCTTTGCAGGACATGCTCATGATAACGCCGTTTTCTTTGACCACTTGCTGATACTCATATGATGTGCCTTTAACTTTTATTTCATATGAATACGTCTATTTTTTGCCCATCAAAAAACACCTCCAAAGATTTTTCTCCTTGAAAGTGTCTTTTTATGTTGCCTCAGATTTTTAGGTCCTTACGCGTTGGTGATTCCTTCTTTTTGGATAGCTTAATAAGTGATTGGTTCTAATTCTGTTAGCGTCACTTTTGGCGCACCAAAGCGTGATTTAGCACCGTGATGAACGGGGCCGACGAATTCATTTAATTTCCAGCCATGCTCAATACCTGCTGCGACAAATTCTTTCGCTTCAAAAACAGCCTCTTTGACAGATAGGCCAAGCGCTAAGTTTGCAGTGACAGATGCTGCGAATGTGCAACCAGCACCGTGATTATACGTTGTATCGATTTTTGCTGTTTCTAATAAATAATGCTTTTCACCATCATAGAATAAGTCGAAAGCTTGGTCATGTGCAATACCACGGCCACCTTTAATAACAACATTTTTCGCACCTAATTGTGTGATTTTTTCAGCGGCAATTTGCATTTCAGCAATGGTCTTTGGTGTTTTAACACCTGCAAGTTGACCGGCTTCAAAAAGGTTTGGTGTTGTGACAAGTGCATGTGGTAATAAATATTGTACCATTGCTGTCACATTTCCAGGATTCAGCACTTCATCCTCACCCTTACAAACCATCACAGGGTCAATAACAACGTTTTTTATGCCAGCTTCTGCGATTGCTTTACCAGCTGTTATAATCACTTCTTCAGTTGATAACATACCTGTTTTTACCGCGTCAATCGTCGTTGAAAATGCTGTTTTTAGTTGTGCTTCAAGGACGTCGATTGGTAATGTATAGACACCGTGTGCCCAGTTATTATCAGGGTCCATTGTAGCGATAACCGATACTGCAGCCATGCCGTATGTGTTATGCTCTTGGAATGCTTTTAAATCTGCCTCAAGACCAGCGCCACCTGAAGCGTCTGAGCCTGCAATTGTTAAGGTTTTTGGTAATGCCATAATGGAAAACTCCTTCATTATCATATTTTTCAGTAAATAGTAAGTACTGTCTATTATGCGCCGAAACTGATTGTTTGAAAATGGTCAAAAAATGGTTTTTTTATAAAGTCAGATTACAGGATATGCAAAAAACGTAAAACTCTCTTATAATAATTCAGAGATTGTATTTAGGAGGAATAAGCACATGAAAAAAGGCCGCGTTTTAGTGACGTCAGCCATTGTTCTATTTATTGCGGCGATTATTGCGCCGTTTGCCATTTGGAAAGCACTAACAGGAAGTAACGAAAAAATTGAAACCGCTGCATTAGTTGAGCGCATGAATGATTTGAATGAGCTAACGACAGCAGAAGCCTATACAAAAGTATTAATTGAACGTACGAATAATAAAATTTTTGGACAAGAAATTAGCATCGCCATTCCAGGAACGGAGCAAAAGGTGCTCGTTGTCGTGCCAGGAACGGTGCGAGCAGGCGTTGATTTAAGTGAGCTAACAGAAAAACAAGTGCGCGTGGATGAAGCGCAAAAAACATTAGAGATTACGCTACCAAAGCCTGCAATTTTAGGCACACCATCACTCGCATTAGATAAAGTAAAAGTATTCTCGAGCGAAGGGATTTTCCGCGACGAGGCGACGATTAAAGAGGGCTATGATTTAGCAAATCAGGCACAGAAAGAAATGCTAAAAGAAGTAGGGGCAGAGGGGCTTTTAACAAAAGCCCAAGACAATGCAGAGGAATCGTTGAAAAATATGTTTGGTTTAGTAAACTATAAAGTAGAGGTCAAATTTGAGGAGTAGGTTATGACGAAGCAAATTTTTGATAATACATGGCAGCAAGTTGTAGGGGAAGAATTCGACAAGCCGTATTATTTACAACTACGTGAATTTTTAAAGCAGGAATATTTTAACGAGACCGTCTATCCGCCGATGGAAGATATGTGGAATGCTTTTCGTTACACAGATTATCCAGATGTAAAAGTCGTAATTTTAGGACAGGATCCCTATCATGGACCAGGTCAGGCGCATGGCTTGAGCTTTTCTGTGAAGGAAGGCGTCAAGCATCCACCAAGTCTGCAAAACATTTTCAAAGAAATGCATGCAGATATTGGTGTGCCGATTCCACAGCAAGGAACATTAACGAAATGGGCCAAGCAAGGTGTGTTACTACTGAACACGGTGCTGACTGTGCGTGCGCATGAAGCACATTCACATAAAAACCAAGGCTGGGAGCAGTTCACAGATCGTGTCATTGAAAAGCTATCTGAGCGCGAGGAGCCGATTATTTTTGTGCTATGGGGTCGCCCAGCACAGCAAAAAGAGCGCCTTATTGATACGTCGCGTCATGCGATTATTAAAGCGCCGCATCCAAGTCCGTTAAGTGCCCATCGAGGCTTTTTTGGCAGTCGACCATTTTCACAAATTAATGAGCAACTAGCATCTTTTGGTACGGCACCAATCGATTTTGATTTAACAAAATCATAAGGAGGATTTCCGATGAAGCCCAATTGTTTTAAATGCCAATATTTCCAGGTGACGTGGGACCAAGCATCACCACGTGCTTGTCGTGCATATGGCTTTAAATCGAGAGCCGTACCTTCCGTTGTTGTAAAAAACTCATCTGGTATGGATTGTTTAAAATTCGCACCGAAGCAGAAAGGATAGTTGTATGATTTCCTATGAAACGATTATTACAGAAATTCAAAAACATGCAGGTGTAGCAACTGGCAGTGATGCGAAAATTCGTGAGGAGTTAGCCGCAATTCGTGCATTATGTGATGTAGCATTAGCAGATAATCACACCGCTGCGCCTACTCAAACGGTAGTACCACAGCAGCCTGTTCAACAAATGCAGTATGTACCAGTAGAGCCTGCAGTGATTCAACAGGCGGCTCCTAGCTTACCAACGAAGAAAATCCATGAAGAAGATGCGAATGGTGATTCGCTATTTGATTTTTAGATAAGGGAGAAAACAATGAAAAAGAATATAATTATCGGTGCAGTATTTGGCTTTTTAGCCGTTGCACTAGGCGCGTTCGGCGCACATGCACTAGAAGATTTACTTGTGAAAAACGGTTATGAGGATGTCTGGGAAACAGGTGTGCATTATCAAATGTTCCATGCAGTAGCGATTATGGTCATTGGTGTATTAATGAGTAAAAATATCATCGGCAATGTAAAATCATTACGTGTTGCCGGAACAGCTATGCTTATCGGAACGATTTTATTCTCTGGTAGCCTGTATGTTATGGCGCTTACAAAAATTACGGTATTAGGCGCGATTACACCGATTGGTGGCGTAGCCTTTTTAGTTGGTTGGATTGCCGTTGTGATGTCAGCCAAGCATATTAAAGAATAAGGGTAGATAAGCAGGAATCACATTATTGGTGATTCCTTTTTTAATTGACGTTAAAAGTTATGTTTCTTTTTTAGCATGATTATGTGGGGAAATAACGATATAAGTAATAGATATACGGTGGAATATACGTTTTTTCTATAAAAAATATTAAAATGACATAATGATTCTCGTCATAAATAATGCTATTTTCGCGAATCGTATAAAAGAGGCTTGTTTTCACTATATGGAGGGTATTAATACACTAAGCCAATATTAATACAGAAAGAAGTGGAACGTATGCAATTTGTCTTTAACTTAGACCAAGCCATTTCTTACGATAACCAACCCGTATCACTGAACTTACAATATATGTTTGATTTTTTGAAGGATAATGGACATCAATTGATTTTTACATCAACAGGAGCAGTGCGCAATATGTTGCTGAAGCTAGATCGACGCTTTCATAATGAGGCAATGATTAGCTTAGAAGGCGCGGTTATTTGTAAAGAAGGTGCACTAGAGCAATTATCAACATTTGATCAAATGGATTTTGAAACAATACAACAATTAATTGAAAAATATGATGCGACATTTTTAATGGAGGGTGAGTGGGATTACTGTTATACAGGTGGCGACTATCATGCGATTGCACCGACAGTTGATCCGGCAAAGCTTGGACAAAATGTCTCGCTTAAAAAAGTTGGGCCTATTTCACATATAACAATTTTAGCTGCAGATGGTATCGAAGACATGCGCTTAGAATTATCAAATCATGGCTTTAATGTTCAAAGTAAGGGGCAAGAAAATCCCCAGCTACTCATTACACCAAAGCGCATCAATAAATGGCATGCACTACAAAAATTAGGTGTATCTGAAAAAAACTATGTTGCGATTGGTTCAGACTTAACCGATTTAGCGGTGCTAGAGCATGCTGAGCACGCGTCGATGATTGGTTTTACAATGGAGCTCGCGCATTATGCGGAGTCTCGTTTACCAAATGATGAAAAAGTAGAAAAACATATCATTGATAAATGCTATGAGTTATCGAAGAAATATACGGTATAAAAAAGAGGCTGGATATCCAGCCTCTTTTTCGTGCGATTAAAGTGCTAATAAGTTGCGTAATTTTTCTTCATTTAAAATATTACCAACGAAGAATTCGCCGAAGTCTGCATAGCGAGCAGATACTTCATCAAAGCGCATTTCATAAATTAATTTCTTGAATTGTAGTACGTCATTTGCGAATAGTGTAACGCCCCATTCGTGGTCATCAAAGCCGATTGAACCAGAGATGATTTGTTTCACTTTGCCTGCATAGCTGCGTCCAATCATTCCGTGAGAGCGCATCATTGCTTGACGTGCGTCCATTTCTAGCATGTACCAGTTGGCGCCTTTTTCACGACGTTTATCCATTGGGTAGAAGCAAATATGCTCCCAGCGAGGTAACTCAGGATATAGGCGAGCGCGTACATGTTCATTTTGATATGGATCTTGAGCAGGCTCGTCGCCAGCTTTTGCCTTTGCAAGATAGTTTGAAAGCTCAACAACGGATACGTAAGAATATGTTGGAATTGTGAAATCAGCAATTGTAAGTTTCGCAAATTTTGTTTCGATTTCATTTAATTCTTCCATTGTTTCGCGTAATGTCATAAGCACGAAATCTGCTTTTTGACCAACGATTGAATAAAAGGCATGAGAACCTGTTTTTGCTTCATCTGCTTTATTTAATTCGGCAAGGAATGCGATAAATTCATCGGTAGCTTCTTTACGGAAGTCCTCATCCATCTGTTTCCACATTGTCCAGTTCATTGCGCGGAAATCATGTAATACATACCAGCCATCTAATGTTTGTGCTGCTTCGATCATGTGTAACACTCCTTATTAAGTAAGAATCTTCTTCCATGCAATTTTAGCACAACTTCTGAAATTCGTCCGTTGAACAGGTAACGACATTTTCAAAAAATGACGAATTCGTGTACACTGAGTAAGAATTAGATTATGAGTACGGGAGATAACAATTATGAAGGATTTTTTAACGCAAAAAACATGGCGCTACATCGATCAATCGGTTAGTGGTATCGGTCGTTCTCCATTAGAATCATTTGCGGCGGATGATACGCTTTGCCATTTAATCGGTGCAGGGATTTCACCTGCGACAGTACGAACATGGGTGCACAGTGCATCAGTCGTAATGGGTATCCAGGATCATCGTCTGCCGTATGTACAAGCAGGGATGGATTTACTAGAAGAGCGCGGCTATCATCCAATCGTGCGCAACTCAGGTGGGTTAGCGGTTGTATTAGATGAGGGTGTGCTTAATATTTCGATTGTCATTAGCGAAAAAGAAGGACATATCGATATTAATACAGGCTATGACATGATGGTGGATTTGATTAAAGCGCTATTTCCAGAAATTGCAGCGCGTATTGAAGCATATGAAATCGTCGGCTCTTATTGCCCGGGGTCATATGATTTAAGCGTGGATGGTAAAAAATTTGCGGGCATTGCACAGCGTCGTATTCGCGGTGGGATTGCCGTTCAGATTTATTTATCTGTTGAGGGAAGTGGTGGCGAACGAGCTGAATTGATTCGTGATTTTTATGAACGTGCACTTCAGCAGGAGCCAACAAAGTTTGAGTATCCAAAAGTACGTCCAGAAGTGATGGCATCATTATCGGAAATCATTGGCCAGTCATTGACGGTACAAGAGGTAAATGCACGCTTGCAGCAATTTTTGTATACACATTCAGATGAATTACGTATGGGGCCTTTCGTGGAAGATGAGATGGAACAATATATGTATTATTTAAAGCGCGTTTTTGAGCGTAATAAAAAATTGTTAATCGAATCGTAAATTTTTAGACACTTGAATGTCACAGTAGATTTCCGTACACTAAAATGGGTATATATTTAAGTATAGAAAGGGTTGCATTTACGAATGGCAAACGAATTTCGAGTTTGCGATGAATGTCAGGCCGTTAATTTAAAGACGTTGATTCCAAAATTAAAGGAAATCGATCCGGATGCAGAGATTGACATCAAATGCCAATCATATTGTGGACCGGGACTTCGTAAAACATTTACGATCGTTAATAACCGTCCATGCGCGGCACATACAGAAGAAGAATTAATGCCGAAAATCATCAAAAAATTAAAATCACAGAAAAAGCTTCCAGAAGGTTTTGTCGATAAATGGACGCCAGTAGAAGCAGAAGAAAAATAAGTATTTTAGCAGGTTGCGCAGTCGACCTGCTCTATTTTTTTCTCTAAAAGACAAAGGACAAAAGCCATCTTGTTTCGAAAATAGAGATGGTCGTACAATGGAATAAGGGGGTAATGCGTGTGAGTTATGCAACGAAAAAGCTAGCAGAAGAAAAGGTATTTAAAGATCCCGTCCATCGCTATGTGCATGTGCGAGATCAGGTGATTTGGGATTTAGTCGCAACGCGTGAATTCCAGCGCCTACGCCGAATTAAACAGCTCGGTACAACCTATTTAGTATTCCACGGTGCGGAACATAGCCGCTTCAGCCATTCATTAGGGGTGTATGAAATTACGCGTCGTGTTGTCGATGATGTATTTGTCGATTATCCAGAGTGGGATAATTCAGAGCGTCTTGTGGCGCTATGTGCGGCACTTTTACATGACCTCGGTCACGGGCCGTTTTCACACGCGTTTGAACATGTTTTTAATTTGGACCACGAGGCGTATACACGTGCCATTATTTTAGGGGATACAGAAGTCAATGAAGTGCTTCGTCGTGTCGCAGAGGACTTTCCGCAGAAAGTGTCAGATGTTATTGAAAAAACATATGAGAATCAACAGGTGGTCAGTCTAATTTCAAGTCAAATTGATGCAGACCGCATGGATTATTTACAGCGAGATGCATATTTTACTGGTGTTAGTTATGGTCATTTTGATATGGAGCGCATTTTGCGTGTTATGCGTCCGCGCGAGGACCAAATCGTCATTAAATCGAGTGGTATGCATGCCGTAGAGGACTATATTATGAGCCGCTATCAAATGTACTGGCAAGTTTATTTCCACCCGGTATCACGCAGCGCAGAGGTGATTTTGCGTAAGACATTAGAGCGTGCGCAGGAGTTATATCATGAGGGCTACACATTTAAAGTAGAACCAACGCCATTTAAATCATTTTTTGATGGCAATATTGAGCTTCAACAATATATTGAGCTAGATGAAACTATCATTATGACGTACTTCCATTTTTGGACGCATGAAGAAGATGCGATTTTAAGTGATTTAAGTAGTCGATTTTTAAATCGTCGTCTATTCAAATATATTGAGTATGACCCAGGTTCAGATTTTAAAAAGGTTTTAGAGTTAGAGGAATTATATAAAAAGGCCGGTCTGAATGCGAATTATTATTTAGTGCATGATTCGACATCAGACCTACCGTATGATTTTTACCGTCCAGGTGAAGAAGAGGGGCGCTTGCCGATTCATTTACTGCGCTCGAATGGTGAATTATCTGAGCTATCTCGTAGTTCAGAGGTGGTTGAGTCGATTTCAGGGAAACGACGCTTTGATCATAAAATTTATTTTCCAGAAGACGTATTATTAGAAAATGGCAAAAAGCGTATGCTACGTAAACAAATATTAGAAGTATTAAATCGATAGTTTGAAAGGGGAGCGACTTGTGTTAGAAGAACATGCCAATGTCGTACGTGTTGTATCATTAGCCGGTGAAGTAACAGGTCGAAAGAAGTTACAAAAAATCGTCTATATCGCGAAAAAATTGAATTATCCATTCCATGAAAAATATCATTTTCATATGTATGGACCTTATTCCGAAGAATTAACGATGCGTGTGGAAGAATTATGCACGATGGGCTTTTTAACAGAACGCAAGGAAGATAAAGGCTCTTATCAACAGTATCGTTATGAAGTAACGGATAAAGGAACGACATTTACAGAGAGCTTTTGTAAGGAAGCGGGCGGGTTGCCGCAAATCATTAAAGAGCTGAATACACAAAGTGCGCGCTTCTTAGAATTAGTATCGTCTCTGCTTTATTTCGACGAGCTTTCACGCGAGCAGCAAATAGTAAAAGTACGTACCGTAAAAGCAAAATTAAACTTTACAGATGAAGAGTTCGAGCATGCTTTTACGTTTATGACGAAACTAAATCAGTTTAAAAATAATTAAAATGGTGTATAATAACACTATCCTATAAACGAAAGGAATGAGGGTGGCCGATGAAGTAGTCTTATTTTTTAACGAACGAAGTGAACAAAACTTTGCGTAAAAAATAGGATTAGTCTGCCCAAATTCAATTTATACAGAGAAATGTCATCAGCATGGCTTTCTTATACAACCGCTAGAGTGGCGGAGTATGCCTGAATTTCAGGAAACACTCTCTGACTAATCCTTCCAAAATTTTTTGGAGGGATTTTTATATAGTGAAAAGTCCCTCTTTAGGAGGACAACCCCATGACAGAATTATGTCGTATACATCAACTTTCATATAAAGAAATTTTAACGAATAATACCGTATCGATAAAGGCAGGTGCGCGCATTGGCATCGTTGGCGCAAACGGTGCAGGGAAATCAACATTATTAAAGCTTTTAGCAGGGAAAATACAGCCGACAGAGGGGCATATAGAATGGTTCAAAAAAGCGTCGACCTTTTTAGTAGAGCAGGAGCAGGAAACGTTTGAGCGAGAGGTGGCGAAAAATGTACAGCAAGTTTGGCAGGTGCCAGCACGTAGTTATGAGCAGCTAAGTGGTGGGGAAAAGCTGAAGTTACGTTTAGCAGAGGCCTTTGCAAAGAAGCCACAGCTTTTATTACTCGATGAACCAACCAATCATCTTGATGCAGCGAGCCTAGAACTACTCACAAAGCAGCTAAAGCGCTACCGCGGCACAGTCATTGTCGTATCACATAATCGTGCTTTTTTAAATGATGTTGTAAATGAAATTTGGCATATCAAGGAGCAACAGGTAACGCGGTATAAGGGCAATTATGCGGCGTATCGTGAGCAGTACGAGGCAAAGCTTCTACGTCAGCAAAAAGAATATGACAAGCAGCAACAAGAGGTGGCGCGCATTGAACATCAAATGGCGAAAATCACCTCATGGAGTGAGCAAGCGCATGCTGATTCAACGAAGCATGAATTTGCGAAGGAATTTTATCGTGTGAAGGCCAAGCGTATGGATGCACAAGTGAAATCGAAGCAAAAGCGCCTCGAAAAAGAGCTTGATAAGCATCAGATTGAACAACCTAAAAAGAAGTACGCGGTGCAATTTGAATTTCAGCAAAGTGATCCAACAGGAAAGCATTTGCTAGAGCTGAAGCATGTATCGAAAAAATTTGGTGAGCAGGTCATTTTTAATGATGTGAATGCGACGATTGGCTACGGAGAGCGCATTGCACTCGTTGGCGCAAATGGTGCGGGCAAGACGACACTACTGCGTATGCTGCTGAATCAAGAAAGCTATGACGGTGAAATTTGGCGTTCGCCGGCTGCAGACATTGGCTATTTAACACAGCAGGTTTTTGATTTGCCAGACGATCAAACGCCGAGTGAACTATTTGAGCGCCCCACATTTGAAGAACGTGGTCTTGTACAGACACTGATGATTCACCTCGGTTTTACGAGTGCGCAGTGGGAGGAGCCGATTGCACGAATGAGTATGGGGGAACGTGTGAAATGTAAGCTGATGGCCCTTATTTTAGCGAAGAAAAATGTGCTTATTTTAGATGAGCCGACGAATCATCTAGATTTGGAATCACGTGAGCAGCTTGAACAGGTGTTAGGCGACTATAATGGTACGGTTATCGTCGTATCGCATGATGCCTACTTTGTTGAAAAAACGACGACAACACGTTTCTTTATTGAAAATCATCAATTAATTACACCAGCACAGGACGTAGAGACAGCAGATGATAAAGAGCGTATGCAACTCGAAAATCGTCTACAAGATGTGCTCGGTCAGCTAAGCTTTTTGACGGCAAAGGACGCGCAGTATGAGGAGCTTGATGAGGAGTTTCACCGATTGACGGTGCAATTACGACAATTAAAGTCATAGCAAAAAAGGAATCGTTTAAAGGAACTGACCCACGAAAGTGAGACAAAGAAAAAGACAATATTTTTCAACTGAATTTGACGGACGCTTTCCCGGGGCATGGCGGAAGCCTCCTCGCTCGCAAGCTTACTGCGGGGTCTTCCACTCATGCTAAGGGCTAGGGCTTCCCTAGGAGTCGCCGTCAAATTCTTGTCCCATCCTTTTTTTCGGTACGTACTTTTTTGTGCTAGAGGAACCTTTTGGTTTCATTTGAACGGCGATAGGCGATGACGTAATGAAAAAAATAATCATAAAAAAAGCAGAAATCGCATTTTACTGCGATTTCTGCTTGTTAGATTATTCAAACTATTTATCAGACGCGCGTACGCCACCGTTTGCATAATGCTCTTTTTTCATTTCTTCAATGATGATGGTGATGTTTTCCTTTGGTGCGTTAACTGTGCGAGAAATTGCATCCGCAACTTCTGTTACAAGCGCACGTTTTTGGTCATCATTACGACCTTCAATCATTTTAATCGTTACTACAGGCATTTGTGACACTCCTCGTTTATAATGATATAGTGAATCTTAGTTAATCATATCAGAACGGAGGATTTTTGGAATGGCTGAAAAGAAAAAAATGGAATTTAATATTATAAAAAATGCACCTACGGATGGGCATAAAGGATACGGGATTGGCTCGTTATCATTAGAAAACGTATCACCTGTTATTATCGATGTAGAAGAGGGCACTGCTGCTGTTGACATCGGTGCGATGCATGCGCGTAGTGTTGTTGAAAAGGGCATTAAATTTACAACCAATCGTGAAGACTCAGAGGGTGGTAAAAACTACTGGCTTGTCTGGGTAACGATTGAACAAAAACCAGAGGGCGGCTACTATGCAGGGGTGACAGCTTGTGAAATGGTCGTCAATCGCGAAAAACGTCGTGGCTATAAAATTTTAGCAGACCACGTCAATCGCATGGACAAATCAATGAAACGTAAAATTATGGTCGACAATATGGATGAGAAGTCAAAACACGTTTTAGCTGATTTCTTAAGAGGCTTTGATGAGGCAATGTGGAATCGTAGTGATGAACAATTGCGTAATGAGCTCGCATAAGTGACCAAAATATGAAGTTCTTCCCCCAAGGTTGAAACTAACCTGAAAAGGAAGTACACTAAAATATAAAGTCTAACACTAGACTTTGGACAGCAGTCTTGTATACTTTGTGTTTATGCAGGTATTTGAAACCCTAAACCCAAGCCAGATGCCTCGTCTTAAACATAAAACAAGCAGAAAAAGCTTTCAATACGCCTAACGGACAATGGCGATATTGAAAGCTTTTTTAATGTTCTTTTTTTATTTGATTCGCATGAAGAATTGAATTTAATTGCTTTGAATTACTTTGAGATTGGCGAATATCGTCTGCTAATCTGACGAGTGATTCACTTGTGATTGCATTGTCTGGGTAATTGACGATACTAAACGAAGCAGTTACATGTACTTTTTCAAAATTAGACAAAATAAATGTATGATCGCGTAAGAGCACGCGTAGCTCAGATGCGTAATTTAACGCAATAGCTGGCGCCGCATCATAACAAATTAAATAAAATTCCTCACCGCTCACGCGTGTTAAAAGGCTATTATGTTCTTTTGCGTAATCATCTAAAATTTTTGCGAGTTGTTTTAAAATTTCATCCCCGTATAAATGACCATAATGATGATTAACTGCGCGGAAACGATCAATATCAATTAAAACAAGTGCAAATGCCAGACGGTTGTTTGTCAGGCGATTTAATTCTTCGCGGAAAATGCGATTATTTGGGACGCCCGTTAAATAATCTGTGTCCGCTAATTTTTCAACAGCACGTGTATAAGCAAATTGCTTTTTGAAAATATGTAGCACGCCATAAGTTGCATAAAAGGCAAAGGCACTCATGAATGTTAATGTCCAAAGTGATGGATCATCCCAAGTGACGGGTGTCACAATAATAATGAAAAATAAAAATTCTAGCACGCATGGCCAAATATAGGCATGTACATTTTTAGAGGTAATCGGAATTTTCATTGCAATTAGTGACATGACGCTACCGACAAATATCGTATTAAGACCAAAAAACATCGTATTCATTGAAAAGTCAGCGGAAATCATGCGGAAGAGCCCCGCAATTACAGCCGTAATAAACCCTGCCTGTGGACCACCGATAATAATCGCCAATAACAAGACGGCAGAGCGTGTATCACCAATCACTTCGCTGGATAAATGTAAGGAAGTTTTCATTACTAAAACCGCGATGATTCCTGCGCCACATCCAACGAGAATAGGATAATAAGACTGATATTCTTTTTTAAAGCCGCCAAAGAATTCATATAAAAAATAAGCTAATACGATAAACGTAAATAAAATTGAAAAGTTTATAATAAGGCTCAGTATCATTTGATTTCTCCTAGCTAATAGTGGTTCTATTATACACTAAATTATTTAGAGTCGTTTAGGAGCAGTGAAATTTCTCTACATCCTTGAAAAAAACTTATATCTTAGCCTATAATAATAAGGTTATATTAACAAAGAGCGGAGGAGCTTTTTTGAGTAATAATGCGATGCCGATTCAACTAAAATTTAAGACGACCATTAAACATGAAGGTGAACTACCTGAAATCATGGAGATTTTTGTGGACGCTTCTTATATGTTGAAAGACGGTAAAAAAGTGTACATTCAATATGAAGAACTATTAAATGATAAAAAGATGCGTACAACGTTACGTTTTGATGAATCCGATGGTATTATTATGCGTAACGGAGACATAAAAATGCGCTTACCGTTTCTGAAAGGGCTTGACCAACGAGGCCATTATGAAGCGGATTTTGGGACAATGCCAATCATTGTACGCACGCATCATATCGATAATAAACCACTTACAGAACAAGCAGCAGAAGGTACACTTTTGGTACACTACGAACTAATCGTAGGCGGAAATTCAGTCGGTGATTATACATTAGAATATAGCTATACGGAGGGAAAATAATGAACGCAGTAGAACAAGTCCAACAGTCAGTTAAAGACGCTTTATTAAAAGCTATTACAAAAGCTGAGCTTGTAGAAGACCCAAGTGCTTTAAATATCCACTTAGAAACACCACGTAGTAAAGAAAACGGTGACTACGCAACAAACATCGCGATGCAAATGACGAAATTAGCGAAAAAACCACCTCGTGATATCGCACAGGCTATTTTAGATAATTTAGAAACAGCTGGCACAAATATCGAAAAAATCGATATCGCTGGTCCTGGTTTCATGAACATCACATTAGCAAAAGACTACTTAACAAAAGTTGTCACAACTGTTTTAGACCAACAAGCAGCATACGGTCACTCTGAAGCAGGTGAACACCAAAAAGTACAAGTAGAATTTGTTTCTGCGAACCCAACTGGTGATCTTCACTTAGGTCATGCGCGTGGTGCGTCAATCGGGGATTCATTATGTAATATTTTAGATGCAGCAGGCTATGATGTATCTCGTGAATACTACATCAATGATGCGGGTAACCAAATTACGAAATTAGCAAAATCATTAGAAGCTCGTTACCGTCAAGCATTAGGTCAAGAAGCAGATATGCCAGAAGACGGCTACCACGGTAAAGACATCGTCATGATTGCTGAAACATTATCAAATGAATTTGGCGAAGACATCTTAAATAAATCAGACGAAGAACGCTTTGAATTCTTCCGTACACATGGTTTAAAACATGAATTCGGTAAACTTCAAAAAGACTTAAAAGACTTCCGCGTTGATTTCGACGTATGGTTCTCTGAAACTTCTTTATACAAAGATGGTAAAGTTGAAAAAGCCATCCAAACATTAAAAGATAATGGTCACGTATACGAAGAAGACGGCGCTGTATGGTTCCGTTCTACAACATTCGGTGATGATAAAGACCGCGTATTACGTAAAACAGATGGTTCATTCACTTACTTAACACCAGATATCGCATACCACGAAGATAAATTACAACGTGGCTTCGATAAAATCATCAACATCTGGGGTGCTGACCACCATGGTTACATTCCTCGTATGAAAGCTGCAATCCAAGCGCTAGGCTATGACCGCGACATGCTGGAAGTAGAAGTTATCCAAATGGTTAACTTATTACGTGACGGCGAAAAAGTGAAAATGTCTAAACGTACAGGTAACGCAGTAACATTACGTGAATTAGTAGAAGAAGTAGGTCTAGACGCAGTACGCTACAACTTCGCAATGCGCGCCGGTGATACACACTTAGATTTCGATTTAGATTTAGCTGTGAAGCAATCAAACGAAAACCCTGTATACTACGCACAATATGCACATGCACGTATTTGTTCAATCCTACGTCAAGCAGAAGAAAAAGGTTTCGCACCTTCAACAGATGCGCTTGAAACATTATCTACAGAAAAAGACATCGATGTACTGAAAAAAGTTGGGGATTTCCCACAAGTGGTAGCAGATGCTGCACGCGCTCGCGCACCGCACCGTATCACAAACTACGTACAAGAATTAGCTGCTACATTCCACAGCTTCTACAATGCTGAAAAAGTATTAGATGCTGACAATAAAGAACGCTCTGCAGCACGTCTTGCAATGATTACAGCAGTAGCACAAACAATTAAAAATGCGCTTAAATTAGTAGGCGTAGCTGCTCCTGAAAAAATGTAATTTAGCTAAATAAAACGAGGCTTTGACATACGTGTAAAGTCGCTCCCATGAGCATAAAAAAACCGGAATCGCGCTGTGACGCGGTTCCGGTTTTTCGTTTCGAACGTTAAAAAAGAAAATGACGTGTTTTGTCTCAGTCACTTTTTTATTTTAAAAATAAATTGGTCGCATCATGTGTACGTAAAATAGGCTCCGAATACTTCGTATAATTCGATGTTAAAAAGTAATAGTAGAGCATATCAACGACATACAACTGCGCGATAAGTGACGCTGTAGCGGCTGTGCGGATTTTACCTCTAACCTCTAATGCACTGTGTAAAAGTGTCACCGTAGCTTGCTTTGCAAGCTCGGAGTCTTGATTGCCGGTCACCGCAATGACAGGAATTTGTAGGCTCTTCGCAATGTTTTCTAGCTGTTCGATTTGCGTTTTTTCACCAGAATTTGAAATAAGCACAAGTACTTTATTTTCTGGGTTAGCAGAAAGCAGTGTTGTAATCAGATGAATGTCTGAATGGGTAATGACATTTTTTCCGATACGCGAAAACTTTTGAAAGAAATCTTCCGCTGCGATGTGCGAGGCACCTAAACCAAAAACGATGATTTGTGAGGTGCTTTCGATGAGCTGAACGGCCTCTAATAATGACTGTTCCTCTAATACGTCATTTGTTAACGAGAGTGTAGAAGTAAGTCGCTGTGTTAATTTATCCTTTAGCATCTCAAATGAATCATCGGGAGCAATTTCCTCGTAAATCGTTTGCTGATCAGCATCTGTTTGAGCAGATAATGCGAGCTTGAGCTCTGGGTAGCCAGAGAGCCCGATTGAGCGACAAAAGCGTACGACGGTTGCGACACTGACATCACATTGTTGTGCGAGCTCATGAATCGATAGGGTCATCACTTGCTTGCCATGCTGCAAGATAAAATCTGCAATCACATATTCTTTTTTAGAGAGCTGAGAAAGACTATGTTGAATTGTTAAGAGAATATTATTTTTCAAGTTGTACATCACCTTCAAGTGTTGTTGGCTCCATTGCTGATTTTGGTGTTCCGAATAAATACGTAAAGACGAATCCACCAATATACGCAGCAACTAATCCTAACATATAATGTACCACATGACCGGAATTAATTAACGGAATGAGTGATACACCAGAAGGACCGATAGCTTGTGCGCCGATACCACCGATGCCGGCGATAACTGCACCACCAACACCACCGCCAAGACAGGCTGTAAAGAATGGTTTACCTAATGGAAGTGTTACCCCGTAAATCAGTGGTTCACCGATGCCAAGGAAACCAACCGGCAGCGCGCCTTTGATCATATTTGTTAATTGTTTGTTGCGACGGCATTTAATCCATAATGCAACCGCTGCACCAACTTGACCTGCGCCAGCCATTGCTAAAACAGGTAATAGTAATGTGACGCCCGTTGTCGTAATCATTTCAATATGAATAGGCGTGAGCACTTGGTGAAGTCCAAGCATAACCATTGGTAGGAAACATGCCCCTAAAACAAAGCCGGCGAATGGTCCACCAATATCTAAGACGCTTGTAATAACGCCAACTAAACCAGAAGAAACAACGCCAGCAAACGGCATGATAATGAAGATTGTCAGTAAGCCAACGATTAGTAATGTAATGGTTGGGGTTACGATAATATCGATGGAGTTTGGTACGATTTTTCGGACATTTCGTTCAACGATTGATAGTACCCAAACCCCGATTAATACGCCGATAATCCCGCCTTGATTGGCAACAAGTGGGTCGCCGTTAAAGATATTGGTTATAGGTGCTTCAGGTGTCATCCCCGTTAAGAGAATCGTACCACCGATAATCCCACCAAGACCAGGTGTCGCACCAAATTCATTGGCAGCATTAATCCCTACATAAATAGAAAGATAAGCAAATAAGGCATTTTTAATTACATTTAAAATAAGAATTAATTGCGTCCAGCTATCACCAATGTCACCAGCTGTTTGTAAGTTCGTTAATACAGAAGCGATCCCGCCGATTAAACCGGCACCAACGAATGCAGGAATAAGTGGCACGAAAATATTGGCGATGGTTTTTAGTACGCTACGAAGCTTTGATTTCTTCTGCTTAGCCTTTGTTGCTGCCTGCATTTCTTTCGCGCGCTCCTCGACCATTTCCTTGTTGGACTTGTTTTTTCGAGGGAATGGCTCACCAAGCTTAACACCAGCTTCGCGTACCATTTCGGCAGCTACTTTATTAACCGTACCTGGTCCGACAACAACTTGTAGCGTATCATCTTCAATGACCCCTAATACACCCGGTACATTTTTTAATGCGTCAATATCTACCTTGCTATAGTCGTTAATTGAAATTCGAACACGTGTCATACAGTGAATGATTTTATCGACATTTTTTTTGCCGCCAATCTGAGCGTATATGTCATGTGCTAAGCGTACTTCTTTTGATTCAGTCATCTAGAACTCCTCCTTACTTGTTAAGTAGTCTTACGGATAAATCCTTGGTTCTGCACCAATGTTTCTTCTGCTTGTTCCTTCGTTTGATCGAATAAAATCATGACGATGGCGATTTTTACTTGCTCACCTGATTGCTCAAAGGCTTCTTGTGCTTGCTCTTCTGTACATTCCGTTGCTTGTTGAATAATGCGTACGGCACGAACACGTAGCTTTTCATTGGTTGGCTGTACATCGACCATTAAGTTGTTGTACACCTTACCGATGCCAATCATTGAAGCGGTCGACAACATATTTAGTACAAGTTTCTGGGCGGTACCAGCTTTTAGACGTGTCGAGCCTGTTAATACTTCAGCGCCAACAATGACCTCGATGGCAATATTAGCAAATGCGCTAATTTCCGCATCTTGGTTACAAGAAAGGGCAATCGTTTCAGCACCTACCTCATTAGCATACGTTAATGCGCCAATGACATACGGTGTACGACCACTTGCTGCAATGCCGACAACCACATCTTCTTTTGTCAGGGAAAGCGCTGTTAAATCTTGCTGACCGAGTGTAGGTGAATCTTCTGCACCCTCGACTGCGCGGTACATAGCACGGTCACCACCTGCGATAACACCTACGACCTTTTCAGGTGGTACGCCAAACGTTGGCACACATTCAACCGCATCAAGCACGCCTAAGCGGCCACTCGTACCAGCACCAATGTAAATAAGGCGACCATTTTTTTTGAAGCGCGCGATAATTGCATCAACGGCCTTCGCAATCGTTGGCACGATTTGCTCGATTGCCTTTGGTACAACGGCATCTTCTTCATTCATTAAGCGAATGACTTGCTCTGTCGACAGCGTATCTAAGTTCATCGAGCGCTCATTACGTTTTTCTGTCGTTAATTTGTTTAAATCCATTCGATAACCTCCAGTTGTAGTGCTTGATTGGCACCAATCAATTTTAATAATGGAATGTCGGCTTTTGTGACATAACCAATAGTGTTGACGCGAGCATCGCTTGCTAATGGATTTTTCACGAGCTGTACCTCACCCTCATAGCGCCCGAATTGTTCATTATCAATTGTCACAGCACCAATCGGTCGAGTTGTAATAACCCCCGGCTTGACATGTCGCTTCGTTTGGCGAGACTCCAAAAAGCGAATAACATCCGCGGCGCAGTCAGGGCGATTATGAAATCGTGTCGCATGTAAATCCTCATACGTACGCTCAAGTGAGGTGTGCAGTAAAATCGTTTGTTGCTGTATAAACAGTTCAAATTGTTTTAGACTGACATCATTTAAGCTGTAATCGCCAACAAGAACGAGGTCTACCTGTTCAAAAATATCTAAATAAGAAGCAAACGGTGAAAAATGGCGATGCTTCTCGAGTGTGGGCAAGCCTTCAAAAAGCGGTGCGCGGTATTCATCTCCAGGAATAAAAGCAGCTACTGGGATGTCGTACTGTTTAAAAAGATCATTTTGTTGCTTGAAAAATTCTTCACTTAAGCCCGTTGAGACATGTGGATAATAATTGTGCCAGGCAGCAAGGCGAGATGCTGGCACATTTATGAGCAATTGCTCTAGTTCCTTCCGCGTTACCGTACTAGCGTTTAAAATGATATGAAAAGCCGTAGAAAGTGATATCATCTGCTCAATAGAGAAGCCGTCGTCTAAACGTAGTTGATGTACACCGAATGCTTGTAGCTTTTCGATTGGGAATTGCTCGAAAAGTGCAGGATGAATGTCCACCGTTAAACGTAAATGATTAACTGCACATAATTCACCTAGCCGGGCTAAATGAGCTTCGGTTACATCAGGAAGCTGAAGTGATGTGAAAACATCACTAAAGCCAGCATCTGTCATGTTATGCATGTAAGTAGCATCTATATTATTTAAAAAAACAGAAAACCCTAACATGAATGTAACCCCTTTCATTTATTTACAAATAGTGTAATCTAAAAGTAATAAAATTTCAAATTTTATTTAAAATATTTTTTAAAAAGAAATTAAATTACATTTTTAAATAAAATAAATGAAAAATTGGTGCGTAATTACATGAAAATGACGCACTATTCCGAATATGCTTTCTTAACGTCTCGAAGTTTTGTATAATAGGGGCAATTAAACACACAGAGATAGTAGGGGAAATGAGTGAAAATCTCATGCGGTCCCGCCACTGTAATGAAGTAATTCGAAGCCAGATTACCTACTATTTTTTTGAATGTGCTACGAGGATAGTCAACTTTTAGGGGGCTTCTGTATGTACAGGGGCCTTTTTATGTTCTCGGGAAATGAGAGGAGAATGGATTTTGAAAAAATGGATGTCATGGGGTTCCGCATTAGCGGTCTCAGCAATGTTATTATCAGGCTGCGGTACAGCAGATCAGACAAATGACAAGGAAAAAACAACACAGTCAGCGCAGCAAAATGCGTACCCATTAACAGTGAAGGATGCGACAGGTAAAGAAATTAGCATTAAGCAAGAGCCTTCAAAAATTATTACATTATCACCAAGCATTACGGAATCATTATTCGCACTTGACTTAGGAGATAAGGTGACAGGTGTTACAACGAATGATGATTATCCGAAAGAAGCGACTAAAAAAACAATGGTTGGCGATATGAATCCAAATATCGAAAAAATCATTTCGTTAGAACCTGATTTCGTGTTAATTGATGCGTCATCATTAGGTACGGCTGAAGCAGGATTAGAACAGTTGCGTGATGCAGGAATCACTGTATTTGTTGTGCCAACAGCAAATTCATTTGATGAAACGTATGCCAATATCGAACTAATCGGTAAGGTGACAAATAAAGAAGCTGAAGCGAAAAAAATTGTTGCAGATATGCAGAAAAAAGTAGCGGATGTACAACAGAAAATTAAAGATGCCAATGTGAAAGAACGTTCTGTATTTGTCGAAACATCAGATGCACCAGATATTTATACAGCGGGTAATAACTCGTATATGCAAGAAATGTTCGACTTAATTGGTGCGAATAATATTGCTAAAGATGGCGGCGAAAATTGGTATAAAATCGACCCAGAAGCGATTGTAAAAGGCAACCCAGATGTCATTATCGTGAAGTATGATTACGTACCAAATATCATGAAGAAAATTAAAAAACGTGATGGCTTTGATACCATTACAGCGGTGAAAGAAGACCAAATTGTGCAAGTCGATGACAATTTAACAAGTCGTACAGGTCCACGTTTAGCAGATGGCTTAGAAGAAATCGCGAAAGCTGTCTATCCTGAGGCATTTAAATAATGAAAAAACATGTTGTCGGGTATACCGTATCCTTTGCGCTATTAGTTGTAGCGGCATGGTTTGCGATTAGTATTGGCTCGGTGAAGGTTCCACTATCTGTGTTGTGGAATCCGTCATCAGCGGATGCAGCCTCGGCAAATATTATATGGAAAATCCGCGTGCCACGTGTGATTTTAGCCGGTCTTGTAGGGGCAGCACTTGCTATGGCAGGTGCTGCCTTTCAAGGTTTATTGAAAAATCCACTGGCTGATCCATATACGCTGGGGGTTTCTTCTGGGGCATCGGTCGGAGCGGTGATGACGATTTTCTTCGGTATTTCATCCTCTGCGCTTGGCCTATACACATTACCAATTTTTAGTATGATGGGTGCAATGGTCGCAATGGTGTTAGTGCTTGGCTTTTCACGCCTTGTCGATCGTTCGATGAAAATGGAAACATTGATTTTAACAGGGATTATTATTAGTGCCTTTTTAAGCTCCGTTATTTCACTTATGATTGCACTAACTGGTGAGGAACTGCGTCAGATTTTAAACTGGCTCATGGGGAGCGTATCGATGCGTGGCTGGCCGTATATTAAAATGATTTGGCCATTTTTACTTGTGGGTGCCTTGATGCTATGGATGAATCGCAAGGAACTAAATGCCTTATTATTTGGCGAGGAGCGCGCGCATTATTTAGGGGTCAATGTGAAGCGCAGCAAGTGGATGATTTTAGTGGGCGGCTCAATTTTAACAGGCTGTGCCGTAGCAGTGTCAGGGACAATTGGCTTTGTTGGTTTAGTTGTACCGCATATGACACGTCTACTTTTCGGTGCGGACCATCGTCATTTACTACCGCTCTCAATTATTAATGGTGCCACGCTACTTATCGTCTGTGATTTAGTAGCGCGCACGATTATTGCACCATCCGAATTACCGATTGGCGTCATTACATCATTTATTGGTGCGCCAGTATTTGCTTATATTTTCTTTAGACAACGTAGAAAGGGGCGTTAAACATGTTAGAGATTCACGGCTTAACAGGGGGCTATGATAAAAAAGAAATTGTTCGAGATGTGAGCTTTTCATTACAGAAGGGGCGAATGCTCGGCATTTTAGGGCCAAATGGTAGCGGGAAATCGACGCTTTTAAAAATGATTAGTGGCATTTTACCGCTAACTGCCGGTGATATTTTAATCGATAACAAGCCTCGAACAAGCTACAAACAAAAGGAATTAGCTCGCAAGATGGCCGTGCTACCACAGCTTCATGCCCATGCTTTTTCCCATACCGTCGTGGAAACAGTCGCGCTTGGGCGTTACCCGCATCAAAGCGGCTTATTTTCACAGTGGTCAGCAGAAGATGAGGCGGCGACAACGGAGGCAATGACTCAAACGGGTGTCGCAAAGTACCGCGATGAGGAGCTGGAATATTTATCAGGCGGCGAGCAGCAACGGACCTTTATTGCACAAGCACTTGCCCAACAGGCGGAGCTTTTACTGCTAGATGAGCCGACAAATCATTTAGATTTAGAACATCAACGTCAAATTATGGACATGCTAAAGCATGAGGTAGCAACGCGACAGTTAACGGTTGTGTCGATTTTTCATGATATGAATTTAGCGGCGTTGTACTGCGATGAGCTTCTATTACTAGAAAATGGACGCGTACGCGCATACGGTGCGCCTGCGGAAGTCTTGACTGAAGACGAGATTGCACAAGTGTATCATACGGCGGTCGCACGCTTTGCACATCCACAGCTAGCGACGCCGCAAATGGCACTGTTGCCGAATATTGAAATAGCACAAAATCGCGTGACGCTCGAGCAGTTCCGAGTGGAAAATGAATTTGTTCATTTAAAGGCTACAAAACCGCTTCGTACATTATCTGCGGCACTGCATAATCCGGGGTTTGGCTGGTTCCGTCATTTTTTAAATCGCACTGTCGATGCGCAATATATGTGTGATGATGCACATGCAGAAATGAAAAACTATATTAAAAATCATCATTTACCAATTGAGCAAACCGTTGCGATGATGACAGCGGTAGATGTAAAGCATGCGGTGATTCGCCGTTATAAAGAGGATGACCATGAACTTTTTGTGATGGTCACAGCCGGTGTCGGCAATGCCGTCGATGCGGCACGCGGCCATTTACATGCGGAGCCACAGCGTGTTGGCACGATTAATTTATGGGTCATTATCAATGGGGTATTAAGTGATGAATCATTCATGCAGGCGATGATGACGACCATTGAGGCGAAAGTAAAGGCGATGCAAGATGGCGAAATTTATGATACCCAAACAGGGACGATTGCGACGGGAACATCAACAGATAGTGTGCTAATTGCTTCAACGCAAAGCGGGCAAAATTATGAGTATGCGGGAACGATTACAGACATCGGCAAATTAATTGGTCGTGGTGTGTATGAAACGATGATTATTGCGCTAGATGACTATAAGCGTGCGAAAGGGTGGATTCAATGATTTTGAATCATCTTATCGCCTGCGTTATCGGTGTAATCATCGACCGCATTTACGGTGAGCCACGCTATATAAAGCATCCTGTTATTTTAATTGGGAATTTCATTGCATGGCTAACGAAAAAGTTAAATCACGGCAATCAGCGTAAAGTAAAAGGAGCGATGGCAGCGGTGATGACGATTGTTGTGACGACGCTCATCGCTTTTTTCATTGTCTATGGTAGCTATCAGCTGCATGTATTTTTAGGTGTCGCAGCCGAAAGTATATTAATAGCACTTGGGCTTGCGCAGAAAAGCTTAAAGCAGGCGGCACAAGATGTCTATAAGCCACTCGTTGCCGGTGATTTAGACGAGGCACGTACGAAGCTTGGCTGGATTGTCGGACGTGATACCAAGCATTTAGATGAAGCCAATATTACGCGAGGTGTTGTCGAAACCGTTTCTGAAAATACGAGTGATGGCGTGACAGCGCCGCTATTTTACGCCTTATTATTTGGGGCCACTGGGCTATGGTGCTACAAGGCCATTAACACATTAGATTCGATGATTGCCTATAAAAATGAGACATATAGAGACTTCGGATTTTTTGCGGCGAAAGTCGATGATATCGCCAACTTTATCCCAAGCCGAATTACTGGATTTTTATTATTAATTGTTACGAAAAATCATTATGGTTTACCGTTTAAAGAAAGATTCCAGAAGTGGCGTGTGGACGCAAAAAAACATCCAAGTCCAAATAGTGGTTATTTAGAAGCGGCAACAGCCTATCAGCTAGGCATTCAATTAGGTGGCTTAAATTACTATGGTGGCATCGCTTCTCATCGTCAGGAGATGGGCGAGCCGCATGTTGTATTATCAGCAAAACATATTGATGAGGCGGTTGTACAAATGCAGGTGACAACAATCGCATTTTTATTGATTGGCATCATGATAGGAGGAATTTTCATTGTTACCTAATCACGGAGCAAATCCACAACAAGTATATGAGGCAATGAATTTAAAGGCGCCCGAGACGTTAATTGATTTCAGTGAAAATGTGAATCATTTACCGTTTCCGTTAAATTTAGATATCGAGAAACTATTGCCGGTCATTACGGCGTATCCCCATCCAGATGGCGAACCATTTTTAAGTGCAGTGGCGGCGTATCATGGGATTGAGAAAGAGGCGATTTTACTTGGCAACGGCGCGGCAGAAATTTTTGCGTTGCTTGGGAATGTATTAGCGAATAAACGGGTGCTTGTCGTGCATCCGACCTTTTCTGAATACGAGGCGACGCTTGCACCGCATCATGTTGAATTTGAGCGTGTGCTTGTTGAGGACATCGCTACGTATCAATTACCGATGAAGACCTTACAGGAAAAAATCCCATATGCTTCCGCAATTTATTTATGTACGCCAAATAATCCGACTGGTGTGCTACCACCGCGTGAGGAGATTCAGCAAATAATTGACTGGGCACAGAGAACAGCGACACTTGTTGTGCTCGATGAAGCATTTTTAGATTGGATTGGGGAGGAGCACACATTTATTACAGATGCACCTAACTATGATCATGTGCTTGTCGTCCGGTCGATGACAAAAATGTATAAAATGCCGGGGTTACGTCTAGGCTATGCGGTAGGCAATGCGTCGCTTATTCGCTCGCTAGCACGATTTGCATCACACTGGCATATTAACGGTGTCGCAAGTGCACTTGGTGCCGAAATGCTTAAATTACATAATTACCGAGAAAAATCAATTCGTGAAGTAGCGGTTTCACGTGAAACATTACGCACGTTTTTAGAGGGACAGGGCTGTGTTGTGACGAATAGCCAAACGAATTATATGAGTTTTCAGCTTGCGGAAGTTGAAAAAAGCGAGGCATTTTATCACTTTATGCTAGCGCGTGGGCTTGTGCTACGTCATTCGAAAAATTTCCGAGGAATGGATGGCTCATGGTTCCGCGTTGGTATCAAGGCGCGCCCACAAATGGAAGCCTTTGAACAGGGGATGATTGCATGGAGCCAGCAGTAGCACCCCTTATTTTTATAACCGGTGGCGTGCGTAGCGGCAAAAGTCATTTTGCAGAAGCGCTAACAAAGCAATTATGTGAACTAACGCATCAACTCGTATACATTGCGACCGGTGTAGCATTTGATGATGAAATGGCGCGACGCATTGCGCATCATCAACAGCTTCGCGCTGGTGAGGGCTGGCAAACAATTGAGCATCCGACTAATTTTTCGACACTGCCACCACATATCCCAGACAATGCGGTTGTACTCTGGGACTGTGCGACGACATGGCTTGGCAATGAGTGCTATGACGATAATGCGTGGCAGGACCAAGCGAAGTTACAGGCTCGAATAGAGGCGATGAAGGAGGCTCTTTGGACACTTCGCAAAAGGGGCATTCCACTCGTCATCGTTTCAAATGAGATGCTTGATTCGCCGGTTCCACATTATGATGAAACGCGTGTCTATACGCAAATGCTTGGTGAATTGCATCAATGGTTTGTGGCGGAGGCAACGATTGCGATTGAAATGGAATATGGCTATAAAAAAATATGGAAAGGGGCAGACGTTTTTGAAAACTATTTTAGCTAGTGTATTGCTGACTTTTCAGTTTTTTACGATTGTGCCAGTAACTAAAAATATCGATTTGAATCATAAAACGGTAACGGGCATGTTTCAGTTTTTACCGTGGCTAGGTGCCTTTATGGGAGCGGTTGTTGCGCTTATTTTTGAAGGCTTGCAGCTAACGAATAGCAGTTCGCTTCTAATTGGCTTCCTGATGGCGATGGCCTTTATTATTTGGACTGGTGGGCTTCATTTAGATGGCTTTACAGATATGGGCGACGCGTATTTTTCGTATCAGGATGTGAAGAAGCGTCAGGAAATTTTAGATGACCCACGCGTTGGTGCCTTTGGTGCAATGGCGCTGTTATTTTTAGTGTTGACGAAGATTATCTTTTTGACAGAGCTCGTAACGCAAGGTATTCTCGCAAGCTATTGGCTGATTTTCGTGCCTTTTTTAGCGCGCGCAGCACTCGGCTTTTACCTTGTATGGACGAAGCCATCAAAAGATAAGGGCATCGGCTTTTTCTTCCGCACACATATTCACTTAACGCAGTATTTACTGTTTACCGTGGTGTCATTACTTATGGGCACAGCGCTCATTATGTACTGGGCACACACATGGATTCCGGCAGTGCTTGTCGGCATTACACTAATCGCTGTAGTGTTTTATAAAATGTGGACGAAGAAAAACTTTGGCGGAGCATCTGGTGATTTATACGGTGCATTCATCGAGGGAACGGAGGCGCTGTTATGGATTACGCTGTTGTGCTTGAGTTAGTACGTCATGCGAGAACACCAGGGAATATCGCGCATCGCTATGTTGGCTGGACAGATGAATCGATTGCGGAGACATCACTTCCTATTTTAAATGACACCATTTCACAAGTGATTTGCAGTGATTTAAAACGTACAGTTGAAACGGCTGCGCAGTATTTTCCACAGGCGAAACCGTATTGTATTGCGGCATTTCGTGAAAGTCATTTTGGCGATTTTGAAATGAAAACGTATGAGCAATTAAAAAATAATGAGGCGTATCGCAACTGGATTAATAGGCCGGAGCAATTAGCGCCACCAAATGGAGAAACACTGGTATCGCTTTATCGCCGCGTACGAGCGGGTATGGAACAACTAGAGGCGAAGCGGTATCAATATGCGGTGCTGCATGGTGGCACGATTCGTGCGATTCTTGTGCAATTTGGGCCAAAGCCAAGTGCCTTTTGGGATTGGCAAGTAGGGCATGACACACGCTTTGTACTCGCATGGGCGACGCGTCAGGCTTTTGAGGAGGGACAACGATGCACATCATTATCGGTGGAGCCTTTAATGGCAAACGAGCCTACGTCAAACAATTAATTGATGCGACGTGGTATGAGCGAGAACTACCTGAAAAGGTCGCGGGCAATATAGTTCTTGCTAACATAGAAGGAATTTTACAGGCGCATCTCGAAGAAGAAGAGGAGCAAGTTGCGTCCGATATTGCTGAAAAAATCCGTTTACTCGATGCACAAAGCGACGAGTTGGTTGTCATTTTAACGGATATGGGACGCGGTGTTGTACCGCTTGAAAAAGAACAACGCCAACTACGTGATACATGTGGTCGATTGTATCAATTGCTTTTTAAAGAGGCGACGACGATTACGCGTATTTGGTATGGCATTCCAGAAATTTTAAAAAAGGGGCTGGCACAATGAACATTTATACACGTACAGGGGATAAAGGGAAAACGAGCATTATCGGAGGACGCGTTGATAAAGATGATTTCCGCGTAGAAGCATATGGCACAATTGATGAATTAAATGCGATTATCGGGAAGGCAATGACGGAATTAGACGCAGAAAAATTTAAGGATTTATTAGATGATTTAGAAAAAATCCAAAATGAATTATTTGATGGTGGCGGCGATTTAGCGAATGTTATGAAAGAGCGCCATTATAAATTAGCAGACGAGGCGATTGAAGAGATGGAAGCACGTATCGATGTGTTAATGAGCGAGGCACCAGAGCTTCAAAAATTTGTCTTGCCAGGGGGTTCACCAGCAGCAGCAACCTTACACATCGCACGAACAGTGACACGTCGCGCAGAGCGTCTGACAGTGACACTACTAAAAAATACCGAAGAGGGCGATGTATCACCTGTTGTACAGCGCTATTTAAACCGTCTATCAGACTATTTATTCGCAGCAGCACTTGTTGTGAATGCACGTCTTGGTGTACCAAACAATGAGTATGTTCGTAGTGCAAATGTGTTTACGACTAGTAAGAAAAAGGACAAAAAGTAATATTACATGTAGATGTCGATGTACATCTATCCATAAAAGTAAAATTCATTTTGTAGTAAAATATTCCAATAAAACCACAAAAAAGATATAAGGTATGCACGTTATGTGATACCTTATATCTTTTTTTAATATTGTTTTTAAAGAAAAATATGTATTTTTACGAAAAAATAAAACATATTGCGGAAAATTATTGACTGAGTGATGATTCATAAAGTAGAATATTACTAATTCCAAATGTAACCAAATACTATACAAAAAGGAAAATCAGTCTTTAGGGGGGAAAAGGCATGAGTCCATTATTAATCGCGAACTGGATTTTGGCGATTCTAGTTATCGCGTATGGTGTGTATTTATTTGCATACCTAATTAAGACAAGAATCGAATTCATTAAGATGGGTAAGAAAGAGGAATTCGATCACAATGTGAAAGAGCGCCTGAATAAAATTTGGGTGTTTGTGTTTGGACAAAAGAAACTGTTGAAGGATAAGAAGAGTGGTATTCTTCACGTTATGATGTTCTACGGTTTCATTTTAGTTCAATTTGGTGCAATCGATTTTATCTGGAAAGGTTTAGCACCAGGATCACATTTACCTCTTGGACCGTTATATCCATATTTTACGTTCTTCCAAGAGCTCGTTACACTAATGATTTTAGTATCGGTAATCGGCGCATTCTACCGTCGATACATTGAAAAACTTGTCCGTTTAAAACGCGGTCTAAAAGCGGGGCTTGTGCTCATTTTTATCGGATCACTAATGGTTTCTGTATTAGTTGGTAACGGTATGGGCCTCATTTGGCACGGTGAAACGACTTGGGTATGGACGGAGCCAGTTGCATCTGCAATTGCCGCAATATTCTCATTCTTACCACAAGCCGCAGCAATCACAGTATTTTATATTATGTGGTGGATTCACTTATTAGTGCTTCTAACATTCTTAGTATATGTTCCACAATCAAAACACGCGCACTTAATCGCAGGACCGGCGAATGTATATTTAAATCCATTAACGCCTCCAGGGAAGCTAAAACCAATCGACTTCAGCGCATTTGAAGAAGATGATGAGGCAGAAGGCGAAGAAGAAGTCGAAGCGTCATTTGGTGTTGGTAAAATTACCGATTTCACTGACTTACAGCTCGTCGACTTATACGCTTGTGTGGAATGTGGTCGTTGTACAAACATGTGTCCCGCAACAGGCACAGGTAAAATGTTATCACCAATGGATTTGATGACAAAATTACGTGACCACTTAACATTTACAGGCGCGGTACAAACACAGCAAAAGCCGTGGGTACCAAGCTTTATTTTCAACAATGCAAAAGGCAATCAATTAGCAGCTGCAGCGGGCGCTGAAGGTGCAGTAATTGAGGATATTTATAGCCCATCATTAATCGGCGATGTTATCACAGAGGAAGAAATTTGGGCATGTACAACTTGCCGTAACTGTGAGGACCAATGTCCGGTAATGAACGAGCACGTAGAAAAAATTATCGACCTACGTCGTTACTTAACGATGACAGAAGGTAAAGTAAACTCGGATGCACAGCGCGCAATGAACAATATCGAGCGTCAAGGGAATCCATGGGGTATCAACCGTAAGCAAAAAGAAGAATGGCGCGAAGCTCGTCCAGAACTTCACATCCCAACTGTGAAAGAAGCTCAAAAAGCTGGCGAAGAATTTGAACACTTATTCTGGGTAGGGTCAATGGGATCATTCGATAACCGTTCACAAAAAATCGCCCTATCATTTGCTCATCTGTTAAATGAAGCAGGCGTGAAGTTCGCAATTTTAGGTAACAAAGAGAAAAACTCTGGTGATACACCACGTCGTTTAGGTAATGAGTTCTTATACCAAGAGCTTGTTGAAGCGAATATTAAAGAGTTTGATAAAGCAGAAGTGAAGAAGATTATTACAATCGATCCACATGCGTATAACACATTCAAAAATGAGTACTCTGACTTCGGCTGGAGTGGTGAGGTTTATCACCATACAGAGTTCTTATTCAAATTATTACAAGAAGGTCGTATTAAGCCGCAACATGCAGTAAACGAAAAAATCGTTTTCCATGATTCATGTTACTTAGGCCGTTACAACAATGTATACGATGCACCGCGTGAAATCTTAAAAGCGATTCCAGGTGTAGAGCTTGTTGAAATGGAACGTAATCGTGACGAGGCAATGTGCTGTGGCGCTGGTGGTGGTCTGATGTGGATGGAAGAGCATGTCGGCAACCGTATCAATGTCGCGCGTACAGAGCAAGCACTTGCAACAAATCCAACGGTAATTTCAGCTGGTTGTCCATATTGCTTAACGATGTTATCAGATGGTACGAAGGCGAAAGAGGTAGAGGATTCTGTTGGCACATACGACGTAGCAGAATTACTAGAAAAATCGATTTTCGGTGATGCACCACCTGCTGCTGAAGAACCTGTAGCAGCGGGCGTAGAAGAAGCAAGTTTATCAAATTAATCGTTAGGAAAAACGTGGGATTCCGCGTTTTTCTTCTGTCCGTTTCATGATTTAGGTCCAACTTTATTCTAAGTAAAGAGGTGTTGAATAGTGAAATCAGTCATTGTAGCAGGAGCAAGAACACCATTCGGTAAATTCGGAGGTGCACTTAGTAGTTTAACGGCGAGCGACTTAGGTGGTATCGCCATTAAAGGTGCACTTGAGCAAACGAATATTAAACCGGAAGAAGTCGACGAAGTAATCGTGGGGACGGTACTTCAAGCGGGGCAAGGTCAAATCCCGTCACGACAAGCAGCGCACAAAGCAGGCATTCCGTATACGGTAAAGACCGAGACAATCAACAAAGTATGTGCGTCAGGTCTACGCAGTATTACGTTAGCAGACCAACTGATTCGCTTAGGTGACGAGCGCATTATCGTTGCTGGTGGTATGGAGTCGATGTCTAATGCACCGTACTACTTACCACAAGGACGCTGGGGATTACGCATGGGTGATGGCAAGCTAGTCGATGGCGTGCTTCACGATGGCCTAACCTGTGCATTCCATCCGGATCATGTGCATATGGGTGTTTACGGCAATGAAACAGCAGATAAGTTTACGATTACGCGCGAGCAGCAAGATGCATTTGCGGCGCGTAGTCAGCAGCTTGCTGTGAAGTCGATTGAGGCCGGTATTTTCGCGGAAGAAATCGTTCCTGTAACGATTCCACAGCGTAAGGGTGAGCCCGTCGTTGTCGATACAGACGAAGCACCACGTAAAGGGACAACAGCGGAGTCACTGGCGAAGCTGAAGCCCGCATTTGGCAAGGATGGCACAGTGACAGCCGGCAATGCACCAGGGATTAATGATGGTGCAGCAGCCGTTGTCGTTGTCGCAGAGGACGAGGCACAAAAGCGAGGGCTTGAACCATTAGCAACTGTTATTGGTCATGCAGAAATCGCAATTGAGCCGGAGCGCTTCCCAGAAACACCGGGCCTAATCATTGAAACAATTCTTAAAAAGACAGGCAAGACATTAGAAGATATTGCATTATTTGAACTAAATGAAGCCTTCTCAGTCGTGGCATTAACAGCGAATAAACTTGCTGGTCTCGACCCTGAAAAGGTGAATGTCAATGGAGGCGCAGTTGCGCTTGGGCATCCAATTGGCGCTAGTGGAGCGCGCATCGTGCTAACACTCGCAAAAGAATTAAAGCGTCGCGGTGGCGGTATCGGCATCGCAGCGATTTGTTCGGGTGGCGGACAAGGAGACGCCATCATGATTGAAGTAGCACCATAGACTTGTGTTCGAGCTTGCATTGAAGATTAAGGTTAGAACACGCTGCAAAATTAGTTATTTAGAAATAGGGGGAAAACAACATGCAATTCAAATTATCAGATGAACACGAAATGTTACGTAAGATGGTACGCGACTTCGCCGTAAATGAAGTGGCACCAACAGCAGCAGAGCGCGACGAAGAAGCACGTTTTGATCGCGAGATTTTCGATAAGATGGCAGAGCTTGGCTTAACAGGTATTCCATGGCCTGAAGAGTACGGTGGTGCAGGTATGGACTTTTTAGCATACTGTATCGCAGTTGAAGAGTTAGCACGTGTTTGTGGCTCAACAGCTGTTACGTTATCAGCTCATACATCATTAGCAGGTTGGCCTGTTTTCAAATTTGGTACTGAAGAGCAAAAGCAAAAATACTTACGCCCAATGGCTGAAGGTGCAAAAATTGGCGCGTATTGCTTAACAGAATCAGGTTCAGGTAGTGATGCAGGTGGTATGAAAACAATCGCAACGAAAGATGGCGATGACTATATCTTAAATGGCTCGAAAATCTTCATCACAAACGGTGGGGTAGCAGATATTTATATCGTAATTGCACTACTAGACCCGAAAGACCGTCGTAGTACAACAGCATTCATCGTTGAATCGGATTTCGAAGGCTTCAAAGTAGGGAAAGAAGAGCACAAAATGGGTATTCGTGCATCTGCTACTACGGAAATCATCTTCGAAAACTGCCGTGTGCCAAAAGAAAATATTCTTGGCGCTGAAGGTGAAGGATTCAAAGTTGCAATGAAAACATTAGATGGCGGCCGTAACGGTATCGCAGCACAAGCTGTTGGTATCGCACAAGGCGCACTTGATGCAGCAGTAGAATATGCTGGTCAACGTGTTCAATTTGGTAAACCAATTTCTGCAAACCAAGGCATTAGCTTTAAACTAGCAGATATGGCGACAGCAATCGAAGCTTCTCGTCTATTAACTTACCAAGCAGCGTGGTTAGAAACGGAAGGACTACCATACGGTCAAGCGTCAGCAATGGCGAAATTGATGGCTGGGGATACAGCAATGAACGTAACGACTGAAGCGGTTCAAGTATTCGGTGGCTACGGGTATACAAAAGAATATCCTGTGGAACGTTTCATGCGTGATGCAAAAATCACTCAAATTTATGAAGGTACACAAGAAATTCAACGTATGGTTATTGCGCGTGGTTTAGAAAATACGCGTCCATTACAAAAAGCATAATTTTGATAGTACAGATATGATTCATGTTGAGGCTATTCGTTAGTTGTATTCGATCCTATAGAGAACATTTTCTATAAAGAGAGGACGCATCAGCGGGTAGTCTCTTTTTTTACTAAAAGGGGGAGTTCTATTATGGAAGCAACGGTATACCAAGCGAAAAATGCATTACGTTTTGTGACAGCATCAAGTTTATTCGATGGGCATGACGCCACAATTAATATTATGCGTCGTATTTTGCAAGCAAGCGGTGCAGAAGTCATTCACCTAGGGCATAATCGTTCTGTAGAAGAAATTGTCGATGCAGCGATTCAAGAGGACGCACAAGGGATTGCAGTCTCTTCTTATCAAGGTGGTCACGTCGAATACTTTAAATATATTTATGACCTACTGAAAGAAAAAGGCGCTGAGCATATTCAAATCTTTGGCGGAGGTGGCGGGGTTATTTTACCGTCCGAGGCGAAGGAGCTTCACGCATATGGTGTCAATCATCTGTTCTCACCAGAGGATGGGCGCACATTAGGCCTTCAAGGTATGATTAATTTAATGCTTGAAAACAGTGATTTCAAAACGGTTGAGCAAGAAGATGTGTCCCTGCTTGATGCTATGTCACCAGATAATCAACTAGCGCTTGCGAAGGCGATTACGATTGCTGAAAATAAAGCGTCTGAGGAATTTATGGCGGAGGCACGCAAACGTTCAAAAAATACGCCTGTTTTAGGTATTACAGGTACAGGTGGTGCAGGTAAGAGCTCTCTCACAGATGAATTAATTCGTCGCTTCTTACAAGAACTACCAGATGTACGTATTGCGATTGTGTCGATTGACCCGACAAAGCAAAAAACAGGCGGAGCATTACTTGGTGACCGTATTCGCATGAATGCCATTTTTAATAATCGTATTTATATGCGCTCACTGGCAACGCGTGAGTCACACTCAGAGATTTCAGATAATCTCGATGATGTACTAGACGTAGTGAAGGCAGCTGGCTTTGATTTAATTATCGTAGAAACAAGCGGTATTGGTCAGGGGGATGCGGCCATTACAAAAGTATCGGATTTATCGATGTATGTGATGACGAGTGAATTTGGTGCGCCAACACAGCTAGAAAAAATCGATATGATTGATTTTGCCGATTTGATTGTCATCAATAAATTTGAGCGTAAAGGGTCAGAGGATGCGATGACGCATGTGAAAAAACAATATCAGCGTAGTCATAATCGCTTCAATGAATCACCAGACGATATGCCCGTCTATGGTACAATTGCGAGTCAATTTAACGACAAGGGAACGAATTCATTATTTGCGGCACTGTTGCATGTGCTACGTGATAAAGCAGGTCTTAACTGGGAAACGTCGTATAGTGAATTTGTAAAAACGCAAAAGGACCATGTTATTATCCCGAATGACCGCCGCTATTATTTACGTGAAATTACCGATACGGTACGTGGCTACAAAAAGACAACCGCACAGCAGGTCGATATTGCGCGTAAAATCTTCCAGCTAGAGGGTGCGATTTCATTAGTGGATGATGCACCGACACAAGCGATTTTAACGGAAAAATTGAAAGCGCTTCAAATTGAACTGACACCACAATCGAAGAAGATTTTAGATAACTGGGAGGCGCTAAAAGAAAGCTACTCAGGGGATGTTATGGTGACGAAAGTACGTGATAAGGAAATTCGCACGATTTTAGTGAGCGAGTCTTTATCGGGTACAAAAATTCCGAAAATCGTCCTACCAAAAATGAAGGACTACGGCGAAATTTTACAGTTTGCGTATAGCGAAAACGTACCAGGCTCGTTCCCGTATACAGCAGGCGTATTCCCATTCAAGCGTCAGGGAGAAGATCCAAAACGTCAATTCGCAGGTGAAGGCACACCAGAGCGTACGAATAAACGCTTCCACTATTTATCAGCGGGCGATGATGCCAAACGTTTATCAACGGCCTTTGACTCGGTGACGCTTTATGGTGAGGACCCGAATGAGCGCCCAGATATTTACGGGAAAATTGGTGAATCAGGCGTGAGTGTTTGTACGCTAGAGGATATGAAAAAGCTGTATGCCGGTTTTGATTTATGTGCACCGTCAACATCGGTATCGATGACAATTAACGGACCAGCGCCGATTATTTTAGCGATGTTTTTAAATACGGCGATTGATCAGCAGGTGACGCAGAAGGAAGCAGAGCTTGGACGTGAGCTTACAGAAGAAGAACATGCAGCGGTAAAAGCAGAAACCTTACATGTCGTGCGTGGTACGGTACAAGCGGATATTTTAAAAGAAGACCAAGGGCAAAATACATGTATTTTCTCAACAGAGTTTGCACTACGTATGATGGGCGATATTCAGCAATACTTCATCGACCATGATGTACGTAATTATTACTCAGTGTCGATTTCTGGCTACCATATTGCAGAAGCAGGTGCGAATCCAATTTCACAACTAGCGTTCACGTTATCAAATGGCTTCACATTTGTGGAATACTATTTAAGCCGTGGTATGAATATTGATGACTTTGCGCCGAATCTATCGTTCTTCTTCTCAAATGGCTTAGACCCAGAATATACAGTGATTGGCCGTGTGGCACGTCGTATTTGGGCAGTTGCGATGCGTGATAAATACGGTGCGAATGAGCGTAGTCAAAAATTAAAATATCATGTACAAACGTCAGGTCGTAGCCTCCATGCACAGGAAATTGATTTTAATGATATTCGTACGACGCTGCAAGCATTAATGGCACTGCAAGATCAATGTAATTCACTGCATACAAACGCATACGATGAAGCGATTACAACACCGACTGAAGAGTCTGTTCGCCGCGCGATGGCCATTCAGTTAATTATTACGAAAGAGCATGGCCTCTCAAAAAATGAAAATCCTTTACAAGGCTCCTATATTATTGATGAGTTAACGACATTAGTGGAAGAAGCGGTACTTGCAGAATTTGACCGTATTGATGACCGTGGTGGCGTGCTTGGCGCAATGGAGACGCAGTATCAGCGTGCAAAAATTCAAGAAGAATCAATGTACTATGAACATTTGAAACATTCTGGTGAGCTACCAATTATCGGTGTGAACACGTACTTAAATCCAAATGCCAATGATGAAGAATTATTCGATAATATGGAGATTGCGCGTGCATCGACAGAAGAAAAAACAACGCAAATTGTGAACTTACGTAAATTCCAAGCGAAGCATGAAGGGAAATCTGCTGAAATGCTGAAACGTCTGCAAGAAGTTGCGAAATCAGGAAATAATATTTTTGATGAGTTAATGGAGACGGTTAAATACGCAAGTTTGGGACAAATCACAAATGCTTTATATGAAGTTGGCGGTAAATATCGTCGAAATATGTAATAAAAGAAGGTTCATAGACGTGTTTTTATGGTTTTTTCTGTATAATATAGGGAAAAGCTATGCTGAGGAGCACCAAGGTATATGGAGAGAATCATACACTATTTAATTATAATCGCTTGCGCCATTGCGACGTATTTGTTGTATAATAAACAATTGGGCGCGATTCCACTTTTAATTTTAGCCCTATATTTATTTTACTACGTTTATCGTAGTGTCAAACGTCAGAAAAAAGACAATTGAATGTGGCGTAACAGAGCACAATATGTATATAATAATTAGTATGTTTAAGTAGAGAAAGGACGTGCACGAATTGAACCTTCGTGATTTAACATCAGAACAATTAACTCAAGAATCATTAATTAACTTAGCACATCGTATTTTAGTTGAAAAAGGCCAAGCGATTCCATTTAACGAAATTACTGACCAAATTATTGCTTTAGGCGCGCGTACAGAAGCGCAACTAAAAGATGCAATCGTACAATTCTATACAGATATGAACATCGACGGTCGTTTCCTAGTATTAGGTGAAAGCCGCTGGGGTCTACGTGAATGGTACGCAATTGACCAAGTTGAAGAAGAAACTGCTCCAACTGTAAAAGTTCACGAACATGAAGACGAAGAAATTGATTTAGAAATCGACAAAGATGACGACGAAGAATTAGTGTTAGAAGATAACGAAAATGACTTCGACGATGAATCAGATGACGATCTTGATCGCGATTTAAACGAAGACGAAGAGGACGACGAATTAGCTGGCCTTGACGTTGTTGAAGAAGACATCGATTTAGACGATGAAGACGATTTAGACTACGAAGACGAAGAGGACGAAGACGAAAAATAATCTTCACTCTTGACATTAAATAACAAAACGTTTAACCTTTTATATGGGCTCCTTAAAAAAGGAGTATGACCGTGTAAATTCACGCTCCCCCTGCAATTAGTTGCGGGCGGAGCGTTTTTTTGTTTTTTCTAAAGGTATTTTAGTGCTTTGGGAAAGAAAGAATTACTGAGGAGGAATTATTTTGACTAAATATATTTTCGTAACAGGCGGCGTTGTATCATCACTTGGTAAAGGGATCACGGCAGCATCACTTGGCCGTTTATTAAAAAACCGTGGCCTAGAAATCACAACACAAAAATTTGACCCGTACATCAATATTGACCCAGGCACAATGAGCCCGTATCAACATGGGGAAGTATTCGTTACAGATGACGGCGCAGAAACGGACTTAGACTTAGGTCACTATGAACGTTTCATCGACATTAACTTAGGCAAACATTCAACGGTCACTTCTGGTCGCGTATACGCTTCAGTATTACGTAAAGAACGTCGCGGTGATTACAATGGTGGTACGGTACAAGTTATTCCTCATATCACAAATGAAATCAAAGACCGTATCCAACGCGCAGGCCGTGAAACAAACGCGGATGTCGTGATTACGGAAATCGGCGGTACGGTTGGTGATATCGAATCACTACCATTTTTAGAAGCAATTCGCCAATTAAAACGCGATTTAGGTAGTGACAACGTGCTTTACCTACACTGTACACTTGTACCGTATATCGCAGCGTCAGGCGAATTAAAAACAAAACCAACACAACACTCAGTAAAAGAATTACGTTCGTTAGGGATTCAACCAAACGTACTAGTATTACGTTCGGACCGTCCAGTACCACAGGGCATGAAAGACAAAATCGCGCTATTCTGTGACGTCGAATCAAATGAAGTCGTGGAATGTGTCGATGCAGAAAGCTTGTACGATATTCCATTAGCACTTCAAGCACAAGGGCTAGATTCAATCGTACTTGACCACTTCGGTATCCAAGCACCAGCTGCTGATATGACCGAATGGAAAGCACTTGTGGAACGCGTGAAAAACCTTTCGAAAACAACAAAAATCGCACTTGTTGGGAAATATGTTGAGCTGCAAGATGCGTACATCTCTGTAGCAGAAGCATTAAAACACGCAGGCTACGCGCATGATACCGATATCGATATCGACTGGATCAATGCGGAACACATCAACGCTGAAAATGTGAACGAATTACTGTCAGATGTAGACGGCATCCTTGTACCGGGTGGCTTCGGTGACCGTGGTGTCGAAGGGAAAATTGAAGCAATTAAATTTGCGCGTGAAAACAATGTACCATTCTTAGGTATTTGTTTAGGGATGCAAATGGCGGCCGTTGAATTTGCACGAAATGTTCTCGGCTTAGAAGGCGCGCACTCAACCGAATTGGCTGAAACGCAATACCCAATCATCGACTTATTACCAGACCAAGAAGACGTAGAAGATCTTGGCGGTACATTACGTCTTGGCTTATACCCATGTAAATTAAAAGAAGGCTCTCGCGCACGTGAAATCTACGCAGAAGATTTAGTGTACGAACGTCACCGTCACCGTTATGAATTCAATAATGAATACCGTGAAGCAATGGAAGCAGCTGGTCTTGTCTTCTCAGGCTTATCACCAGATGGCCGTTTAGCAGAAATCATTGAGCTACCAGAAAAAGACTTCTTCGTGGCGGCACAATTCCACCCAGAATTCGTGTCACGTCCACAACGTCCACAACCGTTATTCCGTGACTTCATTGGTGCTTCTGTAAAATAATCGGTACTAGTAAATGAGGGCTACCTCTTGAGGAGCCCTCATTTTTTTCGCCTATTCTATATTTAAATAGTGAAATATAGTGAAAAAGTGTTAAAGCAATGAAGGAAATACAGACCATAGAGATAGGTGTTGATTTCCTATATAATGGAATTAAAGAGAAAAGGAGTGTGGATATGGGTAAAAAAGTAGGGATTATCGTAGGTGTACTTGTTTTATTATTAGCAGCAGCAGGCGGCATTTATTATTACATGACAAATACACCAAAGAACAAATATTTATTAAGTGAAAAGCAATCAATGGAAACATGGGGTAGCTATTTCGATGAACGTTTCAAAAATGAGGTAGCACTTCAAGATGAAATGGTTAATGAATCATACCGTGGATCGGTTAAATTGAGTGCAGAAGTTTCAGACTCATTACTATCATCACTTGGTGTTCCGGCATCAATGGTCGAATCAACAAATCTTGTATTTAACGCAGGTCATGACGAAAAGAATCAACAATCAGAATTATCATTTGTACCAACTTTTGCGGGTACAGAAATAGATAAATTTGAGTGGACAGCTGACAAAGATGCACAGTACATTGCAGCACCATTATTCAATGATAAATTAATGGTTAAAAATGCTGATATGAAAAAAGTATATGAACGCATTGCAGGCGAGCCAGCACCAGAGGATTTCGATCCGAGCATGCTGAACTTAAATGAATTAATGGCATCAAATATGACGCAAGAAGAAGCGGAAGAAATGCAGTACCGTTATTTAAAAGTTGTAATGGATTCTTTAGAAGATGAGCAGTTTGAAAAAGGAAAAGAAACGACAGATGTATTCGGTAAAAAAGAAGAGCTAAATACAGTAACGATGACATTAGAAGATGCAGATATTAAACGTGTCTTAAAAAATGTTGGCGCTGAGCTGAAGAAAGATGAAAAAATCAAAAAAATGTTTGGTTCATCTATCACAAGCGTAACAACAAAATCATACGAGGAATCAATTGATGATTTACTGAAGGACATCGATGATGAGAAATTTGGTAAAATTGTTGCGAAAAACTTCTTAGACGGTAAAACAATCGTAAAACGTGATATCAATTGGTCAGGTGCAGATGGCAAAGAAGACAACAACATGCTATTTACGATGACAGAAAAAGTGGACGATGATGTACAAGTAGTAGCAGAGCTTAAAAGTAGTGACCAAGCGGTTGAAAGCTTCCGTTTAGAAGGTACATCAAAAGGTAAAGGCACAGTAAAAGATGATTACACAGTGACATCAATTACTGAAGGCGAAGAGTTTGCCATTAACATGAAAAACGACGAAAAATTAGATGGCAATAAACGTACGAATAATATCGACTTTACGATTACAGATCAAACAGGTGAAACGTACAACGCAAAATATGAAGGTACGCTTGATTCAGATGTGAAGAATAATAAACAAACATCAAAAGGGACAATTAGCTTTGATGTGGACGGCGAACCAATTAAAATTAATATTGATACAACAACAAATGTAAAAGAAAAATTAAATGTGAAAGCAGACGGCGCTGTTGATTTAAATACATTATCAGATGCTGAACTACAAGAACTTCAAGATTCAATTGAAACGAATATGGAGATGCTATTTAGTCAGTTTGGCGCTTAATCATTTGAATAAATAAGAAGAAGGGTGGTGCTTTTATGAAGATACTGAAAGCGTACCACTCTTTTTTATTGCAAAAGTGGTACATCATTCCGTATTTAGTGTTTGCCTGTTTTATTATACTTGCGACGATTGTCGGCATTCAAAAACAGTCAGCTGAGTCAACGATTCATATTGGCGTCGTAGATAACGATGAAACAGCAGAGACACGTATGATTTTAAAATCCATACAACAGGGTGATGGCTTCGCGAATGGCTTTCACTTAAAGGAATACGATGAAAAGGCAGCAGAGCAAGGCGTGCGCGATAAAAAAATTAATGGCTATATCATTTTGAAAGAAGGCATGACTAAGGCATTTTATAAAAATGGTTCATTGCCCATTGAGGTCGTGACATACGATGATCGCTCGCTGCAAGGACTTCTTATTAATCAACTGACTTTATCTGTCTATGACCGCTTGATGGTCTCAGAGGCAGGAATTTTGACGTATGGTCATTTTTACCGCGATGCCTCGAATGATGAAATTATTGCGATGATGATGGATTTATTAGCGAATGGCTTAAATCGTGGTGCAATTTTTGATGCCCATCAAATAGAAACGATTCCGTTTGCCGATTACTATGTCGTATCGGCGTATGTACTCGTATTGCTAGGCTTCTTTTTAGCACTGCTCACAATTTTCCAGATGAATATGCCAAGAGCAATGCGCGACCGGCTAAAAATGTATCCATTTGCAAAGGAAAAACTTTTACTTGCGCGCTATGCACTCGCAACGGTTTATACACTTGCGTTTGCGTTTATTAGTATATTTGCGCTGTATCACTTCGTACAGCCCGCATTTGAAACATATAATCTATCGTATTTAGTGATCACAATTAGTAGCCTTGTCGTCTTAATGGCATTCGTGTATGTCGTCATTGACTTATTGTGTGCAAACCGTTTAGCGGGCATCGTGAAAATAATTGTGACGCTATTCATTATGCTCGGCTCAGGTGCGATTATTCCGACGATGTACTTCCAGCGCACATGGCTATATTACAACCCATTTGCGCCATTATTTGATGCGCTGTTGCAGTTGTTTATGAACAATTATGTTATCGATTACGCGTTGTCGATTTGGCTTAGTATTGGTATATTACTCGTGCTACTGCTTGTAATCATTGGAAGGAGGGGGCGCGCATGAAGTCTTTCTTTCAATTGATTGTTGTTAAAAACTGGCGCACCTATGCGATTTTATTCGCGGCACTTCTTGTATTAGGAGGCGTTCTAAAACTGCTGATTGCAGAGCAAAATCGTCTTATTGAATTACCCGTTGCTGTGCAAAATTTTGACGATAGTGAATCGTCAAAACAATTGATGACAGCATTAAAAAAACAGCCACGCTTCCACGTCACAAATTTATCAACAGAGGAGCGCTATCCTGAGGATGAAGTAGCGAAGCAGCGTGCTGTGGCGGTTGTGATCATTCCAGATGACTATGAAAAACGCTTAGCAGCAAGACAGACAAGCGGCGTATTAACGCTTTATGTACAACATAATATGGTTGGCGATATTGTAACAGAAACAATTAGTAAAACCGCTTATAAACAGCAGCTACCATATATCGTCGCACAGCATTTAAAAGTAAAAAACATCGCGCTTGAAGATGTTTTCGCAAAATATAAAAAGGTGGAGCCAAAGGGGCAATTAACGATGCGTTCATTAGTCGATTCATCGCCGCAGTCACTTGGCTTAGCAGCTGTCATTATTGTGATGTTGCTTGTTGGTGTCGCACAAATTGGTCTTAATCGCGCACTTTGCCAGCCACAAGCATTGGCGAGGGTGCGTATTTATGAGACGAATTATCGCAAGTTTTATATGGTGTATGTCGCGGCGCATAGCTTTGTACTAGTTGTCGGGGCACTTGGTCTGATGATGCTGATTGGCCTATCGGTATCTGCTACAGCCATTTTCATATTACTTGCGGCCGCCGTTGTTTTTGAAATTGGCGTCGCATTGCTACTGACGCATGTGCGCACATGGAGTCATCAATTATTTATGGCACTTATTTTAGCGATGACGCTTGCTGTTATTATCATCTTGCTACAGTTAGGAGGGGTGGCATGATTACGCTACAAAATGTCACGAAACATTACCGAAAAAAAGCCGTATATGAAAAGTGTTCACTTGAAATTCCGACGGCTGGTATGACACTTTTTATCGGCCAAAATGGTATCGGGAAATCCACGCTACTTAAAATGATTGCCGGTATTGAAAAGCCTGCCGCTGGCACCATTTTATATGATGGTGTGCAGTGGAGTGCGAATGAACGAAAAAAACGTATTGGCTATGTGCCGCAGGAAATTGCGTTGTGGGAGCATATGACCGTCGATGAAAATCTGGCGTTCTTTAAAGGTCTATTGAAAGAAACGATTGATGATGAATTAATCGCGTATTATTTAAAAAAGCTCTCGATAGAGCAGGAGCGCAAAACCGTCGTAAAAAAATTGTCCGGTGGTACGCAGCGTAAGGTGAATTTAATTATTGGGTTACTCGCAAAACCAACGATTTTAATTTTAGATGAGCCGACTGTAGGCATTGATTTAAAATCACGTACCGAAATTCAGCATGTATTACATGAATTATCAGCGACGTGTACGGTACTGTTAACGACGCACTTACTAGATGAAATCGAAGCGTTCACAGATAATATTGTGCTGATCGGCGAGGATACGTTTTACCGTGATATGCTAGAAGAAAAAAATATCGCGTATACGAAGTTGTAAAATACGTGTAAAAAGAAACGCTCCTATGAGCATAAGAAAAACCGGAATCGCGCGGTGGCGCGGTTCCGGTTTTTCATTGCGAACGTTAAAAAAGCAACATGATGTATTTTGTCCCAGCCTCTTTTAAATGAACGATTTTGCTAAGAAGCGTGTTTTGGCTACAACTTACTTAAAAATATGTGCCATTCGCGCAAATAATTAGGCATTTTCGCTAAAAAGCAGAGATGTTTACGAAAAACCTGTCATTTATTCAAAAGATGCAGCCTGAAAAAGTGCCGAAAATCGCTCTGAATCACCAAAAAAGGGTCGATTCGGGCGCTCCGAGGGGCAGTTTCAACACAGCACGACCGAGAAAAATCGATATTTCAAGAAAATCGGCTGTCATTTATTCACCACTAGTAAAAAGGAGAATGGCAACCACTTTTTGAACCCGAAAAAGCGCATTTTGGGACAAAAACGCCCGGTTTTTATCCCTTTTAAGGGAGCCTTTTATTAAAAAAGCATTTGTCAACGCGCAAAAAAACAGGAAAAATCATGTTGCTTTTTTGTCATAGGATAGCCGCTGCGCAAATATATACAAAAACAGCGTGCTCTTTGACCTGTACGTGTCGCTTAGTTAAAAATATGTCGTAGCCAAAACACGCTTCTTGAGGGAATGAACGATTTTTCATTGCACATAAAAAAAACCGCACAGAGGCGGCTCGGTACATTATTCTTCGTCATTAAATAGCATGTCGTCATAGTGCACCTTAATGGCTTCGTAAAGATAAAGTGCTGCTAAAAGATGCGGCACAACGATGCGTTCGCCGATATCATTTGGAATTAATCCTTGTTTCATTTTTAGTGACACGTACACATACGCAAGGTCCGCCATTTTTCCTGCGTCCGCTTCTTTTTCACTCGTAATGACTGCGAATGGAATAAATTGATCGTATAACTTTTGTGCAAGCGTAAGTGCTTCTTCATCATTTGCATGGCGCGTCACGATAAGCACACGGTCCATATCTGTGATAACAGCATCGTCTGTCCAAGGCGTCATTTTCGCAAATGGCTCCTCGGCATGTGCCGCATTATATTCAAGTGCTTTCATCTCACCAAAGCAGGCAAAATATACCTTGCCATCTGTAATGCCTGCTTGTGCAAGTAGGCGCGCAGCCTCCTCAATCGTTTCCTCCTGGTCAGAAGCAATACGTTGTAATAAGCCCGTTAATTGTGTTGTTAACATTTTTAACATTTTTTTCACCTCATGATGCTCATTATAAGGATTTTTTTAAACAGTTGTAAAGGGAAGATATGATACTATGAAGGAAAGGGAGAGGGAAGCTATGAAAAAAATTTTAATCGTCGATGACCAACCTGGGATTCGCATTGTGCTACAAGAAGTATTAAAAAATGAAGGCTACGAAATTCAAACAGCAGGCAGTGGGCTAGAAGCAATTGAATTAATCAAAAATGAAGATTTTGATGCGCTACTTACGGATATGAAATTACCTGGAATGAATGGTGTAGAAATTCTTCAGCATGCGGCTGATTTGAACAAAAAATTCGTCATCATGATGATGACAGCATATGGCGAGCAAGAGCTTGTAGATCAGGCGAAAAGCCTTGGCGCAGCTCATTTTTTCAAGAAGCCATTTGAAATTATCGAAGTGCGCGAAACAATTAATGAATTGTTAAAAGATAACGACTTAAAGTAGTAAATTGTATCACTTTTTGATATGATTGTACTGTTTAAGAATAATAAATAAATTATGCTTGATTTCATGAGGAGGATTCATATTATGGCTTTGGTTTCTATGAAAGAAATGCTAGAAAAAGCAAAAGAGGGTAAATACGCGGTAGGACAATTCAACATTAACAATCTTGAATATGTCCAAGCGATTCTACAAGCTGCAGAAGAAGAAAAATCTCCAGTAATCCTAGGTGTATCTGAGGGTGCGGGTAAATATATGGGCGGCTTTATTTCTGTCGTGTATATGGTAAAAGGCTTAATCGAAAGCTACAAAATTACCGTACCAGTAGCGATTCACCTTGATCACGGTTCAAGCTTCGAAAAATGTAAAGAAGCAGTTGATGCTGGTTTCACATCAGTAATGATTGATGCTTCACATCACCCATTCGAAGAAAACATCGAAATTACTTCTAAAGTTGTTGAATACGCACATGCACATGGCGTATCTGTAGAAGCGGAACTTGGTACAGTAGGTGGCGACGAAGATGGCGTTATCGGCGGTATCATGTACGCGGATCCTGAAGAATGCCGTAAAATGGTTGAAGCTACAGCAATCGATTGCTTAGCTCCAGCATTAGGTTCAGTTCATGGTCCTTACCATGGTGAGCCAAACTTAGGCTTCAAAGAAATGAAAGAAATCTCTGAATTAGCTGATTTACCATTAGTTTTACATGGTGGTTCTGGTATTCCATTAAAAGACATCCAAAAAGCGATTTCTTTAGGTACTGCTAAAATTAACGTAAACACTGAAAACCAAATTGCACAAACAGCAGCAATTCGTGAAGTGTTAGAAAACGACAAAAAAGTTTACGATCCACGTAAATATATGGGTCCTGGCCGTGAAGCAATTAAAGCAACAGTTATCGGCAAAATCCGTGACTTCGGTAGTAATCAACAAGCATAATCACATATAATTTGGCAACTAGCCATCGTTTTATAAATTAGGGGGAACAATCCACAATGAAATTTTTCATCGATACAGCAAACTTTGACGAAATCAAAGAAGCTTATGCATGGGGTATCCTTTCAGGTGTTACAACAAACCCATCATTAGTAGCAAAAGAAAAAAACATCTCTTTCCACGACCGTTTAAAAGAAATCGCTGAATTAGTTGACGGTTCAGTATCTGGCGAAGTTATTTCTTTAGATGCAGAAGGCATGATTAAAGAAGGTTTAGAACTTTCTAAAATCCACCCGAACATCACTGTAAAACTTCCAATGACTGAAGCTGGTCTTACAGCTTGTGCCGCTTTAACAAAAGAAGGCATTAAAACAAACGTTACATTAATCTTCTCAGCGAACCAAGCATTAATGGCTGCTCGTGCTGGTGCAACTTACGTATCACCATTTATCGGCCGTCTTGATGATATCGGTATCGATGGCGTTGAATTAATCCGTGAAATCGCTGAAATCTTCGCGATTCATGAAATCGATTCACAAATCATTGCTGCATCAATCCGTCACCCTCAACACGTGACACAAGCAGCTCTTGCAGGTGCACATATTGCAACAACACCTTACAAAGTATTAAAACAATTATTTAAACACCCACTTACTGACAAAGGAATCGACGGATTCATGAAAGATTGGGCTAACAAAGACAAATAATTTGTTCCAATAATTTATAACAATTTAGTCCTGAAGCTGCGCGCTTGTTTGCGTGTGGTTTCGGGACAAATTTGTATTTAAGGAGATTTTGACTTCTATGGACGTATTTAAAGTAAATGGTGGCAACCGTTTAAAAGGAACGATTAAAGTGAGCGGTGCCAAAAATAGTGCAGTAGCTTTAATTCCGGCTACAATTTTAGCAGATTCAAAAGTGACGATTGAGGGCCTACCAGAGATTTTAGACGTGTGGACTTTAAAATCGTTACTAGAAGAAATTGGCGGTGAAGTGACATTTGAGGACGGCGATATGACCGTCGATCCAACGAAGATGATTGATATGCCGCTTCCAAATGGCAATGTAAAAAAACTACGTGCCTCATATTATTTAATGGGCGCAATGCTTGGCCGCTTTAAACAGGCTGTCATTGGTTTACCGGGTGGTTGCTACCTTGGACCACGCCCGATTGACCAGCACATTAAAGGCTTCGAGGCACTTGGTGCGACCGTGACAAATGAGCATGGCGCGATTTATTTACGTGCTGAAAAATTAACGGGTGCAAAAATTTATTTGGACGTTTCAAGTGTCGGTGCAACGATTAATATTATGCTCGCAGCAGTTCTTGCAGAAGGACAAACAATCATTGAAAATGCGGCAAAAGAGCCTGAAATCATTGATGTTGCGACACTGCTTACAAGCATGGGTGCGCGTATTAAAGGCGCTGGTACAAATGTTATTCGTATTGACGGTGTGGAAAGCTTACACGGTACGACCCATACGATTATTCCGGACCGTATTGAAGCAGGTACATACATGCTACTGGCTGCGGCGATTGGCGATGGGGTTGTCATTGATAATGTCATTCCAATGCACGTCGATTCATTGACGGCAAAAATGCGTGAAATGGGCATTGAAGTAATTGAAGACGAGGAAAGCATTACGATTCCGAAAGTCGAACAGATGAAGGCTGTCGATATTAAGACACTTGTGTATCCTGGATTCCCAACAGATCTTCAGCAGCCATTTGCGGCACTTTTAACGCAGGCGAACGGGATGGCGGTCATTACGGATACGATTTATTCTGCGCGCTTTAAACACATTGCAGAGCTCAATCGTATGGGGGCAACAGGCAAAGTTGAAGGGCGTACATCAATTATTACGGGACCAACTGAGCTAACGGGTGCTACAGTTACTGCTACAGATTTGCGTGCAGGTGCAGCACTTGTTATTGCAGGCTTAATTGCACATGGTGAAACAATTATTCATGATATTTATCATATTGAGCGCGGATATAGTCATATTGTAGAAAAATTAACCGCTATTGGAGCAGATATTCGTAAAGTCGAAATCAAAGACTGATGAAATATTTTTTCATTTGCTAACATTGTGAAAAAACACATAAATTGTATATAAACTGTGCTACAATAGATTTGGTTTTTAAACCACAACCACTCGGTATAGAGTGGCAAACGGGAGGAACAGTAAAACATGAAACGTAGTTTATCAATGGAAGTAGTACGTGTAACAGAAGCAGCAGCAATCGCATCAGCTCGATGGATGGGTCGCGGTCTTAAAATGGAAGCGGATGACGCAGCAACAACTGCAATGCGCCAAGTATTCGACTCAATTCCTATGGACGCAACTGTTGTAATTGGTGAAGGCGAAATGGACGAAGCGCCAATGCTTTACATCGGTGAAAAATTGGGTTCTGATAAAAACGGTCCACAAGTGGATATCGCAGTTGACCCTCTTGAAGGCACAAACATCGTTGCTGCAGGTAGCGGGAATGCTTTAACAGTATTAGCAATTGCAGACCGTGGTAACTTACTTCATGCACCTGATATGTACATGGAAAAAATCGCAGTTGGTCCTGAAGCAGCGGGCATGGTTAGCATCGATGCTTCTGTGACAGACAACTTAAAAGCAGTAGCTAAAGCGAAAAACAAAAATGTAGAGGACGTTGTAGCAACTTTATTAAAACGCGAACGTCACCAAGGTATCGTCGATGAAATTCGTGCAGCAGGTGCTCGCATTAAATTCATCAACGATGGCGACGTAGCAGCAGCTATCAACACTGCATTTGATGAAACTGGCGTGGATATTATGTTCGGTACTGGTGGAGCTCCAGAAGGCGTTATCGCAGCTGTAGCACTTAAATGCTTAGGCGGCGACTTCCAAGGTCGTTTAGTACCGTCTAATGACGAAGAAGTAGCTCGTTGCGAAAAAATGGGTATCGCAGTAAATACTGTGTTAAACATGGATGACCTTGTAAAAGGTGATGACGCAATCTTCGCAGCAACGGGTGTTACAGATGGCGAACTTTTAAAAGGTGTTCAATTTAAAGGTGGTCACTGTACAACTGAATCAGTTGTTATGCGTGCTAAATCAGGAACTGTTCGCTTCGTAGAAGGACGTCACCGTTTAGATAAAAAACCAGATCTTTACATCAAAGACTAATTTAATTTTATATACGATAACAAAGAGGTTGCCTGTATGGGCGACCTCTTTTTTTGCATGCAAAGATAAGTTTCTTTTTCGGTGTGTAAATCGTATAATAGGAAAGTATATGTACAACTAAAATTTACCAAAACTATACACATTTCGATAAAGAAAAATTCAATGTAAGAGTGGTGTACTCAAGATGGCTAATTTAACAATGTCACAGCTTGAAAATATGACGCTAAAAGAGCTTTATGCGCTTGCACGCGAATATAAAGTGTCATACTATAGCAAGCTCACAAAAAAAGAATTAATTGTCGCGATTTTAAAAGTGCGCGCAGAACGCGAAGGCTATTTCTATATGGATGGCGTGTTAGAAATCATTCAACAAGAAGGCTTCGGCTTTTTGCGTCCCATTAATTATTCGCCTAGCTCGGAGGATATTTATATTTCTGCTTCACAAATTCGTCGCTTCAGCCTACGTAATGGTGACAAGGTGGCAGGGAAAGTACGTCCACCGAAAGAAAACGAACGTTACTACGGCCTACTACATGTAGATGCGGTGAACGGAGAGGACCCTGAAACAGCGAAAGAACGTGTGCATTTCCCTGCACTCACACCGCTATACCCAGAGCGTCAAATTAAGCTTGAAACAACAAAAAATAAATTATCAACGCGCATTATGGACTTAGTGGCACCTGTTGGTTTTGGTCAACGTGGTTTAATTGTTGCACCGCCAAAAGCAGGGAAAACATCTTTATTAAAAGAAATTGCGAACGCCATTACAGAATTGCATCCGGAATCGGAGTTAATCGTCTTATTAATTGATGAGCGTCCAGAAGAAGTAACCGATATTGAGCGTTCTGTAAATGCAGACGTCGTATCGTCGACATTTGATGAGCTACCAGAGAATCACGTGAAAGTAGCCGAGCTTGTGCTTGAACGTGCGATGCGTCTTGTCGAGCATAAACGTGACGTCATTATTTTAATGGATTCGATTACGCGTTTAGCGCGAGCATACAATTTGACTGTGCCACCAAGTGGTCGTACACTGTCAGGAGGTATTGACCCGGCAGCATTCCACCGTCCGAAACGTTTCTTCGGTGCGGCGCGTAATATCGAAGAGGGCGGTAGCTTAACGATTTTAGCGACTGCACTTGTTGATACAGGTTCGCGCATGGATGAGGTCATCTATGAGGAATTTAAAGGTACGGGGAATATGGAGCTTCATTTAGATCGTTCATTAGCAGAGCGTCGTATATTCCCAGCGATTGATATTCGTCGCTCAGGAACACGTAAAGAAGAACTACTTCTTGAAAAGGACCAGCTTGATAAATTATGGGCGATTCGTAAAACATTTTCAGATTCATCCGATTTCACAGAGAAGTTTTTACGAAAACTACGCTCAACAAAATCGAATGTGGAGTTTTTCGAATCACTGAACAATAAATCAAAAGAGCAACGAAATGGTCGCGGCTTAATTTAGAAAAGAAATAATGATTGCATTGATTAAAGAAATTTGTTATCATATTTTCATAATGCAAATATTGTGTGTTGCATATACGGCGTTTCAATGGGTCGTGTAAGGCAACCGTATATACTAACTCTGTTCCAGATGGTTCAGGGCGAGAGGAGAACATTAACTATGAAACAAGGTATCCACCCAGATTTCAAACAAGCAACTGTAACATGCTCATGCGGTAACTCTTTCACTGTAGGTTCAGTAAAAGAAACTATTAACGTCGAATTCTGTAACGAATGTCACCCATTCTACACAGGTCGTCAAAAATTCGCATCTGCTGACGGTCGTGTTGATCGCTTCAACAAAAAATACAACCTTAAATAATTTTTATTTAAGTAGAAAATATGCCTGCTATGCACATGTTGCGTAGCAGGTATTTTTCTTGCCTGCGATACGAAAATCGTGTAGTATAAATTCCGTTATTACTTAAAGATTTTCGTTCGTACATAACAAATAATTATTAAAAAAAGAGCAGTACGTGAGCTCTTTTTTGTTATGATAGAGAGTAGATATTTTTAGAAGGGAGCCTATACACCATGTACGTTATGTCTCAAAATGGCTGGGTTGAAGTAATTTGCGGCAGTATGTTCTCTGGAAAATCGGAAGAACTGATCCGCCGTGTGCGCCGCGCCCAATTCGCAAAACAAAAGATTGCGGTATTCAAACCGAAGATTGACAATCGCTACAGCGAGGAAGCGGTCGTAAGTCACAACGGTACGACAGTTATTGCACATCCAATCGAAAAAACAGAGGAAATGTGGTCTTATATTGATGATGAGTACGATTTAATCGCCATCGATGAAGCACAATTTTTCGGAGAAGATATTATCGAAACGGTTCAAAAACTTGCAGATCACGGCTTCCGTGTTATCTTAGCTGGGTTAGACCAAGACTTTAAAGGGGTTCCATTCGGACCAATGCCATTCTTAATGGCGATTGCGGAGCAAGTAACGAAACTACAAGCAGTATGTAGCGTTTGTGGGTCACCTGCAAGCCGTACACAGCGCTTAATTAATGGTGAGCCTGCGAAAGCAGATGATCCCGTTATTTTAGTAGGTGCTTCAGAAGCCTACGAGCCACGTTGTCGTCATCATCACTATGTACCAACCGGTGCAACGCAATTAGATGAAGTAAAATAATGACCTAAAAAGACGCTTTCGTAGTAAAATGAAGAAAGTGCAATTTTTGAAAAGAGTAGCATGTGTTACTCTTTTTCTTTATACTAATTGAGGAAGTAATTTAACTTTAATGAAAAATAAATAATAGATAGAACAGAAAGGAATAGGTGAAAGTATATGTTTGATCGCCTACAAGCAGTAGAAGACCGTTATGAACGTTTAAACGAACTTCTTAGTGACCCAGATATCGTATCTGACTCAAAAAAATTAGCCCAATTTTCAAAGGAACAATCGGATATTCAAGAAACCGTAACTGTTTATCGTGAATATAAATCAATTAAAGAACAAATCCAAGATGCGAAAGATTTAATTGATATGGAAGATGATCCTGAAATGAAGGAAATGGCACAAGAGGAATTAAAAGAACTTGAAGTGCAAATTCCTGATTTAGAAGAAAAAATGAAAATTTTATTAATTCCAAAGGACCCGAATGATGGTAAAAACATTATCATGGAAATTCGTGGTGCAGCGGGTGGCGACGAGGCGGCTTTATTCGCAAACTCACTATTCCGTATGTACAGCAAATATGCTGAAACACAAGGTTGGAGAACAGAAATCGTTTCTGCTAACCCTACTGAGCTTGGTGGTTATAAAGAAATCGTTATTATGATTTCAGGTAGCGATGTTTACTCTAAATTAAAATATGAAAGTGGCGCACACCGCGTACAACGTGTTCCGGAAACAGAATCACAAGGTCGCGTGCACACATCTACAGCAACGGTTGTTGTAATGCCAGAAGCTGCTGAAGTTGAACTTGATTTACAAGATAAAGATATCCGCGTTGATATTTATCATGCATCAGGTGCCGGTGGTCAGCACGTCAACAAAACGGCATCAGCTGTTCGTATGACACATATTCCAACAGGCGTTGTTGTTGCAATGCAAGATGAACGTTCACAACTTAAAAACCGTGAAAAAGCGATGAAAATCCTTCGTGCACGTGTTTACGATAAATTACAACAAGAAGAACAATCAAAATACGATGCAGAACGTAAATCAGCTGTTGGTACAGGTGACCGTTCAGAACGTATCCGTACGTACAACTATCCACAAAACCGCGTAACGGATCACCGTATCGGATTAACAATCCAAAAATTAGACCAAATTATTGACGGTAAACTAGATGACGTTATCGATGCATTAATTATGGAAGAACAAGCTAAAAAATTGGATGCTCTAAATGAACAACGATTCTAAGCGAGTTTTTGAGGCCCTTGATTGGGCTTCTTCTATTTTAGAGGAAGCAAATTGTGAGACGCGTGTCGGTCAGCTGCTGATGCAGTATGTGTTGGATGTGGATTATACGCATTTAGTGATGGCGATGCAAGATGAGGTAGCGGCGGCTGACCTTCAAAAATTTGAAGAGGCTGTGCATACACATATTGGTGGTATGCCTGTACAGTACATTACACATCATGAGGAATTTTACGGTCGTTCATTTTATGTCGATGAAAATGTCTTAATTCCACGTCCGGAAACGGAGGAGCTTGTTCATTATTCATTGCAGCGTATGCGTAAATTATTTGGTCATGATGATATTCAGGTGGCAGATATCGGCACAGGCAGTGGTGCGATTGCGATTTCAATGAAGAAAGAATGTGCGAAGCTTCATGTCACAGCAACGGATATTTCAGCGGCAGCACTAGCGGTAGCGAAGCGTAACGCTAAGGCACTAGAGGCGGATATTCAGTTTCTAGAAGGGGATTTAACGGCACCGATTGCACATCAAAAATGGGATGTTGTATTGTCGAATCCACCTTATATCGCACAGTCAGAAGTGGCTGTCATGGATGATTCCGTCATTAAGCACGAGCCACATACTGCATTATTTGCAGAGGAAGATGGATTGATTTTATATCGTAAGCTAGCAGAGAATCTACCAGCACTGATGAATCGACCTGGACTAATTGGCGTTGAGATTGGCTATCTACAAGGGAATGCAGTAGCCGGCTTCTTCCGTCAGCATGTTGAACATGCAAAAGTCGAAGTTGTGAAAGATATGTTTGGGCAGGACCGTATGGTATTTTGCGAATTAACTAAGTAAGTGAGGAATCAACAACATGGAAACGAAACGAGTAATCGTAGATGGCGTAACAGAAGACCCTGCTTTTGACGAGGCAGTGGCGTTATTAAAAGCAGGCGAGGTTGTCGCATTTCCAACCGAGACCGTGTATGGCCTTGGTGGTATTGCGACGAATGATGCGGCCGTAACCGCAATTTATGCTGCGAAGGGTCGTCCGTCGGATAATCCGCTAATCGTGCATATTGGCGCCTTTGACCAACTGGAGCGTTATGTTGATAACATTTCAGAAAAGGCGAAAAAATGTATGGATGCATTTTGGCCGGGTCCATTAACGGTCATTTGTCATGTGAAGCCTGGTGCGCTATCTGAAAAAGTAACAGCTGGTCTTGATACAGTAGGCATTCGTATGCCAAATCATCCTGTTGCCTTACGATTATTACGACAATTGGATGAACCAGTGGCTGCGCCAAGTGCCAACACAAGTGGGAAACCAAGTCCGACCGAGGGCGTTCATGTTGAGGAAGACTTAACAGGTCGCATTCCACTGATTTTAGATGGCGGTGCGACAGGCATTGGTGTGGAATCAACTGTTATCGATTTAACACTTAATCCCCCAACGATTTTACGTCCGGGCGGTATTACGAAAGAAATGTTCGAAGCGGTCATTGGCCCAGTCAATGAGCCAACGCATATCGAGCAAAAAGCCGGTGCCCCTAAGGCGCCAGGTATGAAATATACACATTACGCGCCAGATGCACCTGTGCTTTTAATCGATAACGATGAAGTAGCAGTAAAAGAGGCACTAGCAGCGCTTCATGCGGACGGCAAAAAGGTAGCACTCCTTGCACCCGACCATTTTGGAAAACTTGAAGCGGATTGGTTCTTCACATTCGGTGATGGGACACATGAGCAGATGGCGGCCCATTTATATGATGCACTGCGCGCGTGTAATGCGACCAATGCCGATGTCGTTTTGGCGACGGTAACGGATAAAAATGATATGGGTTCAGCGATTATGAACCGTCTTGAAAAATCAGCAGGCGGTCATTGGTATGAAGGCTAATCCTTAGAATAGAAAAAGAGAGGTTTTGACAGTTGCCATTTCATATGCCTACTGTTAAGGCCTCTTTTTTGTGATTTTTGACTTAAAATAGCTTATAATCAATGTAATTAGAACGATGAAAGAAAGGTGGAGAAGACAATGAATATTTATTTCATTTGTACGGGAAACACATGTCGAAGTCCGATGGCTGCCGCGATTTTAGCAGCCAAAAAATTAGAAGGTGTTGAAGTAAAATCAGCAGGAATTTACGCAATGCCAGGAGGTGTGATGTCTACAGGTACGACACAAGTACTACAAGAGGAAAATATGTGGATGCCACACACAACATCAGCCGTTACGCCAGATGATTTAGCATGGGCCGATTTAATTTTAACGATGACCGTATCACATAAAAATGGTCTTCTTCAAGCATATCCTCATGTAGCAGATAAAACGTTCTCACTGAAGGAATATGCGCTAGACCAAGACGGGGATGTAAGTGATCCTTACGGTGGTTCGACCGCAATTTATCGTGAAACATTTAAAGAGTTATCAAAGCTGATTGATGTGATCGTAGAAAAATGGCATTAGAGGAGGAATCGTATGGAAAGTCGTGTGAAGTTTGGTTTGCGGAAAAAATTGATTGTATTTGTGGTGGCGCTGGCCATCGTTACATACAGCATTAGCTTTCTTTTCATTGAATATGTACAACCAATGTTTTTCCCGGAGACAAATCGAAAAGTATTTGAAATCGTTACATATGCACTGGGTATTATTTGGTCAGGTATTTTAGCTGGATTTTTAGGTGTTATTTTAGTGAGACCACTTCAGCAACTAGAGGAAGTGGCGAATGCGGCCGCGCGTGGTGAAATTGGTCGTGATATTGATATTCCAAAAACGAATGACGAAATGGAATCCCTTGCGAAGGCTTTCCAAACGATGCTTGTCAATTTACGCTCAATGGTTGCGCGTATCGAGGATAATTTTGAAGCGACGAATACGAGCATGCAAAAATTATCATCAGGTACGCAGCAGGCGACGGCACAAACCGATGCTATCGCGAAAACGATTTCGGATATTTCAATTGGTGCTGAGCAATCATCGAATGCGGTACAGTTTACAGCAAACTCATTAGAAAATGTACGCGACATTACGAACTCAGTGAGTGATTATGTGGATGTTTCACAATCAACTTCAAAATTAATGGTTAAAGAATTGACGGCTGCGACAGAGCAGATTAATTTACTCGTAGATGGTGTACAAAATATGGTCGATAATAATCGTCAATCACTTGAAGAAATTTTACAGCTTGAGAAAAATGCGACGGAAATTGAACATATTATTCAGCTTGTGAGCTCAATTGCAGATCAGACAAATTTACTTGCGCTAAATGCATCGATTGAAGCGGCACGTGCAGGGGAGCATGGTAAAGGCTTTGCGGTCGTTGCCGAGGAAGTACGAAAACTAGCAGATGGTAGCTCAGAAGCCGCGCATAATATTACGGATTTAATTCATAAAATGCAGGGTGATGTAAAAACGGTCGTTGCGTCGATGCATGAGCAGGTGACAACAACGGAAAAAGAGGTGGCACGTGTTGCCGCGACAACTGAGGCAGTGGACGGTATGACGACGATGATTCATGAGGTAGCGAAGTCGGTGACAGAGATTTCACATCTTGCAGATGAGCAGCGTAATATGCTTGAACAAACCACCGCACAGTCACAGGAAGTAGCAGCCATTGCGAAGCAAACGTCCGTCGGTACACAGGATGTTCAGCAGGCGACTGAAAAACAAGTAAAAGCGATTGATGACATGAATCGTTTAATGGAAGATGTAAATTATCAAACTCGTGAGTTATATGAAGTCATAGCGAAGTTTCAACGCTAGTGAATGAAGTGCTCGTTTACGAACAAATTTAAGGCAGTCATGTAAGATGATTCTGTATTTGATACAGAATCATCTTTTTTAGGTTGTGCAACAATGAAATACTTGGTAAAATACGAATTATCCGAGTAGATTAATCTTTTAAATCGCTAATTTTATTTTAAAATACATATGTTCACTTATTTATGGACTTAAATGTTCGCTTTTTAGCGAAAATTTATTCCTGAAATTCATCTCATAATGATGTTATTCTCTTGAAATAAGTGGTACACTGATTTTGACTAAGATTAAGAAATGAGGGATAACTGTGAAAATTGCAATCGCATCTGATCACGGTGGTAACAACTTACGTAAAGAAATTAAAGGACTTTTAGACGCAAAAGGTTATGAATATACTGACTTCGGTCCAAAAGAGGACGGCTCAGTCGATTATCCGGACTTCGCGATGCCAGTAGCAGAAGGCGTAGCGAGCGGCGAATTTGATAAAGGGATTCTAATTTGTGGTACAGGTATCGGCATGTCAATTGCGGCGAACAAAGTAAAAGGCGTGCGTTGTGCGTTAGTTCACGATACATTCTCAGCAAAAGCAACACGCTGTCATAATGACTCAAACGTTATCGCAATGGGCGAACGTGTTATCGGCGCTGGTCTAGCATTAGACATCGTTGATATTTGGTTAGCGACAGATTTTGAAGGCGGTCGTCACGAGCGTCGCGTAAGCAAAATCACAGAAATCGAAGCAAAAAACTAAGAGGTGACAAGCATGACGCTACAACAAATCGAAATCGAGCTTCAAACGTTACTCGATGAATTTGTAGAACAGGCACCACTTAAAAAAGGCCAACTGTTCGTCATCGGGTGTTCAACATCTGAAGTGAAAGGTGAAAAAATTGGCACAGCAGGTGGCATGGAGATTGCAGAAGCATTATTCCGACCACTTCAAAACTTCGCAAATAAACAAGGTGTTTATTTAGCTTTTCAAGGCTGTGAGCATTTAAATCGTGCCATCACACTAGAGCGCGCGGCAGCCGAAAAATATGGTTATGAAGAAGTAGCAGTCGTTCCGGTGCGTAAAGCTGGGGGCTCGATGTCAACCTATGCATATCGCCATTTGGAAGATCCGGTTGTCGTTGAGGAAGTACAGGCACACGCAGGCATCGATATTGGGCAAACGCTCATTGGTATGCATTTAAAACGCGTGGCTGTTCCGATTCGTACATCGGTGAAAACAATTGGTGAGGCAGTTGTTACAGCAGCGAAAACACGTCCGAAATTAATCGGCGGTGAACGCGCAGTTTATACGTTAGAAACATCTGAATAGGATGTTCATATAAATTAAAAAAGATTTTAGGGGGAAAAAGAGTAATGGCAAAACTTGCAGCACAAGAAAATTTAAAAGCACAAGATTCAGCAGTATTTGAAGCGATGGAAAAAGAGTTTGCGCGTCAACAAGCAAACATCGAATTAATCGCATCTGAAAACATCGTTTCAGCAGCAGTTATCGAAGCGCAAGGCTCAGTACTTACAAACAAATACGCAGAAGGTTATCCAGGTAAACGTTACTATGGTGGCTGCGAATTCGTTGATATCGTTGAAGATATTGCGCGCGATCGTGCAAAAGAATTATTCGGTGCAGAACATGTAAACGTACAACCACACTCTGGCGCACAAGCGAACATGGCTGTGTACTTCACTGTTTTAGAACCAGGCGATACAGTGCTTGGTATGAACCTTGCTCATGGTGGTCACTTAACACATGGTAGCCCAGTCAACTTCTCTGGCGTTCAATACAACTTCGTTGAATACGGTGTAACAAAAGATACAAACGTAATCGATTATGAAGATGTACGTGCAAAAGCATTAGAGCACAAACCAAAATTAATCGTTGCAGGTGCTAGTGCATACCCTCGTCAAATCGACTTCGCAAAATTCCGCGAAATCGCGGATGAAGTAGGCGCATTATTCATGGTGGATATGGCGCATATCGCTGGTCTTGTAGCAGCAGGCCTTCATCCAAATCCAGTACCATATGCGGACTTCGTTACAACGACAACACATAAAACATTACGTGGTCCACGTGGTGGTATGATCTTAACTTCAGAAGAATGGGCTAAGAAAATTGATAAATCAATCTTCCCTGGTATCCAAGGTGGTCCATTAATGCACGTTATCGCTGGTAAAGCAGTTGCTTTCGGTGAAGCATTACAGCCTGAATTTAAAGAATACGCACAACAAGTGATCAACAATGCAAAAGCGCTAGGCGAAGCATTACAAGCTGAAGGTATCGACCTTGTTTCTGGCGGTACAGATAACCACTTACTTCTATTAGATGTACGCTCACTAAACCTAACTGGTAAAGTAGCCGAAGCCTTACTTGATGAAGTAAACATCACAGCAAATAAAAATGGTATCCCATATGACCCTGAAAAACCATTTGTAACTTCAGGTGTACGTATCGGTACTCCAGCTATTACTTCTCGTGGCTTTGTAGAAGAGGATATGAAAGAAGTAGGCGCATTAATTGCGGCTGTTCTTAAAAATCCAGAAGATGCAGCTGTTAAAGAAGATGCGAAAGCACGCGTAAAAGTTTTAACAGATAAACACCCAATCTACGCTTAATTATTAAAATGGACGATGATGTTTTCCAAATGCCATGTTTGTACATGTTTTTTGGTGCGCTTTCTAATAGGGGAGCGCAAGGTCATGGTCCATTTTTTTTATTTTTCCGTGTTTAATTATTATTTTTTGTGAAATTAAGAAGAGGGGAGAATAGAAGAGGATGCTAGAAAATACTAGTTTCTTCTATATAATATATCTATTCTTGTAGTTTGTGGATTTTAATAGGACATTGGACAGTATACAGCAACTTCAAAAAATATAGTTTCATTGTCATAAAATTGATTTTCCATTGAAATGACATAAAAGAAAGTGCTTTTTCTGCTATAATAGATAAGATAATTATTTATAGGGAGTGTTTAACCTTGGGTAAAGTATACGTCTTTGACCATCCATTAATTCAGCACAAATTAACTTTTATTCGTGACAAAAATACAGGTACGAAAGAATTCCGTGAACTAGTAGACGAAGTTGCTACGTTAATGGCATTTGAAATCACACGTGATATGCCGCTTGAAGAAGTGGAAACAGAAACACCAGTTGTAACAGCAAAAACAAAAGTTTTAGCTGGTAAAAAAATGGCGATCGTGCCAATCCTACGCGCAGGCTTAGGTATGGTAGATGGTATGTTAAAACTAATCCCAGCTGCAAAAGTAGCGCATATTGGTTTATACCGTGACCCAGAAACATTACAACCAGTGGAATACTATGCAAAATTCCCAGCAGATATTGAAGAACGTGACTTCTACGTTGTTGACCCAATGTTAGCAACAGGTGGTTCTGCAATTGAAGCAATCAATTCACTTAAAAAACGCGGTGCGACAAGCATTAAATTCATGTGCCTAATCGCAGCTCCAGAAGGCGTAGAAGCACTTCAAAAAGCACACCCAGATGTTGATATTTACATCGCAGCAAAAGATGAAAAATTAAACGACCACGGCTACATCGTTCCTGGTTTAGGTGATGCAGGAGACCGTTTATTCGGTACTAAATAATTAGAGGACGGTGTAGAAATGTCGAAGTTGAAAGTCATGACAGTTTTTGGAACAAGACCGGAAGCCATTAAGATGGCCCCACTCGTACTAGAGCTGAAAAAGCACGAAGAAATCGAAACAATCGTGACGGTGACAGCACAGCATCGAGAAATGCTCGACCAAGTGCTTGAAACGTTTAAGATTACACCAGATTATGATCTGAACATCATGAAAGCTCGTCAAACGCTAATCGATGTCACAACACGTGGCTTAGAGGGGCTAGATGCTGTAATGAAAGAAGCTCGTCCAGATATCGTGCTTGTACATGGAGATACATCAACGACATTTGTTGCAAGTCTTGCAGCATTTTACAATCAAATCCCAGTCGGGCATGTAGAAGCAGGACTTCGCACGGGCAATAAATATTCACCATACCCTGAGGAGATGAATCGTCAGCTCACAGGTGTCATGGCGGATATTCATTTTGCACCAACTGAACAAGCAAAAGAAAACTTACTTCGTGAGAACAAGCAGGAAGACGCAATCGTCGTTACAGGCAATACAGCCATCGATGCTTTAAAAACGACGGTCGACGATTCGTACACGCATCCGATTTTAGAGAAGCTAGTAGGGGAGCGCATGATTTTACTGACAGCACATCGTCGTGAAAATCTTGGCGAACCGATGCGTCATATCTTCGGGGCGATTAAGCGCCTGCTTCAAGATCACGAGGATGTGGAAGTTGTGTACCCCATTCATCTGAACCCTGTCGTGCGAGAAATCGCAACAGACGTACTAGGGGGGGAGAGCAGAGTACACTTAATCGAACCGCTTGATGTGTTCGACTTCCATAACTTTGCTGCTAAGTCCTTTATGATTATGACGGACTCTGGTGGTGTACAAGAAGAGGCACCTTCTCTAGGGAAGCCGGTACTCGTTTTACGAGATACGACGGAACGGCCAGAAGGGATCTCGGCAGGAACGCTGAAACTTGCGGGTACGGATGAGGAACAAATTTACCGATTAGCTACAGAATTGCTGACAGATGAGCAAGCCTATAAAAAAATGGCCCATGCCTCAAACCCATATGGGGATGGACATGCGTCAGAACGGATTGTAAAGGCGCTAATTACTTTCTTACAATAATAGTTAGTGAAAAAGACAGCACGTTCTCTCTTTTCAATGTAGGGAAAAAGCTCGCTAAGGTGTTTAAGAAACGTTGTTATAACAACGTTTCTTAAATTTTACACAAATTTGTCAACAAATCGACAAAAGTTATTTGCTTGTGAAGTTTTTCACTCTAAGCAATTGACATGAAATATTCACTATTGTATGCTAACAAAGGGTTAAAAATGGTTAAGCTTATTATGGCTCTACTCTATCTTTTATCGGAAAAGTCACCAGTATGTGGGAATACCTATTTTTGAATAAAAAATACGATTATTCGCATATTTATTGGTGTTTCTTTAGACGTTAAAAGAATGAAAAGGGTTTCCTAAAAGCTTAACGCTCACATATAGGGAGCTCGTTTCCCTCCCGCATTTGTAGTTTAACGCTACTTATCCGGTAACTTACCGGTGGTCAGCTAGTACTTCCATCATTCGAAAAAAGATTCAGGAGATTAAAGGCCAATGGTAGAAATGCATCTCATTTATAGAAGATTAAAAAAGATTGTTCTTTTGTTTCTTCTCGTATGCGCGTTAGGCTGGTTTTTTACGACATATCAACAAGTATTCGCTGGTCTCGCAGTAGGTGCGCTTTGCGGTCTATTTAATTTTTGGAATCTGGTCCGGAAAATGGAAAGCTTTGGTCGTAATGTAGAGCAGGGGAAAAAGACGCGTTCTTTAGGTACCCTTATTCGCTTCGCTTCTGGTGTGTTAGGTGTTGCGCTTGCGCTCACGTATCCGCAGTATATTAGCGTTGGCGGCACGATCATTGGATTAATGATTCCGTACGTTCTGCTATTAGTGGACAGGATCGTATTTCATTTAAAAAACCAATAAGCTCGGCGCATTCGAAAGAGAGGTGAACACACAGAAATGAATCACTTAAATCCGTATTTTGAGTTCATGGGATTAGGTTTCAATCCAGCTAACTTAATGATGATTACAATTACTTGTTTAATCGTATTATTAATCGCTGTCCTTGCGACACGTAAGTTAGCAATGAAGCCAACTGGTATGCAAAACTTTATGGAGTGGTTAATGGACTTCGTAAGAGGCATTATCGGCAGCAACATGGACTGGAAAACAGGTGGTAAATTCCATATTCTAGGGATTACATTAATCATGTTTATTTTCGTAGCAAATATGTTAGGTTTACCATTCTCAGTCCAAATTGATGGTTACTTATGGTGGAAATCACCTACAGCCGATCCAGCAATTACATTAACTTTTGCAGTCATGATCATTGTTCTTTCTAACTACTATGGTATTAAAGCACAAGGGATTGGCGGCTACGCGAAAACATTCTTCACACCGATGTGGTGGTTATTCCCAATCAAATTGATCGAGGAATTTGCCAACACGTTAACATTAGGTCTTCGACTTTATGGTAACATCTACGCAGGTGAGGTTCTTTTAGGCTTACTTGCAGGTCTTGCAAGCATGTGGAGCGGTGCTGGTATTATCGCAGCAATCATTCCAACATTAGCATGGCAAGGTTTCTCAATCTTCATCGGTACGATCCAATCGTACATTTTCGTTATGTTAACAATGGTTTACATGTCTCACAAAGTGAGCAAAGACCATTAGTATAAAAATTGTCTAGGAAACTAGGCAGCTGACAACCAAAAAAAATTTTATTATTTCCAAGGAGGAAAACATTACAATGGCAGGTTTAGGTTTAATCGCAGCAGCATTAGCAGTTGGTTTAGGTGCACTTGGTGCAGGTATTGGTAACGGTCTTATCGTAGGTCGTACAGTAGAAGGTATCGCTCGTCAACCAGAATTAAAAGGTCTTTTACAAACAACAATGTTCATCGGTGTCGCTTTAGTAGAAGCATTACCAATCATCGCGGTAGTAATCGCATTCATCGTAATGAACAAATAATTTCAATTACGATAAAGATGGCGAAGTATTCCTTCGCCATTCCTTTATGTTTTTCCAATAACCTTCTGAGTTACAAGGTTTCTAGCGATAGTTTAGGCGTAGCTCATTTGATTTAACTATTAGTAGAACAAGTGTGTTTTACTTTTTATAACATGTAAGATTTGTGTGTGTAACAATGAATTTTATAAGCTCTTGAAGGGAGTGAAACAATCGTGTTTCTAGATCATCTAGTACTAGGAGCTGCCGGACACCAAGGTGTGAACTGGGGTGATATCGCATTTACCCTTATCATGTTCATTATCTTAATGGCAATCCTTAAGAAAGTTGCATGGGGTCCTTTAATGGGTATCATGCAAAAACGTGAAGAACAAGTCGCAAATGATTTAGACGAAGCTGCAAAGAATCGTCAAGAATCTCAACAACTTTTAGAAGAACAACGTAGCCTTTTAAACAAATCTCAAAACGAAGCACAAGCGATTGTTGAAAACGCTAAGAAACAAGCTGAAATGCAAAAACAAGAGATTGTTTCTGCAGCTAAAAATGAAGCTGTGCGTTTACAAGAATCTGCTAAACGTGATATCGAAGCAGAACGTGAAAAAGCTATCGCTGCAGTACGTGAAGAAGTGGTATCACTTTCAGTACTTGCTGCTTCTAAAGTTCTTTCTAAAGAAGTATCTGAACAAGATAATCGTGCTCTTATCGAAGAAACGATTGCGAAGGCAGGGGAAGCTCGATGAGTCAATCACCAGCAGCTAAACGCTATGCCGAAGCACTTTTTCAATTAGCGAACTCTACGAATTCTGTTGAAGCTGTTACAGCTAACGTCGCAGAAATCAAAAAGGTTTTAGGCGAAGATAATGGCCTTATGGTTTTATTAGATTCTCCTCAAATCCCAGCTACGCAAAAACGTCAACTGTTTGATACAGTTTTCGCTGGCGCAGAGCAAATCGTGCTTAATGCACTTAAAGTAATCCTTGATAAGGGTCGTATCCACGAGTTACCAGCAATCATTAGCGAGTACATGACACTTGCTTACAATGCATCTGGTGCTGCGGAAGCTGTTGTTTATTCAACAACTACCCTAACTGAAGATGAACTTAATCGTATTTCAGCTACTTTTGCTAAAAAAGTTGGCAAAGATACGCTTCATATTACAAATGTAATCGATCCATCATTACTTGGTGGTATCAAAGTACAAGTAGGTAATTTAATTTATGACAGCACTATTGCTACTAAATTAGAAAGCTTAAAACGTACATTAATCGGATAATCCGAAAACAATTTTGAGAGGTGACAAACGTGGGCATCAAAGCTGAAGAAATCAGTGTACTTATTAAACAGCAGATGGAAAATTACCAATCTGAAATGCAAGTAAGCGAAGTAGGTACAATCATCACTGTTGGTGACGGTATCGCTCGTGTTCACGGTCTTGATAACGTTATGTCAGGCGAACTTTTAGAGTTCTCTACAGGCGTTCTTGGTATGGCACAAAACTTAGAAGAAAATAACGTAGGTATCGTTATTCTAGGTCCAAGTGATGGTATCAAAGAAGGCGACGAAGTAAAACGTACAGGCCGTATTATGGAAGTTCCAGTTGGTGAAGAACTAATTGGTCGTGTTGTAAACACATTAGGTTTACCAGTTGATGGATTAGGTCCAATCAACACAACAAAAACTCGTCCTATCGAAAGCCCAGCTTTCGGTGTAATGGCTCGTAAGTCAGTAGACCAACCATTACAAACAGGTATCAAAGCAATCGATGCATTAGTTCCAATTGGCCGTGGTCAACGTGAATTAATCATCGGTGACCGTCAAGTAGGTAAAACATCTGTAGCAGTTGATGCAATCATCAACCAAGCTGACCAAGATGTTATTTGTATCTATGTTGCTATCGGTCAAAAAGAATCTACAGTTCGTAACTTAGTAGAAACTTTACGTGCACACGGTGCATTAGACTACACAATCGTTCTTACTGCAGCAGCATCTTCTCCATCTCCAATGTTATACTTAGCTCCTTATGCTGGTGTATCAATGGCGGAAGAATTAATGCTACAAGGTAAAGACGTATTAATCGTATATGATGATCTTTCTAAGCAAGCAGCAGCTTACCGTGAACTGTCATTATTATTACGTCGTCCTCCAGGTCGTGAAGCTTACCCTGGTGATGTATTCTACCTACACTCTCGTTTATTAGAACGTGCAGCTCGTCTTAACGAAAACTACGGCGGTGGTTCAATCACAGCTCTTCCATTCGTTGAAACACAAGCTGGTGATATCGGTGCTTACATCCCAACAAACGTAATCTCTATCACAGATGGTCAAATCTTCTTACAATCTAACTTATTCAACTCTGGTGTACGCCCAGCGATCAACCCAGGTCTTTCTGTATCTCGTGTTGGTGGTTCTGCGCAAATCAAAGCAATGAAAAAAGTTGCCGGTACATTACGTCTTGACTTAGCTCGTTTCCGCGAACTTGAGTCATTCGCACAATTCGGTTCAGATTTAGATGAAGCGACTACTCGTAGCTTAGAACGTGGTAAACGTACTGTTGAAGTTTTAAAACAAGACTTAAACAAACCAATCCCAGTTCAAAAACAAGTTGCAATCATCTACGCATTAACTAAAGGATTCTTAGATGACGTTCCGGTACAAGATATCGTACGTTTCGAAAACGAATTCAACTTATGGTTAGATGCTAACGATGCAGGCCACAAAAACATTTTAGGTCAAATCAAAGATACTAAAGCTCTTCCAGCAGATGAAGATATGAAAGCTACTATTGAAGCATTCAAAAAAACTTTCGCTCGTTCAGCTGAATAATCTTTCTTGTGACTAACTTAAAATAATAAGGTGGTGAAATATCAATGGCAACATTACGTGAGGTCAAACAACGTATTAACTCTACGAAGTCTACTTCAAAGATTACGCAAGCAATGCATTTAGTATCATCTTCTAAGATGGCACGTGCAGAGCGTAACGCGAAAAAATACGTTCCATATATGAATAAAATTCAAGACGTGGTAGCTGCAATCGCTAACGGTACAGCTGCCTCTCACCCAATGTTAGTAGAACGTCCTGTTAAGAAGACGGCGTATATCGTCATCGCTTCTGACCGTGGACTTGCTGGTGCTTATAATACGAATTCAATTCGTACAGCAATTACTGCAATGGAAGACCGCAAACAATCGAAAGATCAAGCAGTCATCTTCGCAGTAGGTCGTATGGCATCAGACTTCTTCACGAAACAAGGTTATAACGTAGTCGATTCTGAAATCGGTTTACCAGACCAACCTGCTTTCTCTGACATTAAACGTATTGCTCGTACTGCTGTTGGTATGTTCACAGATGGTCAAATTGATGAAGTAGTAATGTGTTATGCGCATTTCGAAAATGCCGTTTCACAAGTGTTCACTGAACGCAAATTACTACCAATCACTGATATCGCACCAGCTACTACAAATGCTTCTTACGAATTCGAGCCATCAGGTGAAGAAATCCTTGAAGTATTACTTCCACAATATGCGGAAAGCCTAGTATACGGTGCATTATTAGATGCGAAAGCTAGTGAACATGCTGCACGTATGACAGCAATGAAAAACGCAACAGACAACGCTAAAGAATTAATTAATGACTTAACAGTATTGTATAACCGCGCGCGTCAAGCGGCGATTACACAAGAAATTACAGAAATCGTTGCAGGTGCAGCTGCCTTAGAATAGGCTCTCACTATGCACTGATCCCTGTAGATTTTGATAGGAGGGAAACGCATAATGAACACAGGACACGTTCTTCAAATTATGGGTGCCGTAGTCGATGTACAATTCGGCGAAGGTACACTACCAGAAATTTATAACGCGCTAACTGTAGAAATTAACAAACCTAACGAAGAACCTACTATTCTTACATTAGAAGTAGCTCTTCATTTAGGTGACAACGCTGTCCGCACGATCGCAATGGCATCAACTGATGGCTTACGTCGTGGTGCAGTCGTAACTGACACAGGTGCTGCAATCTCAGTACCAGTAGGTGAAGAAACTCTAGGCCGCGTATTTAACGTACTAGGCGATCCAATCGATTTAGAAGCAGGTAAAGAACCAGTACCAGCTTCAGTTCGTCGCGATCCAATTCACCGCGAAGCTCCAAAATTCGATGAATTATCTACTTCAGTAGAAATTCTTGAAACAGGTATTAAAGTAGTCGATTTATTAGCTCCTTACATCAAAGGTGGTAAAGTCGGTCTATTCGGTGGTGCCGGTGTAGGTAAAACCGTTTTAATCCAAGAATTAATCAACAACATCGCCAAAGGTCACGGCGGTATCTCAGTATTCGCTGGTGTTGGTGAACGTACTCGTGAAGGTAATGACCTTTACTACGAAATGACTGACGCAGGCGTTATCACTAAAACTGCGATGGTATTCGGTCAAATGAATGAGCCACCAGGTGCTCGTATGCGTGTAGCACTTTCTGGTCTTACAATGGCAGAATACTTCCGTGATGAAATGGGTCAAGACGTACTTCTATTCATAGATAACATCTTCCGTTTCACTCAAGCAGGTTCAGAGGTTTCAGCATTATTAGGTCGTATGCCTTCTGCTGTAGGTTACCAACCAACTCTTGCAACTGAAATGGGTAAATTACAAGAACGTATCACTTCTACTAACAAAGGTTCTGTTACTTCTATTCAAGCGGTATATGTACCAGCCGATGACTACACTGACCCGGCTCCAGCTACAACATTCGCTCACTTAGACTCAACAACTAACCTTGAACGTAAATTATCTGAAATGGGTATCTACCCTGCAGTTGACCCATTAGCTTCAACTTCTCGTGCATTAGCACCTGAAATCGTTGGTCAAGAACACTACGACGTAGCTCGTAAAGTTCAATCAACATTACAACGCTACAATGAATTACAAGATATCATCGCTATCTTAGGTATGGATGAATTATCTGATGACGATAAAGTATTAGTTGGCCGCGCACGTCGTATCCAATTCTTCTTATCTCAAAACTTCCACGTAGCAGAACAATTCACTGGTCAAAAAGGTTCTCTTGTTGCAGTGAAAGATACTATTCAAGGTTTCAAAGAAATTCTTGAAGGTAAATACGATAAATTCCCTGAAGAAGCTTTCCACTTAGTTGGTGGCATCGACGACGTTATCGAAAAAGCTAAAGGCTTAGGCGTAACACTTTAATCAAAGGGACTAGGAGGAAGAAAATATGAAGACCACTGTAGTCAACATTGTCACTCCTGACGGTCCTGTATACGATTCAGCAGCTGCAATGGTAAGTGTTCGTGCTACATCTGGGGAAATGGGGATCTTACCAGGTCACATTCCTACAGTAGCACCACTTGCTGTTGGTATTGTACGCGTGAAAACTGCGGACAATAAAACGGAATTAGTAGCTGTTACTGGCGGTTTTGTAGAAATCCGTCCTGAACAAGTTACTATTCTTACACCATCTGCTGAAGTTGCCGAAAATATTGACCTTGCTCGTGCGAAAGAAGCACTTAAACGTGCGGAACAACGCCTGCAAGCGAAAAAAGACGGCATCGATGTTAAGCGCGCTGAGTTAGCTCTTAACCGCGCGATAAATCGTATCAACGTTAAAGAGGGTAACATTTAAGCTCTGTGCTTACTATATAAAACGAGTAGATTTCCGGCCGGGATCTACTCGTTTTTTTATTCGCACGGATGCGAAAAGCTCTGACAAGCCACAGGACGTGGCGTTCTGTCAGAGCTTCCTTGAAAAAAAACTAGAGCCTCAGCATTTCATTGAAGTTGTAAAGGATGCGGCGGTTTTAGCAGAACCTCATTTATAAAAGCATTAGCACTCAGTCAGTTCCTTTTAACGTACTATAAAAAACTTCCTTTATATAGAAGCAACTAACCACAAGAAAATCCATTTCAAAGAATATGTATATGAAGGAATGAATACATCGTAATAGAGAGGGAAAACATTGTTACGAATTAGCGGATAAAGTCAATTTTCTTTCCGAAGCTTTCTGTCGAAAAAATACATCAAATCCATTAGAATATATTATAGAAGAAACTCAAAAAAACTCGACTATGTCTTAAGCAGCAATTAGTCGAGTTTCTATTTTTTAAACTAGGTAATCATGATGAATTGGAGGTTAAGTAGTATGGGTGAGGTCTCTACATTAATTGGGCAGAACGCACTGTTCAGTTTATTGTCACATATCTTTTTCATGGCAATTACATTTTATGGATTACAAAGTTTAATGTACAGCCAGTTTTTCAAAAAAAATCATGTCTTTCAAACGCGACTCATTTTAATTCTATTAAGCATTGCCATCGGAGGAGCGGCATCTAGGGTTTTCTTGGAATTTACAGGATGGGCCAAGCAGCTTAGTTATTTATTTTCGTAGACCGTTTATATTTTGATATAATAGAAACCTGATTGAAAATTTTTTTCTTATAACCTAAGTTGTTTAATTTTATATGACATGAATAATTTACTATTTCCTGGGGAATAATATGATGGAAGTAGGCATCGGTAATAGATTTATGTTAAAATTTATAAAGGCTAATTGAAATTAGTGTTTTGGATGCTTGTCAATCCCTAGAAAACCATGTATCATTATATGTGTTTTGCTACTAATAATTGACAACAGACATTAATAATGAATAATGAATAGATGATGAAAATTTTTTTGATATAAATACATTCGGAGGGACAAAAAGTGGAAAAAATCGTTGTAAAAGGCGGCAATGTTTTAAAAGGTACAGTACGAGTAGAGGGCGCTAAAAACGCTGTATTACCAGTACTTGCTGCAACATTACTGGCATCAGAAGGAAAAAATGTAATTAAAAATGTACCAAACTTATCAGACGTATATACAATTGATGAAGTGTTAAAAAGCTTAAATGCAGAACTATCATACGATCCAGAAACAAACATCGTAAATATCGATGCATCTAACGAAATTAACTCGGAGGCACAATTTGAGTTTGTACGTAAAATGCGTGCTTCAATCTTAGTAATGGGTCCACTATTAGCTCGTAACGGTTTTGCTCGTGTAGCAATGCCAGGTGGCTGTGCAATCGGTTCTCGTCCAATCGACATCCACTTAAAAGGTTTCGAATTAATGGGTGCTAAAATTACAATGGGTCACGGTTATGTAGAAGCGACAACAGATGGTCGTCTTAAAGGTGCTAAAATTTATATGGACTTCCCATCAGTTGGCGCAACTGAAAACTTAATGACAGCCGCAGCACTTGCAGATGGTACAACAGTTATCGAAAACGCAGCACGCGAACCAGAAATCGTTGACCTTGCAAACTTTATCAACGAAATGGGTGGTAAAGTTGTTGGTGCAGGTACAGACAAAATCCGTATCGAAGGTGTAGAAACATTACACGGTACAACACATAGTATCATTCCAGACCGTATTGAAGCAGGTACTTTCATGGTAGCCGCAGCAATTACTGGTGGCGATGTGATCGTTGAAAATGCAGAAGTTGAGCACATGACAGCTCTAGTAGCGAAAATGCGCGAAATGGGCGTTGAAATTACAGAACTTGAAGATGGTGGCGTTCGCGTTCGTGCAACACATCCTTTAAAAGCAACAGATGTAAAAACAATTCCACACCCTGGTTTCCCAACTGATATGCAATCACAAATGATGTCTCTAATGCTAGTTGCTAAAGGTAGCAGCATGGTGACTGAAACTGTATTTGAAAATCGTTTCATGCACGTGGAAGAATTCCGTCGTATGAACGCAAATGCGAAAATTGATGGTCGCTCAGTAGTAATCGAAGGTCCTACAAAATTACAAGGCGCAGAAGTTGCAGCAACTGACTTACGTGCAGCAGCAGCACTTATTCTTGCAGGTCTTGTAGCAGAAGGCGTAACACGCGTTTCTGAACTAAAACATTTAGATCGTGGCTATGTAAACTTCCACGGTAAATTAAAAGCTTTAGGTGCAGATATTGAACGTATCGACACTGAAACAGAAACTACAGATGAAAAAGAACTTCAAAAAGCTTAATCACGCTATTATTTATTTTAAATTTTAACTAAAGCTAAGAAGTGTCTAGAGAGGTTGGCGATTGCCAATCTCTCTTTTTTTATATCTTAAGCCTTACATAGAGTAGATAACTATTATTTAATATTGATATATTAGGACTAATTTCGTTGTGATAACTAACGTTTTGCGTATGAAAGCCTTATAAATTTCACTAAATATACTCTATATTCGTCTTTAATACCTATGATACACTAGTGTGAGTTACGTATGGAATCCGATGAATGTTTTGACGAAATATAGATTATTTACGACATGAAAGGGGAAACATGGGGATGTTTTCAAATGATATCGGTATCGATTTAGGAACGGCGAACGTATTAGTGTATGTTAAAGGACAAGGTGTTGTATTAAATGAGCCTTCAGTAGTAGCGCTAGACCAAAAAACAAAGAAAGTATTAGCTGTTGGTGAAGAAGCGAGACGAATGGTTGGCCGTACGCCAGGTAATATTATAGCAATTCGCCCTCTACAAGACGGGGTTATTGCAGATTTTGATACGACAGAGGCGATGCTGACGCATTTTATTCGCTCACTGAATTTAGGTGGACGCTGGTCAAAAAAGCCGCGTATTTTAATTTGTTGCCCAACAAATGTGACGCAAGTTGAGCAAAAAGCGATTCGTGATGCGGCAAAACATGCAGGTGGTGCTACGGTTTTCTTAGAAGAGGAGCCTAAGGTAGCTGCGGTTGGTGCTGGGATGGATATTTTTCAGCCATACGGCAATATGGTCATCGATATTGGTGGCGGTACATCGGATATTGCGGTGTTATCATTAGGTGGTGTTGTGACATCACAGTCCTTAAAAACTGCTGGCAATACGTTTGATGCTGATATTGCAGAGTACGTTAAAAAACAGTATAAATTATTAATTGGTGAACATACGGCAGAGCGTATTAAAATAGAGGTTGGGACCGCTGTGAAAGGTCTTCGCAGCGAAGTGACAGACATTCGTGGACGTGATATGATGAATGGCTTACCGCGAACGGTGCAAATTTCTTCAGATGAAATTTTTGATGCACTGCGCGATTCGATTCGTTATATCGTACAAGGCGCAAAAAATGTACTCGAAAAAACACCACCAGAGCTATCAGCGGATATTATTGACCGCGGCATTATGCTCACAGGTGGTGGTGCATTACTTCATGGCTTAGACCAACTATTAACTGACGAATTATTCGTACCGGTATTTGTGGCGGACAATGCCATGAGCTGTGTAGCGGATGGCACCGGTATTTTATTAGAAAATATGGACCGTATTTCAAAAACGAAAAAAATGATTGAGGCTTAATGAGGAGGTATAAACGATGTTTAAAGGGTTTTACACAGCTACAACAGGGATGATTGCACAGCAGCGCCGTACAGAAATGCTCTCAAATAATATTGCAAATGCATCAACGCCAGGCTATAAGGCGGATCAATCGACGGTGCGCGCATTTCCGAATATGCTGCTGTCAGCAATTGAGAAAAATGGAAAGGCCAATTTGCAAAATGGCTTTAATCCAATGTCCGTCCAGCAAATCGGTACACTCGGAACGGGCGTTTATATGCAGGAGACGATTCCGGATTATACACAGGGGCAACTAGTACAAACGGATTTAAAATCAGATGTCGCATTAGTTGATGAATATTTACCAGTTCGAGGAGATGAAAGCCGCACAGGTGGGCTATATTTCCGTCTACAAACAGATGGCCAGGAAGCGTATACTAGAAATGGGAACTTTACTGTTGATAGCCAAGGCTCGCTCGTAACATCGGGCGGTAACTATGTGTTATCAACAACAGGAGAGCCGATTCGAGTGACATCAGATGATTATACAATCACAGAGGATGGTCGCGTACTCGAAAATAATGAACTTATTGCGCAAATTGACGTCGCATATGTAGAAGACCCAGATAGGTTAATAAAACAAGATAATGGGTTATACTATACAGAGGATGGCAATGAATTAACATCAGCGTATGATGATAATGATATTGCGTTTTCTATGCGACAAGGCTATATTGAGCAATCAAATGTTGATGCAGGCTCGACAATGACCGAAATGATGTCCGCTTATCGCTCATTTGAAGCGAATCAAAAAATGCTACAAGCTTATGACCGCAGTATGGATAAGGCGGTTAATGAGATTGGGAAAGTATAGGGGGCAGAAATAAATGGTTAATCGTACGATGCTGTCAGCAGCGAATACAATGTCGCAATTACAATCGAAAATTGATATTATTGGGAATAACTTGGCGAATACAGATACGTCAGGATATAAGTCTAAGAATGCTACATTTGGTGAGCTATTATATCAACAATTTAACAATGACAAGGCAGACGAAGCACCTCGTCAGACAGCTTTAGGCATTCGTATGGGCGTTGGCGCGCAAATTGCGCAAACACAGCTTGTAACGAAGCAAGGGAGCTTAAAAACGACAGATCGCTACTTGGATTTTGCCTTTACCGATGAAAATCTTTTCTTCAATGTGCAAATGAATAATCACCAGCTAGATGGCGAGCCAGCACAAATTGTTTGGACAAGACAAGGGGACTTCCAATTGTCTGCAAATGACGATGGCACGTCAAATTTAGTCGATGAAAGTGGTAACTATGTGCTCGATGCAGATGGCGAGCCGATTCAATTTAAAGGTGATTTAAAGGACATTCGCATGGACAATAACGGTGTCATGCAAGTGGCGTATACAGATGGCTCAACAGAGCGTATTGCATTTAGTGTCACAAAAGTGAACCGTCCAGAAATCTTATCGCATTTATCAGGCACGTATTTTACACTTCCTGAAAATGCTGTCGACCTAGACGTTGATGGAGCGATGGAACAATTAGTTGGTAATAATCGAAATCAAATTGCGCTTGAAAATGGTGTGATTGAATCGTCAAATGTTGATACATCGAAGGAAATGAGTGACTTGATTCAAACACAGCGCTCATATCAATTTAATGCTCGTACCGTTTCGATGGCGGACCAAATGATGGGACTCGTGAATAGCATTCGATAACAGAATGAAGGAGTTATTTGAATGACAGAGGAAACAAAACAAACGCGTATGCAAAAGCGTCAGGATCGTAAAGTGAAGAAAGAAAAACGCGTACAAGAGGAGCTACCACAAGATGTGCTAACAGAGCAACCTATCGTATCGATTGGATTTGCTTCATGGATTACACGAATTTTAATCGTTGTTGTATTATTTTTAGTCGTGGCGCTAGTAGGCTCAATGATTGGCTATGGTGTGATTGGTGATGGTAATCCATTACAAGTATTAAACCCTGGAACATGGACGCACATCTTTGACATCATGAATGGTAAAATGGATTAATTATGGTATACTATTAGTATCAGGTAATAATTTACTGGGAGGTACTAATTTTTATGTTAAATGCATCAGAAATTCAAGCAATTTTACCGCACCGCTATCCGTTTTTACTCGTTGATCGTATTACGGAAATGGAAGAAGGGGTACGCGCTGTTGGTTTAAAAAATGTCTCGGTTAATGAACCATTTTTCCAAGGGCATTTCCCTGGATATCCAGTAATGCCAGGTGTATTAATCGTTGAGGCACTTGCACAAGTTGGTGGCGTTGCGCTACTTTCTAAAGATGAATTCAAAGGGCATTTAGCCTTTTTAACAGGAATTGATAATGCGCGTTTTAAACGCCAAGTAACTCCTGGCGATCAATTAAAAATGGAAGTTGAATTCACAAGACTACGTCGTCAAATGGGTAAAGGACATGCTACTGCGACAGTTGATGGTGAGCTTGTTTGTGAATGTGATATTTTATTTGCAATTGGACCGAAAGCAGAATAAAAAAGAAGGCCTCCTTTTGGAAGCCTTCTTTTTTTATGCTTTTATGCGCGGGCGACGTTTCATATCATGTTGGAATTGTGTCAGTAATTCCTCGCCAGTGAGCCCGGTACTAATTAAGTGCGCCAATAATAGCTCGGCGTATTGCTGACGATTTTGCGTTTTCAATGTGCCTTTAAATAAAATCGATAAACGGCCATCACTCGTATGTTCGAGTTGCTGTACGAGCACGCGGAATGCAGCGGGCTCGTTGTCTGGATACGAAATAACAGCGCGTGCCTCTAAAATCGTATCCGTACCAATGTACGCTTTGAAATCATCCTCATAGCTTGCATCTACGAAGATTTCGAGCACCCATGATTGGTGGCTACTTTCTTGGTTAATAATAATACCATCTTCAAGCGGGTATTTTTTAAAGCTATCGTTTTGAAACACTTCAAAGGACATCAATTTAAACGTTTTCACATGATTCATCGCCTTTCGTTATAAAGAGTCGTATTAAAAGTATACCATATGCGATATTTGAGAAAACAGCCGGTGCAAAGAGAGAAAAGTGCGCATCGCTTTGAAATCATCTGCAAAATGATGTGATTTTTCATTTATGACGATTCGAGCTTTAAAGGCCTCTATCGTATAGTAAGCGCATGGAGGTGATTCAACTGAATCAAGTTGCTTGTGTTGGACGAATTACAAAGGATTTAGATGTACGCTATGTTGGTGATAAACAGCAGGCAGTCGCACGCTTTTCAATCGCTGTATCTCGTAATTTTAAAAATAAACAGGGGGTGATTGAGGCTGACTTTTTATCATGTAATGTATGGGGCAAGGATGCTGAAAATATGCAGAAATATTGTGGCAAGGGCTCCCTCGTTAGTGTGATAGGCCGCCTGCAAAGTAACTCATACACGAATAAACAAAATGAACGCGTCTATACGACGGAAATTGTCGTTTCAGATGTACGCTTTTTATCATCGAAGAAGAAAATCACAGATGGGAATTCACCGATGCTACCTGATGCTGAGCTGCTATCGCATTTTACGACACCAGAAAATTTACCCGTTTGAACTACCCCCACTTAGCGTTTTCACGATCTCGCTTGAAGTGGGGGATTCCTACGAACAGTGTATGCTTGTTCCTCTTTGCTCGAAACAGCGGCTTCACTTCTATTAGTAGGCTAGCCCCGTAGTCCCTACGGTTGGGTTGCTTCAAAAAGGCGTAATCCTTCTGCTAAAATGTTGCGACTTGCATTGATGTCGCGGTCGAGTGTCGTGTGGCATGATGAACAAGTCCATTCGCGAATTTCTAAGGCTTTCTTGCCATCATGATGCCCACATACATGGCATAGTTGGCTTGATGGGAAGAAGCGATTGGTTTTCACGATTGTTCGGCCATACCACTTCGCTTTGTACATCAGTTTTTGCACAAACGAAGACCAGGATACGTCACTAATCGCTTTTGCTAGTTTATGATTTTTCAGCATGCCTTTGGTGTTCAAATCTTCGATACAAATGACATCGTACTGACGAATGAATGCCGTCGTCAACTTGTGTAAGAAGTCCTCTCGCTGAAACGCCACTTTTTCACGCAAACGCGCCACTTTACGGCGTTGTTTTTGGTAGTTCATGCAGTCTCGTAAAACCTGGTTGTCTTTTTTCGCTTGTTCGTAACGGCGTGAAAGTTTTCGTTGCTCACGTTTTAACTTTTGTTCCATCTTAGCCGTAAAGCGTTGGTTATCCACTTTACGCCCATCCGAAAGAATCGCGAAATCGGTAATGCCTAAATCAATGCCAATTGCTTGATGTGTTTTTGGCAGGGGGTGAAATTCGGGGACCTGGCACGTAATGGACACCGAGAAACGACCACTCGCGTGATAATGAATCGTTGCGCGCATAATCCGTCCTTCGAGCGCGCGTGTTTGTTTGAATTTCACGAGTCCTAGTTTGGGTAACTTGATTTTGTTGCCGACAATCGCGATATTATGATTCGTATTTTTAGTCGTATAGCTTTGCACGGCGTTTTTCTTACTTTTGAAACGCGGATAGTTGTTTTGTTTCTTGAAAAAACGCCCAAATGCATCCACAAGCTGTTCACAGGAGGTTTGTAGGGCCACACTATCTACGTTGCGCAACCAGGCTGTGTCGTCCTGTTTTTTCAGTTTTGTCAGCAGTTTAGACATACTGGAGCGATTTAAGCCTTTTCCTTCTTCTTTGTATGTTGTATTCCATAATGAAAGAAAATGGTTATAGACAAAACGACAATGACCGTGCGTTTGATGAATCAACGCTTGTTGGTCTTTGTTCGGATAGAGACGAAATGGGTATGCTTTGTAGATCATGGCGAACACCTCCTTGTTTGCCTTCTAGTTTAACACAAACAAACGTTCTGTTTCTACTTTTAAGCACCGCATTCATCACCCACCTACTCGCTCCACGCGTTGAGGAGGGTGTCTTCTGCGAAAAAATGATAAAAAAAGGCTCCCTGTATTTTTAGGGAGCCTTGCGTCATTCATTAGAAGGAGAAGCTTAGTAAGTCTTCGAGTTCCTTATCATTTAATTCGGTCAGCCAATTACTTGACTGAATAAGCTGTTCAGATAAAGCTTGTTTTTCCGTTAGTAACGCATCGATTTTTTCTTCAATTGTGCCCGTCGTCATAAATTTATGCACATGGACAAATTGCGTTTGACCGATACGGTAGGCACGGTCTGTTGCTTGATTTTCAACGGCAGGGTTCCACCAGCGATCGGCGTGAAGTACATGGTTTGCGGCTGTTAAGTTTAAGCCCGTACCACCTGCTTTTAATGACAGAATGAAAATAGGGAAGTCCCCACGCTGGAAAGATTCGACGAAATGGTCACGCTGCTGCTTCGGCATACTTCCTGTTAGGAACGGCACGTCGATATCATACAGCTCAGAGAAGCAGTGCTGCATTAAATGCCCCATGCCAATGTATTGTGTAAAGATTAAGCATTGCTCACCGTTTTGCACGATTTCGGCACCGAGTGATACGAGACGCTCTAATTTTTCAGAACGATGAATCATATCCTCCGCATTATCAAACGGCTCTTTTAAGTAAAGGGCCGGGTGATTACACAGCTGCTTTAATTTGCCGAGCATTTTTAAAATAAGCCCTTTGCGTTCAAAGCCCGTTAGCGTTTCAAGCTTATGCATCGTTTCTTGAATATAGCTTTCATAAAGAACGGCTTGCTCCTCGGTTAATGGACAATATTCACGCTGCTCAATTTTATCTGGTAGATTTAGTTGAAGCTCTGGGTCTTGTTTTGTTCGACGTAATAAGAACGGCTGGATTTTTCGGCGTAGTTGCTCTTTCACTTCATCATTATTATCACGCTCAATTGGCGCGATAAAGTTTTCTTGGAAGCGCGAGAAGCTACCAAGATAGCCTTTGTAAATAAAGTCGAAAATCGCCCATAGCTCAGACAGACGGTTTTCAACAGGCGTTCCTGTTAGGGCAATATGATGTGTCCCGCGTAAACGACGAATTGCTTTTGATTGCTTCGTATTCATATTTTTAATATTTTGGGCTTCATCGAGCGTCACATTCGCCCAGGTTAAATCTTCTAGCATCTCAATGTCCTGTGTCACCGTACCATACGTCGTTAAAATGATTTGGACATTATCGCGTTCGATTGTTTGCATGAAGTCCTGCTCTTTTAAGCGTTTTGCACCGTAATGCAAATACGTATTCAGAGAAGGCGCAAAGCGTTCTAATTCTTTTTGCCAGTTTCCTAGCACCGATGTCGGACAGATGATAAGCGTTGGTTCTGTCGCCGTTTCGTATACATGCAGTAAATACGAAATAAGCTGAATCGTTTTCCCAAGCCCCATATCATCCGCTAGGCAGGCACCGAATTTTTGCTCACGCATAAATACAAGCCAGTCAAAGCCGACCTGCTGATACGGACGTAGCTCAGCTTGCAATGTTTTAGGCAGTGGAATTTCAGGAAGTCCCTGCTTATCAACGATTTTTTGCATATAATCTTTTAGCGAACGCTGTAGCTCAAATTGCAGCACAGGGTCATCTAAATAATCTTCCTCTTCTAATTCAAGTGGAATCGTCAAATCCTTGCCGATATCTTTAAAGAGTAAATCGCGCACCGTCCAGTTTTCGTTTTCGGCTTTCTCCATCAGCTTGCGGATTTCTTGCATCCATGCTGCATCCACGCGAATCCATTCTGTACCCGCACGAATAAACTCACGATTTTCAGCGACCATTTTTTCAAAATCCTCCGCGCTGACCTCATGCCCATCAAGTGATAGCTTCCAGTTGAATGTTAAAATCTCATCCAGACCAGCTGCTGATTTATAGTTTGAGGCAGTAGAGGCGCTTGCCTGTACTTTCATACGTGATTCTTTTAATTCTTTTAGCCAACCAGGCAGAACAATTTCAAAGCCAAGTGCCTGTAAGTAAATAAAGTCGCTACGTAAAAATTCACGCACATCACGATCTGCTAATTTCACATGGATAAATTGTGCATTCGTTAGATTTTCACCATATACGCTTCTCTGTAGTAACTTCAGCATTTGCGATTGCAGCTCACGTACTTGAGCGCTATAGTCGGCCCACTTAGAGGGCAGTGCGTTTTCAATGGATAGTGCTTGTTTACGTGCTGGCACAGCCCAGTAGCTCGCTGATTTTTTCGCACGTAGTACGGTTTCTAGTGTCCAATCGCTTTCGCCTTCTTTGGGCTCACTTAGACGTAATGCAACAACGAGTGTATCATCAATTTGTTTATCTTGAAGCGGCCAGCCACCATCTTTAAATAATGGAATCAATGCGTCTAAATCGTCAAAGCGTAAGCCCTCATCGACAAGCTTCTGCGTTAGGGCAAGCTCTAGCAGATGATTGATTTCTTTATCCTCTAATGAAAGGTGAATCGTATCCTCTTTTAATGACACATAATCCCAAAGCGAAGGGCTATACCAATAATTGCCCGCACGTGTTGCCGCATCTAGTACATCTTGGTCATGCAGTGATTTCCCGCTATACGTTGCGAATGGGTGAAGCTGATTAGGGGAAAATAGCTCGATCATTTCAAGTGGTGATAATAAAATCGAATCCTCTGTTGTATTAGCTGTTAAGCCGAAAAAGCCACGCTCATAGCGGAAGTATAAAAAGGGTACCCAGTCCTCCGCTTTTAATGCTGTACCAGTTGAGGCATCATATGCAGAAAGCGAGTAGACATGATTAAATTCTGAGATTTCTAGCATAAATGACTTTAAAAAAGTGCTTGGTACATGCTTTGTCATTGTCATAGCATTAAGTTTCCTTTCTCGATTTCTTCTTGTAAGGCACGTAAACGCTTATAACTTTGTTTTAACGTCGTTACATAATCATTCCAAAATTCATTTTTCGCCGATTTTTTCGCGGCAGTTTTCATCTTTTTCCATACACGAACGGCCTGTTTATAATGCTGACGTGATTTTTGATTCACTTCATTCATCGCAAGCGTATGATAAAGTGGCAGTAGGGCCTCTGGTTTTTGCTCAAGCATATCGCGTAGCCCACAAAGCTCTAAGTAGCTAAGTGAAGAGGGGAAGCGCTGATGGAGGGCAGACCATTCGATATAACGTTCTTTTTTTATTAAATAGCGTGAATACGGCTGAATGCCATACATGCCAGAAGCGGCAAATAGCAATTCATTTTCCTCATCTGTTAAATTAATTTGCTTACAAAGCTCATTAAATTCATTAACAAATGTGGAACGATAGCGCGTCGCTAGCCATTCATTAATAAAGGCATCGACATGTGGAAGCATCGCGCGGACAATCATCGCAAGCATATCGTCATAGCCGTTACGATTCGCAAAATGTGCTAAATCGGTCCACACAAGCAACTGCTTCGCCTCAATCGACTCAAGCATCGCCGCAAAGTCATCGCGCTTATCAAGCATAATGTAAAACATCGCATACACCGCATTGATGTCGACATCGTCTGCAATATGACGCTCATTTTGTAGCATTAAAAGCTCTGCCTCACGTGAGCGTTTATCCTGAAACATCGATTCCCAGAACAACGTATAAATAGTTAAGCGCTCATCAAAATAGCCTTCCTGGTGCAGCAAGAAGTAATTGACGACCTGCTGTAGGCTTTCATAAAAAGGGTCCAACGCAAAAAGGCGTGATTTATTCGCGCATTGGCGAATGAATTCTTTCATTTTATCTGCCTCATGCTCAATGAAATTAATATAAAATGAGCGAGAAGCTTCTGTTGACGTGCTTAAATGCTTCCACGTATGCGACAATAGCGCAACATGTGTGAAGAGCTGATACATACTGCTCCATTCACGCTCAAGTGGGGTATAGCGGAAAATTTGCTGCTGCATATCTGAAAAAATACTTTCTAGTAAATACGGATTAAGCTTTTGTTGATTGTATAAATTTTGGCGATACACTTGTTGTACAAGCTTTAGCCATGACTCCGGTGTACGTTCTTCATTTAAAAGGCGTAGCTGTACACTTTTTTGTTACGAAAATCTTCTAACCACTGCGATAATGAATCGACATATTGATAAAGCGTAAACATCGCTGCTAATTGGTGGCGGCAAGGTTTTTTTGTCGGGCAGTCGCATGATAATTTCTCATCCTCTACGACGATTGTAACCGTCGGCGTACCAGCATCTTGCACAGCAAATTGTAGACGTCCCAATTCAGCGCGGAAGCTGCGTAATTTTACATAGTTGTGGCGTGCTAAGAAGGCAGCACGGCGAACCGTTTCCTCATCCTGTTCATTCGAGGAATCGAGTTCAAGGCTAAGTTCTAGCATTTTATTGCGTAAAAAATCTTCATATAAATGAGCGATTTCTGAAACGTTTGTATTCATGTTTATAATCCCGTCCTCAAAAAAAATCTTTCTCTCCATTATATGCCCATTCAGGTGATGCGTAAATGTTTTCGATTGAAACAACATTTCTTCTAGTTAAAATGTTGGATTTCAATCAGAATATGTGTGAAAACATGTAAATGGTGGTATTATATAAGTAGTCAGAATATTGCAATAGGACAGTGCGTGACTTTCCTCATGATTCATCCTCAATTCTTATTGCAAGATATCGATCACTTAATAGGACTCCGTTAGCATTAAGGATTAATCATTCCTTGTTAAAAGGAGGGGAACAGCATGTTACAAATCCGTCGAATCGAACCGTTCTATACAAAACGCGTAGGGGACCGTTTAAAACTTGTGTTTGCCTATCAATATTTCTCCGTGTTAAAAGATGATGAGTTATTTAATTTTATTCCAGTCGAAGGGAAAGAGATTATTATTAATCTCAAAACGCTACAAGTCGAAAACTTATCCGATGTTTTCGTTTTTCAACGAGGTAGCCGCTTTATCCGCCTACCGTTGTATCAGTTATTGCTCGTCTCTAACATCCATGATCATCTTCAAAAGATTTTAGATGACCTAGAGCTGAAAAAAGAGCAGAAAGAGGCACGCGCAGCGGCACACTCAGAATTTGAGTTGTTGTTTAACGAAATGGAAAACCAAAATCGCCTCCACTTAATTGATGTAGCGCTCGATCGTCGGGATAAAAATTTATTTGATGACTTAACCAACATGCGTTAAAGGAGCGGATCGACATTTTAAAAAGTTACCACAGTCAATAACAGGCATCTATGTGAAGCACTCATAGATGCCTGCTTTTTTGTCGAAAAAAAGGTCCCTGTGCCGATAGTAGAAGTAGGAGTAATAAGAAGGGAGGCGTAAGAATGAGAATTGGTGCATGGTATGGCCAGGGTATGATGATTTGGGGCAATATGAATCGTCAGTGGAATGCAGCATCGAAGGCGCTTGAACGACTATCAACCGGCTATCGCATAAACCGAGCAGGCGATGACCCAGCAGGACTGGCGATTTCTGAAAAAATGCGTGGCCAAATTAGTGGACTGAATATGGCATCGAAGAATATACAGGATGGCATCTCAATGGTTCAAACCGCAGAGGGTGCGCTTAATGAGACACATGCAATGCTACAGCGCATGCGTGAATTATCCGTGCAAGCGGCGAATGATACGTTGACGGATGACGACCGCGCACGCATTGATGTGGAGTTTCAGGAACTTAAAAAAGAAGTAACACGTATTTCGACGGATACGGAATTTAATACACGCAAATTATTAAATGGTGATAATGCGACGACACCGCTGAAAATTCAGGCTGGTGCGAATGCAGGACAGACGATTGATTTAACGATGAATGATATGAGTGCGGATGCGATTGGCATCACAGACGCGTCGATTGCGACACGGGACGAGGCAGATGCGTCGATTTCCACGCTTGATGCTGCGATTAAAAGTGTATCGATGGAGCGGTCACGTCTAGGTGCGTATCAAAATCGGATGGAACATGCCTATAATGTCAACGTCAATACCGCGGAAAACGTAACAGCCGCTGAGTCGCGTATTCGTGATGCGGATATTGCGAAGGAAATGATGAACTTTACGAAGGCGAATATTTTACAGCAAGCCGCACAATATGCGATGGCAATGCATATGCAGACGGCACAAGGCATGTTACAGCTATTAAAAATGAATGGATGAACGCATAAAGTGCTTTTGAAAGGGAATATTCTTACAAAAGCATTTTTTCATTGCATAATACAAACGAATAAAATAAAATAAAAGTGTATAAATATACATTAAACAACATGATATTTCACTAATAATAGTAAAAAGTTCAAAAAAATGGCGTTAAAGCAACGTTTACTAGCGAGAATCGTCAATTGAAATATGTATATATATGCTGTTGTGTATACGTTATTTATTCATAAATGCTGTATATTACTTAAAAATATTGAATAATACACTCATTTTAATGTAAAAATATTAATTTTTATGTAGACAGATGAATAAAAATAAACTATAATTCATATATAATAAATATTCGAAAAAAGAATTCCGAGAGGGGATAGCGAGACATGAAGAAATGGTTAGCAGCATTCTTATTAGTCGTTGTAACTGCAGCACTTGCAGCATGTGGCGGTGGGGATGATAAAAAAGATTCACAAACAACACTTGAAAAAGTAAAAGAAGAAAAAACATTAGTAGTAGGAACAAATGCAGGTTATTACCCATTTGAAATGTTTGATAAAAACGGCAAAATGATTGGTTATGACATGGACGTTGCGCAAGCTATCGCTGATAAAATGGGCGCAAAATTAGAAGTAAAACAACTTGGCTTTGAAACATTAATTCCATCATTAAATGCTGGTAAAGTTGATTTAGTCTTAGCGGGTATGACAATTACCGATGAACGTAAAAAGACAGTTGAATTCGCGGATTCTTACTATACAACAGGTCAGGCAGTAATGGTCGGCAAAGACAGCACAGCAAAAGAAATTAAAGATATCGATAAAAAAGGCAATAAAGTAGCTGTTCAAATCGGTACAACAGGTGCAATTGTTGCAGCAAAAGAAATCAAAAACGCAACAGTTCAAGAATTTGAAGATTTCCCAACAGCAGCAATGGCTGCACAACAAGGTAAAGTTGCAGCGGTTGTCTATGATGAGCCAGCAATCCAAATCTACGAATTACAAAACAAAGGTAAAGTTGTGAAACTAGATGGCTTACTTGCAGCGGATGATCTTGGTATCGCAGTGAAAAAAGGCGACACAGAGACAGTTGACTTTATCAATGAGTACTTAAAAGAATTTAAAGGTTCAAAAGAAGAAAAAGAACTTCAAAAGAAATGGTTCAACAATGCTGATTGGATGAACAATGTAGACGAAGAATAATCATTTTTAGTTCATAGACTTTTGACGAGAAGAAGGGATGAGAATCCTTTCTTTTTCGTTTTTTTATTATAAGAAGGTTTCGATTATAGGAGGTTAATGTATTGAGTAGCATGTCTTGGGACTGGAGCGTTGTTTCTGATAACTGGGAAGTATTGATGTTAGGCGCTTGGTTCACAATTAAAATTTCATTTATAGCCCTGATTTTTAGTTTGCCAATTGGTATTATTGTAGGCTTCGGTCGAATTGCGAAAAACCCTGTCATTCGTTTTTTAGCTGGAGCATATGTTGAGATTATGCGTGGTGTACCACTATTAGTTTTATTAATGTGGATTTATATTGGTTTAGGTGATGTTGTAAACGTTGAGACAACGGTTGCAGCAGTCGTCGGTTTAGCAACATTTAACGGTGCCTTTTTAGCGGAAATTTTCCGTGCAGGTGTCCAAGCAGTACCAAAAGGTCAAATGGAGGCAGCGCGTGCGAGCGGTATGACGAGTGCACAAGCGATGCGCTACATTATTTTACCGCAAGCAGTTCGTCGCATTATGCCACCATCTGCCTCACAGTTCATTATGTTAATTAAAGATTCATCTTTAATCTCTGTTATTGGTGGCGTTGACTTAATGCTAAAAGGTAAAAACTTAGTTGCAACAACATTAAAACCATTAGAAATTTATACGGCGATTGCTGTCATTTATTTCATCATGACGTTCGTGCTATCATTAGTTATTCGTTACTTCGAAAAACGTATGATGGATAAAGAGCAGTAGGAGGTAATCATCATGATTTCAATTAAAAACGTCAATAAAAGCTATGGTGACCACCATGTGCTAACAGATATTAATTTAGAAGTACCAAAATCAAACGTTATCGCGCTTATCGGGCCAAGTGGTGCTGGTAAATCAACGCTTATTCGTACGATTAATGCACTTGAAACGATTGATAGCGGCGAAATTATTGTCGATGGTATTTCCATCCACGATAAAAAAACAAACATTAACAAAGCACGTACGAATATTGGCTTCGTATTCCAAAGCTTTAATTTATATCCGTTTAAAACGGCACTTGAAAATGTCACGATGGCCCCAATGAAAGTAAAAGGCTTATCGAAGGAAGCGGCAGAAAAGCGCGGTAAGGAATTACTAACGCAGCTTGGTTTAGGGGATAAATTTGACGCTTATCCAGGACGTCTATCAGGCGGTCAGCAGCAGCGTGTCGCAATCGCACGTGCCGTTGCGATGGACCCAGAAGTTATGCTATTTGACGAGCCGACATCAGCACTTGACCCAGAGATGGTAAAAGAGGTGCTTGATGCGATCCGTAGTTTAGCAGATGCCGGTATGACGATGGTCGTCGTGACACATGAGATGGGCTTTGCAAAAGAGATTTGTAATGACATCGTGTTTATGGCTGAGGGTAAAATTGTCGAAGTAGCACCACCATCTGAATTCTTTACAGCACCAAAGACTGTGCGTGCACAAGAATTTTTAAAAGCAGTATTAAATCATTAATCTGTGACAAAAGAGGGTACTGCTTAATAGCAGTACTTTTTTTGTGCTAAAAATTTGATGTGTCGTGCCAGTCAACTTGACAGAATGATGTATTTGTATTTCTCTTTACGTCATATAATTGTATAATAAGGACAAATTCAAAAAACGTGTTTAAAAGCACGTCATTTATAAGGAAAAGAAGGATTGATTGACTCATGTCATTAACATTAAATAGCGAAGCAACACAACTTCGTATCTCTGGAATTCGTGAATTTTCAAATCAACTAGTAGATTACCCAAATGCCTTAAACTTAACAATTGGCCAACCAGATTTTCCAACGCCTGAAGCTGTGAAGCAAGCTGGTATTCGTGCGATTGAAGAAAACAAAACATCGTACTCTCCGAATGCCGGTTTGCTTGAATTGCGTCAAGTGACGGCGGCGTATTTCAACGAACGCTACAATTGCAATTACAACGCAAATGAAGTGCTCGTAACCAATGGTGCAACACAGGCGATTGACGCGGTATTACGTACGATTATCGAGCCAGGGGATGAAATCATCCTATCTGCACCAATGTATGCAGGTTATGTTCCAATGATTGAATATGCAAAAGCAAAACCTGTATTTTTAGACATCACGGAAACAAACTTTGAGCCCGAAGTCGATGCCTTAAAAGCATTGATTACGCCAAAAACGAAAGCGATTTTATTTAACTTCCCGTCAAATCCAACCGGTGCAACGGTAAGTCCAGAACGTATGGATGCGTTAGCTGCGTTTTTAGCAGAGCAAGATATTTATTTAATCTCCGATGAAATTTATAGTGAAATCACATTTGAAGGGGAATATCGTTCATTTGGTAGTTACCCTGCACTGAAAGATAAGCTATTCTTAATTTCGGGGTTATCAAAATCACATTCGATGACAGGCTGGCGCATTGGCTTTATCCTAGCACCTGAAGCATTGACGGATATTACGGTAAAAGTAAATGCCTTCAATATTTTATGTGCAGCGGTACCAAGCCAGTACGCAGCAATTGAGGCACTTACAGGCTCAAAAGACGCGCCAATTGCGATGACAGCGTCTTATAAAGAACGTCGCGACTACATTTATGGTCGTCTAGTAGAAATGGGACTTGAAGTACATAAGCCAAATGGTGCGTTCTACATTTTCCCTTCTATTAAACAATTTGGCATGAGCTCTCATGAATTTGCGACACGCTTATTAAAAGAAGCGGGCGTTTGCGTTGTACCGGGCGCTGTATTTGCGGCAGAAGGTTATTTACGTATTACGTATGCTTATGCATTTGAAACATTAGTTGAAGCGATGGACCGCCTCGCTGCATTTGTTGAAAAAGTACGCGCTGAGCAAGCATCACACTAATTATCGCAACCCAAATCGACATTTAGACGTTCTAAATGTGAAGAAAACGCCTTCAAAATGTATTTCAACTGTATAACAATACGGATGTTTCTATGTTTTTGAAAGGTATTTATGCTATTCTTACTTTTAGAGATAAATTCCAAAAATAATAATAATTAATTTTATAATCAATGAGGTGCTATACATGATTTATGCAGGTATTTTAGCAGGTGGTAAAGGAACTCGTATGGGTAACGTACCAATGCCTAAACAATTTTTAACATTAAATGATAAAGCAATCATCATCCATACATTAGAGAAATTTATTCTAAACAATCGTCTAGATAAAATTTTCATCGCAGTACCAAAAGATTGGGTTCAATACACACGCGATCTTGTGAAAAAACATCAACTAGATTTACCAAAAGTTGAAGTAATCCAAGGCGGCGCAGACCGTAATGACACAATCATGAACGTCATCGCAGCAATCGATAGCCAAAACGGCTTAAACGACGACGATATTTTAGTAACACATGATGCCGTACGTCCATTCTTAACACACCGCATCATCGAGCAAAATATCGATGCAGGTCTTGAATTTGGTTCAGTTGATACAGTAATCGAAGCTATCGATACAATCGTTGAATCACAAGACGGCGAATTTATTACACAAATTCCAGTGCGTAGCCATATGTTCCAAGGCCAAACGCCACAAACATTCAACATCAAAAAATTACAAGAGCTTTATAATAGCCTGTCTCAAGATGAAAAAGAAATCTTAACAGATGCATGTAAAATCTTCGCAATCAAAGGTGAGAAAGTTAAATTAGTACGTGGTGAAAGTTATAACATTAAAGTGACAACGCCTTACGATTTAAACGTGGCGAATTCAATTTTAAAAGGAAGTTTAGATAAATAATGATTAACCAAATTTATCGATTAGTATCTGCTCGCCAGATCGAAGTAACTTATAAGGATCGTGCAATTTCTTCTGACCACGTCGTTGTACGTCCAACTCACCTTTCAATTTGCGCTGCAGACCAACGTTACTACACAGGAACACGCGGCGAAGAAGCGATGAAGAAAAAATTACCGATGGCATTAATCCATGAAGGCGTAGGGGAAGTCGCTTACGACCCAACTGGTGAATATGCGGTCGGCACAAAGGTTGTCATGGTACCGAATACACCAACAGAGGAAGACCCATATGTAGCAGAAAACTACTTACGCTCTAGTAAGTTCCGTTCTTCAGGCTACGATGGCTTCATGCAAGATTATGTGTTCTTAAATCGTGACCGCTTAGTCGTATTACCAGAAGATATGAATATGGAAGTAGCGGCATTTACAGAATTAGTAACTATCGCTACGCATTCAATCGCTCGCTTTGAACGCAAAGCAATTAAACGCCGCGGTACATTTGGCGTTTGGGGCGACGGAAACTTAGGTTTCATCACATGTCTATTATTAAAATACATGTACCCAGACTGCAAAGTAACCATCTTTGGTAAAACACAATATAAATTAGACCACTTCTCATTCGTTGACGAAAAAATCTTCATTAACGAAATCCCTGAGGACTACATGGTAGACCATGCATTCGAATGTGCTGGCGGTAAAGGTAGCCAATACGCAATCGACCAAATGATCGACCACGTACACCCTGAAGCAACACTTTGCTTATTAGGTGTAAGTGAATATCCTGTAGAAATCAACACACGTATGGTGCTTGAAAAAGGCTTAACACTTGTTGGCTCAAGCCGTAGTGGTGCTGTTGATTTCCAAAAAACAGTGGATCTTTATAAAGCACATCCTGAAATTCCTGAGTACTTATCGACATTAGTTGGATACACACAAGAAGTGACATCTGTTAAAGACATTATCACTGCCTTTGAAAGTGACTTATCTAGCTCATGGGGTAAGAGCGTCATGTTATGGAAAATCTAAAAAAGACAATCCAATATACAATCCAAAGAATCTATAAAGCAATTTATAGATTCTTCTATTTCGTTTTAGAGCAAAAATCGATTGATGAGAAAAAAATTGTCGTCTACACGTATCGCTCGAATCAGCTAGAGGGCAATCTAAAGGCCGTCGTGCGTGAAATCCAAAAGACGCATCCGGAAATGCATATCGAAATACGCAAGGCACCTAAGCAAATGGGACTTGCGTTATTTAAAGAGCTGCCGGCTATCGCTAATGCAAAAATGGTGTTACTAGACGATTATTTCTTACCGGTTTATTTAATAAATCCACGTAAAGAAACAAAATTCGTTCAATTATGGCATGCAGCAGGTGCATTTAAAAAATTCGGGTATAGTACGAAGGATACGAAATTTGGACCGTCCTCACAGTATTTAAATATTGTGCCTGTCCATATGCATTATTCGCATGTCTATGTGTCATCAAAGGCGGTCGTACCGTATTACGCAGAAGCGTTTAATATGTCGGAAAATCAAGTGTATCCACTAGGAATTCCGCGTACGGACCTACTCGGTGAGGAAGTTGTGCCGAGTGATGCATTAACACCGGTTCAACTAGAGCGCTGTAAAGTATTGATTGCGCCAACGTATCGTGCGAAAAGTGGCCAAAGTGAGTCGAACCTAGACTGGCTCGCTGTGCTACAAACGATTGCACCGCAATTAGCGCCCCATATTCAGCTTATCGTTATGCCGCACCCGTATTCGGACCGTACTGAGTGGAGTGTGTTGACACAATTTGATAATATCGTGCTCGATTATCAGCACCCGTTAAATGAATGGATGCCGATAGCAGACGCATTTATTACGGATTATTCATCAGCGATTTTTGAATTTGCATTATTCGAACGCCCACTTGCACATTACGTGCCAGATTTAGCGGAGTATACAGCAAGCAGAGGGCTTTATCGTCCACTTGAAGCTATTTCGGATGGTACGATTTTACAAGAACAACACGCGCTTGTTTCTTGGATTAACAACCGCAAGAAAAATGAACAGTATGATACATCGCGTATGGTTGAGTTTAATTTCAGCCACACAGAGGATGTATCGAAAAAAATCGTACAACATCTATTTGAATCCAATTAAGGATGATTTTGTTTCGAAAAGAGGTAGACAAATGGCAACAAAAAAGAAGAAAAAAGAATCGTTTAAGAAAAAATTAGACCGTAAATTTAAAAAAGAAATTTTCCAAGCGATGTATAAAGGTTTCTCGATGCTCCCAATTCAAAAAAATAAAGTATCGATTCTATCAGATAGCCGTAAAGATTTAAGTGATAACTTCCAAATGGTTTATGATGAGTTACAACGTCGTGAGAACTATAAGTATTACTTTTTATTAAAACCAAGTGTGAAAAAACGTAAACGCTACATTGAAATTATTCAATTAGCGTACAATATCGCTACATCAAAAGTTATCATGCTCGATGACTTTTACCCAATGATTTATCCATTGAAAATCCGCAAAGGTGCCGACTTAATTCAAATTTGGCATGCAGTTGGGGCGTTCAAAACATTCGGCTTTAGCCGTATGGGTAAGCCAGGTGGTCCAAAGCCAACGTCTGTATCGCATAAAAACTATACAAAAGCGATTGTAAGTTCAAAATATGTCGCACCGTTTTATGCAGAGGGCTTTGGTATCGACGAATCAAAAGTTGTGGCAACAGGTGTGCCGCGTACGGATGTATTTTTCGATGAGCAATACAAAGCAGATAAACAAGCGATGATGTACGGAAAATACCCAGAGCTTGAAGGCAAGCATGTGACATTATATGCGCCGACATTCCGTGGTAATGGCCAAACAAGTGCCCACTTCCCACACCATATGCTTGATTTCGATAAATTATATGCGTCACTTGGCGAAAATGATGTGTTCTTAATTAAAATGCATCCATTCGTTAAGAAGAAATTTAAAATTCCAGTAGAATATCGCGATAAAATTAAAGATTTCACAAAATATCCTTCTGTTAATGATATTTTATTTATTACCGATATTTTAATTACCGACTACTCATCTGTTTGCTTCGAGTTTGCGTTATTAAACAAACCGATGATCTTCTTCTGCTTCGACTTAGAAGAATACGTGGCATCACGTGATTTCTACGTATCCTACGACGAATTTACACCAGGAGATGTCGTACGTAATACCGATGAGCTTGTTGCGTCAATGAACAAACATCGTGCAGACGAGGTAGTCGATTTAACGGAATTCACCGATAAATTCTTCGATGATTTAGATGGTAAGTCTACTGAACGTGTAGCACAGCTTGTTATCGATTGTATGAACCGCAAGTAGGAGTGAGAAGCGATGACAAAACGCACAGTATTTATGGTTGTATGGGATGTAGATGTTCATAAGGGCGGCATCAATAGTGTCATGTTCCGTCGTACCCATATGTTTAATAACGAGCGCTACCGCAGTAATATCGTGACGTTCGATGATAAGCAGTATGGCTATGCGGAGGTTGAAAAACAGCTGCATGACGACGGTCGACTTGATAGCGAAGCTTCTATTATTAATGTCTATGATTATTACCGCAAGAAAATGACGCGCGATAAAAATGTCAGTGACGAGGACCGCGAGCATTACGAGCAGCTTCATAAGCGTGAAGAAAAAGGCTATAAAATACAGGATGATGAGCAGGCGACGCTGTACTTTTTAAATGGCCAGTTCGTAAAGCATAAAAAGTGGGATACGAACGGACAACTTGCAAGCATTGATTACTATTATTCAAATACGCGTGTCATCGCTTATACCGAGGAGTACCATCCTGAGGGCTATTTGATTCGTAAATCGACGTACCACCCGAAAAACGGGGGGCTCAATCAGATTTTACATTATACGCCGGATGGTCATTGCTACTTAGCGCGCTGGTTTAATTCAGGCACAGGCAAGCAGCAGCGTATTGTGCTGTTTGGCACCGATAAAAAAGAAGTTGTGTCATTTGAAAATAATACGGAGTTTCACACATATTTCTTAGAAGAGCTTGCAAGGGCTGAGGATACGAAGCCATACTTTATTTGTGATGGTCCTGGTTCTGCGACGAAGCTTCAAAAGATGTCGCCATCACTTGCGCATCGGATTTACGCCATTCATACAACGGTGTATGAAGAGCCATTTACGCAGGGGAGCGAGCTGAAGGACAATCATAAGCGTTTATTTGCGAATAAAGAAGCGCATGTACCGGTTGTCGTGTTAACGGAGCATCAAAAAGCCGATTTAGAAGCGGATTTTGGCGATAACTTTGATTATCATGTCATTTCACATGCGATGAATGTACGCCAAAATGTAGTAGAGAAGAAGCCATTTGTTGCGTCGATTGTTAGTCGACTAGCACCTGAAAAACGTATCCATTTAGCGATTCGTGCATTTAAATTAGTTGTGCGAGAAGAGCCGGATGCGATTTTGAATATTTATGGTACAGGTGATGAAGAGCCTGAGCTACGCAAGCTGGTTCGTAAATTAAAATTAACGAATCATGTGTTCTTCAAAGGCTATACGACCAATGCGGATGATGTGTTTGCAGAGTCGCAATTTACGATTATTACGTCGCTTTATGAGGGACAATCACTTGTCGCGCTAGAGGCGTACGCAAATAAAACAGCGGTTGTCGCATTTGACATTAACTACTTAGTAGAAGAAATGTACGATAATCCGAAGCTCGCATCGGTTGTACCGGATGGCGACAAGGAAGCCTTATCGGATGCGATGATTGAATTATTTAAAGACCCAGCGCGTGCAAAAGCGATGGGTGAGGCAGGGTATGAACTTGTCAAAAATCACTATCATTTTGCGGATCAGTATAAAAAATGGGATGCCTTGTTTTCAGAACTAGCAGCAAAATAATCACTTTAGCTGAAAAAAAGCATCGATGGAGTGCGGGAAAGTCATTTTTCCGCACTTTTTTTAGGCCATTTTTTTGTGTTGGCGCATGTTATTGAGTACAAGCTCGTCAGATGATAGATTAAATATAGAAGAAGTTTCACCAGCTTCTTCTACCTTAACCCATTCACTTTTTTCGAAAGAAAGCGCATATCCCGGCGCTTTTTTTTCGTTTGTTAGAAATCAATCCATCATTCTTTTACGCAAAACGGTTGAATTTTTTTAGAAAGGTGATAGAATGAATGACTAGATGACCGGATTAGGTTTCTGGTCAGTTTTAGAGAAAATACGAGAGAGAGAGTTGAGTGACATGGATCGCCGTACAGAAATTATCGAAGCAGCACGTCAGTCATTCACTTTATTTGGCTATAAAGCAACGACAATGGACCAAATCGCAAAACTTGCAAAGGTCGGTAAGGGCACGATTTATACGTTCTTCAAAAACAAGGACGTATTATTCGAACATATTGCGCTTCAAATGGTTGCAGAGATGAAGCGAGAGGTAGAAGCGGTTATTGATCATGACCTACCATTTACGAAAAATGCACATCATGTGTTAATGAAAATTTTAGAATTTCGTGAGATGCATAAGCTTTATGCCAAATTAATTGAAGAAGAAAAATCAATGAATACACCAGAAGTTCATACGATGATGACGAAGATTGAGGATGCGCTGCTATCGTTCTTAGAGGAGCGAATCGAGTATGCGGTGTCAAAAGGTGAAATGGTCGCAAATGATACGCGATTAGTGGCGTACTTGTTGCTGAAAGCTTATCTTGCAGTTGCCGTTGAATGGTCAGATTATCATGAAAACGAGCTGACAGAAGAGCAAATCATTGATCTTTTCCAAGGTACGATTTTTAGAGGGCTTACACCCTAATCGTATTTTTTTGCTCAAAAATGACTAATTGAAGGAATTGGTCAGTTGGTATTTCGGAATATAAAATAAAGGAGGGTCACATGCATGTTTAAAGAAGAATGGAAGCAGATTTTTTCAAATAAAATGCTCATGATTTCATTAGCAGCCATTTTATTTGTTCCAATCATTTACGCAGGCATGTTCCTATGGTCTTTTTGGGACCCGTATGGCAAATTAGATAAAGTACCTGTTGCTATCGTCAATCAAGACGTTGGGGCAAAGGTAGAAGGCAAAGAATTAACAGTCGGTGATGACTTAGTCGATGAATTGCTGAAAGATAAAAGTTTAGATTTCCATGAGGTAACAGAGGAACAAGCGCAAAAAGGGTTAGATGATCGAAAGTATTATATGTCGATTGAAATCCCAGAAAACTTCAGTGAAAATGCAGGAACTTTATTAGATAAAGACCCTGAGAAAATGACACTGAAATATAAACAAAACCAAGGCTTAAACTTCTTGGCATCGCAAGTTACTAATTCAGCGATGGAAAAAATTCGTACGAAAGTGAATACAAAAGTAGCCGAAACGTACTCAGAGCAATTATTCGATAATATTAAAAAAATGAGCGATGGCTACGGTGACGCTTCAAAAGGTGCGAAAAAATTAAAAAATGGCTCTAAAAAATTAGCCGATGGGACAACGGATTTACAAGACGGTATTCTTCAAGTGAAGGATGGCTCGATCCAACTGAATACAGGTGCTGCAGATGCGGAATCAGGTGCTACAGAGCTACATAGCGGGATCGTTTCAGCAAAAGACGGTGCACTTCAACTTGATACAGGGATTGGCTCTGCGAAAGATGGCTCCAATCAATTAGCAACAGGGATTACGTCAGCGAAGGATGGCTCACAACAATTAGCAGATGGTGCAACATCTGCAAAATCAGGCTCTGAGCAATTAAATACAGGAATTACGTCAGCGAAAGACGGTTCACAACAGCTAGCAGACGGTGCTACTTCCGCGAAGGACGGTTCGAAGCAGTTGAAAGACGGCATCGGTTCAGCGAAAGATGGTTCACAACAGCTAGCAGACGGTGCGAAATCTGCAAAATCAGGGTCTACACAATTGAAAGACGGGATTAACTCTGCGAAAGATGGTTCACAACAACTAGCAGACGGTGCAACATCTGCAAAATCAGGCTCTAAAAAACTTGAAGACGGTGCAAAATCAGCGACAACAGGTTCTGAAAAAGTAGCGGATGGTGCAAAAAAAGTAGCAAGTGGTGCTAGTGACTTAGCCGATGGTGCGGGTCAGTTCCAAGATGGCACACAGCAATTAGCCGATGGTGCGACAAAGCTTCAAAAAGAAGGGACAGGTAAGCTTGTCACATCACTTACCGAACAGCAACCACAAATCAATGAATTGAATAAAGGTGCAACTGATTTATCAACAGGATTAAATACTTTAAATGAAAAAATCTCATCTCTTGCAGATGCGGCTAACCAATTAGCGATAGCATTAGATGCTGTTCCAACATCAACAGATGAGACAGCACCACTGAAAGATGCAGTCGAAAAAGCAAATGCGGTCACAGCAGATGGCGCACAAACAGCAGCCAGTGCGGATGCAAGTGCACAAGCATTAGTTGATCAAATTAATGCCTTAGAAATAGACGAAAGTCAAAAAGCGGCATTACTTGAAGCGGCAAATGCGACAAAGGATGCCACAGCAAAAGCAGCGACTGCAGCGAACTCAACAGCCGATGCTCAAAAAACAATTTCTGATACAGCGAGCAATCTACCATCAAAAGCGGACGTAACTGAAAATGCGAAAGCATTATCAAAAGCCGTTGCGGAAGGTTTAAATGGTACAGAGCAAACAGTCGGAATTAAAGGCGCTGTGAATCAATTAGCAGCAGGCTCAGATGAATTAGCAGCAGGAACAACGAAACTTGCAGACGGCTGGGATAGCTCAATTGCCGGCGCTAATGAATTAAATGATAGCGCGAAACAATTAGCAAGCGGTGCCACTGAATTAAACAGTAAAGTGCCTGAATTACAGCAGGGCGCAAGTGAATTAAGTGACGGCGCTTCAGCAGTGGCAACAGGCGCGACCGATTTAAATAGTGGACTTGGAAAACTTTCAACAGGTGCAACTGATTTAAATAAAGGTCTCGGTACACTGGCAACAGGCGCGACCGATTTAAATAGCGGACTTGGTCAACTTCAAACAGGTGCGACAGATCTTAATAAAGGTCTCGGCACACTGGCAACAGGTGCGACTGATTTAAACGGTGGCCTTGGAAAGCTTCAAACTGGCGCGACCGACCTTAACAATGGTCTCGGTACACTGGCAACAGGAGCGGGCGACTTAAACAATGGTTTAGGTCAACTCCAAACAGGTTCAACTGATTTAACAACTGGCTTAGGTCAGCTTATAACAGGTGCTAATGACTTAAATGGTGGTTTAGGTCAATTACAAACAGGTGCAGGTAACCTACAATCTGGTATGACACAATTAGCAGATGGCTCTGGCTCACTTGTATCTGGTCTTGGTCAATTAGATGAAGGTTCCAATTCACTGAAAACAGGTCTCGGTGATTTACACAAAGGTACAGGCGACTTAGCAGACGGTTCTACGGAACTTGCTGATGGTTCTACTAAATTACTAAACGGTCAAAATGACTTAACAGACGGTTCGAAAGAGCTTCAAACAAAACTTGCAGATGCCAAAGACGAGGCAGATGTCGATGCAGATGAAAAAACATACAATATGGAAGCAGAGCCAGTCGAGCTTGATAAGAAAGAGCAAAATGCGGTAGAAAACTACGGTACAGGCTTTGCACCATACTTTATCTCAATGGGTCTTCTCGTTGGGGCACTTGTTATTACGGTTATTTTCAATGTGACACATCCTGCCGTACAGCCAACAAGCGCAAGTGCGTGGTACTGGAGTAAAACGTCTGTATTACTTGTGATGGGCTTCTTCCAAGCAATCATCATCGTAACAGTCGTGAAATTATTCCTTGGCCTCCATACAGAAAATCTCTTTGCGGTCTATCTCATGGCGCTTGTCGCAAGCTACACATTCATTGGACTTGTACAAATGCTCGTATCGATCTTCAATGATGTCGGTCGTTACATTATGCTTGTGTTTATGGTGATGCAATTAACATCAAGTGCGGGTACATTCCCACTTGAAATGCTACCAAGCTTCTTCCAAAAATTAAATACATTCATGCCAATGACGTATTCAATTCAAGGATTTAAAGCAGCTATTTCAACAGGCGATATGCCGTTCTTCTGGAAAAATATCGCGGTACTTGTTGTCGTAGCAATCGTAGCTTATGCGATTACATTTATGTACTTCCTATTAGTATTTAAAAAACGCCATAGCGCAACAAAAGCTTAATAAGGCATACAAAAAAGCACTCAACAGCCTGTTGAGTGCTTTTTTCCTCTTTTTAATTTAATGCTCGCTTAAATCTGATTTCACTTTCGTTGTAGAAATACCATCTGTGCGCGGAAGGTAGATGACTTCACAGTATTCTTTTAAGAAGTCAAATTCACCCTCCCAGTCATGACCCATGACGAACGTATCGACGTCGTATTTTTGAACGTCTGATATTTTTTGCTCCCAGTTTTCTTCTGGAATCACGAGGTCCACGTAACGGATGGCCTCTAAAATCTGTTTGCGTTGCTCAAACGGGTAATACGCTTGCTTATGCTTCATCGCATTAAACTCATCTGTGGAAATGGCAACAATTAGCTTGTCACCGAGGGCTTTCGCACGACGCAAAAGATTTATATGTCCGACATGCAGTAAATCGAATGTTCCGTATGTAAGAACGGTCTTCATTTACAAATCACTCCTATTTCAGTAAGTAGTCTACAAGCTTTTGTGCGGTATGACCGTCTGAGTAGCAATTCCACTTTGCAGCAAATTGCTCAACCTGTGGTAAATCAAAGTCCATATGCATCAGTGTGTGCACAAGCTCCTCGTCGCTATCAACGACAGGACCTGGCACAACCTGGTCATAGGAATCCCAAAAACCGCGGCTCATTTGGTACTGTTCTAAATCATATGGGTAAAAAATTTGTGGCTTGCCAAGAAGTGCAAATTCGTACGGAATCGATGAATAATCACTCACCAAGTAATCGGTGACAAGCAGCAAATCGTTTACGGATAATTTGTTTGCTACATTGATAATATATGGATGACGGAAGGCATTTAAATCATGCACGACCGCTGGATGCAATTTAATCACTAATCGATAGTCATCGCCAAGCTGTGATGCAATTTTGACGAAATCGAGTGGGATTTGTTGCTGTGATAATTCATTGTCACGGAAAGTCGGTGCGTACAGGACGACCTTCTTACCGCGCAACTCTGGATACGTGTCGTACACCTTATCCATTGTCTCGTTCTTTGCTTTCTCATCAAAGAAGAAATCAGTACGTGGAATACCTGTGTGTAAAAACGCATTGCTCTCTTTTTGGAATGCTCTCGCAAAAATTTGAGCCATAAACGGTGAGCCAACGACAATCTTATCCATTTCCTCATACACCTTTGCAATACGCTTTATTGCTCTTGGTGTGCGATAAGTCAAGCTTGGGTCGGCCATCCCAAATTTCTTTACGGCACCAGCCGCGTGCCAGAGCTGAATGACTTCCACTTCGTCGTTAAAATGACAGACGCTAAGAATGGCGGCATAGTTGTCGATTAGGACAGTACGTGCCGTAGCGAGTCGTTTCAAGCCGCGCAAATACTCAAAAGGTTTTGTCGGCTTAAATGAAACAATTTCGCCTACACCAGCGTCTTTAAAAGACGTTTTACATTTGCCGGTTTTTAAAACGACAACATCCTGATAGCCTCGTCGACCAAGTTCTTTCGTGACATATTCGGCATTGTCACCGAAATCACATAAAAAAACGATGTTATTTGTTTTTTTAGACAGCTTAAATGTGTTAAAAAAGATTTTATTGACGATTAAAAAGAGGGTAATGATCCATTCTTTTCTCATACAGTCACCTGTTTTCTAGATAGAATTGAAAACCCTAACGCCTATTATAGCGCAAAATTGAGCTCGATTGAACAAGAGCTTTTCACTAACAAAGAAGCAGAAAAAGGAAATAAGGCTTCAAAACAAGAAATTTACAGTGAAAATGACACGGTTTACAACCCGTCAAAAGGTAGAGAGATTTCGACAAAATTCTCTTTTTTCGCAAGTTTCAGCGAATGTTCTATGTTATACTATGATGTGGATTATTAACCTAATTTCGTGGAATTGAGGAACACTACATGAAAGATTTAATCAAAATCGTAAAAGAGCAAATCAGCTCCTTTTACTTGATTCAGCGTTTGGCAAAGTTCCAAATGCGAATCGATAACAACAACAATTATTTAGGCGTTGTCTGGGAAGTATTAAATCCAGCAATCCAAATGGTGATGTACTGGTTTGTATTCGGTTATGCAATGAACCGTAATGAGCCAATTGATGGTATGCCATACGTCCTTTGGATGCTCGCCGGTATTTCATTCTGGTTCTTTATCAACAAGGCCATTTTAGACGGCTCAAAGTCGATTTACCAGAAGTATAATACCGTCGCCAAGATGAACTTCCCACTATCAGCCATCCCTAGCTACATTATTACAAGCAAATTTTACAGTCATCTAGCGCTCGTTGGAATTATTATGATTGTTTTCTGGTTTAGTGGTTACTTACCAACTATCTATTATATACAGCTTCTATTCTTTATCCCACTAAGCTATTTATTAGCCTTTTCGATTACGCTTTTAACGTCGACATTAACCGTCGTTGTGCGTGATTTACAAATGCTAATCCAATCATTACTACAAGCGATGTTCTTTATCTCGCCAATTTTATGGGACCGTTCAGACAAATTCCCTGACTGGCTAGCGAACATCTTACAGCTGAATCCGTTTTACTTCCTAGCAAATGGCTACCGCGCCGCGTTATTAAACGGCGAATGGTACATCATTACGCACTGGGAGCTAACACTTTATAATTTAGCACTTATTTTCGTGTTCCTATTCTTAGGCGCGAAAGCACACTTCAAGTTCAGAACACGCTTCTCTGACTTCATTTAGGAGGATTTACGGTGGCAAAAACAGTTATTTTAAAAAATGTGACGAAAACGTATTCAATGTATGAATCGAAATCCGAGCAACTCACCGACCTACTTCTTCCATTTAAAAAGAAGAAAGGGCGTAAGTTCGATGCGATTGAAGGCATTACGTTTTCAGTAGAAGAAGGCGATATCGTCGGGCTTGTCGGCATTAACGGCTCCGGTAAATCGACGCTATCAAATATTATCGGCGGCCTCACACCTGCCTCTTCAGGCGAAGTCATCGTTGAAGGGGAAGTAAGTGTCATCGCCATTAAGTCTGGTCTATCAAATAATTTAACAGGTAAAGAAAATATCGAGTTTAAATGTTTATTGATGGGCTATAGTAAAGAAAAAATCGAGGAAGTTATGCCAGCAATCATTGAGTTTTCAGAGCTAGGCGATTTTATTAATCAGCCTGTAAAGCAATACTCAAGCGGGATGAAGGCAAAACTAGGCTTCGCGATTAGTGTCACAGCAGACCCAGATGTTATCGTCATTGACGAGGCATTATCGGTTGGGGACCAAACCTTTACAGACAAATCATTAGCTAAAATGATGGAATATAAAAAACGTGGCAAGACGATTTTCTTCGTCAGCCATAATACAAAACAAGTCGAGAACTTCTGTACGAAAATCGCTTGGATTGAAGGCGGTCATTTACGCGAGTTTGGACCAACCAATACGGTCATGAAAAACTACCGCGCCTTCATACGTAAATATAATAAGTTATCTGAAACAGAACAGAAGGCCTTTCGTGATAGCCTTGCCGCAGGACGAAAGCATGACTAAACAAGGGGCTAGCCAATTACTGGCTGCCTCTTTTTAATTGGGGGGAACGAACAATGCGAAAAACCATTTTCCTAACGATGTGGAACTTATCAATCAAACCATCGGGCATGAATCGCTCGGTTTTTAAACAAGCAAAGCAATTTTTAAAGCATGGCTACCAGCCGGTCATTTTAACGATGGATTTTTCATTTGATTATCCACAAATCACGCGTGAATTAAAGGCATTCGGCTTTATTCCAGACGCAGTGCCCGTGCTGAATGTCTATGATTATTACGCTGAAAAATTTAACGAAAAATCAATGTCTGCCGCACAAAAAGCCTATTACGAAAACAGCATTACGAAGTTTGAAGAGGGATACTGGGTAGAGGATGATGGCGATACGGCGCGCTACTTCGTCAACGGCGTCTATACGAAATATAAGCGCTGGGACAAAAATGGTCAGCTCATGATCGTCGATGAGTTCGATGACAACCGCGTGCGTACAAGCCGCCGCGAGTTTCACCCGGATGGCTATTTAGCCCGCGAAACACTGTATCACCCGGCGAATAATAAACGAAATCAAGAGCGCTACTTTACACATAGCGGCTTTTGCTATTTAACGATTTGGTACAACAATGAAACAGACCGTCAGCAGTCCGTTTTCCTATTTGACCCGAGCTATTCAAAGGCGATGGTCTTCCCGTCGATGAAGCAGCTACAAACTGCGTGGATCGATGAATTAGTAAACCTAGAAGCAGTGAAGCCAATCATTATTGCAGAGCAACCTTCAACAGTCGAGCGCGTGAGCAATCTTGAACATGACAATGCCAGCCGTATTTATATGCGTCATACAAGTCATGTCGAAAGCTTCGAGCCACTTGTAATGGAGAAGGATGCCGCCATTTTACTGCAGGTGATGCCAAAGGGTTATCCAATCGTCGTGACGACAGAAGCACAGCGCCGCCACCTAGAGCAAACGATTGGCGACCGCGAGAATGTGTTCGTCATGCCGGATTACTTTGAGTCAACGGAGCCGGATGTCGTGCGTGATATGAAAAAATTCGTCTCCGTGTCATCCTATGATGCAGGACATGCAACGAGTGAATTAATCGATGCCTTTAAGCTTGTAGTCGACAAGGACCCAGAGGCGAAATTAGCGCTTTACGGCAAGCTAACGAAGCAGCGTAAAGAAGCGATGAATAAACAAATCGCGAAGCTGAAGCTAAAAGACGCCGTCACTGTGCACGGCTATCAATTAAATATTGATGAGGTGCTAGCTGGTGCTGTTGCTAATGTGATTGTGTCAGAATCCGATGGTCAGTCATCGAGCATTGGCGAAGCATTCGCTAACGGCACACCAGTCATTGCCTACAATGTGGCCTTTGGTGCAGCCGAAGCCATTACAGACGGTGAAACTGGCTTGCTTGTTGACGCGCATAATGTCGAGGCACTTGCAGAGGCCATGATTGACATGCTCGATGAGGACAAAGCGAAGAAAATGGGCGCGGCAGCGAAACAGCAGGCCGAAGCGCGCTACACAGCCGAGCTTTACAGCAAAAACTGGCTTGCGCTACTTGATCATATCGAGGCATATACACCAAAAGCGCCGTTAATTTAATAAAAAAGGAATTGTGCATAGGGAACTGACCTACGAAAGTGAGACAAAGAAAAAGACAATATCTTTCAGCTGAATTTGACGGACGCTTTCCTGGGGCATGGCGGAAGCCGCCTCGCTCGCAAGCTCACTGCGGGGTCTTCCACTCATGCTAGGGGGACCCCCCCTCTAGGAGTCGCCGTCAAATTCTTATTTACGATCTTTTTTGTATACACCATGCCGTTACCTTTATCAAATGTGATAGTTCATACGGGCGTTATCAGCGGGCGTGTCTTTACCGGACATGCCCATGATAGCGTCTTTTTCTTTGTCTGCTTGCTCATACTCATCTACAATTTCTTCATCTACTGTCTGTTTAGATGCACCTTGGTCTTGTGCGACAAAATTATCTCTCGTCGAATACGCTTTTTTCGCGCATAAAAAAACACTTCCAACGATTTTTCTTCGTGAAAGTGTCCTTTTGTTCTTATATTGTTCCAGATGGTTAAGTTTTTCGCCTATAATGCCGCGGTTACGACGCGTTTAATATCTTCATACACCCATGACCAGCATTGTGATTCGGCGATGTATTTTTGTTGAAGACCACCATATAGTGCTTTTTCAGCTGCTGCATAGCCTTCATCTTCTTTTGGCGGAAGCTCAGCGCGACCATTCACGACTAATAATTGAAGCTCTGGTGCACGAGGACCCCATTTTGCGACAACCTCGCCAGCTTCATTTAATACTAAATAAATCGGAATCGCACGGCCACCATTTGTTAAATAGTTGTCGATTAAATCGGTATCTGCATCACGGAAAGCGGCGCGCATTTCGATACCAGCGGCCTCCGCAATTTTTAGCATGATCGGGTTGTTTAGCATCGCATCGCCGCACCAGTTTTCAGTGATTGCTAAAATTTTATGACCTGCTAAACGCTCCGCAAAGCCGTCATTCGGTACGTCGAACTGGTTATAAATTTTTTCAGTGCCTTCCTTTAAAAAAGGTACGTCCATTTGTGCAATATAGTCGTGCATTGGTAGTGCTTCGTCAAAATATTGTTGTTCAGTTTTCATGATAATTCCTCCCTTTTCTCCTATTGTGCCTGATAGCTGGGAACTTTTACAACTAGAAAACCTCAAGAACTGGACGATATGTAGGGTAGTGAATGAATGAAAGAAGGTATAGGAATATGAAAACATGGTTGCTCGCACTTAGTATGATGATCGGCTGCTTTTTATTTTTAGAAATGCCGGCCGATGCCACCGAGAAAAAAACAAATCAAATTGCACAGCTGACGAGCAGCAAGGTGTATATTTACAAAAAAGCAGATGCGAAGGCATCAAAATCAAAGGCGGGGAGTCGCGCAAACCACTCGTATTATGTGCGCCGCGTGGACGGTACATTTTATCGTATCGAGCAGGGTTCTAAAACGATTGGTTGGGTTAAAAAAAACAATCTAAAGCTGTATAACCGAAAAACTATTTCGGCGAAAAAGGACGTCAAATACATTATTGGCCTACAGAAGGCATACGCCATGCCACTCGCGCGTGACACAGAGGTAGTCTACGATTTGTCACAATATGTCGCCAAAAAAATCACGATGGTCCAGTACGAGACCATTGGCACCGAAAATTGGTATAAAGGAAAAATGGGCGGTAAATACGTCTGGTTCCCAGAAGATTCGGTGACGATGTACGGCTATGCCGCGATGAATTTACATAAGGCATCCTCCATTTCAGTGAAGGAGATGCGCGCCTTTTTACTGACGAAGGGCAAGACGCCAGACAATATTTTATATAAGCTGGCACCATCTTTTATTGAGGCACAAAAGGATACCGGCATTAACGCGCAGTTTATGTTTGCGCATGCCATTTTAGAAACGGGCTGGGGAAGCTCGGTCATTGCACAATATAAAAATAACTTCTTTGGTTACCAGGCGTATGATTCATGCCCGGTGACGTGCGCGATGTATTTTCCAAGCGGCACAAAGGGCTTAGATTATTACGCCTATAAAATCCATACGAATTATTTAGCGGAAAATGGCCTTTATTATAACGGTCCGTCTGCGCTCGCGATGAATGTACGCTATGCCTCAGACCGCGCCTGGGCTCAAAAAATCGCCAATCTTATGGAGCAAATGAAACCGTATAATGCTACTGAATATAAAAAGAAAAAAGCGGTGGCGATGACCCTTGCAGCGCCGAAAAACTATGCGCATATTATACCTGAGAAAAAGGAGCAGCCTGTTCATTTTAAAGCGATGCCACCGAATATGACCGCGACAACGAAGGAAATGACAACTGTCTATGCGCTGCCATACACGTACGCGCGTACACTTGGCACGTATGCGGCGAAAAAGAAAATTAAGCTCACAGCCTATCATAGTGATGTGCGCGATGTAGCGATTAGCACGACGAAAATGGCGCGCTGGTACCGTATTGACTATGACGGGACACAAGGCTGGGTGCGCAGTGATCATCTCACAACGAAAACACTTGGCTTTATTACCGAAACGACGACCGCGCATTCAAATGCTGGCTCAAACTATTCGACCGTCTCGAATGCACTCGCCTATTCACCGATTCAATTTGTGCTAAAGGACAATAAAAAGGTCACAAAAATGGATAGTGCCAAGGCGAAATGGTATAAAGTGTACTTAACTTCAGCACCGAAAAAAGCGGTGTGGGTGAAATCAAACTATATTAAAACGTATTAATGCGAGACAAAAAACGTGCGATTAGCACGTTTTTTTGTGCAAAATCGCCCCTCAGAGACCGAAAAACTACCCGAAATTGCGTTTTTTGGGAGGGCTTGTAGTTCGTTTCATCGTATATATCCTGCAATTTTGGCGATAAGTGCCAGTTTTTCGCATAGAGTTGTTAAATGGCACATATTATCAAATAAGCGCTGTGTCCAAACCCCACTTTTGGCGTTTTCATTTTGTAGCGCAACGTGAAAATGTGTAAACAATTCCAATGATTTAACTAATATTGGTACACAAATAAATCATTTAGCATGGTATAGTGAAAGTAGATAAGTAAATGGAAGGTGGAAGTTTGATGAGAAATTATTTAAAACCGGCTGCGGCAACCTGTCTTGCGGCAACACTGATGACAAGCCCGCTAACATCGCCTTTACTGGCACAGGCAGCGACAGAGCAGGCTACAACGACGAAGGTGAGCTTTATCGCGCAGGCGAAATCTGCGAAGACACCAATCTATGACAAGGCTGGCGACAAAAAGGTAAAGACGCTTGCAGGGACGGAATATACGAATGAAATGTTTTATGTGCGCACAAAAACGGTTGTAGCGGGCACGACGTATTATCAAATTACCCGCAGTGCATCGGATGCGGCGACAGCGATTGGCTGGGTGAAAGAGAAGAGCTTGAAACTAGCTGCATTTAGCTATATGAAAAATGATGCCACCGCAAAGACATTAAATGGCACAGGCATCGCCTATACGCGACCAGGTGGCCAGGCACGTAATATGATGTTCAAAAATTTAAGTGCCTATAAAAATAAAACCTTTACGCCACAGTCTACCGCAAAAGTGGGCAATGAAATATGGTATTTAGGTAAGGTCGATACATATACAGTATGGATTAAAGCAGCGAGTGTGGGGACTGTCGAAGCATCGAAGCCAGAGGACAAGCCGGCTGTGAAGGCAGAGGCAGTGAGCTATGTGGCCAATGCGAAATCAGCGAAGACACCGATTTATAAAGAAGCGGGCGACAAAAAATCCTTGATGCTTGCGGGTACGGCCTATACGAATGAAACATTTTACGTGTATCAAAAAAAGGTCATCAATGATATTGCCTATTTTGAAATTACACGTAAAAAAGACGGCGAGGCAATTGGCTGGGTGAAGGAAAAGAGCCTGAAGCTACAAACGCTTAAAATCATGCCAAATAGTACGAAAACCTTCTATATAAAGGGGACAGGTAAGGGCTATACACGACCAGCCGGCGCCTCGCGTAATGTGCTGTACAAATCACTAGCAGCTTATAAGGACACAGCATTTAAGCCAACCTCAAAGGTGAAAGTTGGTACGAAAAACTGGTATACAACAAAACTTGGCGGCAATACAGTTTGGCTGAAGTCGAGTGATATCACAACGAAAAAGCCTGTGCCACCTACACCGGAGGAGCCAGATACCGTCGTTATTGTGGAGGAAGCCATTGAGGCAGTCGCAAGCATTACGAAAAGTACCGCAAAGGCCATCCCTTCATTAAAGCAGCCAACGAAAACCGTCGCGATTGATGCGGAAGATATCAATGTGACGCAGTTTATCGACAAAAAGGCGATGATTGATGATGCGGTGTACTATGAATTTGCGGATATTGGTTTTGTGTCAGAAGCGGATGTTAAAGTCGCAAGCTATACGAATGAGCAGAACCTAAACGACACCCGTACATTAAAGGGGACAGGGCGTGGCTATTCAGTACCAGGTGCGAGCCGAGCAGGTGAAGCGGTGCTATCCACGCTTGCGGCACTTGCCAATACAGACTTTAAAGTCGAGCGTTCGGCACTCGTTGATGGCAAGCTGTGGTATTACGGCAGTACCGTCAACGATGTAGACATCTGGACAGCTGCGACAAATACGACCGATAAAAAAGCGCCAGAGCCCGCAAAGCCAACGTATACGAATGTGAATTTACAGGCGAGTATCGTTAGTGGCACCGTACCGATTTATGCGGATGTTGAAAATCTTGCGAGCGTACGCAATTTGTCAGCCGCAGAAAAGGCACAGCGCTATGCGGCACTACGCAAGGCAGTGACAGCGGACGGGGCCGTATATTATGAACTGAGCTATAACGGCGAGGTGAGCGGCTGGGTTTCAAGTAAGTACTTAACACTTGAGGAGGAGCCGACTGCCGAGGTAGCCTCGCTCTTTCTAACAGGACAGGGTAAGGCTTATAGTGAAGCGGGTAATAAGGGGACGGTCATCTATAGCTCGCTTGATGCGTACCGTACAGAGGGGTTTATTCCAAAAACGTCCCGCACGATAAATAATGTCATCTATTATAACGGTACACTGGGCGGCAAAACGGTATGGATTTCTTCTGCTCATTTAGCCAATCCCTTTTACGTCGAAAACCTACGGAAAACATCCACGATTACAAAGGCTGAAATGGAAGCCTATTTAGTAAAGAAAAAAGGGACAGCTATTCAATCGAATGCACTCTATAAAGCCATTCCAACGTTTTTAGCGGTGCAGGAGAAATACGGCATCAATGCGCAGTTTATGCTGGCACATGCGATTTGGGAGACGGGCTGGGGTAGCTCGGAAATTCTGTATTATAAAAATAATGCCTTTGGCTACCAAGCCTATGACTCATGCGCGAAGACATGCGCCATTTACTTCCCAACGATGAATGACGGCGTCGAATACTATGCCGATCAAATCTATCATAAATATTTAAAAGACGGCGCCATTTACAATAATGGCACAACGCCAGCTGGCATGAACGTCAAATACGCGACCGATAAAAACTGGGGTGGCAGCATCGCACGCTTAATGAATGAAATGAAGGCCTATGACCGCACGTATTACGACAAAAAGGCCGCGTCAACGAATGAACCGGCGCGCATTACCGCACAGTATGATCATATTATTCCGGCGAATCAGCCACAGCCCGCATCATTCCGTACGATTAATGGGACAGCGACTGTGACGACAGTAACGAAGCTGTATAATATGCCATATGTCAATTCCACACGCGAAATTGCGACCGCTAAAGTAGGGGATAAGCTGAATATCGTCGCGTACCACGAGGATGTGCGTGATACGAATGCATCGCGCTGGTTCCGCATTGATTATAACGGCATGCAGGCGTGGGTGCAGTCAGCAAATCTATCGATTCCGAGCATTGCATCGGCGGTGAAGGACAATACCGTTATTTGGAGCGAAGCGGGCACGCCAGCAGCGCTGTCAATTGGTATATTAAGTAAAAATGCACATATCAATGTGATTTTAGATGAAAATGGCAACGCTATTAAATCAAAGGATACATCTGGTGCGAGTTATATCAGTGTACAAATGCCTAATTCTACGAAAGTTGGCTGGGTGAAGGAAGTAGAGCTACGCCTTTTCTAAAAAAATGCTTAAAAGAGATGTACGAGCAATCGTACATCTCTTTTTTTATTTCTATATCATAAGACTTAAAAAACGAGAATATATAAACTTAAAAGTAAAATTAAGTATAGATATACACTGTATTAGTAAATACCTAAAAATGGTAAATCTCGCTGTAAAGGTCTAAAGATATGCAATAACAGCAAAATAAATTAGTTCCTAAGACCTTTTATATTGTCCGATATATGTGATGTAGGGTAGAGCTAAAGTATATATTGATATCAAAAACGGTTCTAATCATCTATGAAATGTAGGACTAAAATAAGTATCAAAATGATATATTAAAACGCAGAGAGAAAAAAATAAAGGTGGTAAAGAGAAGATGAAAAAATCTTGGAAGATAGTAGCGGCCATGGGGATGGCTACAACAATCATGACAGCACCAATGACAATAAACGGAACGAAAGACGTGCAGGTGGCGCAGGCAGCGACAAAAACGACAGCGATTACCTACATGGGACAAATTGATAATCCAAAAACGGCTATTTACGACGCGCCTGCCGGCAATAAATTCGATACAGTCGATACATTGTATTCAAAAAACAGCTTTTATGTGCATAAAAAGGCTGTCGTCAATGGCGTGACGTACTACCGTATTTCACGAAATGAGAACCCAACATTCGGTGCCATTGGCTGGGTGAAGGCCTCAACAATTAACGTAAAAAAAATGACGGAGCAAAAAAATGTCGTTAAAGCACACCCAATGAACGGGAAAGGCAATGCCTATTCACGTCCAGATGGTGGCGAACGGAATATTTGGCATTCATTAAAAGACTATAAAAACCGTCAATTTTATCCGCAACGTACGGTAAAAGTAGGCACAGCGATTTGGTATTACGGAAAAGTAGGCGCACGCAATGTGTGGATTTCAGCGGATAGCCTATCAGAAAAGGTCGATACAGCTGGTGCCACAACAGAAGCAACGAATGTCAGCTATATGGGGATGCTGCATAGCACAGCAAATGTGATCTACAAAACAGCTGGCGGTGCAAAGCTACAAACAGCCGGTACCCTGTATACAGAAAATAACTTCTACGTCCATCAAAAGAAAATCGTCAATGGCGTAACGTATTATCGCATCTCACGTAATGAAAGCGCGAGCAGTGAAGCAGTTGGCTGGGTGAAATCTGCTGCGATTGAGCTTGCTTCATTAAAGGCACATGCGAATGTGACGGAAAACTTCAAACTAACAGGGAAAGGCAATGCCTATTCACGCCCAGCAGGTGGCGAGCGCAACATCTGGCATTCACTAAACACCTATAAAAATACAAACTTCCGTGCGAAAGAAACCGTCGAAGTAAACGGTGAGCTTTGGTACTATGGTACAGTTGGCGTACGCAATGTCTGGGTATCTGCAGCTAGTGTGACCGATTCAATCACGCAAACGGGCAATACAGCGACTACTAAAACAACCGCTGTTAGCTATGTAGGACAAGCAAAATCAGCGAAGACACCTATCTTCCGCGTTGCCGGGAAATCAAGTACCAAATTTTTAGCAGGTAAAAGCTATACAAATGAAACGTTCTATATATATAAGAAGAATGTTGTAAAAAATACGACCTATTACGAAATTCGCCGCAGCCAATCAGGTGATATCATTGGCTGGGTGAAAGATAAGAGCCTAACAAAGCAAACGCTGAAGTTCACAATCAATACGAAGGACAGCTTTACAATTGACGGGACAGGGAAGGGCTATACACGACCAAACGGAAAATCACGCAATATCCTGTACACAACGATGAAGCCCTTCGCAGGTGATACATTCAAGCCAACATCAACAGCCATTATTGGCAACGACACATGGTATGTTGGACAGCTTGGCACAAAAACAGGCTGGGTAAAAGCCTCACAAGTAACGAAAATAAAGTAATGACGAGTAAAAGCATCTCTCAGTTTATACAGGGGGATGCTTTTTTGTGATTTTAGATAGCAAGAAAGTCCCTGAATGTGATTTACTAGGTAAATCGCCTGATTCGACAAAATCCGATAGATGCGAATATTCTTATAAATGTTCAGTAGAATAGCTAATTTGAATGTAACAATTGTAATATTACTTACATAACTAATGTTAAAATATGTAAAAGAATGTTGATATTAACCAAAAGAAATTCACTATATAATAGGAAGAAACTCTATATGAAATGACGGCTAATTAGATATCGATTGTTACAAAATCATAGAAATCGCTCAAAATAGACAATTCTGTGACATGAAAGGACTTAAAAACAATACTTTGGAATTAAACAATCGTATTTAATATCACTTTTATGATGAAAATAATAAGTATCTATTCTATACGAGGTTTATAAGAGTAAGAATTTGATTTTGTTATTAATATAGTGATATCTTCCTTGTTAAGTAGAATTATTTGGTAGAAAAAAAGGTGGAAATTCTCCTACGATTGGACGATAATTAGGCTAAGCATGATTAGTTGATACACTTTTCGCAGGAAGCGAGATGACTAATCATATCTAATTAAGGGAGGATTTTCATTCATGGGAAAACACAAAATCATTAAATCTGCAGCAGCAGTAGCACTTACTGCATCTGTAGTAGCAACAGCAGCAGCACCAGGCGCATCAGCTGCTTCATACAAAACAAACGCTAAGGATCAACTAGTACACACTTCTACAGGTAAACTAGTGAAAGGTTGGAAAGTATTCGGCGGCAAACTTTACAAAAACGGTAAATTAGCTCCAGCTAAAAAATACAAAATCATCGGTACTGGCGCAGCTCAAAAATTATTCTACGGCCCAACACTTAAAAAAGGCTACAAAACAGCTAACAGCAAAACTTTACTATTCAAAGATGGTAAATTAGCAGATGGTTGGAAACAAGCTGGTAAAAACGAACGTCTATACAAAAACGGTAAACTTGATAAAGGTTACACAGTTTACACGAACGTTGAAGGCGACAAATTCCTTTACCAAAACGGTAAACTTAAAAAAGGCCAAAAAACAGCAACACGCGGCGGCGAAACATTATTATTCGTTGACGGTAAACTTGCAAAAGGCTACGTATTACACGAAGCTTCTAAAACATTATTCAACAACGGTAAAGTTGCTGAAGGTTTAGTAAAATACCCAGAAACAGACGGTAAATTCTACAACGACGGTAAATTAGCGAACGGCGAAATCAACGGCGCTGAGTACAAAGACGGCGTACTTGTAGCGAAAGATATCGCTTCAGTAAAAGCGATTAACGGTACAACTGTTGAAGTAACATTCAAAGAAGCTCAAAAAGCGGACGATGTTAAAGCTGCAGATTACAAAATCGAAGGCTTAGAAGTTAAAAACGCAGCAGTTAAACAAACTGACTCCAAAGTTGTTGTATTAACTACTTCAGCTCAAGAAGCTGCTAAAGAATACACATTAGTGTATAAAGAAGCTGATACAAAAACATTCACTGGCGTATCTGCAGTAATCCCAACAGGTATTGCTCTTACTAAAGCATCTCAACAAGGTGTAATTGGTAAAGAAGTAACTGTAGAAGCACAAGTTAAAGTTGCAGAAGGTCAATCTAAAGCAGGTATCCCTGTAACAATCGTAGTTGACAGCAACAAAGATACAAACAATGGTGGTTCTAACAACGTAGCATCAGACAAAAAAGTAGAAGTTTACACAGATGAAAACGGTGTAGCTAAATACTCTTACACTCAATATGCTTCTCCATCAGAAGATACAGTAACAGCTTACCCAACAGGTGATGCATCAGTTAAATCTGTAGCTGGTATCGTATACTGGGGTCAAAGCACACGTTTAGCTCTTACAGAAGTAACTGAAGGTAACACTTTAGCGAACGGTGCTAAAAAAGTTTATAAAGTTTCATCTCCTGAAAATGCAAATGGCTACATTAACATCGCATTTAAAGAAAATATTAACGTAACTCCAGATAAATTAGTTCGTGACGTAAAAGTTACAGATGCAGCTGGTCAAGTTCTTGCAATTCAAGGTGCTCAACAAGGTGATTACCCTTACCAAGTAACTACTGGCGGCGTACAATATACTCAAGTAAAACTTAATGCAAATGGTGAAACTACATTCACTTTAACTGGTAATGATGCAGCAGTAACACCAATCGTATTTGCTGACGGTAAATACACAGATGGACAATCAAAATATACTGGTGATGCTAAATACCAAGAAACAGAATTACAAGCACAAGCTCCAACTGTAACATTCGCAGCTCAAGCTACTCAAGTAATCACTGTAGATGCTAAAGGTACTGTAAACGCAGCAGCAGCAGATAACAATGTTTCAGCTAAAGATGCAAATCTTGGTGGTCGTGATTATACTGTAACTGTTAAAGGTACAGACGGTAAAATTGCTCCTAAAGGTACAAAAGTCTTAGTTGGCTTCAAAAAAGGCGATGTTAAAGGCGACGTAAAAGTATTCGGTTATAACGCAAAAGGTGAAGTAGTAAATCCTACAACTTCAACTGTAACAACTGACGGCGCTATCAGCACTGTTAAAGAATTTGAAGTAGATGCAAAAGGTCAAGTAACATTCCGCGTAGCAGGTGAAAAAGACGCATTTGCAAAACCAACTGTATTTATCAACAATGGTGATAAATCTGGCGCTGTAGATAATAAATTAGATGATAAAGATACACAAACAACAGCTGAAACAACTTACTTCTTAGCTTCAAAAGTTGCGGATGCTAAGTTAGAAGTAAATGACTTAGATAAAAAAGTTAATGCTGGTGAAACTGCTGTATTCACATATAGCGCATTAGATCAAAACGGTTTCGTATACGCATTAGATAACGACACTAAAGCAACATTTGAAGTAACAGCTAAATTTAGCGATGTAAAAGTTACAGTTGAAGGTCAAACAGAAAAAACTGTAAAAGCAGGCCAAACTGTAGCATTCGACGGTATTGCACTTAATGTAAACGGTCAAGCTAAATTATCTGTAAAAGCAACTAGCCCAGCAGACGTAATAGTAAACGCTTCAGCAACTAAAGTATTACCAAACAAATCAGAATCAATCTCATTCGTAGGTACTACAATTGCAATTCCAACAACAACAGTTGAAGCTGTAAATGTAGCAGCAAAAGCTGGCGACAAGGATGCAGTAAAAGAAGCTCTTAAATCAGTAGATGAGTTTGCTAACGCTAACTTAACTTCAGTAGAACAAGATGAGGCAGTAGCTAATATCATTAAAGCTGTTAAAGAAAATGGTTCAGTCACTTCAACAAAAATCAAAGAAATCTTAAAAGCAGCAGGTAATGATACAACTACACCACCAACAGAAGAAACAACAGCTAAACAAGTAGCAGATGCGATCAATGCTTCTAATGGTACACAAGCAGAAGTAAAAGCAGCACTTGCTAAGAACGCAGCATATAAAGCATTAACTGCTGATCAAAAAGTAGTAGCTGAAAAAGCATTAACAGCAGTAGTTAATAATAATGGCTCTGTAACACCTGTAGAGGTAACAGGTAAATTAGCTGAAGCAGCAAAAGTATCTACATTACAATCTGCTAAATATACTGCAGCTGTAGCGGCAGTACTAGCAACACCAGCATTATCAAAAGTAACTACTAAACTAGCAGCAGAAGATATTAAATCACCAGCTACAAGTAAATTTAATGGTTTCAAAATTAACTTTGTAAATGCAGCAACACCAGCTACTTATACAACTGTTGATACTACTGCAACATTAGATGCAGCTAAAAAAGAAATCAATGTAGTATTAGGTGGTACTAATTCGTTTGCTAATGGATTTGTGATCGATGCAACTGGACAAGCTGTAGTAGATGCTATCCAAGCAGCAACAGGCGCAACATTTACTGTAACAGCAGCAGATGCTGTTATCCAAACACTAGATGGTGAAACAGTTGAATTAGGTACAGAAGGTAAAGATGCAGTAACGGCAACAGAAGCAAAACTAGAATTAACATTCGATGCTAATGTAGCAACAACAGCAACAGCAGAAGTAGTTGTAGGTGGTACAACATTTACAGCAGATACAACTAACCTAACATCAACTGCTTCAGGAAAAACTGTAGTATTTGAAGATGTAAACGGAGGCTTAACTCCAATTACAGCAGCAAATACAGTTCTAGCAGCATCGCCTGAAGTAGCATCTGTAACTGGAATCACTTACACTGATACTACAACTGCAGTAGCTATCCCAACTGCAGATAAAGCAGTAAAAGTAACAAAATAATCCAACCCATACCTCTCTTATGGATGGAACGGAAATAAAATGACGTAGTCTTTTTCCCCTAACTCTCGTAGTTAGGGGTTTTTCTTTTGTCTTAAACACGACTTCAAACAACTATTATTTCTTTGAATACAATCGTAGCCTATTCCTTAACGGGAATGGGCTTTTTTCGTAACATGGATGTCATGAGTTCGGTCAAGGTACATGGACGTACCGTTTTGACCGAACTTCCTATTTTTCAGGAGATTGATGTAAATGTCGTTGAAAGATTGCAACAGGTGTTGTGTGAGTGTTTGGGAATCTGTGTTCCGCAGGAGGAAATCGCAGTTGAGAGTGTACAACTCTACGCTGACGAGATGGATGAGAGACTTGTGCCAACGGAAATGTTGAAAGGTTTGACAGAGCCGATTCAGGCATAACTGGCGAGTTACAGAAATGAACATGGTGTTGAATACCTATTCATTCGACTTGAAATCGGCAAGGGAACACAGCTAGAAATTTTGGTGATTGACGATGAAGTAGTGGATGAAAACTCGCTACAAAAGTAATCAGAAACTGGTGACAAAAGTATTTGGTGAAAGTTGAAAGGAAGCAAAAGGTAGTCATAGCAACTATTTAAGCTAACCTGAACTAGCGACAATATTTAAATAAAGCAGAGAGAGGAAGATTTGCATGAACGAAAAGTTTCACAGAGTAATCGTAGACGGTGAGCCATACTACAGAAAGATTGAGTTTGGTGAACTGACAGGGTAGTTAATGTGTAAGGAAGATTTCTTTGATTTAGGGTTGGCGGAGTTAGTGCCGACAGAAACATCAATTGATGAAGATGAAGATGAAGATGATGATGTAATTAGCCGCATATACGATGTAGACGATCAGCAGCTCATTTCCAACTACATTGCATACTTGAAAATGGCTGCAGGGATGTAAAATGGGGTGTTAGTTAAACTGGCTTACAGATTTTGAAAGGAGGCGAGCGCCAATGTGGTTTGAGGGTGTCAGAAGTAGTTAATATTGAACAGCACGACATCGACTACATAAGCGCACAGCTTCGAGTGTGTGGAAAGGAGGTAAGGTCAGGGAAGTGCTGTTGCGCTCAGATGTACTCAAAATCGTGCAAGCATACAGAGCAAAAGAACGAGCAATTTTTCAACAAGTCCGTACCTATTTGTGAGTCAACGGGCAGAAAGACTTCATAGAGACTTAAAAAAGGAATAAAATATCCAATTTTTTAATTCTTATTGTATATTTATTTTTTTATAGGTATGATGATTTAGAAAGAGAGGGAATTATATGAAAAAAATTATGATGTTTAGCGTTTTACTGTGTGCTATGTTTGTATCTTTTCATTCAGTTAAAGCTACAGAAGGAATTAAAATGTCCGAGATTAATGGTGGATATTCTTATGACGAGGTAAAAGGTTCACTAAAGTCGAATCCAGATGGTGTCAACGTTTTGCTAAAGGGTTATAACAATGAAGGATTCTTAGTGAATATGGAAACGGGGAGAGTACTTAAAAAATTTGAAGATATAGGTTCATCGATTATAGTCAATGACTTTGGAAATGCATATGTTTATACTTATAGATATAGTTCTCAAATTTTTCATGAGGATGCTTTTGGAAATGTGAATGCGATCGATAGTCATGATTTACCAGTAGGATTTATTCAAAATTCAAATATCCTTATTACAAAGTCCAGATATGATGAAATTTCGGCTTATAATTTAGAAAGTAATGAAATTATTTTTAAAAATTCGATTGGGGAATCGAATCAAATACTCGTAGGTCAAGACATCGCTATTGTACGTGATGACTCAATTACAATCTTGAACGCGCAAGGCGAATTTAAAACGCTATTAGAATTTGATAGTGGTATTAAAAATGCTGTTTTCACACCAGATAATACGATGCTTATTGTTTCTACAAAAGAAGGTGTGACTGTATGGGGCACGTCTAATTATCAAAAGAAAGATGTACAATTTATCGGTACAGAAAATGCTTCAAATTTAGTTGTAGATCGCTCGAACAGCTATATTGCTTTGCGCAATAAAGATTTACAGTTCAGATTGTATAATTTTAAGACGGGCGACCGTATTTATACGGAAAAAGATGACAAAGAAGTCGCGAAAAATCAACTAGCGTTATCGAATAAAGCACAATATCTTTTAATCAATAAAACGGTATATAGCGGGAAAAATATCGAAACATATGTAGAAAATATTATGTTGCCTAACGAGTGGAAAACATTAGAACTTGGCTATTACTATGAGCCTTGGGTACGAGTGCAACGAGCAAATGGAAAAGTTGAAGATGTAACGAAAGGTGTCAGTTTTCATCCAAATAATATAGACGTTGCTTATGTCAATCCAGAGAATAATTATTTAGTAGCTAATCAGTTGGGGAATGTTACGGTAATCGCAAAGTATTTAGGTTTTGAAGTGAAAAGAGATTTTAAAGTAGTCGATACGGAAAAACCTCTATTAAGAGGAGTTAAAAATATTTCTGTGTATGCAAATACTGGCGCAAAGGCTTTACAAGGGATGAAAGCTATAGATATTGGTGAAGGGGATTTAACGAAAGTTATTAAGGTGTCAGGGAAATTTAATGCGAATGTGCCTGGTGTCTATAAATTAACGTACACTGTAAAAGATCGTTCAGGAAATAAAGCGACTGCAAAGCGTACAATTACGGTGAAATATAATCCATCTAAAAATGTGTATTTATTCAGTAATGGTAACTATAGCTCTAAATATTTATTCAATAAAGATGGAACAATTCGAAGTACACCAACTATCGCAAGTCTTGTGCGGACTTCTTATGGAGAGCTATCTTCTGAGTTAGGTGTAGAAGTAAAGACAACACAAAAGCTTACGTTCAAAAAATTAGTAATCAAATCGAATGGTAAAACATTAACAAAATCGCTTACAGGTTCTGCATACTATAGCGGCTCTAAAAATGAATATGTTATTAAAAAATTAACGGCGGCAGATCGTAAATGGATAAAAAATAATATTCATGCGAATAAGAAAGCTACTGTATCAGTAATAACGAAAAAGAAAACAATTAATAAAACATTAACATCTAAACAAGCTCAAGGATTATTAGATGGTGTCTTGATGTATGATTATAAAAAAGCGCAATAACAAAAAGGGAATCGCATCGGCGATTCCCTTTTTTTCTATTGTTACATAAATATTTTGTTAAACATTTTCGAGCGAGTGAAAAGACTAATTTTAACTTTCTAAAAATTTAACTCAATTTTAACCTTCTATCGATATAGTGAATATTAACTGTATTGATCGAGGGATATGATGAGGATTCAACATAATGCTGCGGTATTGAATAGTCATAATAACATCATGAAAACAGCAAATAAGATGCAAAAAACGTATGAGAAATTATCGAGCGGTTATAAAATTAACGGAGCGGCGGATGATGCGGCTGGCATTTCAATTTCTGAGAAGATGCGCGGGCAAATTAATGGTCTTGCAATGGCTGAAAAAAACATTCAAAATGGCCTCTCGCTCGTATAAGTGGCGGATTCTGGGCTTGCGCAAATTAATAATCCTAATTTGATTCGGATGCGTGAATTGGCTGTGCAGGGGCGGTGAATGACACGCTAACAGATGCGGACCGTGCGCTCATTGTGCAAGAAGTGCAGCAATTAAAGCAAGGGATTAATGACATTGCGAATAATACCGAATTTAATACGATCAAATTGTTAAATATCGGCGCGGTAACGCCACCACCGACTACCATTTTAGATATAACGGTTTCGCCAAATGAAAAAAAGACGGTTGGGTACATCGAGGTAAAGCCCGGTGATACGTCGCCACTAGAAATATTTTGTGATTTTAGCGCGATTGGCAATTTCAATTATCCGGACATGAATATTGTTGGTCCAAATGGCGAAATTTATGGCTATTTAGGGTCGTATCTTAAAAATGTAGGTTCGCAAACCGTTCAAAATTTACCATCAGCGAGTTCGGGTACATATAGCGGCTATAAGAGTAAAATTGAGTCGTTATCGAGCGAGCGCTCAAAATTTGGTGCGTAGATGAATGTCTTGGAGCATGTTCAAAACAATACAGAGGCATATAAGGAGTCTTTGACAGCCGCAGAATCGCGTGTGAGAGATACGGATATTGCAAAAATGTCGATTACATTGAGTAGAAATCAACTTATTTTGCAGGCAGCTCAGTCAGTGACGAGCCAGGCCAATCAAATGAGCCAGGGGATATTGGAGTTGTTGAAGTGAAAGGATAAGTAGGCTTATTTTTAATACAAAATTTTAATATACGCAATGATAATGGTGTATATTATATGAACTTTATTTATAAGGTTATCAATGCAAAAATGTTCAATTAACACATAGTCTATATAAAAAGTGCAGACTCAATATATATAAATTACAATGAGTCTGCACTTCTTTCATAAAATTTGTTGTTTAGATGTATCAGTAGTTAATAACTTTTTATTAGATTTACTAAATTTATGTTGTTTTTATTGTAGGCTAGCTATCCAATCATTATATGAATAAACTTTAGTTGGTACACCTAAAGCATGGTATACTGCTTTACATTTTTCGCGGAATTTTTTATCATCTACAATAAAATAGTCAGCTTTTGTAGCATAAATAGCATGAGAGACATCATGCATTCTAGAACGACTTTTATTAGTGCCAGATTTTTCAGGTTTATAACCTATTCTTTCTAAAGTGTTGAAAAGTAAATTAACTAAACTTTCTGTATCTCGATGATTATTTAAATATTGTTTATTTTTCAAGGGATCCATAAAAAACTCTTTGTCGAAGCGGGCATCGATGTATTGTTTTACATTAAGTGAGGATAATATTTCGTTATATGGAACATTACTTACAATTTTAGTTTGGATATTATGATTGCTACGAAATGAGCTAATATACGATAAGTTTCCCTTTTCTAGATGCTCGGCCCATATAGTTAAATCGAAAAGTTTTATTACTCTATTATATACTGTTCTAGCGCTTTCGTTATATGGAACAATATCACCATCTTCAACTGGTCTGAAAATTCTTTTTTGGAAAATTTGATCGATAGCATTTAAATGATTATTGATTTCTTCTTTTTTTCCAGTAGGGATATTAGCAACCTCTTCTAAATAAGGAGGGGCGTAATAAAAATCAAAATCTTTGTTTAACGAAGTTATTTTTTCGAAGATACTATTAGTTTTCATACAATTTATGAATACATTGTAATCTAAATAGATAATTGTTTTCATTTTAATCATATCCTAATGTTTATAAAAAAGTTAAAATATACTATTTTTTATATATTATATCATTAATGAATACGTGAGGAAATGCAATATTAGTAAATAATTTTTTAGGTAGTCCCCTTTTTAGTACTATGATGCGAAAGTCTATATAGTTCGAAGATTTCGGATTAAAAAGAAAATAAGTGCGACTTTAATTATAGGTTCAAGCGTAGGTATGATGATAGAAGCATCAGATAAACAGCTTAATCAAGATGGTGTGTTAACGACTAATAAAGGGAAATCTATTGCTAGCTATCAAGTATTCTAGGAAAGTTGTACAAAGATGATCGCTTGAATAAAGGAAATGCGCTTGTTAACCTTGTTAATAAGGGTGAAATTACGAAGCTTACTTTGATAGCACATTAAGTTATAAAGGTGAAAAAGGGACCAGTTGTTATAATGGTTTCTTTTTTGTTGTTTATATACTTTTTTTAATGTAAAAATGATTTTTTTCGTTTTTATAGAATTAACTAGATAGAAATATCTAAAAATAGTAATTTTACTTTTTTATTACAATTGTAAGAAACTAAAGAATTACTAAAAACGTTCCTATATAATGTAAATATACTATTTTGGAGGGTTTATTTTGAAAAAAATTATATATGGTTCGTGCGTGGCGGCTGCTTTATTGTTAGGTGCTTGTGGTAATGAGGATGAGAAGGAAAAAGCTGAGACACCTAAAACAGAGCAAGCTACTGATACAAAAACAGGGGCGCAATCTGTAGAAGTATCGAAGGAACAGCAGGAAAAAACAGAGGCTAAATTAGAAAAGAAAAATGAGGGTTCTACGACAAAAGTGGCTACATTCAAGTCCGACAAACAGCTACAAAAAGCCATTGAACAGGAAAAAGGTGTAGATTCTGTATATGTGCTGATTGATCCAGCTGCTAAAAATGTCTTAGTAGATATTCAATCTAGTAGTAAAAAAAAGTGTTGCTCAAAAATGGGTGACGAAATATGCGAAGCAATTTAACGCAAAATATGACGACCATTTAGTGGACGTGCGTGTATTAAACGGTGATAAGGTAACAGCTCAAAAAACCATGAAAGCACAGTAATAATAGGTCATGTGTTATCGTCTGATAATGCATGGCTTGTTTTTTTTTTGAGTCAAAAAACCTATTTTAAAAGGTCTTATGAACCTTGTGTAAACGTTTTATTAAAAACTTTTACAAATTAAATAGTTTTAAAAGTTTAATTTGTAGGTAATAAGGTATATAATAGAAAAAATATATGAGAGGATGAGGACGATGGAAAAGCACACACTCGATTCATATGTTGATATATTAACGCATACGAAGCAGGTAGCTGAGAGTATGCACGATGCAGTAGAGGATTATACGAAAATAACGAAAATGCTTGCTACTGCGATAGATGGGCTGGAGTCAACGGCTAGTCATGTACAGCGTGAAGTTGCGTATGCGCTTGCCTCATTTATCGACGAAGCGGAACGTACGGCTAATTTTTATACGGAAACATCGTGGCAACATTATATGGGGGCATTGGCGCAGGCGAAAAAGGTGCAAAGTGGGCGCAAGACGAAATTAGTCGAGCTGCTGAAGGTGAAAAATGCACTACGTCAGGCGAAAGCACAGCTTGTATATGATGAGATGAAAGTATCGATTTAAGGTTGCGGCTGCAGCCTTTTTTTAATTGACCGATATACGAGGAAAGGGGGACGACTAGATGAAGCGACTAATCACTAGTAGTTTAGCGGCTACGATATTGATGGCGTCATTACCAGTACAAGTAGAGGCACGTGAAATTGTTCGTTCGACGACGAAAAAGGTGACAATCATGTACAAGCATGCAGGAAAAGTGGAGCTGCGCACGATCGAGGCAGGAGAAATTGTACTGATTCGAAAGCGCGGTAAAGTATGGACGAAAATTGAATATCGCAATAAATTTGGCTATGTGGCAACGAAGGATTTAACTTTCCCACAGACGAATAAGGAAAAAGAACAAAAGTTAGCGAAGCAAGGTGAGGCGTTGAAAAAACAAACGGCTGTCTACAATCGCGTAGTCGAAAAGGGGGATATTTCACGCTTGATTGGTCAAGAAGATTTGAAATATCGCCTTGCGCTTGCTCAATTTGAAGGACAAATTAAGACGGTCAATCCGGGTAAGGCCGCAACGAAGCGGCTGACGACAGCATATGTCAATCCAGGAAAGCGTGCAATGAAGCGCGTGCAGCATGAGCTGACGGCGTGGCAGATGCTTGAAACAGCAGAGGCGCAAGTGCGTGCTTTAGAGTATGACGAAGCAGAGGCTACATATAAGAGGGCGCAGGCGGAGCTAAAAGCTGGCAAGGCATTGCGTAAAAAAATGAACTATCCGGCGCTTCCAAAAAAATTTCAGAAAAAAATTGATAAGCGTGCGGCAGTGATTAAAAAACGTTTTACTTCTTCAACATTTAATGACCTATTAGCGGAAGGCCATGTGCATTGGATGAGCGATTTTCAGTTTGAGTCGATCACAACAGCATCGCCGTATATTGATTCGAATAATAAAAAGCATACGAATGGCTTTGTGCTACAGCAAGATGCAAAGCGCGCAGCAGTCATGGTGAGCTTGCATTTGCCGGATAATAATGTATTCAACAAACATGTAGTCTTCAAAAAAATGCGCTATACATTGTCGCGTAGCCAGGCGATGAATGATAGTTTGTTAGAGGCGCCTGTGACGATGACACTTCGCGGAGATAAGCAGTTGCGTGAGACAACGACTATTGAACCATTAAATGAGCCAATTGAAAAAGAAGCGGTTGTTGCGGATGATAGTGCGATCTTTTTTGAGTTTGAAAATGTGCCAAAAGGTATGGCTGTGACGAATATTGTGTTTTATCGATGAAGGAAAAGCCCCAGCCACTTCCAATGGTTGGGGTTTTTAATTTTAATTTGAAGGGCCTATGTCGATATAAGATGAAAAGATAGTGGATGGAGGATGGCGATGAAAAAGTTTGTAGCAGGAATAACCGTGACGGCCTTGTTTGTATCGATGGCGATTGAAGCAGAGGCGGCGATTAAAAAGGTTGGGGCGAGTGTCGAATTAAAATCAGGAAAGCTCGTATCGAAAAAAACAGGCAAGGTCGTCAAGGGGCATGTGCGCTACAAAGCAAAGGTCTATTACAATGGCAAGCTTTTTACGGGTGTAAAGGATCTCACCTATTACAAAAAAGGTAGTACAGCGAGCGGTACATATAAGGCAAAAATCTACCGAAAAGGCGCTCCTTATACCGGGGTGATTCGGGATGTGTACTACAAAAAAGGTGTAGCGAGTAGCGGTACATATAAAGGGAAAGTGTATGCGAATGGCGCTCTTTATTCTGGGCTAAAAGATGAGGTCTTATATGCGGACGGTGAGAAGGTAAGTGGCTTAGTAGGGGGCGTTTATTACGAGGAAGGCGCGCCGTATTCTGGTGAGCAGGATGGCCTTTATTTAGAGGAAGGCAAGGTGTTTTCAGGTGTGGTTGACCAGTCACTGTATGTGGATGGTAAAAAACCAGCGGGCTATAAGCTGTATGAGGGGACCCTTTATTGTGACGGGGATATCGAAACGGCGACGGTGCAAGTCAATGATGTTTGGTATGCGGGCGGCAAGCTTGCGAATGGCTCGATTACGACGGAAGCGGGTGAGCAGTTCCATGTGGTGGATGGGCTTGAGGTGTCAGATTCTGAGCCGGAGACACCCGATGACACAACGGCGCCTGACTCAGAGACTGATGATGAAGTTTCTGAAGCACAGGCTCCGGAACAACCGCAACCACGTGGTTATGAGCTGATTTCAGGGAAGCTTTATTATAATGGCGTGATTGCGACGGGGACACAGCTTTATAATGAAAACCTGTATAGTAACGGAGTCCTTTCAGTAGGGATTGCGTCGTATCATGATCGCTATTATGAAAATGGTATGCTCGCAAATGGCTTAATCACAGTCGGCAATCAGCAGCTACTCGTGTCACAGGGACGCCTGGCGAGTGGTGTGAAGGACTATGTGGAGTATGTGAACGGTGAAGCGGTGAGTGATTTTTATTACACGAATGGTACGCTTTATTTTAAAGGGCAGCCCAATGTCGGTGTCGTGTTATTTCGAGATAAATGGTTTAACGGCGCAACTCTAGCGAATGGGCTGACAGTCATTCATGGGGTAGAGCGAATGCTATCGCAAGGTGTCAATGTGACGGGTCTCGTAGGTGACATTTACTATAAGGACGGTGTGCGCTTTACTGGTGTGGCACAAAAGATTCTGTATACAAATGGGGTACGTGAGACCGGACGTAAGTGGCATGGTGGACTCTTTTTCGTCGATGGGCTGCAGGTCGAGGGAATTTTCCTAGATAACGGCATTTATTACGTCAACGGGGCACTTGCGAATGGACGCTATGATGTACCGGGGCTTGGTGTGCGTTATTTAGTAAAGGGTGTGCTCGCAAATGGGCTTGTGCAGGGGATTTATTACAAGGACGGCGAGCGAATGCGTGGGCTTATGCTCATTGGTGGCAAGCTCTACTATGATGGTGTGCCAAATACTGGTGTAAAGCGCTTTGAGGACAACTGGTATTACAATGAGTATCCGGCAACGGGCATTATTTTTACGGCTGCTGGGGAGGAATATGCGGTAGAAAATGGAAAAGGTGTTACAGGTTTTTATCAATTGGCCTATTATGTGAATGGGAAGCTAGAAGAAGGGTATGTATTACGAAGCGGCGAATTGTACTTTAATGGTCGCCCACACAATCATATAGTCGAGTATGAAGGAATTTGGTATGCACGCACAAAGCCGGCACATGGTGTTTATACGATAAATAATGTGACGTATTGCTTTGACAATGGCATAAAATTAACAGGTTTTTATCAGAAGCGCTACTTTATAGATGGTGTTCTTGCGCAAGGACCTCACAACGGGAAGAACTATGTAGACGGGATAGAACAACCATAATATGGGTATTCTGCTTGTGGTCAGCTGATTGAAATGCAGTCCGTTCCGCTCATTTTAGCGAGGGAACGGGCTTTTTTTAGTACACATCCGTTATAATAAAAGTAATGAAATTTCGAGGGAATATAGGGGGCTAACGAGTGAAGGAACGATTTTATTTTTTTACAGAACACTTAGCTGATGGCCGTACGAATTTGGAACAAGTTATTTTATTACGCTCACAACTATTTGAGCGTAAACTACATGTCTCACCAACAATTGTGACGGTTGAATATGAGCCACAATTAGCGAAGGCACGCCGCACCTTAATTGAGCGCGGTGTGTTGGACAGTGACACACAGTTTTTAAATTTATATGCCGACCTTCAAGAGACGAATATGGAGATGGGACAGCCGAAAGAATGGCCGCTCAATCCGCTATGGTCCTATGAAAAGGTACCAGATTCAAATGATGTTGGCGTGCTAGATAGTGAAGGCAAGCCCGTTCAATATCGAAATTATAGTGAGGAAGGCCGCTTAGAAATGGTCGTACATTATGATACGCATGGTCGCATTATTCGTAGTGATATTTATGATTCGAATGGCTTTTTAAGTAAAGTACAGGTCATTCAACGTGATGAAGTAACATGTGAGATTTTTTACCGCACAGATGGCCGCGTTTGTATGTATCATTTCTTTGAACAGGATGAGTTAGCATTAATTCAATTAGTGGATGAAGATGGCTCGATTTTATATCAATGTGAGACGGAAACGGAGCTTGCGGGCTTTTGGTTGAAAATGGTGCTAGAGGAGACGGAGACGAATTACTGCTTCGTTGATTCGCAAAAACCGTATGCGACGATTTTAGAGGATTTAGGTCCACGAGCAAAAATCGTGACAATGATCCATGAGCCGCATATTGACTTCCCGAATAATCCGATTGATGGCTCATTAAATGAGGAATACCGTCATGTGTTCCAGCAGTTTGATAAGTCGGCGGCTGTCGTCTATGACTCAAACGAGCAGTATGACCATGTGCAGGAGCGCTTTGGTGATGTGAAAAATCAATTTGCGATTCCGACGGGGCTTGTCGAAGTGCCACAGCGTGTGAATTTCAAAGACCGTCAGCCATATGCATTATTATTTGTGGCACCATTTGAGCCGCGCTATAATCCACAGGCGGCAGTACGTGTTTTCAACCGCATCGTACAGCAGCTACCAGAGGCGACGCTGTATATGTGTGGCGAGGGCTCGGAGCGAGAAGCGGTTGAAGCGTTGATTCAGGAGCTTGGGCTCGACGATAAGATTGGCATTATTCCAGAGCTTGACGCGAATGTGTACAATCATGTGCAAATGGCGATTTCGACGAGCATCGATAGTGAGGTGCCATTGCCGATTTTATACAATCTAGCGTACGGCGTGCCAACTGCGAGCTACAATTATTTATACGGTCCTGGTGATTTGATTTTACATAAGATTAGCGGGTTGCTTGCGAGTCGTAATAATGAGGAAGAGCTTGCGGCGTTAATTGTTGAGCGATTATCAGATCAAAAGGAAACCGAAGCGATGAGTAATCATGCGTACGGTGAGGCACTGCGCTTCAATGCGAACAATACGAAAATTTATTGGGTTCAATTGATTCAACGACTACGAGAAAATATTTGGAAAAAATATTAAGACGACGAGACTCTTCAGCTGAAGGGTCTCTTTTTTGTTGGTATAACAGTGTTTTAGCAGTCTATTGCTTTAGCAAACTACTACGCTGATTGTTTTTTTGAAATAGCACACAAGCCAAAATGAGTATGATATGATGGCGTCAGTATTTTAATCGAAAGGACGGCGCAAGATGGAAAATATCGGCGTATTTTTATTAATGTCCCTACTACTTATTTTAGTACCGGGACCAGATTCTGGACTTGTCATTCAAAACTCGATTGTTCATGGCAAAAAGGCGGGCATGAAAACGGTGATTGGCTCGGTGTCAGGGCTATTCATTCATACTGCAGCAGCAGTGCTTGGGTTGTCTGCACTGATTGTCAAATCAGCATGGCTCTTCACCATATTAAAATGGGTCGGTGCCGCGTATTTAATTTATATCGGCATTTCATCCCTACGCACAGTGCTTCGTAAAGAAGAGCCAGCTGCGATGACGAAGGCAAAAAAACAAAAATCATTCTACTTACAGGGGTTCATCACCTGTGCATCGAATCCAAAAGTAGCAGTGTTTTTCCTCACATTTTTACCACAGTTCGTGACGGATAATCTAAATCATATGCTGCAGTTTTCATTAATGGGGCTAGCATATGGCGTCATGACGATTATGGTCTTTACGTTGTATGTATTACTAATCGAAGCGTTCTCACGTTGGCTGAAAAAACCAATTGTTCAAAAGGCATTGCAAGGTACAACGGGTGCGGTATTAGTCACATTTGGTGTGCGCCTAGCACTTGAACGTCAGCCATAGCTATTCGTTCCTCGTTTGTTTAGAAATTGGTATAATAAGACAAAAGAGAGGATGAAGTGATTATGGAAGACTACAAAAATATTATCGTGGCAGTAGATGGCTCTGAATCATCAAAGGCAGCCCTGCAGCGCGCGATTCAAGTGGCACAGCGTAACAAAGCGGTGTTAAATATCGTCAATGTGATTGATACGCGTGTATGGGCGAGCCTAGAAGCACGTAATCGCGATAAATTAGAGGCCGATGCGCAGCAATTTGCTACAAGTCTTGTAGATAGCTATGATGATGCGGAGAAAGCGGGCATTGAGCAAATTGAAATCATTACAGAGGCTGGCTCACCGCGTACCGTTATTACGCAGGAGGTAGCGCCTCGTATTGGCGCTGATCTAATCATTTGCGGTGCGACCGGTGTAACCGCAACAGAACGCATTTTCTTAGGCAGTGTATCAGAAGCCATCGTGCGCACAGCACCTTGTGATACGCTTGTTGTACGATAAAGAATAGAGAGCTGCTAGAGGCGGCTCTTTTTTTAATGGAACAACTCTTCTTTTTCATCGTCAGTGAAGTAGCGTATAATAGGGTGAATGTAAGGAGTTTTTAAAATGAAGAAAATCAGTTTCGTAATAGCCTCAGTGCTACTAATGCTTATCCTCGGCGCCTGTAGTGAAGAGAAAAAGTCGGACAAGGCGGCGAAGAATGTTGATACGCAGTATGTGGGAAGCTATACACTTATGAGTATGGGCCAAGCAGATGGCAATCAACTAAAGAACTATCGTACGGTGCCGCTGAGTGAGGATTTAGCGTACGCAGAAAAAATTGAGCTGAAAAAAAACGGTGACTACGTCAATATAATCCAGTTTTATGATGATCAGTCTCAGGAAAAAATGTACCAGGAAATCATTCAGTATGATGGCTATACAAATGACGGGAAAAACGTTCATTTAACGACAACAACGGATGATAACACGTATGAGCTCAAAGCCTATAAAAATGAAGATGGCTCACTCATGATGAATTATGATGGTCTAAAGCAGCTACAAGATAACGGCGCAACGCTTACCAATTCGACAGCAACGTATGATGCGTACAATGTGACGGAATGGTACAACAAAAACAATGCCTCACAAAAATCGACGCAAAAGCTATTCTTTACAGATGAAGGGCATTTAATGAGCGTAACGTATTCAAAGGCAGACAATACAACTAGTGTACTTGTGTACGAAAAATAGAAGAAGCACATTCGAAGATAATCTTTGAATGTGTTTTTTTATGGAGATGATAGCTTCTTCGCTACTAGGATAGCTTTTTTGGTTAAGGCGAAACGTAAAAGTCCGATATAGAGAAAGAGGTGATCAACATGAAGAAGCAATTACTGATGCTAACAATGGTGACGACACTCGGCTTTTCGACGGTGCAAACGATCGAGGCCGAAGCGGCGACCATTAAATATCCAGAATCTTATCAAGTTTATTTAAAGGGTAGTAAGCTGCATGACCGTATGACGAAGCGTCCGCTGAAAAAATATGCACAATACAAGGGCTTTATGTATAAGAATGGTGTTCGCTTAACGGGAACGGTAAATGGTGTCTACTTTAAAAAAGGGAAGCTTGGCACCGGTATTTATAAGAAGAAATTTTACCGTAGTGGCCAGCTTGCGTCTGGTTTATATGAAGGGAAGCTGTATCGCTCAGGTGTTTTAAATAAGGAATATTACGTCTACAACGACCAGCTCTATCATAAAGAAAAACTGAATGTAGGAATTGCTTTATATAACAAAAAATTATATTTGGATGATTCATTATATGCGGGTTATTATGTATATGAAGGGGTGCTCTATAAAGATGGCCGTAAAAATACAACCGTCGTGAATGTAGAGGGTGCATGGTATACGGGCGCGACCACTCAGCCGGGGTGGATTCGAACAAAGCAGCTGGGCTGGATTAAAATTGATGACTTTGGCTTTCAAATTAAGGATGCCGTACCACCGCCAAATTTAGAAACCGGGTCTGAATCAAACATCGAAAACCCAGGAGGAAATGAAGGCAATGATATGGAGCCTCCAGCAGTGAATGGCTGGGAGAATGATATGGAGCCCCCTGATTTTCCTTCAACATCAACTGTACCACCAGAAAATGACTTAGAGCCACCATCTACTACATTGCCACCGCAAAACGATTTAGAGCCACCAACAATGAATGGCTGGGAGAATGATATGGAGCCTCCTGATTTTCCTGAATCATCACCAAATGACTTAGAGCCACCAACAACGAATGACTGGGAGAATGATATGGAGCCTCCTTCTAGTTGGGGGCCAGATGATTGGATATAGTGAAAAACTGTGACACAATAGCCTGATTTCAAACATATTTCACCAATAAAAGGGTATGAAAAAAGTAAGGAATAAGGGGGTATGACCTATGGCGGCACAGCAAGATTGGTTTACACAAAATTTATCGTATGAAGATTACAAAGATTTTCAAAATGCTTTACATTATTATACGTTGACGCATACGGAGTTTGTAGGTCATCGCTTATTATATGGCGTTCAAATATTAGAACAGGGTCTCAAAGGTTTTGATTATTCCACATTATCCTATGCCGATACAATTTCAAAATTAATCGAGTTTTGTACCGAATTTGAGCAACTCATGATGTCATCATATCGAGCGTTCTTTTCTTTTTATCGAAGCATATATCACTTCCATGGTGTAGATATCGAAATTGAAGTCGAGGAAATTTTGCGTAACACAGATTCACGATTTTCTGAATTAAGTGGGGCGTTGTTTACCGAGAAAAATTTAAATGCGCATTCACAGAAATTAATTGACTTATTATTGCAGGAACAGGAAGCCATTCGAGAGCGTTTGTTAATGACAATGAATCAGCTACAAGTTCTGGAGAAGGTTTTTCTCGCGGAGCTAGAGCATAATCCAGCTACACCGATGCCACCGATTGAAGAATTGATAGCGGAAATTCTTCAATTGCTTGCGACGGATAGCTATAAAGAGATCTATGACAATACCGTCGAAGTAATGGAGACGATTATCCCAACAATCCCAATGCCCTCTGAGAAAACATCGATTAGTATACTGAGTGCGCGTATTATTAATCATGCAGATTACTTAGCGATGCTCCTTGACCATATCGGTACGGATTATCAGGCGCCGGGGTCAACAGAATGCATTATGGGACGCTGGATTGTCGCGAATAAAGATCAATTTTTACACATTGAGGCATTTCGTAAATTTATCGAGCAGCACGAGGCTTTTCATGATGCAGCACAAGATTTATTACAAAAAGATTCATTCGAAAATTCGCGTAGAATGCTACAGGAGTCAATGGCATTTCTGTCAGCATCCATCGCCTTAATTATCGAAATCAAAGCACGAGAGGGTTAGGGGGAAATGATGTGTGGAGAGTAGCAAGTGCGGCAGTCGCTTTAACGCTTTTAGTGCCTTTTGCGACAGCAGAGGCGAAAGAATTAGGAACTGGAATGCTAACAGATGTACAAATTAAGCAACATGAAAACATTGAGATGAAGACATTAGAGACGATTCAATATACAGTGTCTTTAGCGAAAGATGCAAAAGCAGGCGATACGATTACGATTGCGCTCCCAGCCGATGTGATGCTCTATAGCAATCAGACAAGTGATGTCAAAAACACAGAAGGCAAGGTTGCCGGAAATGTAGCCTTTAATAAGGAGAAAAATGAGGCGATTGTGACGCTAAATGATGTCGCAGCGGCGAGCAAGTATAGTCAGCTAATTGTCGATATTCCGGTGACTTTTCAAGATACAACGGCAGGGAAGCATACACTAGAATTACCGCTGAAAAACGGTATGAAGAACGTTGATTATACAGTTGTAGCATCAGCGACCCCTGCAACGGTTGAGGGAGATGGCACAGTGAGTGGCTCGACGATTTCATGGACGGTGACCATTGATGCGTCAGGCGCAACCTTAACAAACGCGCAACTAGAAAATGCTTTTGGGGATTCCTATGATTTAGATAGCCCGGTTATTGTAAGCTATAAAAATGCGGACGGCACGACATCAGAGAAGAAATTTAATTCACGTTTGTTGGCAGACCGTACGTTAAAGCTAAATCTAGGAACAATTAAAGAGCAAGTAGTGACGATTTCTTACGATACAACGGTGACCGATATCGAGAAAAAATATACGAATAATTTTACGATTCATTCGTTAAATAGCGACGATATTGTAGCGAAGGCAATAGTGAAAGGTAAGGGTGCTGAGGTGATTGCACCTGAACCGGAGAAAGAAAACAAAAAACAGTCCATTACACAATCTACTGGGCAAGAGCCATTGTCTGCAAAAGCACCGATTGAGCAGCAATCAAATACATCCTCTTATAATGGTGTTAAAACAACAGATGATGTCATTACAAATCATTCCCAAAATGAAGATAGCGGCAATACATTAACGGAGCTACCACAGACAGGTATAAGTAACCCAGCTTGGATTGGCGCAGGCTTACTTGGCGCTGCTTATATGATATTCCGTCGTAAAAAATAAAAGTGGCTCGTATAAAAAAAGTAGAAGAAAGAGGCCGGGACATACGTATAAAAACAACTGCTCCTATAAGCATAAGAAAAACCGGAATCGTGCGGTAGCGCGGTTCCGGTTTTTTGTTATGAACTTCTAATCAAATGGAGAGAAGTTCGGCGTTTTATTTCAGCTGTGTATTTTTCGTAATAGACATTAATTCACGAACTTTAATTTTTCCGCGGTATTCCTGAATAACACCAGCACCTGGCGCGATGTAAATGATATTCCGGTTTGAATATGTCACCTTCATCACATTTTTAAATGTACCGGCCTTTACTTTTTTTGTAGCGAGCAACTGCATTTTCGCGGTTATTGCACGGCGCTCTGCATTGGACTTTGGAATGTCCCAGAAGCGGGCGTTTGGAATCGCCGCAAAAGCCAGCAATTGATAGCTACGCAAAAAGCGTCCATTCATTGATGGATATAAAATAAGTTCATATTGTGTTTGCACGAGTTTATATTGATCGAGTGGCTCCTCATGATATTTAATTGGATCGAGCTGCCAAGCACCTGTAGCCATGTCGTACCAAGCATAGCTCGTATATGGATACTTTGTGCCATCTGCTGGACGTGAATTAGTTGGCGTGTGAATGCGCTCAAACATAGAGTTTGCCATAACCTTGTATTTATAAAGTTTCGTTTGGTCAACGGCATAGGTGGCAGCAGAAGCACCCTTGTCATCAATTTCTAAATAGGCTGTCAGAATATAGCCCTTTTTACCATTGTATGTGACGCGCCCCCAGCTATCGCTCGCCGTGTAATGAAACGTTACATGCGCTCCCTTTGGTACAGCTATAATGCGCCCTGAACCTGGATGCTTTTTATAAAGGAAAGTCGGCACCTTTGTCGTTGCAGAGTAATTATAATCCTCTGCAGCAGAAGCCTGATTTGACACACTTAGACAGCAAATGATAGCGAATACGCCTGCTAAAAATAATTTATACATCGAAAAATCCCCCTTTCATCAGTCATATCGTAAAAAACTGCATTTTTTACAGTAGGAAAGCCGAACTTTCCTAGAAAATTCTTAACTTTAGCGCATAGTCGCTTCTCCTAATTAACGGTATAATTAAGAACAAATACAAGTAGAAACGGGGACAACTATGAACTATAAATCAATTGCTGCAGCCTGTTTAGCAGGATTATTTTTGACATCAGGAACACTACAGGCAACCGCTGCTGAGCCGCTTGCGGATGTGAAGCAATACGTCAATGACTATTATTATCCAGGCATTTCAAAGGCAGAGGTCAATAAATCTACATCGATTAAACAGCTGATGAAAAAGCTAGATGACTACTCAAGCTATATGACACCAGCAGAGTTTAATGAGTTTTACAATGCGGTTGAAAATCAGCTTGTAGGCATTGGTGTAGGCATTGTTGAGCATAAAAAAGGCATCAAAATTTTACAAGTATATGATGGCAGTCCAGCGAAAAAGGCAGGCATGAAAGCGAGTGACATTATTACCGCTGTGAATGGCAAATCCATTGCGGGTTTGTCGATTGAGGAGAGTAGTAATCGTTTAAAAGGTGACGAGGGAACTTCCGTAACGGTGAAATTTTATCGTCCATCAACAGGAAAATCGTATACGAAAAAAATGACGCGTGCGCTTGTGAATCTGCCAAATGTTGAAACATCCGTGCTTGCGGGCCATATCGCATACATTCGACTCAACTCATTTTCAGAGGATAGCGGTGCCGCAGTAGCGAAGGCTATTCGCAATATGCCAGCGTCTACACAGGGCTATATTTTTGATTTACGTGATAATGGTGGCGGTGATGTAGAGGCGGCTGAGAAAATTATTGGCTTAGCGAAGAAAAATAAAATCGCCTATTTATTAAAAACACGCGAGGGCAATTACAAAGTACAGCCGGCAAAAATGACGACACATTTTGATAAGTCAGTGGCGATGCTCGTAAACGGTAACTCAGCTAGTGCTTCTGAAATGACGGCAGCATCTTATAAGGACCAAAAGGCCGCAACGATTTACGGTCAAAAAACGTACGGTAAAGGGGTTATGCAGTCGATTGTACAAGTGAAGAATAAAGGATACTTGAAGCTAACGATTGCAGAATTTAGAGGACCGAAAAATGCAGTTATTCAAAATAAAGGCGTCACACCGAATGTCGTAACACCTAAAAATAAAGAGCTGTATACGAGTCACCAAGCCTTTTTGAAAAAGCAATTAAAGAAATTTGATAAAGAGGCAACAATCAAACGGACAGCGACAAATCCAAAAATGACTGTAAAACCGACGAAGGATATGGACTGGAAAACGTTAAAAACAGCGAAAGTCTCGTTATTACAAATTGGCGGGAAAGAGAAGGATGTAACCGTTAAGCTAAAAGGGAAATCACTTGTTGTGACACCAAAAACGAAGTTGAAAGCTGGAACAAATTATTATTTACGTGTTAAAAACGCCAAAAATTCGACAGATGGTACGTACCGTTATGTCATGATGAAATAGAGAAAGTGAAAGCGTCAGCAAAAATGCTGGGGCTTTTTTTAATGAAATGGCTGCTATTTCCCTTTTATTGGAATCTTATATGTCGTTAATGTAACAAAAAGACATAAAATGGCTTTTTTTCTGTCAATGAAAAGATACATATATAATAGAAGAAACTCCATATTCTTTGAAACAATTTTGCAACATTTGACGTATTCAGTAAGTATTCTGGATGTATATTATTTTTCACGGTCAATTAGAGATGGTAGAATGAAGACAAGCACATATTTTCAGGAGGGTTTTAATTGAAAAAATTAGTAGCGGCAGCATTTGCTGCAACGTTATCGTTTGCAACAGTTGCTCCAGCAGTAATTGATAATCCAACGACAGCATCAGCAAAGTCATACAAATCAGGTAAAAGTGGATTTAGTAATTCTAAATCAAATACCAACAATCAAAATGGTGTAACAAACAACAAAACGAACCAAAATCAAAACCAAACAAATAACTCAAAAGCAACAAACTCATCAGCAGCTCAAAAATCAAATAAAGGCGGCTTAATGAAAGGTTTAATGCTTGGTGGTTTAGCAGGTCTATTACTAGGTGGTATGCTTGGTAATATGGGCGCTATGGGTGAAATTCTTGGTTTACTTATTAACGTTATCGGTATTTTAGTTGTTATCATGTTAGTCGTTAGCCTAATCAACATGATTCGTAACAATAAAAACCGCAACAAACGTGACGACAAGGACGACAAACAATGGAACAACTAATTTTAGACGAACAAGAAGTAATCAATGCGCTTTGCACGTATCATGCACGCCAAAAAAACTTAATTCCAGAAGATGTGATGATCGAGCTTATGTACGATGATCATGATGGTCGTGAACCAGAGGAATTTGGTGCTGAGGCGGAGGTAGACAATGAAGTTGTCACATACCAAAAAGGTGATATGATTCAAGCAATTCGTAATTGGGTGAACTTTGAATATAATATTGATCAGTTTTCAGCTATCGTAAAACTAGCGTTCAATGAAGAACAAGGTATTTACGCGATCGTTGAATAATAGAGTAGGTAAAAGCAGCAATCATATGAAAATATGGTTGCTGTTTTTTTATTATTTGAAGTTATTTAAGTGGAATGAATGCAACTAAAGCCGCTTTTTTTATAATACTTTACAGTAAAAATGGTAAATTTATGATTTTATTTTGAATTTTACATCAAAAATCAATTTAAATGACTGAAAAGTGATAGACTAAAGGTCACTTTACGACAGAGTTCGACAATACCTATTAAATGTTAAAATTAACCTTTTTAAGTTTAAATATGGTATATTATTTAGGCTAACAGACAGGGATAAAAATACTCAAAAAAATATATTTTTCATAGGGTAGTAATTTAAATCCTTGTTTTTTGGAAGAAATAAGATTTTTATGTGATTAAAAGACTATTTTATGGTTGATTTTAATTCCAAATAATAGAAAAATGTTAGTCTCAATATATTATTATTACAATATTTATTAAAAAAATATTAAAAATGTTAAAAATACGATTAGTTTTGTGGTAATATAGTCGATAAGGATTACAGAGAGGGTAATAAGGTGAGATATTGTTTAGTATGATGATATCCCCGTTCCTCGGTGATTCATTACAAAATTATAATATGTAACTCAAAAGGAGATTGAATTTCACATGGCAAATGCAAAATTCGTTAAAACAGCAGCAGCAGTAGCACTAGGTGCTTCAGTAGTAACAACAGCGGTAGCTCCAGGTGCAGCTTCAGCAGCGACTAAATACAAAGTAAACTCAAAAGGTAACTTAGTATTAAAATCAACAGGTTCATTAGTAAAGGGTTGGGTAGAGTTTGGCGGTAAACTTTACAAAAACGGCAAACCAGCTCCTGCTAAAAAATATAAAATCATGGGCACTGGCGCTTCAATGAAACTTTACTTCGGCCCAACACTTAAAAAAGGCTACAAAACGGCGAACAGCAAATCATTATTATTCAAAGACGGTAAATTATTAAAAGGTAACAAACAAACGGCAGATCGTACTCGTTACTATGAAAACGGTAAATTAGCAACTGGTTGGGATGTTGTAGCGGCAGATGAAACAAAATACATCTACAAATCAGGTAAATTATTCAAAGAACCAAAAACAGCTACACGTGATGGCGTTCTTAACTACTTCGAAAACGGTAAATTAGCAGAAGGTACTAAAGCATTCCAAGATACTTTATTCACTGACGGTACTGTTGATGAAAAAGATCAAGTATTTGAAGACGTATTATACGTTGGCGGTAAAAAAGCTGAAGGTACTGTAACATTTGAAGACGTAGTATACATTGATGGTGTTAAAGACACTGAAAAACCAGAAATCACTGCAGAAGATAAAACTGTAGAATACGGTTCAGAAGCTGTAGACGTTGCAACTTTAGCAACTGTTAAAGATAACTCTGGCGAAGAAATCAAAGCAGAAGCTAAAATTTCATTCGACGGCAAAGCAGTAGAAAAAATCGATACTAAAACTCCTGGTATTTACACTGTAACTTTCACAGCTAAAGATAAAAACGGTAACGAAGCTGAAGCGAAAGAAGTTAAAGTAACAGTAGCAGAAGCTGCTAAAGCTGAAGTTGAGTCTGTAACTGCGATTAACGCTACTCAAGTTGAAGTTAAATTCAGCAAAGCTGTAGATAAAGATTCAGTAATTAATGCTACAGACAAAAAAGTTAAAAATGTTGCATTCAAATCATTAGATAGTAAAGTTATCACTTCTTCAGATGCGACAGGTGAATTATCAAAAGATGGTAAAAAGCTTACAATTACAGCTAAAGCAAATGAAACATTTGAAGGTCGTTACGATGTAACTATCGACAAAGTTAAAGATGTTGATGGTAAAGATTTACCAAAATACGAAGCTAAAAACTTAGACTTCGGTAAAGATACAACAGCTCCTGCATTAGTAGGTACTGAAAAAGTAAACTCAACTAAAGTAAAAGTAAACTTCTCTGAACCATTATCTTCTGAAGGTAAATGGACTTTTACAGATGCAAACGGTAAAGCTGTAGAAGCAACTAAAACTTTATCTTCAGATGGACTATCAGTTGAAGTAAATATTACTGATGCAAACTTAAAAGCTGGTTCAGAAGTAACTGCAACAATTTTAGGTGCTAAAGATAAAGCTGACAACGTAATTAATCCAAACCCTTCTACTGTTAAATTTGTAAAAGGTGACAAAGATGGTGTTGCTCCAGTTGTATCTTCTGTAACTGCAAAAGGTTTAGATACATTTGAAGTAAAACTTAGTGAAGCAGTACAATCACTAGCTGTTGATAACATCTTTATTGATGGAGTTACATTAGCAGGAACAGTTACTCCAGATGCTGAAGATAATACAAAATATACAATTAAAGTAACGACAGCATTAACTCCTGGTTTACACAAAGTAGAAGTAAAATCTGCTGCAGGTACAGAAGTAGCTGACTTATCTGGTGAACCATTAACTGCATTCACTCAATTAGTTGATTTTAAAGCAGATACTGTTAAACCTGCATTCGTTTCTTCATCAGTAGTAGTAAATGCTGATACTAAAAAAGAACAATTAGTATTAAACTTCGATAAAGAAGTAACAGATACTAATTTAACTAATGTAGTAGCAACAAAATTGGATAAAGACCTTGTGACAACAAAAGGTGAATTAACAGCTGGAACATTAGCTGTAAATCCTAAAAATAAAAAACAATTAGTAGTAGATTTAGATACTGTTAAATTCACTCCTAATTCTGGTACTGAAGAAGCATTAACAAAAGATGCAACTTACACATTAAACTTTGCTGATGGTGCAGTTAATGATACAAACACTGTTGCTAACACTTCAAAAGCATTTGAAGTTAAATTCAAACGTGGTGAAGATGGAACAGCTGTATCTACTGATAAACCTGTAGTAACAGGAGTAACTGCTACAGATAGCAATACTGTTACTGTAACATTCGATAAAGCTGTTGATGGTGTAAGTGCAACTAATGTAGCTAACTACTCAATTCCTGGCTTAACAATTGATAAAGCAGTATTGAATCCAGTTTCTAGTTCTACTCAAACAGTAACTCTAACATTGAAAAAAGGTACAAACACTTTAGATGGTGACCGTGTTCTTACAATTTCAAATGTTAAAGCTAAAAATGGTGAAGTAATGGATACAGTTTCAAAAACTGTAGTAAATATGCCTGAAAACGTTGCTCCAACAGTTACAAAAGCACAATTCACTAATACTACTGATGGTAATGTATCAGAAATCACTGTGACATTCTCAGAAGCAGTAACTGTAGAAGCTGCTGCTTTCGAAGTTTATGTTGGGGATGCTACAACTCCAGTGACAACAACAACAGAAGCAGTAACAACAGCCGCTAAAGAAGCAAAAATTGCAATTACAAACGGTTTAACAACAGCTGACCTTGCAAAAGGCATCACTGTTAAACTAGCTTCTGGTAAAGTTATTAAAGATGGTAACAACAATGCATTAGACTTTACATCTATCAAAGCTGCACAATAATTTATTAGCATTAATCCAACCCTTACCTTATTGGACAAACGGATTCAAAGACTCCTATCTTCTTCGGAAGATGGGAGTTTTTTTGTATTTCAATCATATACTTTAATGAGATTTTTAGAATTCGAACAGCTGCTCTCTACGCTTGTATTTGCCATTTAAACAGTGATTTTTCATTAGTCTGTTCTTTCATCGTTTCGTTTCTTACATCCTGCATTTTAGGGGAATCTGCTGCTTGTGTGTGTTCCTTCTTTCCTTTCTGCCATTTAAGAACCGTATCTACTTCCTTTTTTAAATAGATATTATTTCTTTGATGTTTCAGCTCTTCTTTTTGAACAAGCTGTACATCTAAATTGATGAGTCCATTTGGTTGTTTATTTATTCTCATATTGTACGAAACACCTACTTTTAAACGAGTAGGTGTTTTTCTATGGAAGAAATGGCTGTAAACGCGGTATTAGGCAATTATTTAAGGATATTTAAAAAAGCCTCTACTTTATACCTTCCTTCCAAATGATAAAGGATTAACCACCAATCTGCTCGTTCTAGGGGATTATAAAATGGTTCGACCAATTATTTATGCATTTATTTTAAAACGTATTCATCAAAGCTTTTACATGTCCACACCTATTGTAGAAGTAACGGTAAATATATTACCTGTTCATTATCCAGATGTAGCACGCTATAAGTATCTTTTATCATCTATCGCTACATTAGCGAATTGTACACATGCTTATCATTGTCAGTTAAAAAATGAAAGTGGTGAAGTGTAGACGATTCATTTTATATTGGAGGAGGTCGTGTGAGTGAATAAAAGAAGACAATTACATTGGTGGATGTCGTGCTAGAACGCAAAGGTTCAATGTTGTTTGAAGGAAGTAAGGTGAAGATTCCAAATGATGCGGCTAATATCATTAGAGATTTCATAGAGGATTCAGATCGTGAGAAATTTGTCGTGCTTTGTCTGAATGTAAAGAATGAATGCACAGCCATGCAAGTAGTATACACAGGCTCGTTAAACGGTGTGTTTAAGGTAGCATTATTTTCATGCAAGTGTCGTTGTGGCGTACAAACATCTATCAGGACCCCCCAGAACGAGTGAAAAAGCGATTAGTTAAAATAGGAGAAATAAATATAAAATACAGATTTTAACTTTATTTCTTATAAGAAAAATTAACTCCATTATTTACTAATAGAATAAAAAAACTGAGCTTGGCTAAGACCAAGCTCAATTTTTCGTCATTATAAATGCTTTTTCGCTTTATTCACTGCAAGTAAAAACTGCGGGATTTTCAGCATACGCTTTGCGCGTGTGGGCTGTGTAATTAAGCGGTGGAACCATTCAAGGTTTAGCTTGATAAAGATGTCTGGGGCGCGGTCGACAGTGCCTGATAGCACGTCAAAGCTGCCTCCAACACCCATCATAACGGTATGCGGAAATTTCTTTTTATGAAGGGCAATCCATTCCTCTTGTTTTGGGGCGCCGGTTGCGACAAAGATAAAATCGGGCTCTGATACCGCAGCTTTTGCGGCAACTTCATCACCGTCTCCATCATTGCCATAGCCGTCGCATACACCGACAACGTCGATTTGTGGATACAGTTCTTTTGCTTTCGTTGCGGCTTCCTGTGCTACGCCTGGTTTTGCACCATAAAAGAAGAAGCGATTATGGCCAGGTGCAGCTGTGTTCATAAATTCATGTACAAGCTCATAACCAGGAATGCGTTCAGCGATTGGTGTGCCGAGCATTTTTGCGCCGATTACAACACCAATACCATCCGCCACCACATAGCTTGATGCCTTTAGTAAACGTTCGTAGTTATGGTTTTCTTTCGCTAGCATAATAATTTCTGGATTTGCGGTTACGATTGTAATCGCATGCTCCGTATGAAGAAGTTCATTCAGCACATGCGGCACAAACTCACTTTTCGTCGTTTGCGCCACGGGGATGCCGAGAATTGGTACAGTGTTCATTACATAACCTCACTTATCTCATGTTTCTTCTATTATACATGAGAAATGTGTCAGTTATTTTACGATTACTTTATCGCCCATTATCTCTTGTACCCAGTGAAGATTTGTATAAGGTGCTGGTGTTTTGCCCTCTACTTTCGCAAGAGGGAATACTTTATACATGCCACCATCTTGAAGTACAGCGGATGCTTTAAAGATTGGCTTATCAACCGTTACATCATCGCCTTGCTTCGTAATACGGAAGCTCGCAGCACCGCCGACCATTGTCTCTACGCCACTTGTAATCGTTGCGTAGAAGTTACCAATTGAATAAAAGACGCTTGTTTTATGACCGTCTTTACCGACAATTTCATCATAAGGTTGGATAACATGTGGGTGTCCACCGAAAATAATATCCCCACCGGCTTTATTGATCACCTTCGCTAAACGGCGTTGCTCGTCATTTTCCTGTGTCACATATTCACTACCCCAGTGCATATTGACAACGACGACATCTGATAATTTTTTGATGTCACGAATTTCGCGTTTGATCTTCGCCTCATCAATATAATTTACTAAGTATTCTTTGTCCTGTGGCACATTGTAGCCAGGATTTGTGCCGTATGTGTAGCCAAGTACACCGACTTTAATGCCGTCGATATCAACGACGCGTGGCTTGTTGGCATCCTTTTCAGATTGGTAAGCACCGACATAAGGAAGGTCGTATTTTTCGATATTTTTAAACTGTGTACGCATACCAGGTTCGCCATAATCCATGACATGGTTGTTGGCAAGATTGACCATATCTGTACCGGCTTCTTTAATATCGCGTAAAATAAATTCGGGACTTGAGAACTTAGGATAGCCAGATAGCGCGAAATCATTGCCAATTGCGAGTGATTCTTGGTTTGCAATTAAATAGTCATAGTTTTGTAATGTTTTTTCCATAGGTTGTAGTGCCGGGCTGTAATCTTTGTAGTATAGAATTTGAGTATGCAGTAATACATCTCCGATCATTGCTAAGCGGACCGTTGTTTTCTTTTCTTCCTTTGGCTCTGTTTTTTTGTCCTCAGCAGGAGCAGTTACTTTCTTTTCTTCCGTTGCAGTTTTTGCAGATTCATCTGCCCCGTTTGAACATGCGGCAAGAAGGGAAGAAGCCAATAGAATCGATAAAAATTTTTTCAAAAAATCTCAACCTTTCGTCAAATATTGTTAATAAAATATGCTATGATAGTACGTGTAAATTTCCAGTAAATAAAAGATTTTTTCCGCATAATTTAGGAAATTTTACTCATTAACTATTATTCATGAAACTTGCGCATTAATCAATGCGTCATTAGAACTTAGTATGAATTTTAGAAGTAAATAGGGAGCGTGGATGTCGTGACAAATAATAAACGGTATAAACCCAAAAAAGCATCCATTAAGCGAATTGTCATTTCTCTTATTTTGATTTTTGCAGTATTCGTCGGCATTTATGCATTAGTTACAAACGATAAAACAGCCAACGATGATAATCAAAGTATTCACGATGTACAAAAAGCGGAAAAGGATAACACAAGTGACAAAGATAAAACAAAAGACGAAAACAAGGACCAGACAGAGCAATCAACATCTGGGACAGTATCTGCTGATGACATTACGGATAAAGGGAATAGTGAAGAGGGCGCTAGCAGTACAGTAACGACTGATAGTGATGAAATCGGACCTACGACAACCGAATCTTCTCCGGAGACAACAAATGAAGCGGAAACAAATGTTGTTATGCCGAAAGAAGATAAAGAAACAATTGTAGCAAACGCAATCACAAAAACGTATACAATTTATGCGACAGGGGAGCAAGGCTCTGGATTCTTAATTAATACGAAAGGTGATATCGTCACAAATGCGCATGTTACAGAATTAACAGGTACCGGCAACACAGCGGATGTCGTTGTAGAAAATTCACAAGGACAAGAATTTAATGGTCGTGTAATCGGTATTGATGACACAACGGATGTTTCGGTAATTCGTGTACCAGATTTAGCGGGTAAAAACCCAATGGTTATCGATACAGCACAAGCGGTTGTAGGAACTGAAGTTGTTGCAATTGGTAGTCCCAATATGCATAGCAACACAACAACAACAGGTAAAATTACAAGTGTAGGCGCCAACTTTACAGATGGCTACGCTTATCGCAATTTGTATGAAATCACAGCTAAATTAGAAGCGGGTTCAAGTGGTGGCCCATTAATTAATAAAGCAACAGGGAATGTAATTGGCATCAACTCTATCATTTTAACAGACCATCCAGAAATTGGCTATTCAATTCCGATGGCGAATGTGATGGATTTAGTGAATAAATGGACAGCATATAGCGATGAAATCGTCTTTGGTCAACATGATCCTGAAGATGAAGTCACACCAGAAGGCTCGATTGCATTAGATGAAGAAAATGGCTTTAGCGTACTTGAAAGCTATGTCGATTCACTGTACTTGTACATTAATCAAGAGATTGCTTATCCAGGACAACGCACCTATTTAAGCATCATGCAAATCGATAGCGCTGGCGACCAAAAAGCCATCGATACGTTTGGTGAATATTCAACAGAGGATAAATCAAACCAAAAATTAACGTATAAAATGATTGGTAAACCGAAATCAGATGGCGACAAAGTATATGTAACCGTCGAATCTGTCCTCAACTATACAAAAGACGGTAAAAAACAAACCTTAACACAAAATATTACGTACGAATGGGTATTTGAATATGACCAGTACTACGTATCAGATATTATCGTTAATAGCTCTACAGATACAGCGGATGAAGTCATTGAGCCGAGCGGTGAATCAACAGAGGATCCAAATACGGCTGAACCAGAAGAGGACCAACCGCAAACACCTTCAACAGATGAACCAACTGAAGAAGAAGAGCCGATTACACCAAGTGGCGTAGAGGATGAATCAACAGACACTGAAGAAGGCGATTCTGAAGCTTCTAATGGTGAGCAAGATACAGAACAACAACCAGCAACAGATGATGCAGAAACAGACGCAGAAACATCTGATACGGCACAATAACAACGAAGGGGCTCATTGTAGCCTCTTTTTTGTATAAGAAAAGCGCTTGTCCTTCAAAAAATTGAGGGATAAGCGCTTTTCTCTTATATACATTGTTAGTGTTTTTTTAGAAATTTATAGATGAAAATTAACGGAAAGTACCGAAGCCTACGATACGTTTATTCCAGTAACCATCGTAAAGGTTAGAGTATTTCACTTGTTTGCCAGCTGCGTGTAATAGACGGTTGTTACCAGCGTAGATTGCTACGTGTGTAATTGAACGGCCATTACCTGAGAAGAATACTAAATCGCCAGGTTGTGCAGCGTCTTTAGAAATCTTTTTAGAAGCTGAATACTGAGCACCAGAAGTACGAGGTAAAGATTTACCTAAAGTGTTTTTGTAAACGTAGCCAGTGAAACCTGAGCAGTCAAAGCCGCCTGGTCGTGTACCGCCCCATACGTATGGCGTGCCTAAGAAGCGTTCGCCGTATGAGATAACGTTAGATGTATCAGCAGATACTTTTTTCGTTTCTGTTAAGTAAGAAGCATTCATCCAGCCACTTTTACCATTTGCCGTACCGTACACCCAAGTCGTGTTGCCGATTACTTTTTTGGCTGTAAGGCGAACTTTTTTACCGTTTTTTAATGTTTGAACTTTTGCTGATTTTACGTTTGCTGCTTTACGTACGTTCAGTGAACCGTCATAAGAATAAACGAATTTTGTAGCAGAATAGGCTTCTTGTTGTTCAGAAGCGTGTGCCTCGATTGGTTCATTTACTGGATTTACTGATGTGAATGCTAGTGATAAAGCAAGTGCGCTTGCAGTGAATGCTGTCGTTAGTCCTTTAAAATTCATGTAATAATTCCTCCAAATAGTTAACAATGTTTTTTTATGTATATAATGCGTTGCGTTTACGTTCTGTAATTAAAATTCCTGACACTAACTTTATAGAATTTGAGAATCACTCGCAACCGCATTTTAGTTACAGTTGTATTACAATTATGTAACAAAGGTTAGCTTATTGAAAAAATAACATTAAAATAGTATTTATTTTTTATTACAAATGAATAACAGCATAAATATATCATTTCGTTTTTTGTAAAAAGAAAGGGATAAATGACAGAAAACATCATTTATCCCGATTTTTTTTATAAACGGCCGTAACGAACGAATGAATCCTGCCAATATTTCAGGTCCGAAATACCGATCCCCTTGCTTAAAGCAGAAATAAATTTACCATTTCCTAAATAAATTCCGACGTGACTAATGCGACCTTGCATACCGGAGTAGGTTCCTTGAAAGAACACAAGATCGCCTATTTTAGGAGAAGATACAGAAGATGCCATACTCGCATAACCAGCTGCTGTTTTACGTCCACCTAAATTCAGACCAGCTTCTTTATAGACATAATAGATATAACCCGAGCAGTCAAATCCATTCGGTGTAGAACCACCAAAAACATATGGCACGCCTGTATATTTTTTAGCAATATTTAAAATGCGTTGTGTAGAATACGAAACTTTTTCAACGGATTGGTTTGTTGTCGTTGTTTTTCCGGGTGTTTTTGAAGCAGTTGTCGTTGTTGTTGAGCCTTTAACTTTTAACTTTTGCCCAACGAAAATTAAATCTGATTTTAAATTATTTAACTCCTTTAATGAAGAAACAGACATATTATACTTTGATGCGATGACACCGAGTGAGTCACCGCTTGCGACACTATACGTTTTTGTTTTAGTAGAAGAAACAGGTTTTTTAGAAGCTGGTTTCTTCTTAGGTGTTGTAGGTTTTTTTGAAGTTGTTGTTTTTTTATCTTGTGTGACATCTTTACCTGTTACTTTTAATTTTTGGCTAACGTATATAAAGTCAGAGGACAGCTTGTTTAGCTTTTTCAACTTCGCAACGCTCATATTATATTTCACTGCAATAAGACCAAGCGAATCGCCGCTTTTTACGGTATAAGTTGACGTGGTTGTCGTTTTTTTAGTCGTCGTCATTTTACTAGCGGCTTTTTTAGTTGCAGGTACTTTTAATTTTTGGCTTACATAGATGCGATCGCTCGTTAAATTATTAAGCTTCTGTAGTTTTGTGGTAGATGTGTCATGCTTTAGTGCAATAAGACCAAGCGAATCTCCTTGCTGTACCGTATAAGTTGTTGTTGCTGCTTGGGCAGTTTGTCCGAACGTCATCGTTGCGGCACCAATTGCGAAAGCTGAATATAAGCCTCTTTTCATAGGGACTGTCCTCCTTAGTAAATGGAAATTAATGGTTTTAAATATATCGTATTGCTTAATTAAATTTATTCTAGTGAAAAAAACATTTTTCGACAAGAGGTTTAAGTTAAAAGAGGAGGAATGAACGTACTTTGATTTTAGTCCTATAATTAACGAGGGCATTAACAGTCTTTTTACCTATATTATAACTAGGTAAAAAAGAACAAAATACTGATATATTTATTTATACATTGTTTATTTTTTGAATTAGGTATAAAAGCTCTGTTTTTAAATTTAAATGACTATATTTTTGTCATTTTTTAATATAAATAAACGTTTAACCTTAAAAAATGCCTAAAAAAATAAAAGAATCTTGAAGTGTGATTCAAAAAATAAATGATTTAATATACCTTATTTTAATAATGATTAAGCTGCCATTTTAAGTTAACATTAGCTATATAGTAAATACGACATACATTTGTAACAATGCGTATTTTTCTATAGTAATTTTTTGATATAACGTTTATACATGCTAAAAATTAAATATGTCAGAAAATATAGATTATTATGAATAATAATGGCTAAATGATGCAAAAGCCGTTTACTTTTAAGTGCAGTAGTAATAGAATGAAAAACTAAGCTGAGAATGCTTATGGAAGTTGAATTTTTGGAGGGACAACATATGGTGGGACAGAATATTATGCGTAATCTAATCGTTCATACACCGTCAAAGCCGGGGAATCTCGGGAAAGTGACAACGGTAATTGGGGCGCATGGTGGCGATATTGGTGATATTAAAACATTAAAGGTAGGGACGCTGACGACGATTCGTGACATTACGTGTACGGTCGAGGATGCGACGGTACTTGATACGATTGTCAAAAGCATTAATGCGCTTGGCAATGGCATCGAAGTACGTGCCATTTCAGATGATGTATTAAAAGCGCATGAAGGCGGTAAAATTCATATGACAAGCCGCATGGATTTACATTCGATTGAAGATTTACGCCGCGTTTATACACCGGGGGTAGCGAGTGTATGTGAGGAAATCCAGCGTTCACCTGAGAAGGCATCTTATTATACAAGTATTGGGAATACGGTAGCTATCGTGACAGATGGTACGGCGATTTTAGGCTTAGGAAATATCGGGCCGGTTGCCGGGATGCCTGTAATGGAAGGGAAGGCTGTGTTATTTGATCAGCTTGCTGGTATTAGCGGCGTACCGATTTTATTAGATACGAGTGACCCAGATGAAGTCGTTGAAACGGTGAAGCATATTTCACAGGGCTACGGCGGTATTTTATTAGAAGATATTGGCTCACCACACTGCTTTGAAATTGAGGAGCGCTTAAAAGAAGATTTATCGATTCCAGTGATGCATGATGACCAGCATGGGACAGCGGTTGTGACACTTGCGGCGACGCTATCTGCTTGTCGCTATGCGGGCGTTGATATTAAGGATGCGGTTGTCGGTCAAATTGGCTTAGGTGCAGCGGGACTAGCGATTTGTCGAATGCTGATGGCCTATGGGGTGAGTGAAGTATACGGTACAGATCCACAGGAGAGTGCGGTCATGCGTCTTCGCCAATATGGTGGAAATGTGCTAAATTCTATAGAAGAAGTAATGGCGCATTGTGATATCGTCATTGCTACGACAGGTGTGAAGGGCTTAATTGACCCATCACTTGTACGCGAGGGACAAATCATTTTAGCGCTATCAAATCCTTATCCTGAAATTTCTCCAGAGGATGCGATTGCGGCAGGGGCAGCCTATGCGGCAGATGGTCGTTTAGTGAATAATATTTTAGGGTTCCCAGGTATTTTTAGAGGGGCACTAAATGCGAATGCAAAGGATATTACGTATCCGATGCTCGTTGCGGCAGCGGAGGCGCTAGTGGAGTGTACACGTCATGGGGATCTTGTACCACCACCACTTGATCATAACGTGCATAAAATCGTTGCTAAGGCGGTAGAGCGCATTGCATTAAAAGAAATGGTACATGAAGGATAACATAAAAAAAGGCTTTGATAGACGTGTAAAAACAACCGCTCTTATGAATATAAGAAAAACCGGAATCGCGCTGTGGCGCGGTTCCGGTTTTTTGTTGCGAACGCTAAAAAAGGAACAGGACATATTTTGTCTTCGTCTCTTTTAGTAGGCATTATTTTGCTTTTAAGTTTTCAACAGAATATACGCGACCTTCGCCATCTTTAAAGACGATATGGTCATCTGTAAATTTCGTTGGCGAGTCAATACCAGCAGCCGCAGCTACACGGAATAACCCTTCACGTAAGTTGATAATATAGTTTGTAACACGGAATTTTTTCTCTTCGATGACAAGACCATTTTGAAGTTTTGGATCTGTCGTTGCGACACCTGCAGGACATTCATTTGAACTACATTTTTGTGCCATAATACAGCCTACAGAAATCATAAAGCCACGTGCGATATTAATTAAGTCAGCACCAAGCGCAAGCACAACGGCTGCTTTATCGGCCGTAATTAATTTACCAGAGGCGATGATTTTCACACGGTCACGCACACCGTATTTATTGAGTGCATCATTTAATAAAACGATTGCTGAGTGAAGTGGTAGACCAACAGAGTCTGCAAGGTCTTGGAAGGTCGCACCTGTACCACCTTCACCACCATCGATTGTAATAAAGTCTGGACCCTTACCAGTTTCTTTCATATAGCGTGCTAAATCGTCTGCATCCTCAGGAGCCCCTAAAACGATTTTGATGCCGACTGGTAGGCCAGCTTCAGCGCGCATTTTTTCAATGAAGTTAAATAAAGATTCAAGGTCATGGAACTGGTGGAAGCGGTTTGGTGAGTTGATCGTTTTACCAACTTCTACACCACGGATTTCAGCGATTTCAGGTGTTACTTTATCACCTTCAACGTGACCACCACGTGTTTTCGCACCTTGTGCTAGTTTTAATTCAAATGCTTTTACTTGTGGGATTGCTGCTTTTTCTTTTAATTTTTCAAAGCTAAATTCGCCCTGTGCATCACGATAGCCGAACAAGCCAGAACCGATTTGTGCGATTAAGTCTGTGCCACCTGCTAAATGGTGAGGAGACACGCCACCTTCACCTGTGTTCATCCAAGAGCCTTCTGCCATACGAATCCCTTTAGATAGGGCTGTAATCGCGTTTTTACCAAGCGCACCATAACTCATGGCAGATTGACCGACCATTGAGCGTACGCGGAATGGCTCGCGGCAATTAGGGCCTAATACGACTGCATCTTCTTCAGGTAATAGCCATGGTTTTACTTTGACTGTTTCTGCATGTTCTTTACGACCAAATAATGTATCTTGGTCCATAATGTATTTTTGAGATTCAATAACTTTACTATTGTCTACGCGCATTTCATCGACTTGCTTTGTAAACATCGCATTGCGAATGTAGAAGCCCTTGTCTTCGAAATCGCGTTTTGAGCCGAATGAAATAACGCTGCCTAAATACTTACCTGGTAATACGATGTGAAGGAAATCTTCACGAGAAAATGGCTTCCCTTTATTATCATCGTCGAATAAGTACTGACGAAGCTCGGGGCCAATTTTTTCAGTTAAATAACGAATGCGTCCTAAAACGGGGAAGTTACGTAAGATTGCATGTTGGTTTTGTTTGCGGTCAGTAAGGAAGAAGATTCCAAGTAAAATGACCGGCACTAAGATGACCAATGCGATAATAACAAGCAGTACGATTGCTAAAATCGATGTCCAACTCATATATGTCACGTCCTTTAATTTATTGTCGAAAATGTGAATTCATATCATAACGGAATCAAATATATCACAATAAGAGATTAATTCAAGCATTTTAGAATAGACAGAATGTTCGGACTGAGCTTCTTTTGAAAGCGTTTGCAAGAGAATCTAATTAAAGCTGTAATTTTCTAAGCTATTTTGACTTTTTGCTCAATAAAAAAAGACGAGGAATTTTCCTCGTCTTAAAAAAGTTTTAAGCGTGTTTTTTTTCGTTTACGAATAGTGAAATGACATAGCCGATAATTGCGCCGATGATACCTGGGATTAACCAGCCAAGACCCATTTCAAATAATGGCATAACACTAACGATATTTTCATACCATGCTGGAGCAATGCCTGCAGCAGCTAAGCCATCGTATAATGACCAGATTGCTGTAAATAGCATACCGAATAAGTAAACGTACTTGCTATCACCGAACCATTTAGATGCTAATGTTAGAAGCATTAGGATGATTGCTGGTGGATAGATGAAGAATAATACTGGTAATGAGAACGTAATTAATTGAGCTAAACCGATGTTTGCGATAAATGTAGTGAAGATCGCGAAAATCCAAACCCATTTTTTATAAGATAGTGCAGGAATGATTTTGTTGAAATACTCAGAAGCCGCTGTTAATAAACCGATTGATGTTGTTAAACATGCTAGAACGATTACTGCTGTTAATAGGATATTCCCGAATTGACCGTATAATGCATTTGCAGAGTTTGTAATGATGTCTGAGCCTTGCTCAAATGCACCGATTGTTTGGAAACTTGAAGAACCGATGTAGCCAAGTGATAAGTACACAAGTGCTAAGCCAATTGCTGCGACGAACGCTGCAAATACCGTTGTTTTGATGACTGTTGCTTTTTCGGTTACGTTTTTACCTTTTAATGCTTGGATAATCACGATACCGAAAATTAATGCGGCAAGAAAGTCCATTGTTAAGTAACCTTGTTTGAAGCCTTCACCGAATGCATTGTCGATATAAGAACCTGTCGCTGTGCCAGGACCATCCATTGGTGTCACGATTGCTTTGATTGCAAGCGCTGCAATGACTAATAGAAGAATTGGCGTTAAAATTTTACCAACGCGGTCGATTAGCTTGCTTGGGTTCAGTGCAAAGAATGTAGTTAATAAGAAGAAAATTACCGTAAAGATAGCAAGTGGCCAAGAAGCGGCTGCTGCTGTCTCTGAAAGGAATGGCTTCACACCTAATTCGTACGATACCGTACCTGTACGAGGTAGGGCGAATAGCGGCCCGATTGTTAAGTAAACAACGGCTGTGAAAAAAATACCGAATGCCGGGCTAATTTTACCCGCCATATCTTCAAGTTCGCCGCCTGATTTTGCGACGGTAATAACGCCTAGTAATGGAAGCCCTACACCTGTAATTAAAAAGGCAAAGATTGCTACCCAGAAATGTTCACCTGCTTGTTGGCCAAGTTGTGGTGGGAAAATAATATTACCGGCACCAAGGAACAAGGCGAACAACATGAACCCTACGGAGATTTTTTCTCCAAATGAAAGTTTTGTCATATGTACAACTCCTCTTGTGATGCAATCTTCGAAATGTTCTGATAAATAAGTCCGAAAATCAGGAAGATTGAAAAACTTAAAAAATTTGTTTTGTCTGAAAATTTAGATTAAATTGTAAATAAAATCACTTCAATATACTAACATGAATAAATGAATAATGAAACGTTAAATTGTGTGATAAATCGAAAAAAGGTGTTAATGACTAAGTTTTATTTCTTTATATAGCATATTTAGACATAATTGAGTAAGGCGATTTTACTGTCTTGTGATTTTTACTATCTCAAAAGCCACCTATATATTGCATTTTTAATTTTAAATTGTTGAAAAGGGGCTTTCCATAAGTCATTCGTTCCAAAAAAAATGGGTGATTCGTACAAGCTGTAAAAAAAATAAGGACTATTGATAAGTAGACGGAAAATAACCTGTAGACAGCAACCAAAAGACGTCAAAAACGTTCTCACCTATGTTGACAACATTTTGAGAAGTGTTCTACGGACGTGAATCGTGCTATAATACAAGATGATTTATGAAAAAATTTGCATAACCTACTATTTAACATAGATAACAATATAAATTTATATAGAAGGAAAGGAGATAAGGCATGTTTTACCTGTCATTGGCGGCGGCTTTCATCGCATCCATCATTTTCACACCTCTTGTGAAAAAACTGGCCTTCCGAATAGGTGCAGTTGACAAGCCTAATCATCGAAAAGTGCATGCGAAAATAATGCCGCGTATAGGTGGTTTAGCTATCTTCTTAGCCTTCCTCGTAGCTGTACTTATTTTAAAACCGACAAATCCAGCGATGATTCCCATTTTAATCGGTGCGTTTATCATTATTATTACGGGTGTTGTCGATGATATGCTGGAGCTATCTGCAAAGGCGAAATTTTTAGGACAAACAGTAGCGGCAGCAATCGTTATTTACTTTGGCGGCATTCAGATTGATTTTATTAACTTACCATTCGGCGGTATTTTAGACTTTGGTTACCTGAGTGTGCCACTGACATTGATTTGGATCGTCGGCATTACAAACGCTATTAATTTAATTGATGGCTTAGACGGTTTAGCAGCAGGGGTATCAACGATTGCACTTGTGACACTAGCAGCAATGGCCTTTGTTATGGGCAATACGTTCGTACTCGTTATGGCACTTGTACTGGCGGTAAGCTGTATTGGCTTTTTATTTTACAATTTCAATCCTGCAAAGATTTTCATGGGGGATACAGGCGCATTGTTCCTTGGCTTCATGATTTCGGTGCTCGCATTACTGGGCTTTAAAAACGTGACATTTGTGTCGCTTGTTATTCCCATTGTGATGCTAGGAGTACCGATTTCGGATACGTTTTTCGCTATCGTACGTCGCTTACTTAATAAGCAGCCACCCTTCCAACCAGACAAATCGCATTTGCATCACCGTTTACTAAGTATCGGCTTTACGCATCGTCAAACCGTTATTATTATTTATGGGATTGCGGCGATGTTTGGTTTAGCAGCAGTCATCTTCTCGATGGCAAAGCTGTGGGGCGCTATTTTACTTATCCTCGTGCTACTCATTGCACTGGAGATTTTTGTTGAGGTCATTGGCTTAGCTGGCAATCGCTACAAGCCATTATTAAAACTTGTAAGAAAAAAGTAGATAAGAAGGATGACGAAGAATAAATTCTTCATCCTTCTTTTTTTCGTTCATTTGAAATCGCCCATAACCTCAAGGAGTGTCTTTTGGCTACAACATATTTTAAAATATGTGCCAAAGCAGGCGTATTTATATAGGATAAAATCATTGTTTATCACGCATCTTGCATAAAGCTGTCAACGAAAATTTTTATTTACGATTTTTTAGCAGATTCCTAGCATGATTGAGAAAGAAAGGGGGCCTGTTTTTGCCCGAAAACGACAAAAACAGGTCTATTTTGACGCACTGCGGGGTAATTTTAGCAGTGAATGATTAGTGGAATGAGAAAAAGCTGTCATTTATTTTCATCATTAGAAAATGCGCCATTTCACAGATCTATTGCAAGCTGCAGCCTTCGAATAAAGCCTGAAATTACCTAAAACGGGCCCCGAAAACAACTGAAACAGGGCGAAAATCGAGCGCTACGGGGTGATTTTTGCCGATATTTTCAAAAAGATTGTGCAAAGTTATCATAACTATCGCCACTCGATGCGTAATTATTTGATGGAATGGAAGCTTTGCGCAAATAGTTAGCCTTTTTCTAGCCCTATTCACTTACAGATGACGCTTATTGAAAAATATGTCGTATGTAAAAGACGCTTTCTGAGGAAATCACGAAATTGCGAAGCCGTGTTGAAAAAAACGTATTCATACGAAATAAAAATGAAAGTCATTTGAGATGAAGTTAGCTAGTGTACTAGTGAATCAAATGATGAAGACATGTGGGGTTAAAAATAATACGCAAATTTATCCATGGATGAAATGGTATCAAGACTGAGAGAGGAAACGTTCGATGTCAGTCTAAAGTGCGAAACGTTTTATCTTGAACGGTTTAAACGACAAATAACGTTGTCGTTTAAACCGTTCAAGCATACATCAACTACGATGATCATACGTGGATTTTGGCAAAATTAAACCACCTTTTTCCAGGTGAATATCGGAAAAAGGTGGTTTAATAAGAATTTGACGGTGATTCCTAGGAAAGCGTCCGTCCAATTCAGATGAAAGATAGTATCTTTTTGTTTGGCGTTAATTACCAGAGCCAGAGCTATTATAGTTGCTTTGGAATCCAGTATTTTGTTTAGTTGTAGGCTCTTCTATTACTTCTTCATCTTCTGAAAGATTAAGCTTCGTATCTATCGTTAAGCCTAAATGCTTTTGTAATGTTTGACGTGTTTCGAGCAAGCTATCATCTTGTAGTAGATAGTAATAAATGCCGCTCGACATATCATCACTGCCTTTGAGTGATAGGGAATCGATGTCTGGCATGCCGTTTTGTAGGTATGCGAATAATGATTTCATTTCATCAAATGTCATATCTGTTTGCATATTATTGCCGACAGCTGCTAATACTTTATCGTATTTTGTAAATGATGTGACAGATGTTGCTTTTGACGCAATAGCTTCTAAAATCATTTGCTGACGCTTGCCGCGCTCGACATCGCTATCTTGGTGACGGGTACGTGCAAGTGCTAGAGCTTCGCGGCCATTCACTTCTTGTGTACCTGGCATTAAGTGAACCGTGCGCTTATCGTTTTCGTCGAGCTCATTAATTTCATAAGGGACATCGACTGTCACGCCACCAAGTGCATCAACGATTTCAATGAAGGCTTCAAAGTTTACACGGAAATAGTAGTCAATCGGCACATTCAGTAGGCCTTCAACCGTTTCACGTGTTGCATCAATGCCACCGTATGCATGGGCATGTGTGATTTTATCTTTGTAACCAACAGTTGGAATGTACACGTAAGAATCACGCGGAATACTTACTAGTTTGATAGATTTATCTTTATTATTCAGTGTTGCGACAAGGAGAGCATCTGAGCGTGAGTTGCCCTCGCCTTGGCTGCGTTTTTCACTATCGTCAATGCCGACGATCATGATGGAAATATTGTCTGTTAGTGGCTGAACGCTTTCATCACGTAACTCCGATTTTGTACGAGAATTCTCGACGTACGCATTCTCAGCAGCTTTTTTACCTGAATGAAATAGGTAGTAAATATAGCCGCCGCCAAATGCCAACAGTAAAATTAAGACAACAAGCAAGATTTTCCAAAGACAGCCACCTGATTCTTTCTCTTTCTTCTTACGTTCTTGGCTTTTCGATGTGCGAGATTTCGCATGCGATTTTGCCTTTGGTGTAGAAGTAGATGAGCTGCTCCGGGCTTGTTGTCTAGTGCCTTTCTTCTTCTCTGGCATATAGTCAAGCTCCTTTGTAAGGGGAAATGGTTGAAAATTCTAAAAATATTCGTATTATACAACGGATATTATTATACTATGCAATAAGAAATCCGTAAAACAAATTTTAAGTACGGTCAAACTCTAAAAATATGGACTTTACATAGTCAATTTGCGTTTGTCCATTCGAAAGGTCGGTCATCCAAGACTGGAATAGCTCGTCCTGTTCTTTAGGAACAAGTACCGTTAGTTCGACGTTTTCAGCATAATCAATGTGGTCTAGTATATAGGTAGAATTGCGAAGTTCATTTTCTAACTTTCCGAGCAATGTGTAATCAGCAATTACTTTTAGCTCATGGTGTAATTTACGTTCTACAACACCGGAGGCATCAATACCTACAGTTGTTGCTTTTCCGTATGCGCGCACTAGTCCACCTGCGCCAAGTTTAATACCCCCAAAGTAACGGGTAACAACTACTACAGTATCTTTTAAGTGCTGTTTCTTTAAAACTTCAAGCATTGGGACACCAGCTGTACCACTTGGCTCACCGTCGTCGCTTGCTTTTTGGATTTGGTCATGCTCGCCGATTAGGTAGGCAGAGCAGTTGTGATTGGCGCTACGATGCTCTTTTTTAATACGCTCAATAAATGCTTGCGCTTGTTCTTCTGTTTCCACACGAGCACAGTGGGCAATGAAACGTGATTTTGAAATGATGATTTCGTCGCTTGCAGAGGATTTTAATGTTAGGTAATTTTCTCTCATTTGATTCTCCTAGTAGAAATTTAATGTAAATGATACAATTGTCATCTTTTTAACGCAGGATTTTTATGTGCTTATATCACAATAATGGTATAATTATTGTAAAGAATTTTAGATTTTTGATGTCAGTACTACAAAATACATGCTATTCTATAAAGTATGCATTGTGAGGAGTATTTAGTATGGTTAAAGGAAATAAGATTGACATTCAAGTATTAGATAAGATTTTCAATAGTATGGTCGAAACGATTGATTCGTCAAAGAACGATATTTTCACGATCAGCGAGCAATCACGTCAATCTTTTGAAGAAATGAAATTAGAGCTCGGTATTGTACGTACCAAATTGCAGGATATTATACAAGAAAATGATATGCTAGAAGTTCAGGTAAAGCAAGCTAGAGCTAGACTTGCGGAGGTTTCTCAAAACTTCCGTATTTATTCTGAGGAACAGGTGCACCAAGCGTATAATGCAGCAAATACATTTCAAATTCGTCAGTCTGTTGTTCAATCAGAAGAAAAATTGTTACGCGGACGCCGAGATGACTTAGAAAGAAATATGCGAGGCTTACTTGATACAATTGTAAAAGCCGACCAGCTTGTAAACCAAGTCAATGTAGTACTAAACTACTTAAGCGAGGATTTAAAAGATGTTGGTCCTGCTCTTAAGAATGCAAAAATGAAAGAGGATTTTGCGATTCGAGTAATCGAGGCGCAAGAGGAAGAGCGCAAGCGTATTTCGCGTGAGGTGCATGATGGACCGGCGCAAATGCTTGCGAATGTGTTACTTCGCACAGATTTAATCACACGTTCATATGATGAAAAAGGCGTAGAACGTGCGATTCAAGAACTACGTGATTTAAAAGGGATGGTGCGCGATACGCTACATGAGGTTCGTCGCATTATTTATGACTTACGCCCAATGGCACTAGACGATTTAGGGATTGTGCCGACGCTGAAGAAATATTTAAATTCCGTGCAAGATTATAATGAAGGAACGTATATTGAATTTAGCTCACGTGGTGAAGATCGCCGTATGCCAATGAATTATGAAACAGCCATTTTTAGACTTGTACAAGAAAGCGTGAATAACGCCATTAAACATGGCTCTGCAAAAGAAATTCGTGTGAACTTTGAATGGCTTAAGGAAAATGTTAATATTTCTATAAAGGATAATGGTACAGGATTTGATATGGGGCTAACGAAACAAAATTCATTCGGTATCGTTGGAATGAAAGAGCGCATAGATTTATTAGATGGTACTATGGATATACAGTCCGAAATCGGACAAGGTACGAGAATTATGTTTATAATCCCCATAAAAAAGGGAACATAACCTTTTGTAGAGGTACTTGAGGAGGAAATTTATTATGACAAAAATTATTATTATTGACGATCACCAATTATTCCGTGAAGGCGTAAAACGTATTTTAGATTTTGAAGATACATTTGAAGTAGTAGCAGAAGGTGATGATGGTATCGATACATTACCTCTATATGAAGAATTCCAACCAGACGTTGTGTTAATGGACATTAACATGCCGCAAAAAAATGGTGTGGAAGCAACTTCAGAGTTAATCGAAAAATATCCTGATGCGAAAGTAATCATTCTTTCAATTCATGATGATGAATCATACGTATCTCACGCATTAAAATCTGGTGCACTAGGTTATATGCTAAAAGAAATGGATGCGGATGAAATCGTAGACGCAATTAAAATTGTTGCAGCTGGCGGCTCATACTTACATCCTAAAATCACAAAAAATCTTGTAGCTGAATATCGTCGCTTAAGCGAACGTGAAAATAAAGGCTCATTCCACCAAACGGAAATCCGTCGTCCATTCCACTTATTAACTAAACGTGAATGTGAAGTCCTGCAATTATTAACAGACGGCCAATCAAACCGTGCAATTGGTGAAACATTATACATCTCAGAAAAAACAGTTAAGAACCATGTTTCAAGCATTCTTCAAAAAATGAATGTAAATGACCGTACACAAGCTGTTGTAACAGCGATTAAAAACGGTTGGGTAGAAGTACGCTAATACCACTTCAAACAGTGGGTAATAGGCGTTAACCTACTTTGAAAAGGAATCGTGCTTCGCGCGATTCCTTTTTATATGCCAATCAGTACATAGTTAAAAAGATTTGAAAAGTTATAAATGTCATATGTTATTTGCCTTTTCATATATATTTTTATAAAATGAACAGTATATGTAGAGGAGTGAAAGAATGGCAACTGCAATCGTAACAGACAGCACGGCCTATATTCCACAGGACGAGCTTGAAAAATATAATATTCATATGGTGCCACTAAGCGTTGTTATTAACGGCGAAACCTATGAAGAAGAAGTAAATTTATCAGCAGACGAGTTTTATGAGAAAATTCGTGGCGGAAAAAAATTACCAACATCTACACAGCCACCAATCGGCAAATTTGTCGCTTTATTTGAAGAGCTTGCAAAAGACTATGATGAAATCGTTACAATCCATCTTTCAAGCGGTATTAGTGGCACATACCAGGGTGCACTTGCAGCCGCGGATATGGTCGATCATGTAAAAGTGTATGGTTTCGATACAGAGGTCGCTTGTTATATGCAAGGTATGTATGCGATTCATGCAGCGCGTTTAGCGAAAACAGGTGCCTCAGCGAAAGAAATTTTAGAGCACTTAGAAGAAATGAAGAAAACCGAAAAAGAATTCATTTTAGTAGATGACTTATCTCATTTACAACGTGGTGGACGTCTATCAGCAGCTTCAGCTTTAATCGGTAGCTTACTACAAGTGAAGCCAATTCTTCATTTCAGCGATAAAGTCATCGTACCATTTGAAAAAATTCGTACGAAGAAAAAAGCATTAAAACGTATTGAAGACCTGTTAGCTGAAGATGTAGCAAAATATGGTGCCATTGAAGCAACCGTTATTCACGCAAATTGCGAGCAAGAGCGTAATGAATGGCTAAATCATTTACGCGCTGAATTCCCAACAGTCGATTTTTATCCATCTTATTTTGGCGCAGTTGTTGGAACGCATCTTGGTGAAGGTGCGCTAGCGATGGGCTGGTTTGCCAAAAAATAGTCGAAAATTAATTTTTGATAAATTTTTTAGCGAAATTCGTAAAAAATGAGTGACAATATAAGCATAAACGGCTAAACTATTTATAATACTAAACAATATCTCAAAGGGGCGTTTCTAGTTTTAACTAGAGATGCTTTTTTTTTGCGCAAAAATCGATAAAATGGACAAAAATGACAAATGAGGGATGTCCAATGAATGACGAGTTAGCGCGGCTACAGCAGTTTTTAAGCGGGCGTATTTGGCCAGCAGGAAAGCTACCATTTGATGAATCCGTAATCGCAAAAGCAAAAGAGCGACAATTAATTGACGATGTTCAAGCCATTGAATTCTTAAAAGGAAGGCCGAGCTGTCGTCGCTGTCGTTGTACATCTTTTGACACCTATATTCGCTATTATTGCGCAAAATGTGATAAAATCTGCGTCTACTGCCGGAATTGCATTCAAATGGGCAGGCTCGCGTCTTGTGATACACTTGTGCGCTGGATTGGCGCTACAGCTACGACGGATGTAAAGCCAAAGCTACAGTGGCAGGGACAGTTTACAGCGGCGCAGGCACGCGTGTCACAAGAGCTTATCGACAGTGTGAGGGCAAAGCGCTCGCATCTAGTACATGCCGTATGCGGTGCCGGCAAAACCGAGATTTTATTTGCGGCAATTGAAATAGCACTTTCGATGAACTGGCGCGTCTGTGTGGCAACGCCGCGTACAGATGTCGTGCTCGAGCTTGCGCCGCGCTTTCAGCAAGTCTTCCCAGATGTTACTGTACAGGCACTCTATGGCGGTGCTCCATTAGATACGAGCTATTCACCATTTATTGTGGCGACGACACATCAGCTTTTTCGCTTTGAAGATGCCTTTGACATTATTTTTGTCGACGAGGCAGATGCCTTTCCGTATACATTTGACGCCGCACTGCAGCAGGCGGTTGTGAAGGCGCGAAAACAGGACGGTGTCACAATGCTTGTGACAGCGACCCCATCTATAAATATGCAGGCGCAGTTTCAAAAGACTGGAGCCTATTCATTTATTCCAAGACGCTTTCACGGGGCTGACTTGCCAGTGCCTCGCTTTGTGTCCCTATGGTTTTATGACAAGCAGCTACAGATGAATCGTTTACCAAAAAAAATCGCACGCTGGATTAAGAACTGTGAAGACAAGGGCCAACCTTATTTGCTATTCTTCCCAACGATTGCGCTCATGAAACAGGCAGCGCATTTATTTTCAGTGCCGGCTGTCTATGCTGAAGATGCGGAGCGCAAGGAGAAGGTTCTAGCACTGCGAAATGGCGAGGTCGCCGGGCTCCTAACAACGACCATTTTAGAGCGCGGCATTACGATTCCACGTGTTCAGGTCGCCGTTATCGGTGCAGAGTCGGCGATTTTTACAGCGAGTGCCCTTATTCAAATTAGTGGGCGCGTTGGTCGAGCACAGCATGAGCCTACGGGGGATATTGTATTTTTCCATCACGGGGTGACGCGCGAGATGGACGCGGCAAGACGTGAAATTTTACGCCTCAATGCGGAGGTGAACTAAATGCGCTGCTTACTATGTGATCGTGTGGTTGAAAAGATCGAGACGTGGACAGGGTTATTTAGTCGCCGGCAAAAGTGGACGACCTGCGCTAGCTGTATGGCGAAGTTTGAACGTGTAAGTGAGCAGGCTTATGAGGGCATTCGCACAATTTATGTCTATAATGAGGCGATGAGGGACTGGTTACATCGTCTCAAATTTTCACAGGACGCTATTATTGCGCATGTTTTTGCCGATGAAATAAAAAAGCTATGTAGTCACTATAAAAAGGCCGTGATAGTGCCAATTCCGATGCACCCTGCAAAAAAGCGGGCGCGTACATTTGCGCATGTGGATGTGCTATTAGAAGCGGCAGGTGTGCGCTATACGCATTTATTAGAAAAAACGACGACGGACACACAAAGTCAGAAGTCACGGGTAGAACGTGAAAATAGTGCTACTTTGTTCACAAGAAATACTATACAATTAAGGAAAGACACGCATCTTGTTCTTGTTGATGATATTGTGACGACAGGAACGACGATACGCCATGCGCGTGAAGTTTTAAAGCGAGATGGTTTTACGAATATAGAGGTGCTCGTGTTCATTTCAGCGAGAATGTGAAAGGGGGCCTATGACAACATGGGCGAAATTAAGAGCTGTCCAACATGTGGACAACTATTTAACTACAACGGAATTCGTGAAGTATGTGCAAACTGCGCGGCAGAAGAGGAAAAGAAATACGAAGAAGTGTATCGCTTTTTACGTCGTCGTGAAAATCGTGCGGCAACGGTTGAGCGAATTGTGGAAGCAACGGGCTGCACAGAGGAATTATTATATGGATGGGTACGTCGCGGACGCTTGCAGACAGCGCTATTCCCGAACCTAGGCTATCCATGTGATAATTGTGGTCATTTAACGACGACAGGGAAATTATGCGATAATTGCACAAATAAATTGCAACGAGATTTGAATCAATTTGAGGCGAGTAAGGAATTCCGCGAGTCAATTGAAAAAAATGAGCGCGGTACGTACCTATCAGAAAAACGGACACGCTAGACTTAGCACTATTTTAATAGTTTTTGAATTTGTAACAGAAAATAGTACTACGTAATCATGCATTGTATAGTAACATCAACTCTTTTATCGGAAAATCACTTAACATACCCTCCCCACATCCGAAATAATGGGTAAAGATAGTGAAGAATGATAAAGGAGGTTCTAGTTATGAAAGTTCAAGGATACGGTGTTAATGCAGTGAATCCATATAAAAATCAACAAGTAAAAACGAATGAAGTGAAAAAATCGAGTCTATCTTTTCAGGATCAACTTGAAATTTCGTCGCAAGCGAAAGATTTACAAGGCGTAAAATCGTATGAAAGTGAGCGCGCGGACCGTTTATCAGAGTTGAAATCACAAATTCAAAACGGCACGTACAAAGTTGATTCAGAGAAGCTTGCAAAAGATTTATTAAATCACTTCCGTAGATAGCGAGGAAATCAAATGTCTATCGAACAAATCAATACGATTATGGCAAAACTAAATGTCATGCATAAAAGTTTAGTGAAGCTCGCAGACCATAAAACCGAGCTGATTACGAACGGGGACATGGAAGGCATTAAGAAAATGATCAATGACGAGCAATCGCATATTTCTGCTATCTCTCAGCTAGAGGGACAACGCCAGCAAGCGGTGCTACGTTATTTTAATGGGCAACAACTAGCGCCCGGGACGCAGCCGACCATTGAACAGCTGATTGCACTTGTGCCGACGACACAGGAGAAGACGCAGTTACAACAAACACGTGACGAGCTATTGCAGACGGTTGAGCATTTACAAAAAACGAATGAGTTGAATCAAAAATTATTATTCAATTCACTGCAGGTTATTAATATGACCGTCGATATGATGCGCCCACAGCAGGATAACTTTAACTACGGTGAATCACAAGGTCGCCGCAGCAATGCATCGACAATTGGTCGCTTTAATTCACAAGCATAGAAAATGTTGCCTCACCGAGAAGCGGAGAGGCCTTTTTTTATGCGCCAAAAATAATTTTACACTTGAAATCTCGCATCCGATGCCGATGAAAAATACAGAACATAAACGTAGCGAAACACTTTTTTAGGAGGATGAAACATGGCAATTTCAACATTTATGGGCCTTGAAACAAATAAACGTGGCCTAACCGCACAACAAACAGCCCTTTACACAGTCGGGCATAATATTTCAAACGCCAATACCGTCGGCTACACACGCCAGCGCGTAAACCTAGAAGCAACACATGGCTTCCCTGGTGTAGGGATGAATGCACCAATGCTTGCAGGACACTTAGGCACAGGGGTGACAAGCCAGTCCATTACACGTGTACGTAATGAGTTTGTCGATAAGCAGTACCGTCAGGAGACGAATAATTTAGGCTACTGGTCACAGCGTACAGATGCGATTAGTCAACTAGAGGATATCGTATCAGAGCCATCTGAATATGGCTTGAATGCATCGTATAACGATTTTTATTCGGCATGGCAGGAGTTGGCGAATAACCCTAGTTCTGCGGCAGCGCGTCAGGTTGTGTATACAAAAGCTTCGCACTTGGCGTCTTCATTTAATTATATGAACAAACAGATGACACAAGTACAAGCCAATCTAAAATCAGAAGCGATTAATACAGTAGATAAAATCAACTCGATTTTAGAGCAGATTACAGCACTGAATAATCAGATTAAGCAGGTTGAGCCGAATGGCTATATTCCAAATGATATTTATGATGCACGTGATGTGTTGATTGATGAATTATCAAATTATATTCCAGTGACAACGGAGCGTACGTATTCAGGTGGTCTAGCGACAGATGATTCGGAAGGTGCTTTACAGATCTATATGGTGCTAGAAGATGGTAGCAAACAGGCGTTAGTATCAGCTGAAAAAAGTGGGACCGTTCAAAATTACAATGGTCAGCAAAGAGAGCTTTACGGTAATTTTGTAGCGACAAAATTAACCTTAACAACTGTGCAGCAAAATGCAGATGGAACAGTGGCGACAGATGCGAATGGCAATCCTGTTACGAAGGCATTGACATCATCTGAGCAATTTGAAGCAATCTATGGGATTACATTTGAAAAATCAGCGGCAACGGAAAGCCTAACAGCTACTGAAACAACAGATGCCAATGGGGTTGTTACTGTAACCTATAAAAAAGGTGAAAATGAAATTGCCTCTGTCACAGGTGGTGTTCTAACCGTTAAGTTAGCGGATGCGAATGGTACACCTTATCCAGGAACACTAGACCCAGTTACGAACAAAATTACGCTTGCACTTGATGCGGGTACGAAAATGGAAATTACACCTACGTATGATACGAGCACTCCTCCTAAATTAATTGGAGCGACTGCACAGACATTAACTGCACCAAAAAATATTGAAGCATCTAAACTTCAAGATAATAAAGGGAAACTAGAATCATATTTTGATCTATACGGTACAACAAATGGCACAACAACTTTAGAAGTACCACTGAAATATGATGTAGATGCGAATGGTAACTATATTTATGTAAATGGTGAGCGTCAAACGGTCGCTGATACTGCAAATCAAAAGAATGCTTTACATGTTTCAGGATATTTTTCAGATAAGCTTTCAGATTTAGATAAGCTAGCGAATGAATTTGCGAATGCCTTCAATGCCATTCATTCACAAAGCTATGGCTTATCAACAGATGGTATCTCAAATTCACCGACAAATTTAGATTTCTTTAATTATGCATCGAATACCAATGCGAGTGGCGCAGTTTTAGGGAAGAATTTTATCACTGCTGCTAATATTAGTGTGAATGATAAAATGAAAGATTTTAATAATATTGCTGCTTCGGATCAAAATAACGAAGAGGGTAACGGTAATATTGCATTAAAATTATCGAATTTAAAAACGACAGCTATTTCAGGTTTAAATAGCGCATCTGCTGGTAAATTCTATGAATCAATGCTTGCAGATATTGGTACAGAGGGCGAAAAAGCTGTGAAAAACGCCTATAATTCAGGCACCCTTCAATTAGCAATAGAAAATCGCCGTGCATCAGAAAATTCAGTGTCATTAGATGAAGAGATGACGAATATGATTATGTTCCAGCAGGCGTATAATGCATCGGCACGTATGATGACAGCCATCGACGAAATTTTAGATAAAGTAATTAATGGAATGGGCCGAGTAGGGCTGTAGGAGGTAAAAATTAAATGCGCGTAACACAATCAATGCTTTCGAATAATATGCTTCGAAATTTAAACACAAGCTATAGCAAAATGGGTGTTTGGCAGCAACAGCTTTCGACAGGCTCTAAGTTGCTACGCCCATCAGATGACCCAGTAGGTGTGACAAAGGCGATGAGCTATCGTACACAATTGGCTCAAAATGCACAGTATGATGAAAATTTAGATACAGCAACGAAATGGTTGGATACAACAGATACAGCATTAGGCTCAGTAGGAAGCGCCATGCAGCGTGTGCAGGAGTTAATTACTCAAGCGGCAAATGATACGAATCAAACGGTTGACCGTCAGCAAATGCTAAAGGAAATTGAACAAATTTATGAGCAAATAAAAGATATTGGCAATACAAAAATTGGTGATACGTATATTTTCAGTGGAACAAGAACAAATCAGCCACTGTATGGTAATAGTGTGAAAATTGATCAAGTGTTGTATCGAGATGCTAATAGTAATATCGTTGCAGATGTACAAACGACGACACAAACAGACGGCACATCTGTATCGATTGTTCGTGATGCAGCTGGTAATGTCGCATCAAAAATTACCAATGCTAAGGATGCTAACGGTAATATGATAACGACGATTACAGATGGTAATAATAATGTGATTCAGCCACCAGCTACGGGGAAATATATCGATGGCTCAGGCAATATTATTGAAACAGCACAGGATGGTACAGTAGACGTAACACATGCAAAAGATGGTAGTAATACAAGCTCTGTTGATTACAAAACAACACGTACGACGACAACGACAACATACGGTGCTGTCGCAACGGAAAAACGTGTTGAAAATGCAGATGGTACCTCTGTTACATCTATTTTAGATAAGGATAATAAGGTAGTTGCTAAAATTTCAATTACTAAAGACGGAGCGGGAAATCCTGTAACGACCGTAACAGATGGAGCGGGGGACCCAATTACCAATCGTCTATTAGCAGTAGATAATGCTGGCGGTGTAATTGAAGTTTATGCAGATGGTACGAGAAAGATTGGTACACTAGAGCCACCAGCAACACCTACAAATTTAACAACAACATCTGGTAATGTCACAACTTCATTGGACACGTATCGTAGCCAAACGACAGGAAAAACAATAGCAACTGTTTCAAAGCAAACGCCTTCAACAGCAGATGGTACATTTACGACATCTGTTCGTGATAGTACAGGGAGTCTTGTTGCGACAATTACTGGTCAAAAGGATAGCTTTGGAGCGATTGTTGTCACAGTGAAGGACGCGAATAATCAACCAATTCAAGAGCCTGCAAATGTTTTACGTGCTTCGGATGGACATGGGAATGTTATTGAGGTGGATGCACTTGGTAATGTTGGGGTGAAAGCTTTAAAACCGGAAACATCTCCTGTTTCTGTAACAGAGCCACCTGCAAATGTTAGTGTCAATGAATTTACGTTCAAAAATGCTTCTGGTGATACGGTCGCAACATCTGAAACTGTAATTGATGATCTTACTGGAACGTATACAACGACTGTACGAGATGGTATCGGGAATTTAGTATCTACAACTACTGGTCCCTCACCAATTTCCATTACAGATTATCGTAATCTCCCTGCTACAAATGGTGTTGCGGTAGAAAGCAATGGTTCTATTATTAAAACAGATCCGACAACAGGTGTAACAACTGTTACAAGCTCGAAGGATAATTTAAGTACGACACATACAACAACGATGAGTGGGGCACAGATGACTGGTACAACTGAATACAAAAATTCAGTTGGGGATTTAATTGCAACTGCCGTTAAAACGACGAATACAGCAACTGGTGAATCAGTGACGGTATTTACAGATAAGGACGGCAATACGGTTTCAACAACAGAGGTTACGAAAGACCAAGCAGGACGCAACGTCATTACTGTAACTGATGCAGCAGGAAATACAGTTATTGCACCTGACAAATTATCTGTTCAAGATGCTGATGGAAACTATATTATTACAAATCCTTTAACAGGTGAGACATCTGTTTCGACAACTATCTCGGCGATTGAAGGTCCGGTTACGTCATTAAATACCGCGAATGACAAACGAATTCAAACATTATCAGGCATGAATGCTGCAGTAAATATTGAAATTTATAATGATATTAAGCTGCAAGTGAATACAACGGATGCACAGAAAATGTTTGAAAAAATGGATACGGTATTTGCTAAAGTTTTTGCAGCATTAAAGGGAACAGCTGGTATAACATCAGGTAAAGAGATTGGTGATTTATTAGGTGGAACAAACTCTGCAGCAGACCGTGATTTTACGACAATTCAAGGCGTACAGGATTTATTTTCGATGCAACGCTCGACAGTTGGGGCAAAACAAAACCGAGTTGACATGATGTCAGACCGCTTGGCGATACAAAAAGAAGTACTGACGAAACAACAATCAAACGTTGAAGATGTAGAATACGAAGAAGCAATCACAAATATGATTACACAAGAATCCATTCACCGTGCAGCATTGTCTGTTGGTGGTCGTATTATTCAGCAAACATTAGTTGACTTTATTCGTTAAATTAAACGCTCGCGGTTGCGGGCGTTTTTTAAGAGGTGAGGGAATATGAAATTAGATCGTGTGGACATTCGAACGACGGATCAAAAAGTAGAAATTCATTCAACGCAGCCGCGACTGCGCATGCATACAACGAATGCACAGGTGAACATTGAGCAGCCTGCAGCCATTCTTGAAATGAGCTCAAAGGCGGCGAAGCTATTAATTGACCAATCACAGGCATGGCGTGATATGGGTTTACTGACACCAATGGAAGCAGGGGACCAGGCTGCACAAAAGGGACTGCAAGACGCTGCGGCGGGTACAGCAAGACGAGCGCGTGAGGGAGATCAAATGATGCAAATTTCAGGTGGTCAAAATCAACTACAAGCCATTGCAGAAAATATTGCACAACCACCGCAACCGGGCCTTGGTATCAAATGGATTCCATCCGTCAATTCAGTGGAAACAACGTATGTGCCAGGCCGTTTAGACATCAATATTACACCGCAAAAGCCACGCTTTGATGTTAGAATAGGGGATGTAAGTGGTCAATTCACACCAGGAAATGTAACGGGTACGACAGTGCAGCGTGCATCTGTTGAGACAACGGTAATTAAGGGAGATTAGGCGATGAATATTCAAACGAAATTTTTAGGTGCAGTAGATGTAAAGGAAGAAGCAATTATTACATTTCCAGAGGGCATTCCGGGCTTTCACGATGAAACACAATTTGCGCTCATTCCATTAAATGAAACATCACCATTTTTAGTGCTACAATCGGTGAAAACGGAAAAGGTCGGCTTTATGGTCGCAACACCGTATGCCTTTAAAGCAGATTATTCATTTGATTTACCACAGGACGATGTCGTACAGCTCGCAATCGAGCAGCCAGAGGACGTATTTGTCTATGGTATCCTGACGTTAAAGGATACACTTGTGGAATCAACGATTAATTTATTAGCACCCGTTGTAATAAATGAAAAAACAAAATTAGCGAAGCAACTTGTTCTACCGACAGAGGATGAAAAATTACTACGCTATCCAATAAAGAAGGCAGCAGAAGGAAGTGTGAAGTAGATGTTAGTATTGACGCGTAAGCCTGGTGAAACGGTGATGCTCGGTGAAGACATTCAAGTGAAAATCGTATCAGTCGATGGTGATCAAGTCAAAATTGGCATCGAGGCACCACGCGCACTAAAGATTTACCGACGTGAAGTATATGAAGCTATCCAGCAGGAAAATGAAGCAGCCCTTGAGGCGAGTGACTTACGTGTTTTAGATGGCTGGGAATAATCTGAACGAAAAATCCTTTCACAAATGTTGAAAGGATTTTTTAAATAAATTTTCAAAAAAAGGTTAAACATTTTACATCCGTTACGATATAGATAGTGTAAAGCAGAATACCTGCTAAACAACTCCACAGGGACGTGGAAATAAAAACATTCAAGGAGGAATCTCATAATGAGAATTCAACACAATATCGCAGCTTTAAACACACACCGTAACTTAGGCATGAACAATGCAGCAGCATCTAAAAATTTAGAAAAATTATCTTCAGGTTACCAAATTAACCGTGCTGGTGATGATGCAGCAGGTCTTGCTATCTCTGAAAAAATGCGTGGTCAAATTTCAGGTTTAAATATGGCATCTAAAAACTCTCAGGATAGCATTTCGCTTATTCAAACAGCTGAGGGTGGTTTAAACGAAACACATGCAATTTTACAACGTATGCGTGAATTAGCTGTACAATCACGTAATGATACAAATGATGAAACTACAAAAGACCGTAGTAATTTAAATGACGAAGTAAAACAATTACAAGAAGAAATTACACGTATTTCAAATCAAATGGAATTCAATAATAAAAAATTATTAGATGGTTCACAGTCTACAAAAGGTTTAACGTTCCAAATTGGTGCGAATGCAGGTCAAACTATTAATGTGAAAATTACAACAATGTCAGCTACAAAATTAGCTGTTGATGCATCTAAATTAAATATAGCTACTGGTGGAGCAGCATCTAAAGCAATTACAGCTATTGATGCAGCAATTAATACCGTATCACAAACTCGTTCATCGTTAGGTGCTGTACAAAATCGTTTAGAACATACAATTAACAACTTAGGAACATCATCAGAAAACTTAACAGCTGCTGAATCTCGTATTCGTGATACAGACATGGCAAAAGAAATGATGGCATTTACTAAAAATAACATCTTAACACAAGCAGCACAATCAATGCTTGCTCAAGCCAATCAACAACCACAAGGCGTTTTATCTTTATTACAATAATAAC
>NZ_HE578956.1:271418-367999 GCF_000307285.2 Kurthia sp. Dielmo
GAGAATTGTGAATTAAAAAGGAACTTGATATACTACATAAATGACCGATATACACGATAGAGGTGATATTGTTGGATTCTAATAAATTAGTAATTGAAGAACTATCTAAAAGTGGAGATATTACATTGAAATATCAAAATATTTATTTACATAGTAAATATTTTCCGAAAAAAGAAGCAGAAAGATTTGTAAGGGAACAATATCGTTCGGCTTCTGTTCAAATTCTTTTAGGTTATGGAGCAGGGTATATTTATGAGGAGTTAGAAAAAAATTTAACAGAATATGAAAAAATTATTGTAGTAGATCCACTTATACAACCTTTAAAAAAAGAAAAAATTATATATTTAAAAAAATATGATGAACAGACTATTAAAGAGTTTTTAAATAATCATTTACATATAACAGATTCTATTAATATGATTATTTCTATAAATTATGACAAGATAATACGTGAAAGTGAAAAGTTTCAATTGTTTTTGAAAACTCTTCAAGAAAAAATGAATTCTAATCAAATATCGGAAAATACGATTACTTATTTTAATTCACAATGGAATGAAAATTACTTAAGAAATTTAAAGTATGCAGTTCAAGATCATTCAATTAAAGAATTGTTTAGTAACGAGAATTTTCCTGTTGTAATAGCATCTGGTGGACCATCTCTTACGAAACAATTTAATTTGATTAAAAAATATCGAAATCAAATTGTATTGGTAGCAGCAGGAACCACTATCAATTCATTATTAAAATGCAATATAAGGCCGGATATAGTTGTATCTGTAGATGGCGGAGAAATAAATTTTAATCACTTTAAGGATTTGAATATTGAAGATTTTCCACTAGTATATTGTCCGACATTACATTATGGAATTCGTAATAAATTTAAAAATGCATATTATTGTTTTTTAACTATGGAAGAAGTATTAGTTCCACATTATCAAAAATATACAAAAAAAACTGTTGAAACATTGATTGGAGGCAGTTCAGTTGCTAATACAGCTTATAATTTAGCGCTATTTTTAAGTAACGGTCCAGTAGCTCTTATTGGGCAAGATTTAGCTTATACGAATGGCCAAAGTCATGCGGAGGGTAATCTCAATAGGAAAGCAGTTATTTCAGATGGTTTGCTGTCTCATGAAGGTTATTATGGTGACAGTGTAAAAACAAACTCAGTTTTTTTACAAATGAAAGAAGGATTTGAATTAATTCAATCAAAAATGAATGCTCAAAGTCGAACTTACAACTGTACAGAAGGAGGCATAAAAATTCATTCTATTCAACAACTTCCTTTTGAAAAATTTTTACGTGAGTTTACTAAAGGTAACGTAAATAAAAATTATTTATATGATTTGACAGATTATGAAGATAAATATTATTTATATAATTTAACAATGGATAGAGAAAAACATAATAGTTTAATTAAATTATTTCATGAGGCTATTAAAGAGTTAGATAGAAATACTAGTAGAACAAAATTCGATTCAAATGTATTAAGAAACTTGGACCAACTTGATAAAAAATTAAAAAAAATTACAAACTTCCAGCTTAAATCATGCTTTTAATGTTGTTAATTTACATACATTAAGATATTTTAAAGTTAAAAATAATACTAGTGATGAAGAAAAGTATCAAGCAGCGTATAAACAAAGTAAATATATGTATACCGAAATGTTAAAAGTAACACAAGAGTCTTTAAAAATAATCAAGGAACTTATTCAGGAGGTAGAGATTGATGAGTTTAGTAATCGATGAAATTATTCAAGATTATAATGGATATATTACAACTTTGAATAATGAAGTACCTAAATTAATTCGGAGTATAAGAAGTGCAAGTGATGTATCGAAAATAAATGCTGAAGTTGTAGATTTATTTGAAGGTATGGCATGGATTATAAATGTTAATGATAGTTTGAAAGAATTAAATTTCAACAATAGCATAGATGTTAAAAAAATAAATGAAACATTAAAAGAAATAGCAAAAGCTATTGAATTTAATGATTATAATCTTTGTGCAGATATTTTAGAATATGAATTGTTAGAAGAAATTTATAAATTGCAGATTTATGAGATGACTGCAAATGAGGATGATTTAAATGAATAGTTTAGAAGGAAAAGTAGTATTAGTAACCGGAGGGACCGGTTCTTTCGGTAAAAAATTTGTACGACAAGCGCTAACATTAGGCGTAAAAAAAGTAATTGTTTTCAGTCGAGATGAACTAAAGCAATATGAAATGAAACAAGAATTTGCAGATAGTAGAGTACGTTTCTTTATCGGGGATGTACGTGATAAAGAACGCCTATATCGCGCGTTTGATGGGGTGGATATTGTTATTCATGCAGCAGCTATGAAGCATGTAGATGCATGTGAGTATAATCCATTTGAGGCTGTAAAAACAAATATTCACGGGGCACAAAATATTATTGATGCGGCAATTGATAAGGGTGTTGAAAAAGTGATTGCACTGTCTACAGATAAAGCATGTAGCCCAATCAATTTATATGGTGCGACAAAATTAGCTTCGGATAAATTATTTATTGCAGCGAATGCATATGTTGGTGAGAAGCATACAAAATTCTCTGTTGTGCGTTATGGCAATGTAGTAGGCAGTCGTGGTAGTGTTGTACCATTCTTCAAAAAAGTGCGTGAAACAGGTGTCCTTCCAGTAACGGATGATCGTATGACACGTTTCTGGATTACGCTAGATCAAGGTGTGCAATTTGTTATTGATAACCTTGAACGTATGCATGGTGGTGAATTATTCGTACCGAAGATTCCTAGTATGAATATTCTAGACCTAGCAAAAGCGATTGGCCCTGAATGTGACGTGAAAATCGTAGGGATTCGTCCAGGTGAAAAATTACATGAGGCTATGATTACAGAAGATGATGCTCGTCATACAATCGAATTTGATGATTATTATGTGATTCAACCAGAGTTTAGTTGGTGGTCTGAAGAATTTAAAAAAGGTTCAAAATCATTACCGGATGACTTCCATTATGTGAGTAATGAAAATACACAATGGCTTACGATTGAAGAATTACGAGAATTAGTTGGAGAAATGTAGTCATTGTGACTACATTTTTTCATTTGGAGGGTTTTAAAATGACGGTTACTGCAATAATTCAGGCCAGAATGGGGTCAAGTAGGTTGCCAGGAAAAGTATTAAAAGAGATCAATGGTAAACCACTTTTACTCCATCAAATTAATAGATTAAAAAAATGTCGTAAAATTGATAATTTAGTTGTAGCAACTACTTTGGAAAATCAAGATAATCAACTTGTTGAATTTTGTAATAAATATAATATAAACGTTTTTCGTGGTTCAGAAGAAAATGTTTTAGAACGTTATTATGGAGCATGGAATCAATTTGGAGGAGAAACGATTGTACGACTGACATCAGATTGTCCTATTATTGATCCAGATATTGTAGATGAAACGATTAACTACTTTTTAATAAATGATTTTGACTATGTATCCAATACATTAGAACGAACATTTCCACGTGGATTAGATACGGAAGTTTTTACAGCAAAAGCTTTAAAAAATAGCTATAAATTTGCCATCTTAGACCGAGATAAAGAACATGTAACACCATATATTTATACAAATTCAGACAAGTTTAGATTAGGATGTTATAAAGGTAAAGAGAATTATAGTAAATATCGTTGGACAGTAGATACAAAAGAAGATTTTGAATTAATTAATCTGTTGTTAAATGTATATAAAGGGAAAGAAACGGATTTGAAATTAAAAGATGCTATTAAATTAATGGAAGCTAATCCACAATGGTTTGAAATTAATCATGAAATTGAACAAAAGAAAATTTAGGTGATGGGATGAATATAGCAATTCGAGTAGATGCGTCTATTGATATTGGTTCGGGCCATGTAATGCGTTGTTTAACATTAGCAGAGCAGTTTAGAGAGAATGGCGATAATGTTATTTTTATTTGTCGCGAGACATGGGGGAGTAAAGAGGCACTTATAAAAGAGAATGGCTTTTCAGTTCATAGTCTACCTTTTATACAAGGACCGCTGAAGCTATGGATGCTAAGTAATTGGCAAATAGATGCTTATGAAACAAATAAAATCTTAGTTGTTAAAAATATAGATTTATTAATTCTAGATCATTATGCTATTGACTCCAACTGGGAAAGTAAAGTGAAAACTAACAATTTGAAAGTTCTGGTTATTGACGACGGAGAAGAACGTTATCATAATTGTGAGATTTTTTTAAATCCAACGTATGGAGCACAAAATAATAAAAAACAATACGAATTGTTATGTGGGAAAAACACCTTATTTTTATTGGGGACTAACTTTATGATATTACGTGAAGAATTTGACAATATTAAAAGTTCATTTCAAATAAATTCCTCGAAAATATATATGCATGTTTTTTTTGGAGGTATGGACTTTAATAACTATACGTTGAAATTTAGTGAATTTTTGGTGGGAGAATTTGATTTTATTCATTTGTTGATAGTAGTAGGAAAAGATTATGAATTTGATAGCGAATTAGAAGAGTTAAAACAGCAATATAATAAACAAATAACAATATATAAGAATATAACGAACATGGCAGAAATAATGAAGAGATGTCATGTGGCGTTTGGCGCGCCTGGAACGACAACATGGGAAAGAGCCGCTTTAGGGATTCCATCTGCTTATCTTTCAACAGCAGATAATCAAATCCAAATTTTAAAACAATTAAGTAGTGAAAATATCTGCCTATATTTAGGTGAAGCAGATAAGTTAGGGAAAAAAGGTTTTTTAAAGTACATGAAGAAATTCCTTTTTGATAGAGAAAAGTTAAGTATATATGAAAATAATAGTAAAAAAATAATTAATATAAATGGTAAAAAACAAATTGTAAATGCAGTGAAAGGATGGCTGAGTTAATTTGAAAGAAGTAATTTTAAAAGACTATAGTTTTGAACATTATAATAAGACCGTTGAATGGCTAAATTTACCTGATATAAAAAAAGAGTTTGGTGTAATTAATTCAGTAACTTTAGAGTCTCATAAAAAGTGGATGGAAAATATAAGAAATGTCGTAATAAAAGCTATTTATATAGATGAAAAATATATTGGAAATATTTTGCTTCATCTCGATTTAAATCATAACAGTGGTTTTTTCCAAATCTATATCGGAGAAAATTTAGAACGAGGAAAAGGGTTTGCTAAAATAGCTATTCATAAGGCCCTACAAGAATTTTTCAATATTTTTAAATTAAATAGAATCTGGTTGAAAGTTTTTTCAGATAACACTGTAGCGCTTCACATTTATAAAACATTAGGATTTGTAAAGGAAGGGGAAGAAAGAGAGTCATTTAATTTCAATGGCTCATATAAAAATCAATTAATCTTTTCAATTTTAAAGAAAGAGTGGAATATAAAATAATGCGATGTGCAATAATGCAACCAACTTATTTACCTTGGGCAGGTTATTTTTCAATGATTGAAAGTGTAGACGTTTTTATATTTTTTGATGATGTCCAATTTTCTAGACGTTCATGGCAACAGAGAAATCGTATTAATTTAAATCAACAAGAAAAATGGCTAACGATACCAGTAAAAAAAACAGGTTTACGTGACCAATTAATTAATAACGTAGAAGTAGTGGATGATAAATGGAAAACAACTCATTTTAATTTAATAAAACAAGCATATGGAAAAAGTAAATATTTTGATGAAGTTTATACTATTTTTGAAGAGACGATTATAAAAAGTACGACAAATTTATTAGCAGAAATTAATGTTAATTTTATTATGACAGTAATGAAATATCTGAATATTAATACTAAAACTCTATATAGTAGCAATTTGAAATCTGATGGAAAAAAATCTCAATATTTATTGAATATCTGCAAAGAAATAAATGCAGATACTTATGTAAGTGCACCTGGATCTATGAAATATATAGAAAGTGAAGGTTATTTTGAGAATTCTAACATCAAAGTAGAAAAATTTGAATTTGAGCCTAAATGTTATTCTACTAAAAATGTAGATAGTTTTATACCATATTTAAGTATTTTAGATGTCATTGCGAATTTAGGAGTAAAAGAAAGCTATGCTTATATAAAAAAATAATGCGAGGAGAAGATATTTTGAAAGTACATTATTTAACAGATGCTTGCGTTGTATTAGAATACAATAATAAGAAAATTATCTGTGATCCATGGTTAAGTGAAAGTGTATGCTACGGAGGGTTGTACCATTATCCACCCCTCAAATTGAAAATTGAAGATTATATGGATATGGATGCAATTTATATTTCACATATTCATGAAGATCACTTAGACAGTAATACTTTAAAGTTTTATGATAAAAAAATACCCGTTTTAATTCACTGTTATGAGGAAAAACATGTAATGAATAAGCTCAAATCTATAGGATTTGAAAATATTATCGAATTGGGCCATAAAGAAAGCTATTTTTTAGATAATGAGTTTAGTATAGAAATACTAGCAGCAGATAACTGTGATCCTTTAATATGTCATAAGTTTTTTGGTTGTCAAGTATCTCAAGGTTACGAGAAGTCACTTCAAATAGATTCTATGGCTGTTTTCAAAGGTGGGAAACATGTAGTTGTGAACACAAACGATTGCCCGTATGAACTTTCTTTTCCGATAAACAAATACATTAAAGAAAAATATCATAGTATAGATTATTTATTAACAAGTTATAACGGTGCTAGTCCTTATCCTCAATGTTTTGAAAACTTTACAAATGCAGAGAAGTTAATTGAAAAAGAAAAAATAAGACTAAAATGTTTAAATCGTTTAGTGCAATACTGTAAAGATTTACAACCAAAATATGTCCTGCCTTTTGCTGCACAGAGGGTTATTGGCGGGGAACAATGGAATTTAAATAAGTATACAGCGACTACGCACTTTGAAAATGTAGAGAAAGAAGTATGTGTATTATTAGAAAAAAGTAATGTCGATACAGATGTTATGATGCTTAATTCGGGAGATTATTTAAATTTATCTAATGGAATAAAGTCAAATGAATTTTCTCCACCCTCTAAAGAAGAAAGAGAAAAATATATAAGTAATACATTAAGTGCTAAACCATATTCTTTTGATTTTGAAAAAATTGAAGAAAAGAACTTGCTAGAAGATTTTTGTATTGCTCAAACAAGGATGAATCATAAATTTAAAAATGTTTATCACAATATGGAAGTTCAGACTACGGTGTATATAAATGCTAATCAGGGATATTTATATAAAATTCCTATGAACGGTGAAAAGTGTGAAGTTGTCTTAGAAGATGAGATGATAGAGCCATTTTTAAGAATCACTCTAGACTATAAACTACTTTATTTAATATTAAATAGAAAAGCGCATTGGAATAATGCTGAGTTTGCAAGTTTATTGAAATTTTACAGAAAACCAAATGTATTTGAAAAATCAGTACATCATATGATTTCTTATTTACATAAATAAAAGGAGTTAATGTAACTATGCATCAAGGAGAAATTATTGCTAATAAAGATAATCAAAATATTATTGATTGTGAAAATTGTGAGTTCCCTCATGTATATCCATATCCTTCACAAGAAAAAACACAACTTTTATATTCAGAAGAATATTATCAGAAAAATAGAGCTGACTATATAAACAACTTAAAAGAAGATAGAGAATGGTGGGAAAATCTTTATCAGGAAAGAATAAATATGATTCAAAAATATATTAACACAACTAAGCCAGTAAAAGTTTTAGACATTGGTACAGGTGCAGGTTACTTTCTAAACGTAGCGAAGAAAAATCAATGGATGGAACTTGGTTTAGAGCCTTCGCAAATGGCTAGTTTTTATGCTAAAGAACAAGGGTTAAATATTTTACAAGAATTTTATAACAAGGAAATTAGCGAAAAAATCGGGAAATTTGAAGTGATTCACATGAATCATGTATTAGAGCATATGATTCAACCAAAAGAAATTTTAAATTTAATTTATAATAATTTGGCCGATGGAGGAATTTTCTGCGTGGCAGTGCCAAATGATTTTAATGAATTACAAGAAATAGCATCTAAAATTAATCATGACAATCAATGGTGGGTTGCACCTTCTGAGCATATTAATTATTTTTCATTTAATAATCTAAAAAAATTGTTAAATAACTGTGGCTTTGAAATTCTTGAAGAAACAACTAGTTTTCCAATGGAAATGTTTATATTAATGGGAGATAATTATATTGCAGAAAATAGTCTTGGGCGTGGCTGTCATTTTAAAAGGAAAGAATTTGAAAAAAACTTTTTGAATATAATAGTTATTTAAAGCAAAAGTTATATAAGGCATTAGCTACACAAGAGTTAGGAAGAGATGTCATTTTAATTGTTAGAAAGAGTGGGTATAATGATTAATTTAAATGAATATACTATCGGGGAAATGCAAACTCCATTTATTATCGCAGAAATGTCAGGGAATCATAATCAATCGTTAGACAGAGCTTTAGAAATTGTTGAAGCTGCTGCTAAATCTGGGGTACATGCTTTGAAAATTCAAACGTATACAGCAGACACTTTAACATTAAACGTGCATGGTGAAGGATTTGATATTTTAGACGAGGAAAACCTATGGAAAGGAAGGAATTTATATGATTTATACAATGAAGCCTATACACCATGGGAATGGCATAAACCTATTTTTGATCGTGCAAAAGAGTTAGGTATGATTGCATTTAGTACACCTTTTGATGACACAGCTGTTGATTTTTTAGAAACATTAGATGTTCCTTTATATAAAATTGCTTCTTTTGAAAATACGGACTTACCTTTAATCAAAAAGGTAGCTTCTACAGGGAAACCGATGATTGTATCTACTGGTATGGCAACTGCAGCGGAATTAGATGAATTAGTACGAACAGCAAAAGAAAATGGCTGTAATGATTTAATATTGCTGAAATGTACAAGTACCTATCCAGCAACACCAGAAAACACAAATATCGCAACAATTCCGCATATGCGCGATTTATTTGACGTACAAGTCGGTCTTTCTGATCATACGTTAGGAACGGGTGTCGCGGTTGCGGCAGTAGCTTTAGGTGCTACAGTTATTGAAAAACATTTTACATTAAATCGTGCTGATGGTGGTGTTGATTCAGCTTTTTCTATGGAACCATCTGAGATGAAAGCACTGGTTGAGGAAACTGAGCGTGCATGGCAAGCAATTGGAAAAATTACATATGGTCCTACAGAAAAAGAGAAAGCTTCATTGAAATTTAGACGTTCAATTTATGTAGCAAAAGATATTAAAGCTGGTGAAATATTTACAGAAGAAAATATTCGAATTGTAAGACCTGGATATGGTTTAGAACCAAAGTATTACCCAACACTTTTAAATAAAATCGCAAAAAAAATTATATAATGGGTACACCTATTCAATTTGAAGACTTAATTTAAAATGAGGTGATATTAATGAATAAACGAACAGATTTTTTACCGTACAGCACACAATGGATTTCGGATGAGGACATTGAAGCAGTTGTTGAAACGCTTAAATCACCTTTTTTAACGACCGGGCCGAAAGTGAAAGAATTTGAAGAAGTGGTCGCGCGTTATGTTGGCGCAAAATATGCAGTATCTTTTGCGAATGGTACAGCAGCGCTTCATGCGGCGTGCTATGCGGCAGGTGTAAGTGAAGGGGATGAAGTCATTACGACACCGATTACGTTTGCAGCTAGTGCAAATTGTGCGCGCTATATGGGGGCAAACATTGTATTTGCTGACATTGATGAACAGACGTATAATATCGACCCTCACGAAATTGAGAAAAAAATTACGGCGAAAACAAAGGCAATTATACCAGTAGATTTTACAGGACAGCCTGTCGACATTGATGCGATTATGGCGATTGCACGAGCGAATAATGTAGTTGTCATTGAGGACGGGGCACATTCACTAGGCGCAGACTATAAGGAGCGAAAAGTTGGTGTCACTGCAGATATGACGATGTTCAGCTTCCATCCTGTCAAACCGGTAACGACAGGTGAAGGTGGCATTATTGTTACAAATAACCCGGATTACTATGAAAAATTATTATTATTTCGCGGGCATGGTATTACACATACACCTTATGCAGAAGAACAAGGTGGCTGGTATTACGAGATGCTGGATTTAGGGTTTAACTACCGTATGACGGATATCCAAGCAGCTCTTGGTATTTCACAAATGAGTAAGCTAGATAGTTTCATCGCAAAACGTCAAAAATTAGCGGCATATTATACAGAAAAGTTAATGACGATTAAAGGAGTGACAGCACCTCATCAGTTACTGGATACACAGTCAGGCTGGCATTTATATTCTGTTCAATTAGATCCTGCGGTATTAGGAAAGTCACGTAAACAAATTTTTGAAGAGTTGCGTAGTGCAAATATTGGCGTGCATGTGCATTATATTCCAGTGTATTGGCATCCGTATTATCAAGGTTTAGGCTATGAGCGAGGATTATGTCCCAAAGCTGAAAAATGGTATGAGCAGGCGTTAACCTTACCAATTCATCCGCAGATGGATGAAGAAGATATTGATATTGTGTTGGGTTATTTTAAATAACAGTGAGGTTATAGCTTGTTTAAAGCTATAACTTTTTTTGTGGAAGTGAGGACTAAAATGAATTGGCAAATAGAACAAACAAAAAACAAACAAAAAACAAACAAAAAACATTAAAGCTAAATGATATTTATATAGTAAATACAATCCACAAACGGATGTTGAACGTTTTATGAAGTCGGAGGTAAAGCTCACTCACAAAAAATTTATTTTAGTTGGCTTAGGTCTGGGCTATCATTTAGATTATTTAATAGAAAATATTGAAGATGTTGAAGTACAGTATATTTTATTGGATGAGCAAGAAATGAAAATTTACTTAGAAAATAACAATAAAAATCATCTAAAATTAACTAATGTAAAAAAATTTAATGCTCTTCAAAAGAAATCGTGACAAAAAAAGCAGCACTTGTAGCGTCGGGTCCTTCATTAAATCAAACAGTTGTATGGCTTAAAAAGCATGAGCATGAGTTTGATATTTATTGTGTGGGCTCAGCTTTGAAAATATTACTAAATCATAATATTTAACCAACTGCTATTTTTATGACTGATGCACAGGATACAATGCTAAAATAATTGGCTGAAAGATATACAGCGATTCTATATTTTTTATGGACAGTAAATCATCAAGCTGTTAGTAAACATAGTGGAGCAAAGCAAATTCTTTTTCAAAAAGGTTTTTACCTGCAGAGGAATTTGCGATGCAGAATGGACAGCCTTTATTTGAAACGGGAGGCTCTGTTGCAACGACCACTTTTTCGTATATAGATTGGCTCGGATATGAAGAATTATATTTATTTGGGTAAGATTTAGGATTTAGTGAAACACAAACGCATGCTACTAGCTCAACATCAGGTAAGAAAATTCAACAACACAATCAAGTGTTAGAGGTTATCGCTAACGATAATACGACCCTCCATACAACACCTAATTTATTAAGTTATAAACGCTGGTTTGATCAAGCATTTACAAAAACATATATCCGCATATTTAATACAGCTAAAAAAGGAGCAAAGTTAAAAAACACAGTGTTTCTCGATATAACACAAAAATCATAAACATTTCTACATATTCATTTAATAAGTCCGATATAAAAATAAAGCGATAGAAAATAGAGGAGGTGCGTATTATGAAATTATCGACAGCATATAATGAATCCGAAAAAGTAATAGAACGTTCAACTGTTGTTTTACCTAATTCAAATTCTTCTCAAAATCTAGATGTGATGAAGAAGAAAAATAGTAATATTTCTGAAATGACCGATGAAAAGGGGAATCCAACTGAACAAGCTTATCAAACAGCTGTTAATAAGTTGAATGAATTTATGGAGCATACGCAAAGAAATTCTAAATTTATTTTTCATGGCGATTTAGAGCGTTATTATGTCGAAGTAGTAGATGCTCAAACACAAGAGGTTGTAAAAGAAATACCGCCTAAAGCTTTATTAGATGCTTATTATGAAATGCAAAAACTAGCTGGAAAGATTTTTGATACACAAGCATAGTGAGGAGGAACAATAATGGCAACAGTAAATGGTACTGCAAGTTCACAAGCAACTTATTCTTATTTACAATATAAAAATAAAATCGGTGGTCTAGTATCAGGTATGGATATCGATTCGATTATGGAAAAGTTAATGAAGGCTGAAAGTGCTCAAATGGAGAAGCTTCAGCAACAAAAGCAAAAATACGAATGGAAACGCGATGCTTATCGTGAAGTAAATACATCTTTATCAGCTTTTAGGGATGGTTTATGGGATAATTATGGGCAAAGTTCAAGTTGGAATGTAAAAGCTGCTAGCAGTTCATCTAGTTCGATTTCTGTAACAGCTACTAATAGTGCCTCAGGAAATTTAGAAATTTCAGAAGCAACGATGGCTACAGCAGGATTAGCAAAAAGTAATTCGACAACAATTAATTCAAAGCAAACGTTAGCTGAATTAGGATTAATAGATGGCACAGTTAAATTGCAAGGATTAGATTCGACTGGTACAAAATTAGTTGAAAAAGAAATTGCCTTCAAATCTACGGATACTGTACAAAGTTTTCTTAATTCAATAAATTCTTCAGGTGTTGGAATTACTGCTATTATAGCGAATAATGCAAATGGTGGTAGTACAATTTCATTAAAATCAAATACTACTGGTGAAGGTGTTCAAGAAGACACTAAGTCTAGTAAGACGATTATGGGTGTAACTACGGATGCACAAGATATTTTTAGTAAATTAGGTTTTTCTTTGAACGAGGGTAATTTTAATACTGGAAATACAGCTAAAAATGCTTCTATGACAGTAAATGGTGTTACACTCACGCAAGCTACAAATTCTTTTGAAGTAGCTGGATATAAAATGAATTTAACTCAGGATATTGCAGCTAATTCAAAGATAAATATCACTTCAACTACAAACACAGATGATATTGTAAAGAAAGTTAAAGAATTTGTAGAAACTTATAATGGCCTTATTAAAGATTTAAACACAAAAACATCTGAAAAGAAGAACATCACATATGAACCTTTAACGGATGCTCAAAAATCTGAAATGACAGAAACAGAAATTGTGAAATGGGAAGAGAAAGCAAAAGCTGGCCTTTTAAAAGGTGATAGTAATTTAAATAAAACGTTATCTGCTATGAGACAAACTTTATCGGAATATGGTGCTTCTTCTGGAAATAGTCTATATAATTTAGGAATTACAACGTCTAAGACTTGGTCAGAAAATGGTAAATTAGAAATCGATGAAGATAAATTACGTTCAGCCATCGAAAAAGATCCTAATGCTGTAACAAAAGTATTTAATGGGGATTCAACAGCAGGAGAAACTGGAATCATTGCAGGATTAAGAAAAAGTGCCAAAGAATCTATTGATTCTATTGAGAGAACAGCTGGTAAGGCTACCTCTACATCTGATGAAACATATTCACTGGGAAAGACAATTATTGGCTTAAATACTAAAATTGAAGATTGGAAAGATCGATTAAAATCGATTGAAGAACGTTATTGGAATCAATTTTCTGCAATGGAAACAGCGATTCAAAAAGCAAATAATCAATCATCTATCTTCTCACAATGATAAAATGATTATACGTATTTAGGGTTTATTTAAAAGGAGTTGTTCGGATTGTCAGTACAAAATGCATACAATGCATACAAACAAAATAGTGTTACTACCGCGTCCCCTGGTGAACTGACATTAATGCTTTATAATGGATGTATTAAATTTATACATCAAGCAAAGAAAGCAATTGAAATGAAAAATATTGAAGCGCGTAATACGTACGTTCAAAAAGCGCAGGCGATTTTAAATGAATTGATGTCTACGTTAAATATGGATGTGCCTGTTTCCAAAAATATGTTCGATTTATACGAGTATATGTATCATCAGTTAACACAAGCGAATATTAATAGTGATGTAACCATTTTAGAAGAAGTGGAAAACCTTGCGATTGAATTCCGTGATACGTGGAAGCAGGTCATTCAAATGAATCGACAAAAACAATTTAGTGGAAATCAAGTGTAATGGATTCGATGAAGCAGCTGCTTCTTTTATCTGAAAAGCTGTATTCTTTTTTAGAGAATGAGCCAGAGGATAAAGAAGATAAACGAGACGAGTATATTTCGTATGTTAATAAATTGTTGGATGCGCGTGGTCAAACGATTGATCAGTTGAAGGTGATGCCGACTAATCCGATTGTGGGGCATGAATATGAACCACAATTACGAGCCCTTGATAAAGGGATTGTAGAACGTTTAGAAGGCTTTAAAAAGCAGATTGCGACCGATATGCAAAATCTGCAAAAGTCTAAGAAATCGGAAGTACAGTACCATAATCCATATGGTGCGGTAAATACGATGGACGGCACATATTACGATAAAAAGAAATAAGTCTATAAAAAATGAGAGACATTGGTCTCTCATTTTTCATATTGTCGAAAAACTATTTAATCAAGAGATAAAATTTGAATTATACCTTAAAATCGCGCTACTTTAGTTTATAAAGGGGGCGGTTTTTTTGTTGATGGAACTTAGTAAACAAGAGTTGAAAACTCATCGAAGTATGTATGAAAAAAGTTATGATGCTACGCATCATTTAAAAAAATTGACGGCTGACTTTTTAAACAAACTGAAAAAATGAGAGACATTGGTCTCTCGTTTTATATATATATTAACATTGTAATTTGTGAAAGAACGGAAGCATAATCTTGTTGTAGAATATGAGCGATTTCAGATTTATATTCAGCATTGTGCGAAAGTGCTTTACTATATTTTTGAATAATGTATATAGAAGTATTAAGTGGATTATTGGTGTTTGATGTGTAACCACTAATGAATAAGCGAAGCATAACAAAATCAACACAAATACTTGTAAATTGATCAATTAAATGCTTAAGGGAAGGTTCCTTAATTCTTTCGAAAATAGAATTTACCAAATAATTTTCTAAAATAAAAGCGTACTTAGATATATATATTTTATAGTTGTTTTCTAATGCGAGTTTAAAAGCATCTTTAGCTTCTTCTGGCGTATTTGTTTCATTAAGTTTCAATGTTTTTTTATGTTTTCGGTAATGTTATTGAATTCTTTAGAAGATGGATGATTTAAAACAGATAATGAGAGCTGTAATTGATTGTCGTAGTTTATAGGAATATCTTTGAACATAGTAGCTAAGTCATTAAAACTTAAATAAGAATTATATTTTTGTAATAAAGAATCTATTTCTAAAGAAGGTGAATCTAGATGATTTTGTAAAAACATAGCGATTACTAATAATCTTATTTCAAGGGAGAATTTTCGGTTCTGCAATGTGTCAATCATAAAAATTCGTATTTTCCAAAATAATTCATTTTCTTCATTAGAATGAACAAAATTTCTAGAAGGAGAAATAGATTCAATTCCTTCTTCTTCAATAAAATCTAAACCTTCAGGATGATTTAATACAATGCGAGCTGCTTCGGGACAAGATAATGTTAATGTTTTTTCGAAAATATTATTAATTGTTGAGATTTCACGTGGATAGATGGTACAAGTGTGGCAAAGCGCGTTTTCACCTAATCTATTCTGGATGCCACATAAACCTTCTTTAGTAAGCATCGTGCAAGCATTATTTTCATCCATCTTAAATTGACCGTAAGTGAACGCATTAACAGTTGCTGATCTGTTGCGCTTAATATTTTTTTGAAGTTCATTTTTAATAGCTGGATTACTTTCTTTTTTATATTGTTTAAATGTTTTTTGGTCAATATCAATCCGCCAGCCTGCGCAACACGTATCTTCACAGGCTCCTCCAATACATTGAAATTCATTAAAATAAGTAGGGATTAGTCTACGTTGTAATTGTTCTTTCATAAAATAAACTCCTTTAAAAATCCGTTTTCTGTATATATCGACTTGATTCGTAAAATATTGAAGAGACATTAGCGAATAGGCTAGTGTCTCTTTTTCATTCTCTCCCTTTAGTTCTTCCACTTTCTACCGATACAAAAGGTATAGAAAGTAACGAATACTTAGGGATTTAGGATGAAAGGAATGATTTTCGGGTGCATAAGAAAATTTTAACGACAAGTCTTGCGATGGCACTGACTGTACCGGTTTGGCTAACAGCGGCTTTTCCAGATGGTGGTCAGGTAGCAGAGGCGGCAACTAAGAAGCCAACGAAAAAGGCGAAGGCGGTTATTAATAAAATTAAAGCGATTAATTCAAAAAAGACGAATTATATTGCGAAAACGCGTGCGGCGAATAATGCGTATAAAAAATTATCAACAACGGATAAAAAGCTTGTCAGTAATTACAGTACGTTGAAAAAGCATGTGGCGAAGATTGCGCCACTAGAGAAAAAGATTACGACGTTGAAGTCACAGGTGAATTCGATTACGACGAAAAACTATGTGACACAGGCAGCGAAGGCTCAGAAAACGTATGATGGGCTAAATAAAATTACGCAGGCGGCAGTTCCTGTGGCGACGGTGAAGAAGCTTGAAAAATACGCGGCTCCGGCACAGGCAAAAGCATCGTATAAGCGTGTCGTTACTTTATTATCTTTAGTAGAAACACCAGACCCAAGCACGCCGGGTGATTCGGAGACGACGTTAGTCACGATTAGCAAGGATGGCATGATTTTAGATGAATTTGGTGATGTAGACAAAACGTATACGTCGAATAAAACATTAGCAGCGAAGCAGTTGCAGTCATTTTTAGCGGACTATAAAAAAATGGATGATTTTCAAAAAAGTTTATTCAATGATGATGAAAATGAACTGATTAATAAGTATTTAAAGGATGAGGATTTAATTAATCGTTCCGTCGATTTAGCAAAAGCGTATGAGGCATTGAATCCAGCAAATAGTAATTTCAATACGAAATCATTTGAGCTGATGCAGAAATATTATGATTTTGTTGAGGCGTATCCAAATAATACAGCAGATAGAAATTTATATTTAGACCCTAATTATGTAGCGGCACTTGATACTATCTATGGTAAATACATTGCGTTATATCAAAAGCTAGCGAGCTATAACAAGGCATTAGAGGCACTTGAGGATACACCAAATGTTACAATTGCTACAATCAAAGCAGCAGAGGATGCATATAAGGCGTCTACGAAGTTAGATCAAGGGATTCAACTGTCGAAATATCTTGATAAAGATTTAGTGAAGTTGTACGAGGCTTATAAAGCAGTACCAGAAGTATTACGTGCATTAAATCGTGCGGAGGCCTATGATTCGATTGCTTGGAGTACAGCGGCGAATGTAGCGGTAGCGGATCAAAAGAATATTCAGCTTGAAAAGCATCGTACAACCATCGTCGAGGCACAAAAGCTCTATGACAAATTAGGTGATGATCAGAAGAAATTTGTCGATGCGTTACATGCGAACAATATTGCGATGACGTATCCAGCGACGTATCCACCAGGGACCGTACCGTATGAGTTTAGCAATGAGGCGAATGAGGCGAAGATTTTGAAAAACCGTAGCTTCTTCCCAGAGGAGCAGCAAATTAAAGATGCTGAAAAGCTCGATAAAACGTACACGAAGGCTGTCGATAAAAATGATTTACAGGCTTTAATCGATTCTTCTGTGGCGTTTGGTAAGGCATTGCCTGAAGTGAAGAAATATACGATTTTTGGCAAAGAGATGGCATCTGTTCAAGAAACGTATAAAGACCAGATTGCGGATATTAATAAGTTTAAAGAGCAAGTGGCGTTACTGAATCAGGGCAAAACTGCGACAATTACAGTGCCTGATGCGAATAAACCGAATGAATTAAAAATTGATAATAAAAAAGATATTATAACGGCATCAGATGTTGATGTAGCGCTTGAAGCACTGCGAAGCGCGTATAAGACACTTGAGGCGAAAAAGGCCGCAAATCCTGGTAAACCAGCAGCTATGGATATGCTGCCAAAAGAGCTTGTGAAGGATTATGAGCTGTATATGACGATGCCACAGCTGATTCGTGAGGGGCAAACGTTATCGGATGAATTAGTGAAGAAGCCATATCAACCAGGTACAGCAGAGTTGAAGGTAGAAGAGAAGGATTTCAAATACAATACAGGTGATGAGGAGCGTATTGTGGCGTTTGGTAAGGCATATAATGCGTTAACTGAGCCACAGCGTCTACTTGTCGATAAAGCAGTTATCATGGATCAAGCAAATCGAAATGATAATGAAAAGACGCCAATTGCCCGTATATGGGGAACGGAATATACGCTTGTAGCGAATGCGATTAAAATTGATGCGGCAATTTTGAAATTGGATACGGGAAGTAAGTCGTTCGCTGCAGATGTGAAAAAAGTGTACAACCAATACAAATCTGCCTCACCAAAAGTGAAAAAGTATGTTATTAACCAGGAGCGTTTGCATTGGTTTAATGGGCTTGTGTCCAAAACATCGGGCAATTATCCACAGGCAATCGCGAATAAATTTACAGAGTTAGTAGGTAAGTTAAATACGAAGAGTGCGGTTGATACAGCGACAAATGGGGCGACACCGGTCATTACGGCGGTGGATTATTATCATACGATGATTGAGCATGATACGAGCACACAAAGTATTATCGAAAAATCGGTCATGAAGAAATATGAATCCTATGTAGAGGCGTATGAGGTTGTAAATTTACTAGCGGCAACTGATATTGAGCATCCGACAACACAGGATATTAAAAATATTCAGGACGCCATTAAAATTTACGATAAGATGTCGGTTGGACCGAAAAATGCAGTGATGAATTCATTCAAACCAGTAGGCGGGGCTGAAACACCACAGGCGAAAGTGCTTGGGAAAGTGGATGAAATCAAAACAGCTACAGAAATCGATAAGGCCTATCAAAAATTAAAGCCATCTTCGGCTACCTACCAAGTGGATATGATTAAACTGTATACGACGTTTATCAATGCATCGCCAACCGTGCGCAAATATGTGGCGGCGGCAGAGGATTTAAAAGTGATTGAAACGACGTATAAAAAAGAATACGAGGCAGCACTCGCATTTATTGCAGAAATCGATAAAATCACAGGCGCAAGCAATATTGGCGAAGTGAATGATCTAAAAGATTATTATGAGAAAAATGTTCAAAAATCAGAAATCATTCAAGCGTTTGTGCCAAAGGGAAAAATGACAGAGTACAATAAATTAATGGTGCTAATTCAAATCCAGGATGTCGCGCGCTATCAGCATTTCTATAAATACTGGTGTAGCACAGACGATATTTTATCGTATGACTACTTATATGTGGATTTATCCCATGCGGATTTATTGAAGGTGTTAAAAGCATACAACACACTCGATACGGAGCAAAAAGGGATTATTGCATCAAGTAAGCATCGTACAGACAGTGAAACAACAACGTCTTGCTATTTGCCAGACAAGCAACAAGAGCGCGAGGTTATGCGTGATACATCTTTCTTAGCGAGTGCAGCATTTTTAGATGAAGCATCAAAAATTGATAAGATGTATGAGGCATTAAAGCCGAGCAGCAAAGATTATTTAGAAAAAGTAATGGAATTGATTAAGACGTATGATGAAGCGGAGCCGGCAACGAAAGCATTCGTGAAGCATGCAGATGACATCGAAGCCTTAAAGGAAAAATATAAAACGGAGATTCAAGATTTAGCGAACTTTGAAAAAGCCGTTAAAGACTTATCCGTTGATAGCAAAATTATGAACACAGGCGGCGCAACAGCGTATGCGGAGCAAACGGTACAAAGCGTCTATAATCGCTATAATCGTTTATCGGATTACGTTCAAAGTGTGGTCGCAGATGACATTATGAAGAAATATGAGCAGTTTGTATTGTTACTTGATTTTTCTGTGCCAACACTGCGTGATGCAAATGATGTCGCAGTGATTGAACGTACGGTAACGACTTCTGCGGTGACGACGAAAAAGGTTACGTATACGTTGAAGGCAGAACGATTAAATCAACAAACTGTGCCACAGGATAAAGTGTTTGCTTTAGGTGTGGCAAATGATGTTTTAACGGTTGTAGCACCTGCTAAGCCGACTGGTGCGATTATCGGTACACCGTACACATTAGCTGAAATGGAAGATTTGAAAAATGCAGTGACCGCGTACGGCAAGCTTGGGAATGTTCAGAAAACGATGGTGAAAAATTTAGAAACAACAGCAACAACTGATTTTGAAAAATCACTGAAAATCTTACCGTTTTATGTGGATCAAAAGAAATATATCGATGAAGCACAGAAGATGGAAGATTTATATGCGAAGTTTGTGACGCAATATACGGACATTCCTTATGGCGATGATCCGTCAGACCCGCGCCCACCGCTTGTAGATAAAGAAGCGAAGAAATATGCAGAGGCATTAAAGGCATTAGTATTCGCCTATGATGGCTTATCGAACAATGCGCGCTGGTATTTACGCAGTGCAGATAAGATGATGGAGCAAAAACGTTATTTTGAGAAGCTGTATAGTGGGACAAAGCTAAGTGGCGACGTATTAACGCCAGCCACTGCTGTCAATGTACAAGAATTTGAAAAGGCAGTAGCGGCGTTAAGTTCGAAATCAACATTAGATGCTGTCAATCCAAATGTTGTCAATTTAGACGATATTACAGATGATATTTCAAACGTAGTGGCGATGTATAATAAATTATCAGATTATCAAAAAGCATGGTTAGATAGTAAAGTACTGGCACGATATAATGAATTCTTGCCACTAATAGCGATTCGAGAAAATCTTTATAAATTACCATCCTTTGATGGCACGAAAGAATTAACAGCCCTAAATGATGAGCAGGCAGCAATTTTATCGGAAACGTTGAAGCTGCATAAAGCGTTAAAAGGCGATGCTAAGACAATTTTTGATAATACGAGTCTACCGAATAAAGAATATTTATCTGATGAGTACAATATTGCACAGGCTGAGGCAGTAGATAAGGTGATTGATTCAGTCAAAGAAGGTAGTTCATTTTTCAAACAATTTGTAAAAGCACAAAAAGCGTATGATGCTTTAACGAAGCAACAGCAAGAATATGTGAAAAATCGTAAAATGCTTACGAAGTATTATAAAAAAGTAGATAAGGTGCAGTATAAGTATGATTTCAACGGTAAGGCACCAATATCCTTTAAAAATAAATCGAATTCGCCTAATAAACTGAGCACGTATAATCCATACGAAATGATTATCATGCTAGAAGAATTGGTGCTATATTTAGATGAAAATCAAGCGAGTAAAAAAGAAGAATATTTAAAAGACGCCATCGACATGGCGAACATCCGTAACGGCCTAAATAAAAGCGTTAAAATTAATGGGATTTCGTTAAAACCATTAAACGCAGCGGATACGAAGGCGCAAACACGCTACCATTATTACTACAAGGTATTTGATATGAAAAACCAATTGAAAAACTTCAAAGAGGTTTTTCCTAAATAAAGAAAAGGCAGTTCCATTTTTTGTGGAACTGTTTTTTTAATATAGCTTATTAGTTATAAATGACAAAAAACGAACAGAAAGTTTTATGTTATTTAATTCATATGTTATAAAGGTTATAATAAAGGACATGAAAAAGGGACTATAAATTTAATGAATTGATGAGTGAAGGGGGGCGTAGCGTTGCAGATAAAGGCTTTCTGCAATGCGTCTACTATGGAATATAAACGTAAGGAATCATTTCGACATAAATTGGTTTATCCAATTCAATTGGTGTGCCTTGTGAAGCACCCAGACCGTGATGCGGCATTAGAGGCGCACGGGGAAATTATTGATATTAGTCCGCGTGGCTTGCGCATTGGCTTTGAGTGCGCTTTACCGAAGGATGTGGATGAATGCACGCTAATCCTGCGTTTCGTCATTCATGAGCGCACGTTTGATGTGTCAGGCGAGACGGTATGGAATCGTCCTAATAGTGTCGGGGCGTGTACATATGGCGTACGTCTAACTATTGATGATCGTATGCAAGAAAGCATTATTGAAGATTTGAAACTGCGTCGTAAGCAGGAAGTCGCAAACGATAAAGAGAAGAAAAAAGCCTAATTCCGATTGTGAAAAATCGCGTCTTTTGACACGAAAAGTGTTCTTTTTCCTATATTTAAAAAATATTTTAAAAAATATTTTAAATATTTTAACGTTTAAGAAGGACTTTGCAGGGGAACTGTAGAATATAGCATTATAACAACCGTAAATAGTACGGGGGCTACGTCTACCCAGCATTGATTTGTATGATAAAGTCACAGGTAGACATCCATCAATTATTCTACATGATGGAGTTCAAAAAGGAGGAGTTTACATGCTAACATTTAACATTCGTGGTGAAAACATTGAGGTAACTCCAGCAATTCGCGAGTACGTTGAGAGTAAAATTTCTAAATTAGAACGCTACTTTAACAACGATATGGACGCAACAGCTAACGTTAACTTAAAAATCTACAACGACAAACGTACAAAAGTCGAAGTGACGATTCCTATGAAGCGCTTAACATTACGTGCTGAGGAACGTAACGATGATTTATATGCCGGTGTCGATGCAATCGTAGATAAGTTAGAGCGTCAAATTCGCAAACACAAAACGAAAGTCAATCGTAAGTTCCGTGATCGCGAGGGTGTTGGTCTATACTTCGCCACTGCACCAGCAACAGAAACAGGAGCACCTGCTGTAGAAGAGGCTGAGGACGAATTACAAATTGTCCGCACGAAACAATTCTCATTAAAACCAATGGATGATGAGGAAGCAATCCTTCAAATGAACCTACTAGGTCATGACTTCTACATCTTCACAGATGCAGAGACAGACGAAACAAATATCGTCTACCGTCGTAAAGATGGCAAATACGGACTAATCGAAACTAACTAACTTTAACCTTTCAAAATAGCCTGGAGCTTTTGCTTTAGGCTATTTTTTATGTGTTTTTTTATCGGATTCGGGAATTTAGTAGAAAAAGGGGGTTGGTGTGATGGATTATATTTTAATTGGTAATAGTGGGCATGCGCGTGTGATTCGTGATTGTATCGAAGCGAGTGGTGACCGAATTTTTGCGATTCTTGATGATAAGGATGCGATTCCGTCAATGGATGGTGATATTTTTAGAGGGCCGCTTAGCGAGGTAGGACGACTGTTAGAAATTGATCATCGGCGCGTCATTTTAGCTTATAGCGATAATGGTGTGCGCAAGCAACTCGTCGATTATTTAAAGCTTCCTGACGAGAAGTATGGCATCGTCATTCATCCGAAGGCGGTTGTCAGCCATTATAGTGAGATTGGCGCGGGCTCGGTCGTGCTGCCTGGAGCAGTCGTAAACTCGGGCGCGGTCATTGGCAAGCATTGTATTTTGAACTCACAGTCAGTTGTGGAGCATGAGAGTTTGTTACAAGATTATGTCCATGTGTCAACGGGCGCATCGATTACACGTGAGGTCGTTGTCGAAACAGGTGCTAGCCTTGGGGCAAATAGTACCATTATTCCAAATCGCAAAATTGGTGAGTGGGCGATTGTTGGGGCGGGCTCTGCAGTGATTGCGGACCTGCCACCGGGGTGTACAGCAGTCGGTTGTCCGGCGAAAATCTTAGAAAAAGAAGGTTAAATGAAGCTGATTCTTCCAAAGTTCGTAATTTTTTGGAAGAATCAGCTCTTTTCATTGCTACAATTCCATTTTTTCATTACAATAAAATATGGCGATGTATAATGATTTATACAATTTAGAGGGAATTCAGGATGATAATAATTCAATAAATCTGTTACTTTTGTATCGAGTAGCAGAATGAGGATTAAGACTATATAGGATGTGAACATAAATGCTTGGCATTTTAAATAAAATTTTTGATCCGAATAAACGTGAACTAAAACACTTAAACAAAGTGGCGGATCAGGTAGAGGCACTTGCTGACAAATTTGCAGCAATGTCGGATGATCAATTAAAACAAAACTCAGAAGACTATAAACAACGTATTGCAAATGGGGAGGACTTAGATAAAATTCGTCCAGAAGCATTTGCAAATATTCGCGAAGCGGCGAAACGCGTATTAGGCTTATATCCATACCGCGTACAAATCATGGGTGGTTCTACACTTCATGAGGGGAATATCGCAGAAATGAAAACCGGTGAAGGTAAAACGTTAACGGGGACATTACCTGTGTATTTAAACGCGCTTACTGGGAAAGGCGTACACGTTGTAACGGTCAATGAATACTTAGCAGAACGTGATGCGGAAACAATGCGTCCACTGTATGAGTTCCTTGGCTTAACAGTCGGCTTGAACCTAAGCAGCATGTCAAAAGATGAAAAGCGCGAGGCGTATGCATGTGATATCACATACAGCACAAATAATGAGCTGGGCTTTGACTATTTACGTGACAATATGGTGCTTTATAAAGAAGAGCGCGTACAGCGTCCACTTTACTATGCTGTAATCGATGAAACCGATTCAGCGTTAATTGATGAAGCGCGTACACCACTTATCATCTCTGGACAAGCGAACAAATCAGCAGCACTTTACAAGCAATCGAATGCGTTTGTGCGCACGTTAAAACAAGCAAAAGGTACAAAAAATAAAGAAGGCAAAATGGAGTACGGTGAAGGCGACTACACATACGACATTGAAACAAAGGCGACAGCTCTTACTGAAGCAGGTATGGAGAAAGCAGAACGTGCCTTCAATATCGATAACTTATTCGATTTATCACATGTCCAGTTATTACATGCGATTAACCAATCATTAAAAGCGCATGCAGCAATGCACTTAGATGTGGATTATGTTGTACAAGACGGCGAAATCATGATCGTTGATGGTTTCACGGGTCGTATTATGAATGGACGTCGTTACTCTGATGGCTTACACCAAGCAATCGAGGCAAAAGAGGGCGTTGATATTCAAAATGAATCAATGACAATGGCGACAATTACTTTCCAAAACTTCTTCCGTATGTATGAAAAACTGTCTGGTATGACAGGTACAGCAAAAACAGAAGAAGAGGAATTCCGTAACATTTACAATATGAATGTTGTCGTTATTCCAACAAATAAACCAATTGCGCGTGATGACCGTCCGGACTTAATCTACGCAACAATGCAAGGGAAATTCGTTGCGGTGGCGAATGAAATCGCAGAGCGTCATCACAAAGGCCAACCTGTGCTTGTTGGTACGGTTGCCATTGAAACATCTGAATTATTATCAGAGCTACTTCGTAAACGTGGCATTCCACATGAAGTATTAAATGCGAAACATAACGAGCGCGAGGCAGAAATCGTTGCACTGGCTGGTCAACGCGGCGCGGTAACAATCGCGACAAATATGGCCGGTCGTGGTACCGATATCAAGCTTGGTGAGGGTGTGCTTGAACTTGGCGGTTTAGCTGTCATAGGTACAGAGCGTCATGAATCTCGTCGTATCGATAACCAATTACGTGGTCGTGCTGGTCGTCAAGGTGACCCAGGTGTATCTCAATTCTACCTATCACTTGAAGATGACTTAATGAAACGTTTCGGTTCAGACAGCATGAAAGCGATGATGACGCGTCTAGGTATGGACGATTCACAGCCTATCCAATCAGGTATGGTTTCAAAAGCGGTTGAATCTGCACAAAAACGTGTTGAGGGGAATAACTTCGATGCACGTAAACGTTTATTACAATATGATGATGTCTCACGTCAACAACGTGAAATCATTTACAAAGAGCGCTACGAAGTATTGGAAACAGAAGATATGCGTCACTTAGTAGAATCAATGATTGATGATGTATTAGTATCAACTATTCAATCATTCACAGTCGCTGAAAATCCAGATGACTGGAACTACGAGTCAATGCTTACATTCTTAAATACAAACTTACTACGCGATGATTCGGTGACAATTGATGAGTTACATGGTAAAACATCAGATGAAATCATCGACATGGTACGTGCGCTTGTAAAAGAGCAATACGACGAAAAAGAAGCGGAAATGACACCAGAACGTATGCGTGAATTTGAAAAAGTTATTTTACTTCGCGCGATTGATTCAAAATGGATCGACCACATCGATGCAATGGAACAATTACGTCAAGGGATTCATTTACGTGCGTATGCGCAAACAGATCCACTTCACGAATACGAGCAAGAGGGCTTCCGTATGTTCAACTTAATGCTTGAAGCAATCAAGGAAGATGTTGCACGTTTCGCAATGAAAGCGGAAATTCGCTCGAACTTAGAGCGCGAAGAAGTAGCGAAAGGCCAAGCGGTAAATCCGAAAGAGGAAAGCCAAGGCAAAAAGAAAAAACGTCAGCCTGTTCGCAAAAAACAAGAAATCGGCCGCAATGATTTATGCCCATGTGGTAGCGGTAAAAAATATAAAAACTGTCACGGTGCAGTTGAAGAATAAAAGATCGTCAGAAATAGGGCTGTGCGTTCCATTGACCACAGTCCTATTTGTGATTTTACAAACGGGAGGACAACGACATGCTAGAATTATCAGATATCCGAAATGCGCTAGATGCCACTGCAACAAAAATTGAAGACTTTAGGGGGTCTCTTTGACTTAGAAAACAAAGAGTTCCGTATTCAAGAAATGGATGAAATTATGTTGGACCCATCCTTTTGGAATGACCAACAAAAAGCGCAAGCTATTATTAACGAATCAAAGGGCTTAAAGGAAGTAGTGAATGAATTTTACTCACTTGAATCTGACCAGGAAGAGTTAGAGATGACCTTGGAATTGTTAAAGGAGGAGCCAGATGAGGAGCTATTGGCTGAAGCTGGTGAATCCCTTGATACCTTCAAAAATCGTGTGGATGAATTTGAACTACAAATGCTTTTAAGTGATCCATATGATAAAAATAATGCGATTTTAGAATTACATCCAGGTGCTGGTGGTACAGAGTCTCAGGACTGGGGAACGATGCTACTGCGCATGTATACGCGCTGGGCAGAGCAGCATGATTTTAAAGTGGAAACATTGGATTATTTACCAGGGGATGAGGCGGGACTGAAATCTGTAACGCTCGCAATCCGCGGTCATAATGCATATGGCTATTTAAAAGCGGAAAAAGGCGTGCATCGTCTTGTACGTATTTCGCCGTTTGATTCAGCAGGTCGTCGTCATACGTCATTCGTGTCATGTGATGTGATGCCAGAATTTACAGATGAAGTGGTCGTGGATATTCGTACGGAAGATTTGAAAATTGATACTTACCGTGCATCAGGTGCCGGTGGTCAGCATATTAACAAAACAGAATCAGCTGTGCGTATTACACATATTCCAACAAATACAGTTGTTTCTTGTCAGGCAGAGCGCTCACAAATTAAAAACCGCGCAAAAGCGATGAGTATGCTGCAGGCGAAATTGTATCAATTGAAGCTAGAAGAAAAACAAGAGCATCTTGATGAAATTCGTGGCGAACAAAAAGAAATCGGCTGGTCAAGCCAAATTCGCTCGTATGTCTTCCACCCATATTCGATGGTGAAAGATCACCGTACAAATGTGGAGACAGGGAATGTACAAGCGGTAATGGATGGCGACATCGATCAATTTATTAATGCGTATTTACGTATGCAAATGGCTTAACTAGTAGTAAAAAGGCTTGGAACCTAGTTCGTTCCAAGCCTTTTTTCATTGGTCGACGGGCAGTAGCATATGAAGCGCTACTTCACCGTAAAATAATGGGGAGTACATCGAATTGAGTTGTTCAAAGTTTAACGTTCGAAAGTATTTGTCGATGGCATGAGCATGTGAAATTTGTGTACGTAAGCTGTGATAAGAGAGATTGAGGGTATGTGTTTCACCGTTGGAGAGCTGAATGTCACATTCATTGAAGATGGCCGGGGTATAGTTTTGAATGGCATCAAAGACGACCCATTGTGTGTGACTATTGGAAGGAGATGCCGTTGGAATTAAAATCATCGGCTGCACGGCACCTAAACCGATGGGCAGCTTTTTCGTTCCTTTTGTAATTTCTTTCGATAATAAAGTAGAGGACTGAATGGATGTACCGTATAGCGCACAGGCACGGGATACAACACGTTTGACAGAGGCGTGCACGACATATTTTCGGTGACGCTCATGCACCACGGTACAGCGCTGACCTTTCCAGAGACGAGGTTCGAGTAACATTAAGTCTTTTGACACAGTGTAATGTTGTAACTCCATAATTTTTAAATTCATTATGAGCAAAACTCCTTCCTTCTACGAGCTAATTCAATTATATACGGGAAATGGTAACGTTTTCAATACTATATATTTATGTTTTTTACATAAAATACCTTATATTTATACGAAATATTCAGAAATTTTATGTTGAAATGTGAATGTCAGATGGTATATAATGAAAAAAAGGTATAGAGGTGATGACATATGGAATACCGTTCTATTAAATCAAACGATTCAAATCACTTAGGCCAGGGGTTGCAAGGTAAGGAATTACTGAACGACATTTACTTAGATTTATTTTTAAACCATGTACATGCAGATCAATACGAGGAATACTATATGCAGAAAATCGATGACGCATTAGATGCTCGTGATGAGGAACTGTTTATGCAATTAACAACTGAATTAAATGCGCTACGTGCGTCCGTATAAATAATAAAAGCATCCATCTCGTATGGGTGCTTTTATTTGATTGCTTTAAAAACGTATGTTCGGCTTTTTCGGAAGAAATATGATACACTGTACGTACGAGATTTTGACAAGGAGGGACTTCGATGGATTTTGATTTACAAGCGCCTTATAAACCGAGTGGTGACCAGCCACAAGCTATCGCAGAATTAGTAGAAGGTGTTCATGAGAATAAACGCTATCAAACATTGTTAGGTGCGACGGGTACAGGAAAGACGTTTACTGTATCGAATGTTATTCAAGAAATTAAAAAGCCAACGCTTATTATTGCGCATAATAAAACATTAGCTGGGCAGCTTTACAGTGAGTTTAAAGAGTTTTTCCCCAATAATGCGGTGGAGTATTTTGTTAGTTACTATGACTACTATCAGCCGGAAGCGTATATGCCCCAGACGGATACGTATATCGAAAAAGATGCGAGCATTAATGATGAGATTGATAAATTACGTCACTCTGCCACATCTTCTTTATTTGAACGTGAGGATGTCATCATTATCGCATCGGTGTCGTGTATTTACGGCTTAGGGTCACCAGAGGAGTATAAGGAAATGGTGCTATCACTGCGCCCTGGCATGGAAATCGAGCGTAATCAACTATTGCGTAAGCTCGTAGACATTCAATATGAGCGCAATGATATCGATTTTTCGCGCGGGAAATTCCGTGTGCGCGGCGATGTTATCGAGATTTTCCCGGTGTCACGTGATGAACAATGCATTCGTGTGGAATTTTTCGGTGACGAGATTGACCGTATTCGAGAAATTGACGCATTGACAGGTGAAGTACTTGGCGACCGTGAGCATATCGCTATTTTCCCAGCATCTCACTTCGTTACGCGTGATGAAAAGTTACAAAAAGCGATTAAAAATATCGAGGTAGAGCTTGAAGGTCAGCTAGCGACAATGCGCGAAGAAGGGAAATTATTAGAGGCACAGCGTCTTGAGCAACGTACAAATTATGATTTGGAAATGATGCGTGAAATGGGCTTTTGCTCAGGAATCGAAAACTATTCTCGTCATTTAACATTACGCGAGGCAGGAGCGACGCCGTACACATTACTCGACTACTTCCCAGATGATTTTTTACTCATTGTCGATGAAAGTCATGTTACATTACCACAAATTCGAGGTATGTATAATGGTGACCAGGCGCGTAAAAAAATGCTTGTCGATCACGGCTTCCGTTTGCCATCTGCGATGGATAACCGTCCACTACGCTTTGAGGAATTTGAGAAGCATATTCACAATGCGATTTTCGTTTCAGCAACGCCAGGCCCATTTGAACTAGAGCATACACCAGAGATGGCACAGCAAATTATTCGTCCAACAGGCTTACTAGACCCAGAAATCGAAGTGCGTCCAATTGAAGGCCAGATTGATGATTTAATCGATGAAATTCAAGAGCGTATCGCGAAAAATGAACGTGTATTAATTACGACATTAACGAAAAAAATGTCTGAGGATTTAACGGATTATTTAAAAGAAATGGGCATCAAAGTACAGTATTTACACTCTGAGGTTAAAACATTAGAGCGTACGGAGATTATTCGTGACCTGCGACTAGGTACGTTTGACGTGTTAGTCGGCATTAATTTACTACGTGAAGGGCTCGACATTCCAGAAGTGTCGCTTATCGCCATTTTAGATGCTGATAAAGAGGGCTTCCTACGTTCTGAGCGCTCTCTTATCCAAACGATTGGTCGCGCAGCGCGTAATTCCAACGGACATGTCATTATGTATGCAGATAAAATAACAGATTCGATGCAAAAGGCAATGGATGAAACAGCACGTCGTCGTACGATTCAGATGGCTTACAATGACGAGCATGGTGTGACACCAACGACAATTCATAAGGAAATTCGTGATGCGATTCGCGCGACGAAAGTGGCCGAAGAGGTCGATAAATATATGTCAAATAAAAAATTAACGAAAAAAGAACGCGGCGAGTTAATTGCGTCGCTTGAGGTAGAGATGAGCGAAGCCGCACGGGCACTCGATTTCGAGCGTGCAGCAGAGCTTCGGGATACGATTTTAGAGCTAAAGGCGGAAGGATGACTACGTTGAAGAATACAGAGATTGTCGTGCAAGGGGCACGTGCAAATAACTTAAAAAATATTGATGTGACAATTCCACGCGACCAATTAGTCGTCATGACGGGGTTGTCAGGTTCAGGGAAATCATCCCTCGCATTTGATACGATTTATGCAGAGGGACAGCGCCGCTATGTAGAGTCGCTGTCTGCTTATGCACGTCAATTTTTAGGCCAAATGGATAAGCCGGATGTCGATTTAATCGAGGGCTTATCGCCCGCGATTTCGATTGACCAAAAAACGACGAGTAAAAATCCGCGTTCGACGGTCGGGACAGTAACGGAAATTTACGATTATTTACGTCTATTATTTGCCCGTGTTGGTAAGCCGATTTGTCCGAATGATGGGATTGAAATCACATCCCAAACGGTCGAGCAAATGGTGGACCGCATTATGGAATATCCAGAGCGCACAAAGCTACAATTATTAGCACCGATTGTGTCAGGGCGTAAGGGACAGCATGTGAAAATTTTAGAGGATTTGAAAAAGCAGGGCTTCGTTCGTGTACGTATTGACGGAGAAGTGCTTGATTTAGACGATTCCATTGAGCTTGAAAAAAATAAAAAGCATGATATTGATGCAGTAGTAGACCGTGTCATCGTGAAAGAGGGCGTAGAAACACGCCTAAGTGATTCACTTGAAACGGCGCTTCGCATAGCAGAGGGTCGCGTGAAGGTCGATGTGATGGGCGTTGAGGAGTTATTATTTAGTGAACATCATGCCTGCCCGATTTGTGGCTTTTCGATTGGTGAGCTAGAGCCGCGTATGTTTTCATTCAACAGTCCCTTTGGTGCTTGTCCAACTTGTGATGGTCTAGGCGCACAGCTAAAAGTCGATAAGGATTTAGTCATTCCAAACTGGGATTTATCACTGAATGAGGATGCCATTGTACCGTGGATTCCGACGAGCTCTGCGTACTACCCAACGTTATTAAAAACCGTATGTAACACGTTTAATATTGATATGGATACGCCGGTGAAGGATTTACCAAAAGAACAAATGGACATCATTTTAAATGGCTCAGGTAAAAAGGATATTCATTTCGTTTATACGAATGAGTTTGGCAATACACGGGAAAAAACAGCACCATTTGAAGGTGTGCTACCGAATGTCGATCGTCGTTTCCGTGAGACGAATTCGGATTGGATTCGTGAGCAAATGGAGAAATATATGACAGAGCTACCATGTCCAAGCTGTCATGGACATCGTTTAAAACGTGAAACTTTAGCGGTGAAAATCGATGGCAAGCATATCGGAGAAGTGACGCAGTACGCGATTCAAGAAGCACAGGCATTCTTTAATGGGTTAGAACTATCCGAAAAAGACTTCCAAATCGCTCGCTTAGTGCTCCGAGAAATTAATGAACGCTTATCGTTTTTAAATAATGTCGGCCTCGATTATTTAACATTGAACCGTGCATCTGGGACCTTATCAGGCGGCGAAGCGCAGCGTATTCGCCTCGCTACACAAATTGGCTCGCGCTTAACGGGGGTTCTCTACATTTTAGATGAGCCTTCTATTGGGCTGCATCAGCGTGATAATGAGCGCTTAATTGGCACACTGCAATCGATGCGTGACCTCGGCAACACATTAATTGTCGTTGAGCATGATGAGGATACGATGCTTGCGGCCGATTATTTAATTGATGTTGGACCTGGCGCAGGGGATCACGGCGGCGAAATTATTGCGGCGGGGACACCTGAAGAAGTCATGAAAAATAAAAAATCGATTACGGGTCGTTATTTAAGTGGCGATAAATTTATTCCACTACCTATCGAGCGTCGTAAGGGTGACGGGCGTGTGCTGAAAATTAAGAGCGCAACCGAAAATAACTTAAAAGACGTAACAGTTGAGATCCCAATTGGTGTATTTACAGCGGTAACGGGTGTCTCAGGCTCTGGGAAAAGTACGTTAATTAATGAAGTGCTCTACAAAACGTTGGCACAAAAAATTAATCGTGCGAAATCGAAGCCGGGTCACTCAAAAGGTATTGAAGGCATTGAACAGCTTGAGAAAGTAATCGATATTGACCAATCGCCAATTGGCCGTACACCACGCTCAAATCCAGCGACGTATACAGGCGTTTTTGATGATATTCGTGATGTCTATGCGACGACAAATGAAGCAAAGGTACGTGGCTATAAAAAAGGTCGCTTTAGCTTTAATGTGAAAGGTGGGCGCTGTGAGGCTTGTAAGGGCGATGGTATTATTAAAATTGAAATGCACTTCTTACCAGACGTTTATGTGCCATGTGAAGTATGTCATGGTAAGCGTTACAACCGTGAAACACTTGAAGTGAAATATAAAGAGAAAAGCATTGCAGATGTCCTTAATATGACGATTGAGGACGGCACGGAATTTTTCAAAAACATTCCGAAAATCAAACGTAAGCTGCAAACACTTGTCGATGTTGGGCTTGGCTATATGAAGCTTGGGCAGCCAGCAACGACGCTATCAGGTGGTGAGGCACAGCGTGTGAAATTAGCTTCCGAGCTACATAAGCGCTCAACAGGTAAGTCGATTTACATTTTAGATGAACCAACAACAGGTCTTCATGTAGACGATATTGCGCGCTTACTCGAAGTGCTGCAGCGACTTGTCGAAAATGGCGATACGGTGCTTGTGATTGAGCATAATCTAGATGTCATTAAAGCAGTAGACCATATTATCGACTTAGGACCTGAGGGTGGTTTCCGCGGCGGTCAGATCGTCGCAACAGGGACACCAGAAGAGGTGGCAGAGGTCGAGGGTTCATATACCGGACAGTATTTAAAACCAATTTTATCGCGTGAACGTGCGCGAATGGCGTCAAAATTGGCAGAAGCAGCCGATAAATAATGTAATGCTGAGAGCTTGTTAGACAGGCTCTCTTTTTTTGGAGTGATGAGGATGTTAGTAATCGTTTCGGGGTATGCCAGTGTGGGCAAAACAACAATCGCAAAGGCTATTGCAAAGGAGATGCATGCCGCCTTTATTAATGGACCAGCGACTATCGAGCGCTTGATGGATGAAGTGCTCAGCGCAAAAGGAATTGATGGCCATAATTTTCAAACGGTCATGAAAAAGCGTTTAGAAACAGATAAGGCGGTAGATGTGCTACGCAAAATCGTCGTTGATAATGAAGAAAATGGCGTTGATACCGTGATTGAGCTATCGACGTATTATAGTGATGCCCATATTGTAGAAGATACGGATATAAAGGTACGGCATGTCGAAATAACTTTGCCAGTTGAAATGGAGCGTGCCCAATTAGCGGCGCACAATCCAACATTGTATGCAGCAATGAACTGGGCAGAGCACGTGGCCACGCGCTTTCCGGTCTATTCAGATGGGGCGTTATTTGAGCAAAATGTCGTTCTCGAATATGACAATACGGTGCCGCTACAGCCAGAGCGAATCGCTGCTTTTGTAAAAAAATTCATTCGAAATGAAACTTTTTACTAATGGATTCGTAAATAGTAGTACTAACTTTTAAAGGAGCTGTTCGTATGCAAGATGAACGTAAACGCATTTTGGATTTGGTTGAGAAGGGTGTAATCTCTGCAGCAGAAGCACTAGATTTACTGGAGAAAATCGCTGACGAGAAATCAGGGCAAACGACACCAACTTCTGACATTCCACAAGAACCATTCAAGCAACATACAACAGAAAAAGAAGCGCCAAAAGAGCAACCGAAGCATGAGGAAGCAAAGGGCGATGATTATTTCGACCAAAAAAACTTTGATGAAAAGACCGACAAAGAATTTATTGATGATTTGAAGCAAGACTTTTCACAATTTAGTACGAAATTTATGGATATTTTAACGAATACATTTTCAAAAGTACGCGACATGGATTTGACAGGTGAGAAACGCAGCTTCACGCATCGCTTTGATTTAGGTGCAGGCCATATTCAAGACATTAGCGTGAAAATTCCAAATGGCCATGTGCAAGTTGAGCAATCTACAAATGGTACAGCCTATGTAGAAGTGGCTGTCTCTCCGACATTTATGGTGCGTAACGAAGAGGTAGAGGAAGAATTCTTAAAGAAATTCACTGCTGATAATGACAATGGTACCATCCGCATTACAAGTGATAACCGCGGCTTCCATGTGAATACAACGCTTTATTTACCAGCAGCAACATATCAAAAAATTCATGCAGAGCTATTTAACGGCGGCTTTACGCTAGCGAATATTAATGCAGATGAATTAGATGTACAAACGATGAATGGCAAAATCAATGTAGAACGCGCAATATTCCGCAAAATTGATGCTGAAACATCAAATGGTGCCATCGAAATTCGAGGGGTAGCAGCAACAGAGGTTGATGCGGAAACGATTAATGGCCTTGTATCAATTGACGGCGCATTCCGCGAAATCGAAGCGCATTCTGCGAACGGGACCATTAAAGTAAAAACAACGGATCCACATGCTGAAAAAATTAAAGCGCAAACAACGGCCGGTACAATTGAAGTCCAAGTGCCTGATACGGTTGGCATTCGTGGTGAGGCAAGCTCAAACTTCGGTAAAATCGATGTACAGCTACATGATGTCGAACTATTGCAATCACAGGAGCAATTTTTATCGAAATCTGTACGCTTTGAGAAAAAAGTAGATGACAATGCACCACTTGTATTAGAAGCAGAAGCACGTACTGGCACCGTAGTCGTACGCTATGCTCTATAAATAAATATTTTCGGAGGTTTAGCGAATACGCTAGCCTCCTTTTTTTATGCCATTTTACAGGGTGCGAACGTCCTGATATGTGGTATTATAACTAGCAGAGAATAGTATAAAGGTGAGGCGACACAATGATTGAAATGAAGCAGGTTTTCAAAAAATATCCTGGTGGCAGTAAGGCGCTACAGGGCTTAAATGTGTCGATTGCACAAGGCGAATTTGTTTATGTGGTCGGTCCAAGTGGCGCAGGGAAATCGACATTTATAAAAATGTTATATGCAGAGGAGCGCGCATCGGCCGGGAAGGTGCTCGTTAATCAAGTAGACGTGACAAAGTTATCTGCACGTAAGGTACCTTTTTTACGTCGACAGCTTGGCGTAGTTTTTCAAGATTATAAGCTATTGCCGAAAAAAAGCGTCTATGAAAATGTGGCTTATGCGCTTGAAGTTATTGAAAAGGATCAAAAGTTTATTAAGCAACGTGTCACGGAGGTGCTAAAGCTCGTTGGTCTTGCGACGAAGGCAAAGCGTTTTCCACATGAATTGTCGGGTGGCGAGCAGCAGCGTGTCGCGATTGCGAGGGCCATCGTCAATCAACCGAAAATTGTTATAGCGGATGAGCCAACGGGAAATTTGGACCCGACGACAACGTGGGAGGTCATGAAGGTGCTTGAAGCGATTAATGCGCAGGGCACGACGGTTATTATGGCGACGCATAATCGAGAAGTGGTCGACGGCATGCGTCATCGTGTCGTTCGCATTGAAAAAGGGCGCATCGTCAGTGACCGAGCTGGAGGTGACTATAATGGCTATTAAAACATGGATTCGTCATCTACGAGATAGCTTTATATCCATTTGGCGTAATCGCTGGATGTCACTTGCTTCTGTTGGGGCTGTAACGGTGACGCTGCTCCTTGTTGGCGTCTTTGTGGCGCTGATTTTAAACGTTAATAAAATCGCTTCTGATTTTGAAAAGGACGTTGAAGTGAAAGTGCTCATTGATACGACAATGAAGGAAACGAAGGCACTCGCGCTCGCGCAAAAGGTTAAGAAGCTACCAGATGTTGCGGAGGTGCGCTATTCATCCAAGGAGGATGAACTACAAAAAGTAGTCGATGATTTTGGTGAAGATTTAAGCTTAGTGGACCAAGAAAATCCATTACATAATGTGCTCTATGTCAAAGCGACAGAGCCGCAAAAGACAGCGGATGTGGCCCGTCAAATTGATGCGCTAAAAGGGACATCTGAAGTCTTATACGGAAAAGGGAAGATAGATAAGTTCTTTCAAATGGTCGATACAACACGAACGATTGGGCTCGTATTTATCGTTGCATTAGTATTGATGGCGGTATTTTTAATTTCAAATACTATTAAGCTAACAATTGCTGCACGTCAGCACGAAATTGAAATTATGAAGCTTGTCGGCGCAACAAATAATTATGTGCGTGTGCCGTTTATGCTAGAGGGAATGTGGCTGGGCTTATTCGGTGCGGTGCTGCCGATCATCGCCGTAGCTGCCGGCTATATGAGTCTTTATGAGCGACTGTCACCTATCGTGCAAAATGAAGTATTTAGCTTCCTTGAACCAACGAATTTCCTGCTGCGTCTAAGTGTCATTTTATTAGCGATGGGCGTCGTTATTGGGATATTTGGAAGTGCAATGTCTATCCGAAAATATTTAGCTGTGAAATAAGCGAAAAGAGGGAATGTCTAATATAGGGCATTCCCTTTTTGCATGTTAAGATAATGGAAAGGATGTGGGAACATGAAAAAATGGCTAGGGGTGGCACTTGTTGCGCTATTAATTGGCGTGACGATCTATACTACTTGGATGAAAGAACCTTCTGTAGCAGAGGGCATTAAAATCGGCGATAAGGCGCCAGATTTTAAACTGCGTACGCTAGAAGGGGATGTGGTGAACTTAAGTGATTACGAGGGGAAACGCGTGCTCGTGAATTTTTGGGCGACGTGGTGTCCACCATGTATCAAGGAAACACCGGATATGGTCGCTTACTATAAGGCACATCAAAAAGAAGGTATCGAGATTTTATCGGTTAATTTAACGTCAACAGAGACTGGGAGCGCACCAGTGGAAGCATTTGTTGAAAAATATGAGATGCCGTTTAAGACGGTGCTAGATGCGATGGATGAAGTAAGTAAAGTGTACCAAATCGCAGCGGTTCCAACGTCATATTTCATTGATGCGGACGGAATCATTCATAAAAAAGTTGAAGGTGGCGTAAGTTCAGCGCAATTACAACAGATATTTAACGAAATGCGCTAAGTTCGTTCGCCTAAAGAGGTTCACTTTGTTACAATAGAAACAGTTAATAATTTACATTAAGGCGAGGTGAATCACACTGGATATCGTTGTGGAGATAGCAAAAGGTATCGGCAGACTCTTCATGAATCCGCTACTGTATGTGGCGATTTTATTTTGTATCCTTATTGGGTATCGTCGTGTGATTAATGAACGAAAATCGTTTAATCGACGTATTCACTGGGGCATGTATGAGGCTGTTTATTTATTAAAAGAAGGATGGGCAATGGCGCTCATTTTCTCACTCATTAGTATCATCGTAGGCATCGTTTTACCGGTTGAATACATAGTGCTTGTAACCCTTGTGATGCTAGTCGGTGTTATTTCATTTTATTATCATTTAGCATCTGCGGCATACGGCTTTGCGGTCGCATTTATCGCGATTTGGCTAACGTATATGTACGATTGGTCATGGTCGATTTTGGGCTGGCAATTTGATGCGACAGTGATGCATAAAAATTTATTGATTTCAGTGCCACTGATTATCGCACTTGTATTGCTGATTGAAGGGCAGCTTGTACGAAAATATGCAGCGAATAATGCGTCGCCTCGTCTACAAACGACAGCACGTGGCTTGCGTGCAGTGACGTATTTATCGAAGCGTATTTGGATTTTACCTGTCGTATTCTTTATTCCGGGTGGCGCGATTCCAGACTGGGCCCCGTTTTGGCCACAACTGTCATTAGGTGGCGAAACGTATGGACTTGTGTTATTCCCAGTCGTTATTGGCTTCCAGCAACGTGCCCGTAAAATGCTTGCGAAGGCTTTTTATCCGCAAGTCGGTGCGACGATTCAGTTGCTTGGTGTACTCGTATTGATTGAAGCGATTTTGGCAATTTTCTTCCCGATTATGGGCATTGCGGCAGTTGCGGTCGCATTTGTTGGTCGCGCGTTAATTTCGATTATTTATTCTGTACGTGAGCGTAAAGGGCAATTTGCGGTGACGCCTCAAGATGCAGGCGTTGTAGTTGCAGCTGTCTTACCAGAGTCACCAGCTGAAGCGATGGGCATCGAGGTCGGTGAAATTATTCGCCGCGTCAATGGCATACCTGTAAAAACAGAGACGGAGCTTTATGAGGCATTGCAAATCAATGCGGCACATTGTCGTATTGAAGTGCTAGATGCGCAAAATGAAATTCGTATTCGTCAGCATGTTATTTTCCGCCATGATCATTTCCGAATTGGCTTAATTGTGCTGAAATAATACCGGTGGAGAGGCTGTTCCAACGCCTTTCTTTTTTTATGGAATCATCTCTATTTTTTGAAAATAAAGAAGGGTTCCCGCTATAATAAAATAAACAATGTAGAAACTTTTAACGATGTAAAACGCTCTATGATTAGAGGTTATGTACGAAGGGGGCAAGGCTATGCCAGCGTGGTTGACTGTAGAAAATTTTCAAGCCGTTGCCCAGCAACATCAACTTATCGGGATGCTGCTGGCATTCTTATTGCCATTTTTTGAAGCATTTTTACCGGTACTACCACTTGCGGCATTTGTCGTCGCAAATGCGTCTGCATATGGTATGTGGATGGGCTTTTTATTATCTTGGACAGGTTCTGTGGCCGGAGCGTACTGCGTTTTCTTACTTGTAAGACGATTTGGTCACGCCAAGGTTTTTCGTTTTATTACAGAGCGTAAAGCCGTTACAAAACTTATTAAATGGGTGGAATATCATGGCTTTACACCGCTTTTTGTGTTGCTGTGCTTTCCGTTTACACCAACGTCTATTGTCAATGTTGTGGCCGGCTTATCAAAATTAAAAAAGAAGCATTATTTCGTTACGATTTTGTTAGCAAAAATCATCCAGCTCCTTGTTATTAGCTGGATTGGTTCGGATTTACGTGCGTTAATTACGCAGCCCGAACGCTCGATTATTGTCGTGCTCGTCATTTTGATTATGTGGGGCGGCGGTAAATATGCTGAAAAGCGAATGAATGCGAAGATGGCGCAGGACTTGAATAATAAACAGAAAAAACCTTCTGATGACTAGAAGGTTTTTTTATTTTGAGAAATAAGCGAATATACGTTCTTATTTTGTGCGAATACAGGCAAGTCCATGTATAATAAAGGTAATTACGTTTTAGAGGGGGAGTACGATGGCTTTACGTGTCATTTCAGGGCGAGCAGGCGTTGGCAAAACACATTTCATGGAACGCGAAATCATGGATGCAGTCAATAAAGAACCACTTGGGGCGCCGATATTTATGGTTGTTCCAGACCAAATGTCATTTTCAAGTGAACGCAATTTAACGTGGATGGCTGGGGAGTCACGCGGAACAATTCGCGTGCAGGTCACATCATTTAAGCGATTAGCATGGCGCATTTTACAGGAGGCAGGTGGGATTAGCCGTCAGGAGCTCAATGGCTTTGGTTACCGCATGCTACTAAAAAGTGTCCTAGAAGAAAATAAAGATAAGCTACGTCTTTTCGGGAAAGCTGCGGATAAACGTGGCTTTACAGAAGAAATGGAGCAATTATTAAAGGAATTAAGCCGCTATAGCGTCAATGGCGACAAGATGGCATTGATTCAACGTGAGTTCGACCAATTAGACGCACCGCGCACGTTGCAAGATAAGGTGCATGATATTCAATTAATTCAGGCAGCAGTTGAGGAGCGACTGGGGACGACCTATGTCGATAGCGAGGGTTATTTACCACTACTTCAACAAAAATTAGTCCATTCGACGATGATTCGCGAGGCATCAATTTATATTGATGGCTTTATGTCGTTTACCACGCAGGAGTTTGATCTTGTGCAAGAGCTTCTTGCGACCGCAAAAAATGTCACGATAGCACTACCATTTGAGCAGGAGTTCGATGCAGATGATGAGCAGGCGTTATTTTATGAGCCGGCAAATACAGCACGTCGCTTAAAAGATGTCGCGTTTTCAAACGGTATTGAAGTGAAACCAGATGTCCATTTAACACAGACGATGCGCTATAGCAATGATACGCTTCAAACGATTGAATCGCAGTTTGAGCACTATCATCCGAAGCAGGCGAAAACGACGGCGCATCTCGATATTGCGGCAGCCGTTAATCCTCATGCGGAAATCCATGAGGTCGCGCGAAAAATTCGGACGCTGTCACATGAGGGCATCGCCTACAATGAAATGGCGATTATTTACCGTCAGGCAGAGCAGTATGATCCACTGCTATCCACCATTTTTCCGCAATATGACATTCCGTTTTTCATTAGCCAAAAGAAACCAATGCTGCATCACCCACTCATTGAATTTAGTCGCTCGATTTTAGAGAGCATTCAAACGGATTGGAAGTATGAGCCGATTTTCCGTGCGATTAAGACGGATTTATTTTTCCCATTACATGCAGATAAGAAAATTTGGCGCGAGCGTGCAGATCGGTTAGAAAACTTTGTGATGGCACAAGGGATTTATGGCGAGCGCTGGTTTGATGATATTCGCTGGGTGTATAAAAAATACCGTGGCTTAGAATTTTTCACAACAAAGCAAACCGATGAAGAGCGTGCATTCCAGCAAGAAATTGAAGCGGTACGTGTACTTGTACGTGAACCGCTGCAACAGCTACAGCAGCAATTAGAGCAAGCACATACGGGCCGGGCCTATGCAGAAATTTTATACACGTTCATTGATGAATTAGCGATTTTTGCGAAGCTACAAGAGCTAAAAGATTATGAAAATGCGCATGGCAAGCTACTTGCAGCGACCGAGCATGAGCAGGCATGGAATGAATGGGTGAATGTGCTCGACCAATTCGTCGAAATGTTTGGCGATGTGGAATTAACGCTTGATGAATTCATTGAAATTTTAGATGAGGGGCTGGATTCACTTGAGTTTTCACGCATTCCACCGTCAATTGATGAGGTGACAGTCGTAACGGCAGATTTAGCGCGTTTAATGAATATGAAAGCAGTATTTGTCATTGGCATGAATGAAGGAGTTTACCCGCAGCGTATCGACCGCGAAGGCTTGCTAGCAGATACGGAGCGCGAGTGGTTTGAGCGCACGGGGAATGAGATTGCACCAACCTCTCGTGAGCGTTTACTTGAGGAAAATTTTATCGCCTACCGTGCATTTACCGTAGCATCGCATGAATTATTTATTAGCTATACGATGGCAGATAGTGAAGGGAAAAGTGTCTTGCCGTCGACTTATTTGAAGAAGATTCATGATCTTGTACCGGGCTTAGAGGAGCGCTATATTTATATGAGCCCTGAGGAATCGCTTGATACCGAGGATGACTGGCATTATATCGCACACCCACGTACGGCACTCGCGTATTTAATGATTCAGCTTCGTAAGCAGTACTATGACCAAGATGCGCTGACACCGGCATGGGCTGCGCTGAAGGAATATTATCAGAATGATCCCTACTGGGAAGATGTACTGAAGCGTTTGATGCGGCCACTTATTACGCATAATCGCGCTGAAAATCTAACACCAGAATATACACGTGAATTATATGGAAAAGACATTATTTCAAGTGTATCGCGTATTGAAAAATATTATAGCTGTCCATTCTCACATTTCACGACTTATGGACTGCATTTAGAGGAACGTAAAGAATACCGCCTCGAAACGCCAACTATCGGTGATTTATTCCATGCGGCGCTTAAATACATTTCAGAAAAAACAGAGGCACTCGGTCTGACATGGGGACAGTTGTCTGTTGAGGAATGCCGTAAACTTTCGCAAGAAGCGGTGGCGGAAATCGTACCGATGCTGTATCACAAAATTTTACTTAGCACGGCGCGCTATCGTTATATTATGCGTAAACTGACACAAATCGTTGAGCGTACGATGCTGTCGCTAGCTAATCATGCCAAAACGACGGGCTTTAAGCCAATTGCTATTGAAGCTGCTTTTGGTCCAGGACAGGGCGATATGCTCCCACCGCTTGTTATTCAGCTTGATAATGAGCATAAGCTACAAATGCGTGGACGAATCGACCGTATTGATGCGACAGAAGTGAATAATAAGCCGTATATTCGTGTGATTGACTATAAATCTTCTGCGCAAAAATTAGACTTAAATGATGTCTATCATGGGCTATCGCTACAAATGCTGACGTATTTAGATGTTGCGATGACAAATTCAAGTGAATGGCTACCACTTCATGCGGAGGCAGGCGGTGTATTATATATTCACGTCCACAATCCCATGTTAAAAGCGGATGCCGTACTGAGTAATGACGCGCAGGAGCAGGAAGTATTGAAGGACTTCAAAATGAAGGGCCTACTGCTTGATAATCGAGATGTGCTCGTTGAAATGGATGAAAACTTAGCGGACAATGGTGGGCGTTCTCATATTATCCCGGCTTACTTAAAAAAGGATGGCTCGACATCCGCAAGCTGGAGCTCAGTCATTAATGAAAAGGATATGGGTGACCTTCAAAAATTCGTCCGTCAAAAGCATAAAATAGCGGGACAAGGCATTTTAAAAGGTGATACGTCGATTAGTCCGTATCGTATGAAACAAAAAACAGCATGTGAATATTGTTCCTATAAATCGGTTTGTCAGTTTGATGTCAATGACGCGCATCAACAATACCGCGCATTGCCAATCGACAAGCCAGAAGTTGTAATTGAGAAAATTCGTAAGGAGGCGGTGGCAGATGACAACATTACCGATTAAACCGCAGGACGTCACATGGACGGATGACCAGTGGAAGGCAATTTGGGCGAAGGGGCAGGATACACTCGTCTCTGCAGCAGCCGGCTCAGGTAAAACGGCGGTTTTGATTGAGCGTCTTATACAAAAGGTCATTGATGAAGTCAATCCAATTAATGTCGACGAATTATTAGTTGTGACGTTTACAAATGCCTCTGCCGCTGAAATGCGTCAACGAATGGCAACAGCACTCGAAAAGGCCGTAAAGGCGAATCCAGAATCACAGCACTTACGCCGCCAATTAACGCTTGTGAATAAGGCACAAATCTCAACACTGCATTCATTCTGTTTAGCGATTGTGAAGCAGTATGCATATTTACTAAATATCGACCCAGGCTTCCGTATTGCCAATGAAAATGAAGCGGCACTTTTAAAAGATGACACGATGGCAGAAGTATTAGAGGCGGCATATGATGTCGCAGATCCAAGTGAGATGTATCGTCTAGTGGATGCCTTTACATCAGACCGTAATGACCAGGACATTGAAGTGTTAATTGAAAAATTGTATGATATGGCTCGCGTAAATCCAGAGCCTTTCCGTTGGTTGGATGACTTACCAGAGCGCTACAATATGGACGGTGTGACGTCACTTGATGAGCTTGATTTTGTTCAATCAATTCGTCAAACAATGGTGCATAGTGTCGACGAGGCCATTGCGCTTATTTTAGAAGTACGTGCGTTAGCGAATACACCCGATGGCCCAGATGCTTACGGTGAAACCGCGCAGGCAGATTTAATTTTGTTACACGAAGCTCGAGCATTCCTAAACGAACGCTCATGGGAGGAGGCCTATGCCTTTTTCACAGCGTTTAAATGGGGCAAGCTGAAGGCACAGAAAAAAGGGACTTGCGACGAATTACTATTAGACCGTGCGAAGGCCAAGCGTAATGATGCGAAAAAGGTACTAACTGATGCGACCGAGCAATTTTTCAGCCGCAGTCCAGAGCGCTTATTAGAGGAAATGCAGCATATGTATCCTTTAATGCAAACGCTTGTTGAATTAACGAAACAATTTACTGTGGCGTATAGTGCCGCAAAAAATAAAAAAGGCATCGTTGATTTCTCCGATTTAGAGCATTTTGCGCTGGCAATTTTAACACAGGAAGTTGATGGCAAGATTGTGGCATCGGACGTCGCCAAAGCGTATGAAGCACGCTTTAAAGAAGTACTTGTCGATGAATACCAGGATACAAACCGCCTACAGGAGACCATTTTACAATTAGTAAAAGCAGGTGCTGAGGCAGATGGGAATCTATTTATGGTCGGCGATGTGAAGCAGTCGATCTATCGCTTCCGATTAGCAGAGCCGGGACTATTTTTAGATAAGTATGCGCGCTTTACCGAGCAGGCAGAAAATACGGGTATGAAAATTGATTTAAATGCGAACTTCCGTAGTCGTCACGAAGTATTAGATGGCACGAACTATATTTTTAAACAAATTATGAGTGAGGAAGTCGGCGAAATCGATTATGACGATGCGGCTGCATTGAAACCACAAGCACCGTACGCAGAACTTGATATGCCGATTACACTCGCAGTACTGCATACACCCGAGCTTGAGGAAGAGGCAGAAACGCCAGAGCTTCAGGCAGAAGAGGAAATGAAGAAATCACAACTTGAGGCGCGGTATATTATTGGGCAAATTAAACAGCTCATTGATACGGGTGCACAGGTGTATGATGCGTACGAAAAAGATGCGGCGGGTAATCCGATGAAGCGTGATATGGAGTACCGTGACATTGTTATTTTAATGCGTTCTATGACATGGTCAAATGACTTTGTGGAAGAATTTAAATTGGCCGGTATCCCGTTGTATGCGGAGCTATCAGCAGGTTATTTTGAAGAGCTTGAAGTGATGATTATGATGAATACATTACGTATTATCGATAATCCATATCAGGATATTCCACTCGCATCTGTATTGCGTGCGCCATTTGTGGGCATGACGGAAAATGAGTTGGCGGCGATTCGTTTAGCCGAACCGAAAGCATCGTTTTATGATGCACTGAAATCATTTGTACTAAAAGAGCGTAGCGGTCTTCATGCAGGAACAGCTGAGAAATTACAGCGCTTTTTACTACAGTTTGATGATTGGCGAGATTTAGCCCGCCGTGGTTCACTTGCAGAATTAATCTGGCAAGTGTATATGGATACGAATTATTATGAAATGGCGGGGGCCATGTCGAATGGTAAGCAGCGTCAAGCGAATTTACGTGCGCTTTATGACCGGGCGATTGCATATGAAAAAACAGCATTCCGTGGGCTATTCCGGTTCCTACGTTTTGTTGACCGTATTCGTTTACGCGGTGAAGATTTAGGAACTGCAAAAGCAATTAGCCAATCAGAAAACGTGGTACGCTTGATGACGATTCATGGCTCAAAGGGGCTCGAATTCCCCTATGTTTTTGTGGCAGGAATGGGGCGCCCATTTAATAAAATGGATTTCAATTTACCGTATTTATTTGACCAAAACTTTGGCCTAGCGGTGAAGATGATTGATCCAGAAAAAAGATTGCAATATACCTCACTGCCATTTTTAGCAGTGAAGGAGAAAAAGTTACTTGAAATGAAAGCGGAGGAAATGCGTGTCCTTTATGTAGCCATGACACGTGCAAAAGAAAAGCTATTTTTAGTCGGTACAGTGAAAAACTGGGAAAACACCGCGATTACGTGGCATGAGATGCAACAGCTTTCTCTCGATGAGCCACTACCGCCGTATATACGCCGAACCGCCTCAAATTATTTTGACTGGGTTGGTCCAGCTATTGCGCGTCATGCAGATTACCAACAGACGCTTGATATGGTATTGTCTGCACGACCTGATGAGCCGTCGCGCTTTGATGTTCAAATCGTTGATGCGACGACATTCCAGGCGGCAACAGTCGAAGATGAAGTCGTAGAAGTAGCGGATACACCAGTGGATAAAGCGTTACTAGCACGCATTGAACAACGCTTTGATACCCCGTATCCGCATAAAAATCGCTTGCATAAACGCTCAAAGGCCTCTGTTAGTGAATTGAAGCGTCTGCAAACGCTTGAGCAGCAGGAACTACCAGAAATTTTTGCGACGACTAAGCCATCCGCACAGCGCGTTGCAACACGTCCGCGTTTTATGCAGGAGAAGAAGATGACAGCAACAGAAGCGGGGACAGCGATGCATACCGTTATGCAGCATGCACCACAGCAAGGCTTTGCGACGGTTCCACAAGTAGCTGCATTCGTTGAACAGCTTGTAGAAAATGAACTGTTAACAGAAGCAGAAGCAAAAACAATTTATTATAAAAATATTTTAGCCTTTTTCGACTCTTCCATTGGTACGCGTTTCAAAGAGGCAAAAGCAATTCATCGTGAGCTACCATTTACGTATCGCAGAGCCGATGCAGATGGTGATGAGCAAATCGTCCAAGGGATTATTGACTGCTTACTTGAAATGCCGACAGGGGAGTGGATTCTGCTCGATTACAAGACCGACCGTTTAAAAAATCATGCGAATCCAGAGCAAGCACTTCGTGAACGTTATGAGATTCAGCTGGCACTTTACACAGAGGCAATCGAATGTATTTTAGGAATAAAAATTGCAGAAAAAGTAATTTATGCGTTTGATAGTAGTGAAACAGTGGTACTGTAGAATATTATTGTAAAAACATGATAAAGTCGCAATGATTCGTTAGAAAATGCGTTGTCACCATGTTATTCTTTTCATCTTCATGTCCATTTTTAGAGAAATTTCAACAAATTGTGTGGAAATTCATAACTTACCGAAAATTCGCACGAAAATGGAGGAAATTATTTAGAAAATGATGTATGATGGAAAAAAGAAGAAGGAGTGCTACTATTCATGAAAATTTTATCATTTCGCTATAACGATGTTGTTAGCTTCGGACCTAAAGTAAAAAAAGAGGAAGCCGTTTGGGACGTGCTAGCAATCCAAGAACAACTACAAGTATTACCATCATTCGCTAAAACAATCGTTGAAGGGATGACATTTGGCTTTGAATTCGTTGAAGCTGCACGTAAGTTAGTGGAGGCTGCGGAGAAATCAGAAAATCCAGCAGATTTCAAACGTGCATTTACAGAAATTGAATGGTTAGCACCGATTCCACGTACGACGAAAAATATTATCTGCGTCGGTAAAAACTACAGTGAGCATGCGAAAGAAATGGGCGGCGAAGCACCTCAAGATATCGTCGTATTCACTAAAGCGCCAACTGCCATTGCAGCAGATGAAGAAACATTATCTGTGCATGCAGATGTAACGGATTCACTTGATTACGAAGGTGAATTGGCCGTAGTTATCGGTAAAAAAGGGAAAAATATTCCGAAAGGTTTAGCGTTCGACTATGTATTTGGTTATACAATTGCCAACGACATTACAGCACGTAACCTACAAGATAAACATAAACAATATTTCTTAGGGAAATCATTAGATGGTTCTTGCCCAATGGGTCCATACCTTGTAACGAAAGATGAAATTCCTGATCCACAAAAATTAACGGTCGTAACAAAAGTAAATGACGAAGTACGTCAAAATGGCACAACTGCCCAAATGATGCACACAGTTGAAGACTTGATCGTTGAAATCTCAAGCCTTGTGACATTAGAGCCAGGAGATGTTATTTTAACAGGTACGCCAGCCGGTGTTGGTAAAGGGATGACACCACCACAATTTTTAAAAGCAGGCGATACAGTGAAAGTATCAATCGAAGGTATCGGTACTTTAGTGAATCGTTTCGAATAATTGTCGAATTCGGCACAAAACCCCCTGAACTTTGGTCCAGGGGGTTTTTATCAGTTGTATAGTTAAAACGGCTTTGATACGATAAAAGTGCACAAATTTAAATTTTTGAGGGGGACATCATTATGATGGACGCATTATCTAGTACGACGCATTTGCACATCACGGCTTGGGCAGTCGGCATCATTTTATTTTTCGTTGCTTATTTCTCAAAACCAGATGCAAAAGGTCGTAAAGTAACACATATGATTTTACGCTTGTTCTACATTTTCATTATTGTTTCAGGCCTATTATTATTCTTAAATTACCATGGCATCAACGATATGATGTATGGTATCAAGCTTGTTTTAGGTGTTGTCACAATTGGCTTAATGGAAATGGCATTAGTGAAGAGTCAAAAAGGTAAAAATGGCAAAGGCTTTATGATTGGCTTTATCGTTGTTTTTATTATCACATTCCTAGTAGGTAGCTATTTACCAGTAGGTATTAATTTATTCGGTAACTAATGAGCATAAAAAAACAGGAGTCGCAGTCGCGACCCCTGTTTTTTTATGCGTTAAATTGGCGATTTAAGAAGAAAATTGCAATAACACTTGGACCCGTATGAGACGCAATCGTTGAACCAACAATCTCGATTTGAACGGCTTTTGGATGGAAAGCATCAACAATCATACGTTTCATTTCATTTGCAGCATCCATATCATCGCCGTGTGAAATACCAATCACTTGGTCTGATAAGTTTTCACCGCGTTCAGCCATTACTTCGATAATGCGTTTAAAGACTTTTTTACGGCCACGAATTTTTTCAATCGGCACAAGTTTGCCATCTTCCATATGCATTAGTGGTTTAATGTTTAATAAGCCCCCGATAAATGCGCTAGATTTTGACACGCGACCACCTTTTGCTAGGAAATCTAAATCTTCTACTGTAAAGAGGTGTTCCATATGCTCCGCTTGGAAACGTGTGCGGTTGATGACTTCTTCATATGAGAAGTTTTCATCACGTAAACGCACGGCTTCTTCAACAACAAGTCCCATACCAAGTGATGCACACTTCGTATCGATAATTTCAAGCTGTAAATCAGGATACTCTTCGCGTACTTGCTCACGCAGCATCATTGCTGTTGAATACGTGCCTGATAAATTAGAAGAAAAGGCAATGTATAAGCCTTGTTCGCCTGATTTTGCAAGCTCTGTAAAAGCCGTTAAGAATGCTTCAGGTGATACTTGGGATGTTTTCGGGCGATTGCCGTTACGAATTTGATTGTAAATTTCGATTGGCTCGATGCCTACTACGTCGTCAAATTCTTGACCACTAATTTCAACACGTAGTGGGAATAAATGGACATCATGCTCAGTAAAATATGCCTTTGGTAAGTCACAGGCACTATCGGTAAAAATTTTCATAAAAAAACCTCCTATAATTTCAGCTGTAATCGATCAGCTAAAAGCGCCGCAATCCCGTCCTCGTTATTGCTGGCTGTTATTTCATTCGCTATGTTTTTTAATTGAGGAATGGCATTGTCCATTGCAACACCAAGACCTACATAATCAATCATTTCTAAATCATTATCCTCATCACCAAAAGCAATAATGCGTTCGCGTGGAATACCTAATTCACGCGATACATGCGCAACACCTTTTGCTTTATGAATACCACGATGTACAATTTCTATAACATGCCACGGGTCTCCCCAGCGACGATGGTCTATTAAATCAGCTTTTGTATCCGCTAAATGCTTACGAATCACTGCTACATCATTTTCTTTTGCTTGCAATAAAATACTAGTAGGTGAAGATTTAAGCGTTTGAGCTAAAGGCCCCTCTGTAATAACGGGATTCCCCATGCTTAAAATATCGAGTAGACGCGCATCATGATTTTGGATATACACGTCATCTTTCACCTCGGCTAAAATATTATCAAGCTGAAACGGTGCAAGCGAATCTACGATGTCATGCACATCAGGCAAGCCAATCGGTGTGTGCATCGCATGAAAGGCTGCGGCTCTCGGATGATGAACATAGGCACCGTTGAAATTAACAATCGGTGTCATTAAATCTAATTCATTATAATATAATTTACTAGCACGATAAGGACGCCCTGTCGCAATCATGACCTGATGTCCCTCAGCACGTGCCATTTTGAGTGCATGCTTTGTATGTGCAGAAATTATTTTGTTATCAGTTAATAGCGTACCATCTAAGTCTAACACAATTAAATGAGGCTTCATTATATTTTTACCCCTTTCTTACTAAATCGTAAATACTATCGAAATAAGTTTACTTTTTCTTTTGTACTGCGTCAAAGTTTTGTCATGAAATGGCATTTTTGATAGGATAGGAATGAATAGGAGCTGAAAATACATGATAGTAGCTAATGAAAAATGGGGAAATATCCCTTTGTTACACGTTTATGATGAAGAAAAGGCGACTGCTGATACACCAATCGTACTTTTCATTCATGGTTTTCAAAGTGCGAAAGAGCATAATCTTCACTACGCATATAATTTAGTACAGCAAGGAATGCGTGTGCTGATGCCGGATGCTATTTTACACGGTGAGCGCTCACAAGGATTGAATACCATTGAAATGAGCTTACGTTTTTGGGAAACGGTGCTAACAAATATTCAAGAAGTAAAATTCCTTTATGAAGAGCTACGTCGCAAAGGCTTTACAGGTCGCTTTGGCTTAGCTGGTACATCGATGGGCGGCATTACAACACTGGGTTGCTTAAAGGTTTTCGACTTTGTTGAAACGGCCGCTGTTTACATGGGTACCGCTACATACGTGACATTAGCAAAAGGTCAATTAGCACAAATTGAAGCGCAAGGCTTTGACTTACAGCTGACAGAGCAAGAACTTACGGATTTAATGAATACCCTAACATCGCTCGATTTAAGCTTAACACCTGAAAAACTAAACAATCGTCCTGTTTATTTCTGGCATGGGAAGCAAGATAAAACCGTACCATTTAATTTGGCCTACGATACGTATGTCGCAAAGTTCCAGCCTTTATATGAAAACAATCCAGAGTTGATTCGTTTTGATATTGCGAAGAATGAGGGACATAAAGTAAATCGTAGCGGGATGCTTGCCGGAGTTGCTTGGCTTGCAGAGCATTTGCGTTAATTGTATGATAGAGGTATCTACTATAGAGAGAGGAGTTACGTTCTCATGGCAATTGAAGCAGATTTAAAAGATAGCATTCTAGGTGCACTAGAAAATGTCATCGACCCTGAACTAGGTATCGACATCGTTAACCTTGGTTTAGTATATGATATTGATATGAATGACGAAGGCACTGCGATGATTACGATGACACTGACATCAATGGGCTGCCCATTAGGTCCTGTTATCGTTGACCAAATTCGTACAGCGCTTTTCGAACTTCCTGAAGTGAAAGATGTAGACGTAAATATCGTATGGAATCCACCTTGGTCTAAGGAACATATGTCACGTTACGCAAAAATGGCATTAGGTGTACGCTAATTTATAAGAGGTCGGGCTTAGCCCACCTCTTTTTTTTATGCCGAAAAATAGGGTATGCTTAAAGCAGATAGGGGGGAATAGAATGTATGAAATTATTCAAGCACCAATGGCGGGTGGCAATGCGACACCTGCGCTCGTACATGCAGTTGAACAGGCGGGTGGATTTGGTTATTTAGCAGGCGGCTATAAAACGGTTGCTGCGCTAAAGGAGGAAATTCATTCGTTACGAGCACTTGGAACGGATTATTTTGGCGTCAATTTATTCGTGCCAGCACAGCCGAATGGACAAACAGCGCTCACGAAAAATTACTGTGAAAAACTCGCAATTGAAGCAGAGTTAATCGATACAACAATTGGGGACTATACCTATTCAGATGATGAGTGGTCAGCAAAATTTCAGCTTATGCTAGATGAAAAAGTGCCGGTCGTAAGTTTCACGTTTAATATGCCGACACCAGCGCACGTGTTGCAATTAAAAAAAGCCGGCATTCAAACGGTTCAAACGGTTACCTCAGTAGAAGAGGCACAGCAAGCCGAAAAGCTCGGTGTAGATGAGGTATGTGTGCAAGGAATTGAAGCGGGAGGGCATCGTGCGGCTTTTGACGATAGAGACCCAGTAGAAACACCACCGCTTGTGCAGCTTGTAAAAGATGTGGTGGCGGCTATTGATATTCCGGTGATTGCAGCAGGTGGCATGATGGATGGTGCTAGTATTCGCGAAGTACTAGATGCCGGAGCACGTGCTGCGCAGCTTGGTACCGCTTTTCTATGCTGTCCGGAGAGCGGAACGAAGCCAACGCATATTAAAGCATTATTAGATGGGCATTTTACGACGACAGCATTGACGCGCGCCTATACCGGGCGCTTAGCACGCGGGTTAGAAAATGACTTTATGCTGCGCTACAATGATGCCCCACAAGCGTATCCAGAGCTACATTATGTGACACAGCCGCTACGAAAAAAAGCGGGCGAATTAGATCGTCCAGATTTATTAGCGATGTGGGCTGGCGAGAATTTTTCAGCTATTCGTGTACTGCCTGCAACGGAACTTGTTTCCTTATTAAAAAAAGAAGCAAACCTATCATAGAAAAGTAATTTTTAAAAGAAGTCGCAAATAGGCGACTTCTTTTTTATTTTGAAAAAAGTTAAACGTTGACATATTTCTGACGCACAACCCTCCTATACTAACAAATGTAAACAACAGCATAAGCCATTTTAATCACTCAATGGTCACACATTTTACTTATAGGAGGAAATGATATGAACTTTTTAAAACGTGCTTTTTATAGCACAAAAGCAAAAGTCGGTCGTTCACTACTACTGACATTTGTATTCTCAGCTATTTTAATTTTCATTCTTGCGGGTTTGACGATTCAAAGCGCCTCACTTACAGCCGCAGAAAATGCTAAGAAAAGTATGGGGGCTACAGTAACGCTTTCAGCCAATATGGAAAATGCGATGAAGGAGATGCAGGAGAATACTCGTGATGGCGAGCGACCAGACCCTAGTAGCTTCAGCATTACACCAATTGATTTAGATGATGTTGAAAAAATCACCGCACTCGATAACTTGTCATCGTACTCATTGTCATCAACAACGACTGTGAACGCAAAATCATTTGATGCTATTTCATCAGAAGATTCATCTGATGATAGCGACACTGAGCAGCAAGGTGGTCCAGGTGGTATGCAAATGCCTGAAATGGCATCACAAGGTGATATTTCAATCTCAGGTACAAATGCAACAGCAACTGCCTCATCGTTTACAGGTGGCACAGCGGAAATCATTGATGGTGTAGGCATTACAGAAGCCGATGCAGACTCCAATAAAGCCGTCATTGAAACAAATCTAGCAGAAGCAAATGATATTGCTGTTGGCGATACAATTAAAGTTAAAGGTGACGACAAAACGTATAAATTAAGCGTTGTCGGTATTTATAAATCAACCGAAGCAACAGACGCACGTAGTATGCAAATGGCATCATTAAATCCGTACAACACGATTTATACATCATACACATTTGCGAATAAAGTCAAAGGTAGCGACTATAAAAATACGGCAGATTCCGTTGTCTTTAACGTAACAGATCCAGAAAAAATGGATACCTTTGTGAAAGCAGCAGAAGCAACGGGCTTAGATACAGATACGTATGCATTAACAACAAATGACCAAGTATATCAACAAATGGTACAGCCGCTTGATAACGTGAAAAGCTTCGCGAATAAAATCGTCATTTTAGTAGCAGTAGCCGGTACCGTTATCCTAGCGTTGATCGTGATGCTAACCATTCGTGAACGTAAATATGAAATTGGTGTTCTCATGTCTCTAGGTGAAAAACGCAGTAAAATCATCGCCCAGTTCTTTACAGAGCTTGTCTTTGTACTTGTTATTGCGCTAGCAGTAGCGGGTGTGAGCGGTCAGTTTGTCGGCAACGCTGTCGGTAAGCAATTGATTGAACAGCAAACGACGACACAAACAACGGATACCGCTTCAAATGCACAAGGCGGCCCTGGAATGGGTGGCGGTCAAGGTAGCGGAGCCCCATCAGGGATACCAAGTGGCGGTGGCCAAGGAGGTCCTACAATGGGCGGCAATATGTCACAAGCTGCTGATGTACAGGAGCAAATTAGTGATTTAGATATTACATTATCGATGAAGGAATTAATCGAGCTTGGTGGCTTTGGCTTAGGCATTAGTTTCCTTGCTGTCATCATTGCTTCAATTGGCATCATGCGTATGAAACCAAAGAAAATTTTAATCTCATAGGAGGAATCGAATATGTTAGAAGTAAAAGACGTCAATTATTGGTATCAATCTAAAAATGATGTGCTCTATGACGACATCAATTTAACGTTTGATAGCGGCAAATTATATGGCATACTCGGCTCATCAGGCTCTGGTAAAACAACGTTCTTATCACTCATCGCTGGCCTTGATGTTCCGAAGAAAGGGGATATTTTATACGACGGCAAATCGATGAAAAAAATTGGTTTAACGGCTTATCGTAATAAATATGTCTCAATCGTTTTTCAGTCATACAACTTATTGCCGTATATGTCTGCGGTGGATAATATTTTAGCAGCACTTGAAATTACCAATTCACAGCGTAAAGACCGCAAAACCTATGCGCTTGAAATGCTAGCGCGTGTCGGTATTACAGAAGTCATGGCGAAGAAAAATGTACAGCATCTGTCAGGTGGTCAGCAGCAGCGTGTTGCAATCGTTCGTGCGATGTGCTGTGACGCACAGCTCGTTGTAGCTGATGAACCAACAGGGAACTTAGATGAGCAAAACTCACAAGAAATCATTAAGCTATTTGCAGAGCTCGCACATGAACAGCAAAAATGCGTTATCGTCATTACGCATGAGCGTGACATCGCAAATGCTTGCGATGTCGTATTAGAATTGAAAAACAAGAAATTTAATACGATTAAATAATCAATGAGGTTCGGCAATGGTCGAGCCTTTTTTGTTTTGAAAAAAGTTCATACAATTCCTCGCAAAATAGGGAATAGAAAAGTGAAACCAAATGCCTGCAAAGCCGTAGAATAAGAAAGAAAGAAAAAGTCAAAAAAGGTCAAACATATCAGTTGAATTATGAAGCAAACGAGACTATAATGAAATTAATCAAAAAGGTCAAAGAAGGTCAAACTATTCTTTGACGAACTACATCCGATGAAGGAGTGGGACTCGATATGCAAATGAAAATGAACAATGAACAAGATAAAAATCCGTTAGAAACATATGGACGTAACTTAAATGAAACGGTTAAAGAAGGGAAGCTAGATCCGGTCATTGGCCGAGACGAAGAAATTCGTAATGTCATCCGTATCCTTTCTCGTAAAACGAAAAATAACCCCGTATTAATTGGCGAGCCTGGTGTTGGTAAAACAGCCATCGTCGAAGGGCTTGCACAGCGTATTGTGAAAGGTGACGTACCGGAAGGCTTAAAAGACCATGAAATTTATGAGCTTGATATGAGCGCATTAATTGCGGGTGCGAGCTACCGTGGTCAATTTGAGGAACGTTTACAAGGCGTGTTAAAACAAGTGAAGGAAGCGGAAGGACGCATCATTTTATTCATTGATGAAATCCATACGATTGTTGGCGCCGGTAAAACAGAGGGTTCAATGGATGCTGGTAATATGCTAAAACCAATGCTCGCACGTGGTGAACTTCACTGTATCGGTGCAACAACGCTAGATGAGTACCGTACAAATATTGAAAAAGACCCAGCACTTGAACGTCGCTTCCAACAAGTGCTTGTACGCGAGCCATCTGTTGAAGATACGATTTCAATTTTACGTGGCTTAAAAGAACGCTTTGAGCTCCATCATGCGGTGAAAATTCATGACCGTGCCATCGTAGCAGCTGCTGAATTATCAAATCGCTATTTAACAGAGCGCTTCTTACCCGATAAAGCGATTGATTTAATTGACGAGGCATGTGCGATGATTCGTACGGAAATCGATTCGATGCCACAAGAGCTAGATGAAGTGACACGTCGTCAAATGCAGCTTGAAATTGAAGAGCAAGCATTAATGAAAGAAACGGATGCGGCTTCTGAAAAACGCTTGAAAAATTTACGTGAGGAATTACAGCAATTAAAAGATTCTTCTGCGTCAATGAAAACTCAGTGGGACAACGAAAAACATGCCTTGCAAGAAATTCAGGCGAAACGTGAGCTTTTAGACCAAAAACGGAATGAACTTGAAAAAGCGGAATCAGAGTATGATTTAAATAAAGCCGCTGTATTGCGTCATGGTGAAATTCCACAATTGAAAAAAGAATTAGAAGAATTAGAGCAAAAATTAACAGAAACAGGCGACACACGCTTACTTCGTGAAGACGTGACATCAGATGAAATCGCGGCCATTGTATCGCGCTGGACAGGTGTACCGGTAACGAAAATGCTTCAAAGTGAACGCGAAAAATTACTCGCACTTGGTGATACGTTACACAAACGTGTCGTTGGGCAAGATGATGCAGTGAAGTTAGTAACAGAAGCAGTATGGCGTGCACGTGCAGGAATCCAAGATCCGAATAAACCAATTGGCTCATTCCTCTTCTTAGGTCCAACAGGTGTCGGTAAAACAGAGCTTGCGAAAGCATTAGCTGAGCAATTATTCGATTCAGAGGACCATTTTGTCCGTATTGATATGAGTGAATACATGGAAAAACATAGCGTTTCTCGTTTAGTCGGAGCACCTCCAGGCTATATCGGCTATGAAGAAGGCGGTCAATTAACCGAGCAAATTCGTCGCAATCCATATGCGGTTGTGTTACTTGATGAAATCGAAAAAGCTCATCCAGATGTGGCTAACATTTTACTACAAATTTTAGATGATGGCCGCATTACAGATGGTCAGGGACGTACGGTCAACTTCACAAATACAGTGGTTATTATGACATCGAACTTAGGCTCACATTATTTACTTGAAATGAATGACTCAAATGAACATGCAACTGAAGACTTAGTGATGGCTGAATTGAAACGTCATTTCAAACCAGAGCTATTAAACCGTCTTGATGATATCGTGATGTTTCATTCATTATCAGGCGAGCATTTTGTGAAAATTGCTGACAAATATTTGAATTCATTACGTAAACGTTTAGCTTCTCAAGAAATAAATCTAGTGATTGAGCCAGAAGTGTTAGATTGGATTGCGAGTGAAGGGGTGGACCCAGCATTTGGTGCACGTCCATTACGCCGCTTTATCCAACGTCATGTTGAAACGGTTGTCGCACGTGAATTGTTACGTGGCGATACATTACCTGGTGCAACATTAACGGTTTACTTGGATAACGGTGAAGCGAATATTCGCGTTGACAATGTAGCATAATAATCTATTGAGAGAACTGTAAAAGCATACAGTTCTCTTTTTTTCGTGCTACACTAAATGAAAAAAGGGGGCAGACGATGACGAAAATTTTTGCTCATCGTGGATTTCGCGCGATGTATCCAGAAAATACATTATTAAGTTTTCAAAAGGCATTTGAGTTAGGGGTCGATGGCATTGAACTTGATGTTCATATGACGCGTGATGGTGAGTTAGTCGTCATTCATGATGAATCGCTGAAGCGAACGACTGGGGTAGACGGAGAAGTGATTGATTATACGTATGCGGAACTTAAAAAATTTCGTGCAGCCGCGGCTTTTCGTGAGCATAAAAATTATGACGGCACATGGGAGGCGGAGCGCATTCCGACGCTTCGACAAGTCTTAACGCTTCATCAAAAGTATCCGCAAGTAATCGTGAATATTGAGCTGAAAACAAATGTTTACACATATGATGGCATTGAACAGAAGGTACTGGCATTAGTTGATGAGCTAAAGACGCCACACGTCATTTACTCATCGTTTCATTTGCCGACAATTTTACGCATTCGTGACATAACACCAGCCGCAAAAATTGCTTGGCTAATCGAGGATGACATTGCGCTTCTAGCTGATTATAAGCGCCATTTCCAATTGGATGCGCTCCATATTAGTAAAAAGCTCGTATTAAAATATCAAGAACAATGGCAAGATTTATTGCCAACATTACGTGTCTGGACGGTCAATGATGCCGCACAGATCGAAGAATTTCTCGCGTTAGGCGTCGATACCATTATGACCGATACGCCAGATGTGGCATTAGCGCTACGACAATAAAAAAGGACGGATTCGCTATGATGGCGGGTCCGTCCTTTTTAAAAGTAAAAAGCCTCGACAAATGTCGAGACTTCTGATTAGTGGTCTTCGCGACCGATTGCTTTTGGCGATTCGCTTGGAATTACGGCATCAATGATGATTAATAATACAGCGAATACTAATGACATGATTAAGCCTTGGTTCCAGTCTGGAGTACCTTGGTTGATTGCGCTAACTACGTAGTTCAATACAGATACTAAGATGACTGACCAGATTACTAAGAAAATGTATCTCATGATTTTGTTTTCACCTCTAAGTTACTATTCTATCTGTCTTATCATACCATAACTACATTAAGCATTGAAATACTGTTTTTGAATAAATAAAGGCGATTTTCCATTGTTCGTATTTCTATAGTTGCAATTTTTAGTCTTATTATCTATAATTATGACCAGATACTAATATTTGATTATAAAGGTGGTTACGTTATGAACGCAGGGTTTATTGGTGTAGGGCGTTATGTACCAGAAAAAGTCGTGACGAACTTTGACTTAGAAAAAATCGTTGATACAAATGATGAATGGATTCGTACACGTACAGGCATTGAAGAACGCCGTATTGCGGGCGATGATGTGGATACGTCAGATATGGCCTACGAGGCAGCAAAACAAGCAATTGACCATGCGGGGATTTCTCCAGAGCAAATTGGCTTGATTTTAGTTGCGACGGTAACGCCAGATCAGCCTTTCCCATCTGTGGCATGTATGTTACAAGATAAATTGGGTGCCACAAATGCAGCAGCAATGGATATTTCAGCGGCATGTGCTGGTTTCATGTATGGGGCTATCACAGCACAACAATTTATCGCAACAAATACATATGATTATGTGTTAGTGATAGGTGTGGAGAAACTATCAAAAATCACAGACTGGTCAGACCGTAATACAGCTGTCTTATTCGGTGATGGTGCTTGTGCTGCTGTAATGGGCAAAGTATCAGAAGGCCGCGGGATTTTATCATTTGATTTAGGCGCAAAAGGTGCTGGCGGTAAATATTTATATGAAGATGAAAACAAGCATATCATTATGAATGGTCGCGAAGTCTTCAAGTTTGCAGTACGTCAAATGGGTGAATCTGCTCTGAAGGTTGTTGAGCAAGCAGGCTTACAAAAAGAAGATGTTGATTTATTAATTCCACACCAAGCGAATATTCGCATTATGAACTCAGCACGTGAACGCCTAGGCTTACCAGAAGAAAAAATGTCATCTGTTATTGCGAAATATGGGAATACATCAGCGGCTTCCATTGGTAATGCTTTAGTTGAAGAATTAGAAAATGGTAAAATTAAAGACGATGATTTACTTGTTTTAGTAGGTTTCGGTGGCGGCCTAACATGGGGCGCAATCGCACTAAGATGGGGGAAATAATATGAAAGTGGGGAACGAAATGACGAAGAAGCGCGTAGTAATTACAGGAATGGGTGCAATTACACCGGTAGGTAATAATGTAGCAGATAGCTGGAATGCAGTGAAAAATGGTCAATCAGGTGTGGGACCACTTACACGTATTGATGCAGATAAATTTAACGCAAAAGTAGCGGCACAAGTAAAAGATTTTGATATTGAACAATATATTTCAAAAAAAGATGCGCGTAAAATGGACCGCTTTACACATTATGCGATTGCCGCAGCAAAAGAAGCAGTAGACGATGCAGCACTTGAAATCAATGATGATAATGCAGCAGATATCGGCGTATGGCTAGGCTCAGGTATTGGCGGTATGGAAACATTCGAACAACAATACAAAAACCTAACTGAAAAAGGGCCACGTCGTGTGAGTCCATTCTTCGTACCAATGATGATTCCGGATATGGCAGCAGGACAAGTATCGATTTTACTAGGTGCGAAAGGCATTAACACATGTACTGTAACTGCTTGTGCAACAGGGACTAACTCCATTGGTGATGCCTTCAAAGTTATCCAGCGTGGTGATGCTGTTGCGATGATTACAGGTGGTACAGAAGCGCCAATTACCGAACTAGCGGTTGCGGGCTTCTGCTCAAATACAGCGTTATCGACAAATCCGGACCCACAAACAGCAAGCCGTCCATTTGATAAAGACCGCGATGGCTTCGTTATCGCAGAGGGTGCAGGTGTCGTTGTCCTTGAAGAGCTTGAACATGCGCTGGCACGTGGTGCAAAAATTTATGCAGAAGTTGTTGGTTACGGTGCATCAGGGGATGCTTACCATATTACAGCACCTGCACAAGATGGTAGTGGCGCAATGCGTTCAATGCAACAAGCATTGAAAGATGCAGGCGTTGAGCCTTCAGCAGTTGATTATATTAACGCACATGGTACAAGTACATATTATAATGATATGCTTGAAACATTAGCGATTAACAATGTCTTTGGTGACCACGCGAAAAAATTAGCGGTTAGCTCAACAAAATCAATGACAGGTCATATGCTTGGCGCAGCTGGCGGTATTGAAGCCATTTTCTCTGCATTAGCCATTAAAGAAAGCATCGTGCCTCCAACAATTAACCTTGTGAACCAAGCGGAAGAATGCGATCTTGATTACGTGCCAAACGAAGCGCGTGAAATGAACGTAGACTATGCACTAAGCAATTCATTTGGTTTTGGTGGACATAATGCCACATTATTATTTAAAAAATACGAAGCGTAAGCGACTTCTTATTATCAACTCGTCATCTCTTGGTGACGAGTTTTTTTGCGTAAAAAAAAGGCTACGAAATTTTCGTAGCCTCTTTTGAATGGTCTATTAGTGACGGCTGCCGCGGCCTAAGCCCATAGCATCTTCCATTCGTTGGATCGTTGCATTTGCGATGGCATTGGCTTTTTCAGCGCCTTCATCTAAAATACGGTCTAATTCTTCTGAATCGATTAATTCATTGTAACGCGCTTGAATCGGTGCTAAATGATCGATGACCACTTGTGCGACGCCGGCTTTAAAATCACCGTAGCCTTTACCGTCATATTTAGCGACAACGTCTTCTGTTGAGCTATTTGTTAATGCTGCTTCGATATCGATTAAGTTTGATACGCCTGGTTTATTTTCTTTGTCATAGCGTACGATACCTTCAGAATCTGTTACAGCTGATTTAATTTTCTTTTCGATTTGTTTTGGTGTATCTAATAAACGAATTGTCGCTTTTGCATTCGCATCTGATTTAGACATTTTCTTCGTAGGGTCTTGTAATGATTTAATACGACGACCTGCTTTAGATAATGCGATATCGGGAATTTTGAATGTTTTTTTATAACGTTTGTTGAATCGTTCCGCTATATCGCGTGTTAATTCGATATGTTGTTTTTGATCATCACCGACTGGTACGATGTCTGTATTATATAGAAGAATATCGCCAGCCATTAATGGTGGGTATGTTAAAAGTGCTGCTAAAACAGTTTCGTTTGTACCAGCGGCTTTTGCTGATTTATCTTTAAATTGTGTCATGCGCTCTAATTCACCAATAGAAGTAACACATTGTAGCATCCAGCCGGCTTGCGCATGTGCTGGAACTTCTGATTGGATGAATAAAATCGATTTCTCTGGATCAATACCAACAGCAATATACATTGCTGCTAAGCTACGAATGTTTGAACGAAGCTCTTTCGGGTCTTGTTGAATCGTAATTGCATGTTGGTCGACGATACAGTAGATTGCATCGCCCTGATCTTGAAGCTCTGGGAATTGTTTGATTGCGCCAATATAGTTACCTAATGTGATGACGCCTGTTGGTTGTACACCTGAAAAAATACGTTTTGCCATTGTGGTTTCCTCCTCAAAATAAAAAAACATCATGCTCCCTATCAATAGGGACGAATGATGTTTAAAATCCGCGGTACCACCCAAGCTTGTCGATAAATCGACCACTCTACCTCTTAACGCGAGGAACGAACTTAGGTACTTATTCATTTCACTAAGTTAACTCGGAAGTCCATTCTATACAATGCATAATCTGTTTACACCAACCACAGACTCTCTAGGTATGCTCATTATATATACTACTCTTCGTCTTCGTCTTCATATGTCAGCGTTGTGCTGTAGAGCCATTATAATACAGCTTTTTTTAAATTACAACATGTAGATAGTTCAGTCCTTTGACGGATTAATTTTTTAAATTCATTCGGTACAATAAGAAAAATGAAACCAAAATGATGGTCTAAACGTATAATAGAAAGAGTAAAATAAATTACTTATTTTCATTGATAGTAATCTAATTGAGAATGAAGAATCTTTAAAATTAGGTTTAAAGGCTTACTAACTAGGGAACATTAGTAAGGTAGATTATTTTTATTTCAACTAAAAAATGGTAAAAAGAAACTTTTTTTACTAAAATGTAGCTTTAGAAAATGATTATAAAATAATTTAAAATATCCTATATTCAAAGTAATGAAGTTGTTGTATAATGAAGTTAGACCTCTTTATTAGAGTCATTCTAATTTAATAATTCGGTTACACATTTTGAAAGGATGTGTTTGAACATGATGGTAACATTATTTACATCACCAAGTTGTACTTCATGTCGTAAAGCAAAAGCATGGTTAGAAGAACATGAAATTCCATATACAGAACGTAATATTTTCGCAGAACCACTAAGCATTAGTGAAATCAAAGAGATTTTACGTATGACAGAAGATGGCACCGATGAAATCATTTCAACGCGCTCAAAAATCTTCCAAAAATTAAATGTTGATTTAGAAACATTGCCTCTAAATAAACTGTACGAATTAATTCAAGAAAATCCAGGACTATTACGTCGTCCGATTATTTTAGATGAAAAACGTTTACAAGTTGGCTATAACGAAGATGAAATTCGTCGTTTCTTACCTCGTAAAGTACGTGCTTATCAATTACAAGAAGCACAAAAAATGGTCAACTAAGCGTATTTAAACATGCAGCTAGGAGAAACAGCTCCTAGCTGCTTTTTCTTTAAAAGGTGCTTTGAAACTTTTTCTTTTCTTTTTTAAGGAAAAGGAATTACAATAGTAGTAGCTATACTTCGAAAGCAGATATTTGATGCAACATCTTCTTATAGAAGTAACCGAAAGGAGTTGTGTAATATGGATATTGAACGTATTAACGAAAACACACTGAAACTTTTCATTTCTTATACAGACATTGAAGAGCGAGGTTTTACGAAGGATGAAATCTGGTATAACCGCGATAAAGGTGAGGAACTCTTTTGGGTTATGATGGATGAGATTAGTGAAGAAGATCAATTTGAAATTGATGGCCCACTTTGGATTCAAGTTGTGGCAAAGGAAATCGGCCTTGAGCTGACAGTCACAACAGCGAAGCTTACACAAGAGGGCTTAGAAGACTTACCATTTGGCCCAGGAAAATTACCACCTGGCTTACCAGGCTTGTTTGATTTAGATCAACAAAATGCAAAAGAGCTAGATAACTTCTTGGAAGAAAATTTTGGCGATTCAACATTTGAGTTTGTGTTTGAATTAAAAGATTTCGATGATTTAATTCATCTATCTGAGCGCTTAGAGCACACAGAGGACGTCGACAATCGGTTATTTGAACAAGACGGCAAATATTATCTATATATCCACTTCGATGAAGAAGGGGACAAGGATGATCGTTTAGACTTCTTAAGCGTCGTAACAGAGTGCGCGAAAGAAGCGAATACGACTATCCATGTACTAGAAGAATATGCGAACGTTATTATTGCAGCAGATGCCTTTAATACGGTGCGTAAATATTTCTAATAAAAAAGAAGCTTTGGACAAATTACAGTCCTAAGGCTTCTTTTTTTATTGCATTTCAATAACCAATTTTTTACAATTATGAAGAGGTGATGCTTATGTTAGTTGCCTATGATGAAAAACGACAATTCATCATACTAGATACGACAATGAATCGCGAGCAGTTACGACAAGCACGTAAAACACAACATTATTATTGCCCCGCATGTCATCAAGCACTACAACTTAAAATCGGTACGAAAAACACCCCTCATTTCGCTCATCACAAGCAAAGTGCCTGCAGTCATTATTTTTCAGAAAATGAGACGACCACGCATATTGCGGGCAAGCAGCAACTGTATGATTTCTTTTCACAACTTGGTGCCCCGCAATTAGAAGCCTATCTTCCACAAATCCAACAGCGTCCAGACATTTTATATGAGCGCACAGCAATTGAATTCCAATATAGTCGATTGACGCATGAACGCTTTTTAGAGCGCAACGCCGGCTATGCCTCTATCAATCTCACGCCACTTTGGCTACCTTATAGTCCATCAAAGGAAAACGGCTTAGCCATCGTCTCCTTATCCCACGATATTCAAAAATATCGCCACAATGACACCTTACTCACTTATAATCCCAATACTGAACAATTCATTTATTATAGTGCGCTTATTAGTATGACTGCGACACAATTTTTGGTCAAAATTACCGTTTTGCCAAAGCAACATCAGACGTGGCCATTTCGCACGCCGCGACTGCTGACACGGGATGAATTTGAGCTGTTTATGCAGCTATGGTATGAGCAGCGGCGTAAATTAATTCAGCATTATATGCGTTATCGTAGAGGTACGCAGGATATGTTACTACGTTTTGTTTATGAACGCCGTCTTGCTTTGCTTGCGCTCCCAGAGGCAATCGGGGTCCCAACAGATTTTGATGTTGAAGTGCAGCCTGCTATCGACTGGCAAATCATTTATTATTATGATTATTTTCCGCAAGGCGTCGAGGAATTTTTGGCTCATCATGATGTACCAAAAGTAAAAGTAGAAGCCTATGAGCAGTTCCTGCAACAGCTTCAGAAACAAAAAGCATCGCAAAATGAGCTGTTGTATAGTCAATTCATTGCATTTAAGGGGTATAATTGAGAAAATATAGCTAACTAAATTTATTTAGGAATGCGAAATAATAGGAGGGCTTTTATTATGACAGAAACGAAGAAAATTCCTACGCGTGACGAGGTGCCGGTTGAAAAAACATGGCGTCTTGAAGATATTTTTGCGACGGATGATGCGTGGGATGCAGAGTATAAAGAAGTTGAAGCATTAAGTGACAAAGCGAGCGACTTTCAAGGTACATTAAAAGACGGTGCAGAGGCAATGCTTGCGGCATTTAACTACCGCGATGAACTATATGCACGATTAAGCCGCCTATATGCGTATTCTCATATGCGTTACGATCAAGATACAACAAATAGCTTCTACCAAGCGATGGATAGCCGCGGTAAAACATTATTAGCGAAAGCGTCAACAAGCATCGCATATTTAACACCTGAAATTTTAGCATTAGACGAGTCGGTAGTAGATGGCTACTTAGCAGAAAATGAAGCGCTTCGTTTATATAAAGTAGAACTTGATGAATTAAAAGCACAGCGTCCGCATGTTTTACCAGCGGAGCAAGAAGCGTTACTTGCACAAATGAGTGAAGTAACAGGTGCTTCTGCCAATACATTTGGTATGTTAAATAATGCCGATTTAGAGTTCCCGGTAATTGAAGATGAAAACGGTGAGAAAGTACAATTAACGCATGGCAACTACATTCAATTCCTTGATAGTGATGACCGCGCAACACGCGAACGTGGCTTCCGTGCAATGTACGAAACATATGGCAAATTTTTAAATACATTTGCGACAACATTAACAGGGAACGTGAAGCGTCATAATGTCTCTGCACGTATTCGTAAATATGATTCTGCACGTCATTCAGCGCTTAGCAACAACCAAATTCCTGAAAAAGTGTATGATCAATTGTTAGATACCGTACACAAAAACTTACCGCTTCTTCATAAATACATCGGCCTGCGCAAAAAAGTTTTAGACGTCGATGAGCTGCATATGTGGGATATTTACACACCACTTGTGAAGGAAGCAAAATTTGAGCTTACGTATGAAGATGCGACACAAACAATGGTGAAGGCACTTGGTACAATGGGTGAGGAATATACAGCCATCTTAAAGAAAGCATTAGAAGATCGCTGGGTTGACGTAGTTGAAACAAAAGGGAAACGTAGCGGGGCTTATTCTTCAGGCACATACGGCACAAACCCTTATATTTTAATGAATTGGCAAAACAACTTGGACAATCTTTACACATTAGTGCATGAGTTTGGGCATAGTGTGCATAGCTACTTCACACGTAATAATCAACCATTCGTCTATGGTGATTATTCCATCTTCGTAGCAGAAGTTGCCTCTACATGTAACGAAGAATTATTAACAGAGTATTTACTACAAACAGTGGAAGATGAAAAACTTCGCATTTATGTATTAAATCACTGGTTAGAAGGCGTTCGTAGCACGATTATTCGCCAAGCAATGTTTGCGGAGTTTGAGCATGTTATTCATGAAATGGATGCACGCGGAGAAGCGTTAACAGCTGAATCGATGACAACAGTTTATTATGAATTAAATAAACAATACTTCGGTGACGATATGGTAGTAGACGAAGAAATCGGCCGCGAATGGGCACGAATCCCTCACTTCTATTACAACTACTATGTTTACCAATATGCGACTGGTAAATCCGCGGCAATTGCTCTTAGTAAACAAATTCTTGAAGAAGGTCAACCAGCTGTCGAGCGTTATATTAATAACTTCTTAAAAGCAGGTTGCTCAGATACACCAATTAATGTTTTACGTGCAGCAGGTGTTGATATGGAATCAGCAGCGCCAATTCAAGCAGCATTTGATTTATTTGAAGAACGTTTAGCAGAATTAGAAAAATTATTACTAAAATAATCGTTTCCTAACGTAACGAAAACACGTGCTAACTTTTTTAGGTGGCACGTGTTTTTTGGTTAGAAAACACATGAAATAGCATGAAGTTATGCCGAAGCTTAGTGTTTACTCGCTATCCATTCATTTAAATTAGCAGAAATCTAGCTAAGGTGTTTAATAAAAATAACATAGGAGAATATAACAGTGTGACGATTTAAGTCCTATGAAAATTAGTTAAAATAAAGAACAGGAAAATTGTGAAAATTAACTTATTGACAATTTTATGTATAACTTCCTCTTATATTAAATATGAATGATTTATAGCAGTAATGATTGGATAATGTCCATGTAATGTAAACGGTTTCTTTGTGTCTGAATTATGAACATGCCTTAAAAACGTTGCTATAACAAGGATTCCATGCTAAAGTAATAGACGTGAAATAAATCACAACAAACATACACCCCTTTGTTTGAACGTGAACATTTCTCCCATCCCCTTTGTGAAAATGAGTGTCTCTCGTAGAGTCACTCATTTTATTTTTTAGTAAAAAATCGCTATAAAATATAAAAAAACCTCGAGAGCTTTGTCTCTCGAGGTTTTTTATTTGAGTTGCCACAGTGACATACTATCACAGGCAAGGCGTGAAATCTTTTGCTGTAGCATACGTTTTTTTAGTTCGCGCTCAGCCAGTTTTTCAGGAATATTATAAATCGCTGCTACTTCTTCAGTAGATAATGTTTGATACTGTTTAAATAAAATTTCTAGTTCTGGAGGATTCGTTGGAATTAATTGTTCGTCCACCATTTCCTCTAAAATATGCTCATACACTTCAAAGTCATAAGAGCCAGATACTTTTAATCCTTCATCTTCAATATTTTCATTGAAAAAGACAAAACTAGGCACTTCATTTACTTCCATTTCACGCGTCACACATAAATCACTTTGGAATGCGCGTGTTGCTTCCATCGAACGGAAGTCGGACTTAAACTCCATCATATCTAAACGACATTGTTCAGCAATTTCATTTAATGTGGAACAAGAGCAGACATTTTTTGCATTGATCATCGCATATTCCTGTAGTTTCATTAAGAAACGATAGCCTGCTTTTTTTCCTTGTAATTCGGCTGCTTTCACAGCAATTGACGGCAAGACAGGATGTGAAACATCGATTAAGTCAGAATCTGATGGAGAGCTATTAAGTTGTTGGCAAGCAGTATTCAACGATGCAAGCTCCGTGCTTAAAATAAAACGGAGTGTAAAATAATGACCGTAGCGCACTTGTAAGCGACGGATTGTCGATTGTAAGTGCCAGCTGCCAGGATGTAATAAGTCCACAAATACATAAAGTTCGATTGGTTTATTAAAGGAAGTAGTTGATGGTGCTACTTGCTCAGTCACAAATTGTACATTTGCCACGATTTATACCTCCTCGTTTGGATCCTCAGCGTTGATCATATGGTGTGCAGTTAAAACAAGACGCTTGTAGTAGATTTCGCGGAATTTACCGTCTAAACCTACCTCGTCCATTGCCTCATACATGCATTCAAGCCATGCCTGTGCGCGTTCAGGTGTAATTTCGAAATTCATGTGACGTGCGCGCATCATTGGATGTCCGTGTTCTTCAGTATATATATTAGGCCCACCTAAGTATTGTGTTTGAAATTGTTTTTGCTTGCGGGCAGTTTCTGTTAAATCATCAGGGAATATTGGCTTTAGCTTTGGATTTTTCGCTACTTTCGAATAAAAAGAATCGATTAAATCCGAAAGCTTTTCGGCACCAATCTCCTCATATGGAATAATCGGTTTTTGAATCATATGGGATGCTCCTTTGCTTTAGCTGTAATTCTATTTTATCAACAGGTACATAATTTCTCAAACAAATGGTATTTTCTATAAAACATAGACAATTGCTTGTTGATGGAAAATAAGAAAAAACGAAGGAAAAGAACCGATAAGGTAGCTTTTCCTTCGTTTTTAAGCGTTGTAATTTGTCATGATTTTTGAGACGTAGTTTTGTGTTTCATTGAATGGAGGGATACCACCATACTTTGAAACATTACCCGGGCCGGCATTGTAGCCAGCGAGCATCAGCTCATAGCTACCAAATTTATCATACATTTGTTTTAAGTATTTTGTGCCAGCCATAATGTTTTGTTCTGCATCACGTGTATTCGTTACGCCAAGATACTGTGCTGTCGCGGGCATTAATTGCATTAGACCTGCTGCGCCAACAGAGCTTGTCGCGTTTGTATTGAAATTCGACTCTTGTTTAATAACCGCTTTAATCATTTTCTCAGGAATTCCGTATGTAAGGGAAGCCTTTTGAATGATAGCATCGTATTGCGTTGTAGGGCCTGTAGATGTTGATGCAACGGAATCGGTCGTTGACGGTGTCGTTGCTTGTGTAGCTACAGAATTCGTAGCTGTGGCTTGAACGCTAGCAGGTGTATAGGCAGCGGTTGAGCCGTTATACAGTGCAGCGGTTGAGCCTAGCACGTTAGCAAGTGACGATAAATCAATGCCGGACTGCTGTGCGGTCGTTGCGAAATGATTTGCTGCTGATAATAATTGCGTTAATGCGGTAGTAACATCGCCTGTTTGTGATGCAGTATTACTAAGGCTACTTGTTAGCCCAAGTGACTGTGATGTATTGCGTGATGAAGTTATTCCAAGCGCCTGGCTAAGGAGTGCAGAAAAGTCCGTTGTATTCGTTGATGACGTGTCAGATGAACTTCCGTAAGCACTACCAACTGATTGTAGGGCCTGAGCTTGAATCAGTGATTGAATGGCAGAAACGTCCAAAGATTAAATCCCTCTCTTTCGATTCATTGCATCGACGAAGCGCGCAACTTTCTTTTGTGCGTGACGTGTTGCAATGCCGTATTCTTTTAGCAGCTCGGTAAAAATTACTTTACCAGCTGCTTCATCGGTTACTTCATACTCAAGCTCATAATCTTCTGTATCAGCATAAATTGAGTGATCGAGTACGAGTAACCCACCTTTATAGTTTATTTCGGCACGAGTTGTTGAAAGTGTACCTAGAAGTTGTAAATTTTCTTCATTCACACTACGTTCTGCAAGTCGTTCATGGACTTCTTTTGCATCGATGACGGCATTACCCGCTAGCACTGCACGGACGTGAGCTTCAGCTAATAAATCGGTAGTCTCTAATAAGCCGATACCACCAGCAGGCTCTTTTAATGTACATTCAAAGCGGTCTGCCACCTCACGAATACGCAAGCCACATTTTTGATTGCGTAAGGCAAAATCTGCCGTATCAAAATAATGATTAGCCTGTGTATGAAAATTTTCCTTTGTTAATTGAAAAGCGTTTTTCAATGCTTCAAATTCCTCTTTTGTTAGCATATTTTTAAATTCAATTTCTAATTCCTTTGACATTTCACATCATCCTCTCGTTAAAAATTAATTATACGTTCTTTTTCAAATTTGGAAAATGCCAAAACCCACTCTTTCTTGTGAAAAAGGCCTTTAGAATATGGTAAAATAAATTAGGATATTCATGGAAGGGAAGATAGGCATTTGCGTAATTTATTAAAGGCTGCGTCTGCAGCAACAGAAAACTCAGTTGTACACTTTAACTTAAACACATTGCCACAAGGACAGCTGACTCCAGCTGGACAAATGATTACAGATTCAGATAATATGACATTCATTTATTTAATGGATGATGGTGAAGGCTATAGCTATGTATTATTTGACGAAGACGTGTGGCCTCAACTCGTCGAAGTATTAGCTTCAGATGAAGACCCTATCTTATCGTGGGGAACTCAACAAGCTGTTCTGACAAATTTCCGAGATGAATTAGAAGGATTAGTATACAATATTGAAGGCAACTCGAATTATGGCGAAGCTTTTTCACATGCTGTTGAGGAAGCCTTTGCGAGCATTTTAAGCGAGGCCTAAGAATTAGGGGGACTTGTCATGGGACAATGGGATCGGTTTTTACAGCCCTATAAACAAGCCGTTGATGAGTTAAAGATTAAGCTAAAAGGTATTCGTACACAGTTTCAGCGTAATAACGAAACGTCACCAATCGAGTTCGTAACGGGACGCGTGAAACCACTAGCGAGTATTTACGATAAAACGTTATCGAAGGGCTTGGTGTTTGAGCCATCAGAACGATTAGCACATGAGCTGCAAGACATTGCGGGCGTTCGTGTAATGTGTCAGTTTGTCGATGATATTCCGACTGTACTGGAGTTACTGCGTCAGCGTCACGATTTAAAAATCGTTGAAGAAAAAGATTATATTACGAATGCTAAGCCGAGTGGTTATCGCTCGTATCATATTGTAGTCGAGTACCCAGTGGCGACGATTCAGGGGGAAATGATTATTTTAGCAGAAATTCAAATTCGTACATTGTCGATGAATTTCTGGGCATCTATTGAGCATTCATTAAACTATAAATATAAGGGCGTTTTTCCATCGGAGATTTCCGAACGTCTACAAAGTGCTGCTGAAGCGGCTTTTCGCCTCGATGAAGAGATGTCGCAAATTCGCGACGAAATTCATGAAGCACAAGCCTATTTTACAGAATACAAGGAGGCCTCTAAGCCAGTTGTTCGTGGCGAGAGTGGTCAGGATAAGGGGGAAAATGTATGAAGTTTGCCGTACAATCACGCAATGATCCACAATCAAATGAGTTAATGGAGCGAGCGATTGGTTATTTAACCGATTTTGGCTTAGAACTAGATGAAGAAAAACCAGATATCGTGCTATCCATCGGGGGTGATGGCACGCTATTACACGCGTTCCACCGCTATACGCATATGTTGTCAGAAGTTGCGTTTGTCGGCATTCATACAGGGCACCTAGGCTTTTATGCGGATTGGCAGCCAAATGATATTGAGAAGCTTGTTATTTCAATCGCAAAAGGTGAATACCGCATTAGCGAGTATCCATTACTTGAAGTAACGGTGAATTACCGTGACTCAGAAGAAAGTTTTACGTATTTAGCGTTAAATGAATCAACGGTTAAATCATCAGAAGTAACTCTTGTGATGGACGTTGTTTTAAATGGACGTCGCTTTGAACGCTTCCGTGGTGATGGTTTATGTGTATCAACGCCATCTGGCAGTACGGCGTATAATAAGGCACTTGGTGGGGCGATTTTGCATCCATCTCTTGAGGCATTACAACTAACAGAAATGGCCTCAATTAATAATCGTGTATTCCGTACAGTCGGCTCGTCACTTGTATTGCCATCACATCATCATTGCCTATTAAAGCCCGTTAAAGCGGAAGATTTCATGGTAACCGTTGACCACGTGCAATTGCTACATAAAAATGTGAAATCCATCGAGTATCGTGTCGCAAAAGAAAAAGTTCGTTTTGCGCGCTACAAGGCATTTCCATTCTGGCAACGTGTACATGATTCATTTATCGACAGTGATTTAAAGGACTAATTATGGATAACCGATATACGATTACATTTACAGTAAAAGAACCAGTCTTACTAAGAAGTGCACTGCAGGGATATGGCATTTCAAAAAAAGCATTAACAGCGATTAAATTTCATGGTGGCGAAATAACTGTGAATGGTCAGGAGCAAAACGTGCGCTATCGTTTAGAGGCGAACGATACGGTTGTTGTAAAGTTTCCTCGCGAGGAGCTGAGTGAAGGCTTAGTGCCTCAACAAGGTGATTTAGACATCATTTATGAAGATAATGAACTGTTAATTTTAAATAAAGCACCTTATCAAAGTACGATTCCATCACATGTGCATTTAGAGGGTAGTACGGCGGCGATTGTCGCGGGCTACTTCAAAGCGCAAAATATTCCTTCAACTGTACATGTTGTCAACCGGCTAGATCGTGATACATCGGGTCTGATGTGTGTTGCAAAGCATCGTCATATTCATCATGTAATGAGCGCACAACAGCAGGCACATGAGATTTTTCGTGAGTATGAGGCGATTGTACACGGGCACGTCACAGAAGATGAGGCCTCTATTATTGCGCCAATTGGTCGTGTAGAGAATAGCATCATTGAACGAACGGTACGCGAGGATGGGCAGCATGCGCATACCGATTACCGCGTGTTACGTCGTTTCGTGCATGAAGGTGAGCCGATGACGCATGTCCGCCTACGCCTACATACCGGACGTACACATCAAATCCGTGTGCATATGAAGCATATCGGTCATCCGCTTGTTGGCGATGACTTATATGGAGGTAAGCGAGATGCGATACCTCGCCAGGCGCTTCATTGTGTATGTTTACACTTAAAGCATCCCTTAACAAAGCAATCACTCGAATGGCATACAACATTGCCAGCAGATATGCAGTCATTATTAGTATAGAAATGAAAGAGGCCGTTTATACGTGCCTCTTTTTTGTGTGGAAATCCAAAAACACGTATTTTTAGGGAGTTAACAAACGAGGAGGAAAATGTTAGTATTAGCTTTGTTCAAAGAAACGTGTTATTCGAAAGGAGGGGACAATATGGCAGAAGAGCTAAAGGACCGTCAGGAAGAAGCATTTGATGAAGCGCGCTTGATTTCACTTTTGACAGAAGGAGAAATTGTGCTGTTTCGCGAAGAATTTTTAGACCTTCACCCATACGACCAAGGTCAATTTTATGAAAGGGTGGAGCCTGATATACGTCAGATCATTTATCAATATTTGTCCCCAAAAGAATTGGCAACGATTTTTGAGGCGATTGAGTTAGATGATGAGGAATACCCAATCTTTATCGCAGAAATGGAGCCAAGCTATGCGGCAGAAATGCTATCGGAAATGTATACCGATGATGCTGTCGACGTATTAAATGAGCTGGACCAAGACCAAACAAGTCATTTTTTAAAAATGATGGACTCAGAATCTGCACAAGACATTCGAGAATTATTACATTATGAAGAAGATACAGCAGGTGCCTTAATGACGACAGAATATGTTGCCGTTGCAGAGAACTCGACCGTTCGCTCAGCGATGACGATTTTGCGTAATGCCGCACCTGATGCAGAAATGATTTATTATATTTTTGTGGTAGACGACCGCAATCGATTGACGGGCGTTTTGTCATTAAGAGATTTAATTGTGGCGTCAGAAGATACGCTTATTCGAGACATTCGAAACGAGCGTGTCGTGAGCGCACAAGTAACAGATGACCAAGAGGATGTCGCACAAGTGATGCGTGATTATAACTTTGTGGCGTTACCAGTTGTTAATTCACGCAATGAAATTTTAGGGATTATTACCGTCGATGATATTATCGATGTTATCGATGAAGAAGCGGGCGAGGATTACTCAAAACTTGCCGGGGTATCTGATATGGAAACCTTCGATAAAAGTCCTTTTTCAGCGGCAAAAAAACGATTGCCTTGGCTTGTTTGTTTATTATTTTTAGGCATGATTACGGCCAATTTAATCGATTTATTTACCGGCACTTTAGCAAAAGTCGCGTTACTTGCAGCATTTATTCCACTGATTGGCGGTACATCCGGAAATAGTGGTACGCAGGCACTAGCCGTTGCTGTTCGTGGTATTGCGACAGGGGATGTCGAAGAAGAAAGTAAAATGAAACTTGTCATTCGAGAGCTGCTTACGGGTATTATTATGGGGCTTGTATGTGGTGTCATTGCGCTTGGTATCGTATTCTTCTGGCAACATGAGCTACTTCTTGGCGCGCTTGTCGGTGTTGCCATTTGCTGCTCGATTGTTGTTGCAACCGTTGCGGGAACATTGATTCCATTAGTGATGGACCGCATGAAAATTGACCCTGCTGTTGCATCCGGTCCATTTATTACGACATTAAATGATATTACGAGTATTTTAATTTATTTAGGTATCGCAACTTTATTCATAGATAAGTTGATGTGATAAAAAACACAGGAAAGTATTGAGAAATATACTTTCCTGTGTTTTTTTTTATTTCCTTAGAACTAATAATGAAAAATGGAACATAGACCTAGTTTGTAAAACCTCTTCAGAAGGAATAATAAATTACAAAAAGGAGGTAGTTAGTATGGGCTATATTTTACCGACCACACCGTTGCAATATGCGGATTATGCTAATCGTTTAGCTTTGAAAGATCAGCGTTTTACTTATATTGAAGGGGTGCAAGCAGTAGAGGCACAGCAGCGTTTTCATGCGGAGGTACGCAGACAGCAAGAGCGCTTGTTGATGAAGCAAGAGCGTGAAAAACGCCGTCAGCATATTCCCGTTCCTACTGCTACCTCTACAGAAGAAGTAGTCAGGTATCGACCAAAACCAATGTCGACGGCAGAAATTGTTGGCAAAGGCTTTGTTATCAATGCATATGCATAATTATATATGCCTGTAGCGGGTTGCTACAGGTTTTTCTATGCGCAAAAAAGGCAGGAATCGTTACTAAACGATTTCTGCCTTTGCATGTTTAAATTTCTTTTTCAATCGCACGATGCGGAATATAATTATCCATAAACTCGGGCGATGTGACGCGAAATCCTTGCTTTTCATAAAAGGGAATCGCATGAATTTGTGCATGGATTTTAATTAAAGAGACATTCGGGAAATTTTCACGGATAAATGCTTCGATTGTCTGCATCATTTGGACACCAATTTGCTTACGTCTAAATTTCGGTAGTACCGAAAGACGTTCGACTTTTACGCTGTATGATTTCTCATCAACGATAATTCGACTTGCTGCGATTGGTGACTCATTATAATAAGCAACAATATGTGTCGCAATTTTATCGAGGTCATCCATTTCAAGTGGCAATGGAAGTCCTTGTTCTTTAACGAATACCTCTTTTCGAATAAAAAAGGCATCTTCTTTTTCTTGCTCAGATTGTGCGATTTTGACAATGACATCTTGCAAATTACTCACCTCGTAAACGGTACGTTTCGTAAACTGACCAAGAACCATTTTCTAGTTGGTAAAGTAAATGAATGCGGCTAATTGTTTCTGTGAAATCGATATTTCCCATCCCAATTTGACCGAAAATGTCATCGTGCTCACTAGCAGATAGCCCTTGTGCTAATGTAATATGTGGCACAAATTTATGTGGTGGTTGACCACCAAAAGGCTCTTTATATAGCAGTTCATGGATGTTTTCTAGCTCAGGTGTTGGATCGATTTTTAGATAAATCGCATTTGTAACAGGTGAGAATGAACTCGCTTTTCCAATATGAATTTCAAACGGTTTTAACTGACTAGCTGATTCATGCAGTTGTTCTGCAAGCTCTTGTAACGTTGTGTCGTTGGCCTCACCAGCTGAGCGCAATGTAATATGCGGCGGAATCTGTGCGTAGTGTGAGTCATAACGTTTGCGATAAGAGTTCGCAAAATCTTGTAATTCTTTTGATGGAAAAGCAACAATACCATAATTCATGAAAAAAGCCTCCTTAAAATAACAGTTATCGTAATTTTTAGTATAACAGAAAAACGGCGAAAAATTTAGCGAGAGCATAGGGAATTACAGCAAAAAGTTTTGTATGAAGGCGCGGTGTAGGTCAGGCTGCCACGTTTTCCACGTATGGTCACCTTCTAATTCGATATAATACAAATTAAATTCACGTGCCACCATTAGTGCATGTAGCTCGCGGTTAGGCGTTAGAAAATCTTTTATTTTATGGTCAGTTGTGCGCACTTCTGTTTCTTTTTTGCCAATTGCATGATAGATTGTATAGTCCTGAACGTTTTGTACATTCCGAACAATTTCCATTACTTCTTCATTGACATAAGGAGAATGCATAATGACATGGTGGAATGTTTCAGGATGACGAAGTGCTGCAAGTAGTGAAATGGTTGCGGCTTGTGAATCGCCTATTAATGTACGAGCTTCTGGCGCATCTTCGGTTGAATAATTGTCGTCTAAATAAGGAATGAGCTCCTTTGTTAGAAATGTTAGATAGGCCTCATGTTTAATGCCACTAGGTAAATATTTATCGCGGCGGTCTTGGACACTTTTATAAGGAATTGCGACAAAAATGGTGTCTTCGATATCACCATTTTCAATCAATTCGTTCATGACTCCTGAAACACGACCAAGCTGGATATAATCTTTGCCATCTGCAGCAATAATGACAGGATAGCTCATCATTGGGGTGTAGTCTGCAGGTAAATAAATATAAATTGTTAGTTCTTCAGCTAACGAATCGCTGTAAAATGAAAATTCTTTGATGGTACCAGTTTCCACGAAAGAAACCTCCTTTATCAATTGTAGGAGAATTGTATCATACAATCATAGTAAGTTATAATAGGAAGCATTGAGATAAATGCAACATAGAAAGAAGGAATTAATTTATGTTTAATCGCGCGTTAAAAGTACCGTCTAAAGAAGTAACAGAAGCCACATATAAGGCGCTTGAACGTCGTGGTGTGACTGTACGGGATATCGCCGAAATTGTCTATACTGTGCAAGCACCGTATAGTAAAGGCCTGACAATCGAGCACTGTGATCAATCGGTGCATAAAGTATTAGGGAAACGTGAAATTCAGCACGCTGTTTTAGTCGGCATTGAACTAGATGAATTAGCGGAAAAAGGCTTATTATCACAGCCATTACAGCAACTAATTGTTTCAGATGAAAGTTTATTTGGAATCGATGAAACGATTGCGGTTGGAGCAGCACAATCATATGGTAGTATTTCACTGACGACATATGGCCATTTAGATAAAGAAAAAATCGGTATCATTAATAAATTAGATGTCAAAGATGGTGACAAGGTTCATACATTTTTAGATGATTTAGTCGGTAGTATTGCAGCGGCGGCATCATCACGTTTAGCACACCAAATTCGTGATTTAGAAGAACGTGGCGAGACATTGCCACAATATGAATTCGTTTAAAACGCAAGGGTTGCATTGTCAGCCCTTTTTTTATTCGTTAAAATAAACGGAGTGAGAGGGAGGACGTTATATGAAAAAAATAATAGGATTATTCGTGGCAGCTGCGCTATTTGTATTAGCAGGTTGTACAGAACCGAACACGTTGACATCATCAACTACGGGTTCAAACGAACAAAAAATAGTAGGCGAACAAGTGGAAGTTGTTAGTGTCATGGATGGCGACACAATGAAGGTAAAGTATGATGGTAAAGTATCGAGCGTGCGTTTTTTATTAATTGATGCACCAGAAATGTATCATAAACAGCTCGGAGAACAGCCATTTGGGAAAGAAGCCCAAAAGCGAAATCGTGATTTAATTAATAACGCGGAAGTAGTGTCACTTGAGTTTGATAAAACGGGTGACAAAGAAGATAAATACGGTCGTTTATTAGCATATGTTTATGTGGACGGTAAAAGTGTACAGGAGCAGCTAATTAAAGAGGGACTTGTACGTGTAGGCTATGTTTACAACAAACAAGCTGCACATTTAGATGATTATTATAAGGCGCAGGATGAAGCGAAAGCAGCGAATCGCGGGATTTGGCAATATCCAGGCTATGTTACAAATCGCGGCTTTGTAAAATCAAAAGTGCCAGGCTGGTCAGCAGGACAAAATCCAGATAAAAATGGCTCATTAGAAAAATCTGTATCAACAAATAAAGCAACTCAAGCACAATCTAAAACAACATCTTCAACAAATAATTCATCAACGAAATCAGATGAGGCTTGTACAATTAAAGGAAATATTAATGCCAAGGGTAATAAAAATTACTTCCTTCCAGGCACAAATAATTACGATAATGTACAAGAAGAAAAAATGTTTTGTAGCGAAGAAGAAGCACAAAAAGCAGGATTTAAAAAAGGCTCATAATCAACAAATAGCGTTCTCTTTAGAGAGCGCTATTTTCATATGAAAAGATGCCTGAATTCCAATTTTTGTGTTACTATGAAGTGACTAAACAAATGGGGTGGAAAGCGATGACAAAGGTCTATGTAGTACGACATGGCGAGACGGATTGGAATCGCCAAGGCCGCTTACAAGGGGCAACAGATATACCATTAAATACGAGTGGCATTGCTCAGGCGACCGCATGTAGAAATTATTTTCATGACAATAAAGCAGTCGCTATTTTTACGAGCCCCCTGAAACGTGCTTCGGATACGGCCGCGATTATAAATGAGCCATTTCAGTTACCAATTACCCAATTATCAGCGTTTCAAGAGCGTGCATTTGGCCAAGCGGAGGGGATGACGTATGAAGAACGTTCAAAAGTGTATCCTAGAAAAAATTATCCGGGCCAGGAATCATTTTCACATTTTATTGCACGCTTAAAAGAAGGTTTACGTATTATCAAACAGCAATATCCGAACGATGCTGTTATTTTAGTGGCACATGGTGCAGTTATTCATAATTTATTTCAAATTGTTGAAAACGATGATCTGTTCCCGCAAAATGCAAGGCTATCTAATGGAGGCATTAGTACGATGTATACAAAAGATAGCAAGTGGTGGCTTGGAAAGTACAATGAAACCCATCATTTAATGGTATAACTCCTTAAAAAGAGCAGTCTCATGAGCAATGTGAGCTGCTTTTTTTGTTGAAAATTAGTTTGTAAATTGTAAAAGGCGAAATGTCATGAAAAAATGGGTATACTGTTTGAAAAGACATTCATATTATCTTTTTAAAGTCTTATTCAGCTATTTTGTGAGGAATAATACTAAATTTACCAACATTTTTTCCAAAAAATGAACGGTAATATTACAGAATTGTAAATATTGCATTAAGTAATGTAAATTTCAAAGCAACGGAATTAAAAAATTGTTAAGATGACTAAGGCAAGCGACAAAAGCTAGAGGGCTACGCCGTTGAACTAGGAAATACGAGGCTGTAAACAGCTTCATTTTTATAAAAAAGAAAACACACAAGCTCTAGGAGGAACTTATGTTTAATCGAAAAAAAGACGATCCATTCTTTAACAAATTAGCGGAAATTGCAGTGAATGTTCAAAAAGGTTTACACTTCGCAAATGATTTCCACATCCATAACAAAGAAGATCTAGCTGAGATTAGCAAGCAGATGAAACAATATGAAACAGATGGTGATAAGTTAATTCATGAATTAATCGTGATGTTAAACAAATCATTTATGACGCCAATCGAGCGTGAAGATATTTTACAACTTGCGAACAGCATGGATGATGTATTAGACGGTATGGAAGAATGTATCGCCCACTTTGACATGTTTGGCATTGTTGAAGCAGACGATTCGATGAACAGATTCGTAGAAAATATCGTAGCAAGCTCAGATGAAATTGTGTTAGCAATGGAGAAATTGCAAAACAAAAAATTAGTTGAGATGCGCGAAAATGCTATTAAAATTAAAGATTACGAATCAAAATGTGATGAAGTATTACGAAAATCAATCAAGCAACTGTTCTTACACGAAACAGATCCAATTCGTATTATTCAGTATAAGGATATTTACGAACAACTTGAAGATATCGCGGATGATTGCCAAACAGTAGCCAATACTATGGAAACAATCATCATGCGAAATGCATAAGAGGCAGGCTGATTAGATGGATACACTAATACTTTTAACGCTTTTGGTCGTTGTCTTTGCACTTGCATTTGACTTTATTAACGGCTTCCATGACACAGCAAATGCCATTGCTACATCGGTTTCAACGCGTGCGTTACCACCAAAAACGGCTGTTATTATGGCAGCAATCATGAACTTTGTTGGTGCGATTACATTCACAGGTGTAGCGAAGGCGATTACGAAAGATATCGTTGATCCATTTGCTCTTCAAAATGGAACGCTCGTTATTTTAGCAGCATTAATTGCCGCAATTGCATGGAACTTAATTACATGGTACTTCGGGATTCCATCAAGTTCATCTCATGCAATTATCGGTTCGATTGCGGGTGCCGCAATTGCCGCAGCAGGTTTTGGTATTTTAAACTACGAAGGCTTTATTAAAATTTTACAAGCGTTACTTCTATCTCCGTTTATCGCGATTGCGGTCGGATTCTTGATGATGTCACTCTTTAAAGTTATTTTTAAGGGCTTTAATTTATATAAAACGAATAAAGGCTTCCGTACAGTACAAATTGGTACGGCAGCATTACAAGCTTTCACGCACGGTACAAATGATGCGCAAAAAGCAATGGGTATCATTACAATGGCTTTAATTGCTGCAGGTATGCAATCAGATGATGAGGTACAGGAATGGGTACGTTTTGCCTGTGCACTTGCAATGGGTCTAGGTACGTCAATTGGTGGTTATAAAATCATCAAAACAGTTGGTGGTAAAATCATGAAAATTCGTCCAGTAAATGGTGTAGCAGCTGACCTATCATCTGCTTCAATCATCTTCGGTGCGACATTGATTCATTTGCCAGTATCAACGACACATGTTATTTCTTCAGCTATCATGGGTGTTGGTGCAGCACAACGTGTGAAAGGCGTAAAATGGGGCGTTGCTCGTAAAATCGTCTTAACATGGATTATTACATTACCAATCTCAGCAACATTAGCAGGATTAATTTACTTGCTATTAAATTTATTTGTCTAAATAAAATAAGGACGTTCACATTGAAATTACAGTGTGAACGTCCTTTTTATATATGTGCATACGATTTTAGACAAAATAAAATGGCGGGAGCTCATCTTCCCGCCGAAAAAAACAAACTCGCTCCAGCATCCGGCTGTTATGAGCGAGTAAGTCTGCTATTCAAAAAAGAATAGCAATAGGTTTGGCACCTAATATTTAATTATACAGATGTTTTAAGAAAATGCAACATTAAATTTGTGCTTGTGTAATAATTTCTACATCGATATTGTCACGTGTTGCTTTAGAGTATGGACAATTTTGATGGGCAGTAGCCGTAAGTTCCTCACCAACTTCTTGGGATACACCTTGAATATCAACAACTAGAATGACACCAATTTTAAAACCACCATCATTTTCATCTGATTGTAGGCTAACTTTTGCTGTGACGGTAGAGTCGATTTTGTGGCCGGCTTTTTTCGCTGCTAAGTTGAGCGCGCCATCATAGCAGGCTGCATAACCTGCTGCAAATAGTTCTTCAGGATTTGTTTTTGAAGGATCTTTATCTTTCGCTGGATTTGTGAGGTCGATGTTAATTGAACCGGTATTTGATTCAACATGACCTTCTCGTCCATTTTTCGCTGTTGCTTGTGAAGTAAAGAATACTGTCATCATTCATCATCCTTTCTTGTCGTTATTTATTAGCTTTCCTCCTTTTGGGATGTCTTAAACCGTTTTATTTGGAATAATTTGAGAAGGTCCGAATGGAAGAAAAGCGTGGAAAAGTGATACAATTCAACTAATAGTGAAGTGAAGGGGGAAACAACACGTGGAACATATTGAACATTTAATTGACGAACAACGCCGATATTTTGATAGTGGTGCAACGCGTTCATTAACTTTTCGAAAAGACCAATTGAAAAAACTGAAGAAGGCCATTTCTAGTAACGAGAAAAAGATTACCGAAGCGTTATATCGAGATTTACACAAAAGTGACTTTGAAGCCTTTGCAACAGAAATTGGGATTCTTTACGATTCGATTAGTTTTGCACTGAAAAACCTAGAGGAATGGATGCATCCTGTAACAACATCTACGCCGATTCAATTTCAACCAGGGAAAAGTTTTATCGTACGTGAACCATATGGTGTGACCTGTATTATTGGGCCATTTAATTATCCATTCCAATTAGTCATGGAGCCACTAGTAGGTGCAATTATGAGCGGCAATACAGCGATTGTGAAGCCGGGTGAAACGGCGCCATACACAGCGATGATCGTTCGCCAAATTTTAGAGGAAACATTTGACCGTGAATATGTTGCTGTTGTAGAAGGCGAGAAAGAAGTAGTGCAAGGATTAATTCATGCAGAATTTGATTTTATTTTCTTTACCGGGAGTGTCGCAGTCGGCAAAATTGTCGCTGCTGCCTGTGCAGAGCGCCTAACACCGTATGCCCTTGAGTTAGGTGGTAAGAGTCCAGCTATCGTTGATCAAACGGCTAATTTAGAAGTGGCTGCAAAACGTCTTGCATGGGGTAAATTCACAAATGCTGGTCAAACATGTGTGGCACCAGACTATGTGCTTGTGCATGAATCCGTAAAGGTACCATTTTTACGTCAATTGAAAAAAACGCTGACAAAATTTTACGGTAAAGATCCCCAAAATTCAAAAGACTTCGGTCGTATTATTAATACACGTCAATTTGAACGATTAAGCGCATTGCTACAGCAAATGCAGAGTGAGGTATTGATTGGTGGCCAACAAGATCCTGAAGACCTGTACATCGCTCCTACTGTTTTACAAGATGTAAAATGGAATAGTCCGATTATGGAAGATGAAATTTTTGGCCCGATTATGCCGATTTTAGTGTACGAAGATTTAGAAACGGCAATCCGCTTAATTAAAAAGAAACCAAAACCACTTGCAGCGTACCTATTCTCTGAGTCTGATAAGGCTGTTGATTATTTCTTAGAAAACTTACCATTTGGTGGCGGTTGCATTAATGATACGATTACACATGTTGGCTCACTACATTTACCATTCGGTGGTGTAGGTGAATCGGGCATGGGGAATTATCATGGCCGCGCAAGCTTTGACTGTTTCACACATCCAAAATCAATTTTGAAACGTTCAACAAAACTCGCAAATAATGTGTTATTCCCACCGTATAAAAAGAAAGTCGCATTAGTAAAAACGATTATGCGCTAACTAAAAAACACTTCCAGAGAATACTACCTGGAAGTGTTTTTTTAATTGTTATAAAAAATTGTGCTGAGTGGTAATAGAATTGTAAATTCCGTACCTACACCATATGTGCTTTTAATTTTAATATCTCCTTTATGCTCATGAATGATTTTTTCAGTAATCATCATGCCAAGACCTGTTCCTTTTTCTTTCGTTGTATAGAATGGTTGGAAAATGTTATCAACAACGTCTTTTTTCATACCAATGCCGTTGTCTGAAATTTTTACAACGACGTGCGTAGTAGTGGTTGTCATCGCAAAATCGATATGACCTTCTGCTTCAATGGCTTCAATCGCATTTTTGAAAATATTAATAAACACCTGTTTAATTTGGTTAGCATCCCCTTTGATAATAGCATTTGGTGCATCCCAAACCTCATGAATTGTAATGTTTTTAACATCCATTTCAAGTTTAAAGAGCGCAAGCATATCTTGTAGTATATGCTCAATATTAAAATCTTTTGCATCTTGGGCATGTGGTTTAGATAGCACTAAGAATTCGCTAATAATTAAATTAATACGGTCAATCTCAGATTTAATTAATTTCGTATAGTAAGTATAGGGCGAATTGACATCTTCATTCATCATTTGAACGAAGCCTGAAATAACGGATAGTGGGTTTTTCACTTCATGCGCAACACCCGCTGCAATTTCACCCGCCACTTTTAATTTTTCAGACTGCACACGTAATTCCTCCGCTTCCTTACGATACGAAACATCACGTGTAATAACGGACGTCGCAATAACTTGTCCATTTGCATCGAAAATAGGTGACAATGTTACTTCAGCATCAAAGATAGTGCCATCTTTTTTCATATCTTTTGTTTGGAGTAAGTCAAAGCTTTCACCAGCGACCATATTCGTAATACGTTTTTTCGAAGCTTCATAATAATCTGGCGGAACCATCGGAATTTGTTGACCGATGCTTTCTTCTAAGGACCAGCCATAGAGCTTTACAAAAGCGGGATTGGCGGCAATGACTTTATTATCTAAATCAAAAACAGCAATGCTGTCTTTTGCGTTCTCAAAAAACAATTTTAAATAGCCTTCTTTTGATTCAAACTCTTTTTCCATTGAATCATTTTTTCGTTCGATTGATCGATTTGATGCGTGTAAATACAGTGCTTGAACGAGGCTAAACGTAATAAGAAATAAAATTGAGATGAGGAGCCAAAAGAGTTGCTCGCTAGATAAGGCGCGCCATAGCTCTGGAAATAACCAATACGTTAACAAACCAGTTTCAAGAAACGTCACAATGAGCATGACAACGTTGAGTATGAATGAAAAATAAAGCGAAATAAGCAATAAGTCAAAAATTAGGAATAAAACGTAAAAAGGATTATCGGTATTAATTAGTGTCACGACACCCGTTATATTTAATAAAAGAATGATAAGAGCAGCATTTAAAGGCTCGCTTAATTTTTTTGTTGCAAAAATAATCGAAAAAATACCGCCGATTATAACAAAAATAATTGGAGCGGCAAGTGGATAATCTAGTCCACGAATCATACATAGAAATGTAAATAAAAACATGCCAAGTGTATAAAGAAATAGCAAGAATTGATTTCTTCTACGTAAACTAGTAGAGTTCTTCATAAAGACACCTCGAATACTTGATGATACTATCATACCATGATTTCTCTCTGTCGGAAAAAGGCATATTTTGATATGATGGAAGAATATATTTACGCCTTTCTACTATTTAAAAATAAAGGAGATTTTCTACTGTGCAAATTTTTAATGAAAAAGAAACCATTCAACTATTAGAAACGTTAACAAATACACCAAGTCCATCGGGTTATACGACCAAAATCATGAAATTGATGGCGAGTATGCTAGATGACATTGGTGTATCATATGTACAAACAAATAAAGGTGCGCTTATTGCGACTGTTAAAGGGAAAAATGATGACCGTCATCGTTTATTAACAGCGCACACGGATACATTAGGTGCCATGGTGAAGGAAGTAAAATCTTCTGGTCGCCTTGCATTATCAATGGTAGGTGGTTTCCGCTGGAATGCGGTAGAAGGTGAATATTGTACAATTCATACCGCACGAGGTGAAGCAATTCGTGGTACTATATTAATGCACGAAACATCTGTCCATGTTTACAGTGAAATGGGCACGTTACCACGCGACGAAAAGCATATTGAAGTACGTGTTGATGCGAAGACAACATCAGCAGAAGATACGCGTGCATTAGGTATTGAAGTAGGCGACTTTATTTCATTTGATAACCGTTTTGAGTTTACGGAATCAGGCTTTGTTAAATCTCGCCATTTAGATGACAAAGCGAGTACAACACTTCTTATTCAATTATTAAAATTGATTAAAAACGAGTCAATTGAACTCCCTTACACAACTCACTTTTATATTTCAAACAACGAAGAAATCGGTTACGGGGGAAATGCAAGCGTACCAGAGCAAACCGTAGAGTATATTGCAGTCGATATGGGTGCAATTGGCGATGGCCAACAATCTGATGAATATACGGTTTCAATTTGTGCGAAAGATTCTAGTGGTCCTTACCATTATGAATTGACTCGTCAGTTAGTAGCTCTTGCTAATGCCAATAATATTGAGTATAAGCTCGATATTTATCCACATTATGGTTCGGATGCATCGGCAGCAATTCGCGCAGGCTTTGATGTGCGCCATGCATTATTCGGTGCAGGCATTGAATCATCACATGCTTTTGAACGTACACATGTAGACTCTTTACGCCATACAGCTGCTTTATTATACGCTTATGTTACTTCTCCAATGATCGATGAGGAGGACTAATTTTATGCAAACTACAGAACTATTACATCGCTTAGCGCAAAAACGTATCGTCGGTACACTTCCAGAAGAAGTGCGTAATATGGCGATTGATTCACGTGCAGTAGAAGAAAAAACAATTTTTATTTGTATTAAGGGCTATACAGTAGATGGGCATGATTATGCACAACAAGCTGTTGATAGCGGCGCAACAGTCGTTGTTACCGAGCGCGAACTAGATTTAACAGGTGATGTGGCGCAAGTTATCGTCCGCAGTACAGATCGTACGCTAGGTATTTTAGCGGCGAAATTCTTTGACTACCCATCACAAGATTTAACAATGATTGGTGTTACAGGTACGAACGGTAAAACGACTGTATCGAATATGATTGAAAAAATGCTTCTTGGATTAGGGATTAAATCAGCATTAAAAGGAACAATTGGTTTTGATATTAATGGCACATTATATCAATCTTCAAATACAACAAGTGATGCACTTTCTACCCAACAAATGATTTTCCGTGCAAAATCAGAGCATTGTCGTGCGATGATTATGGAAGTCTCCTCACACGGTCTTGTATTAGGACGTGTAGCAGGTATTGACTTTGATGTCGCGATTTTTACAAATCTCACACAGGACCATTTAGATTTCCATGGAACAATGGAAAACTACGGGAATGCAAAAGGAATGTTATTCTCACAACTTGGCCAAGATTTAACAAAAGATAAACATGTCGTGTTAAACTCAGACGATGCTTGGAGCGAAAAATACGAAACGCTAACACCATTCCCGATTTGGCGCTATGCACTTCACGATGAGACAGCAGACTTCCGTGGTGTGGATATTACGTATCATAATGAACATACAGAATTCACGATGTTAACTCCTGAAGGCGAACGTCATGTGGAATTAAAATTATTAGGTGAATTTAACGTCTACAATGCACTTGCAGCCGTTGCAGCACTTTACGCAAAAGGCTATCCAATCGATGATGTTATCGAGCAATTAGAAAGCTTAACAGCGATTAAAGGTCGTATGGAACGTGTACCAACAGGTGATTTACCAATCGATATTTTCGTTGACTATGCACATACACCAGACGCAATTGAGAAAGCAATCGATGCCGCAATGCCATACAAAAAGAACAAGATGATTTTTGTGATTGGTACAGGCGGTAACCGTGATAAATCGAAACGTCCAGACATGGCACGCAAAGCGTCAAAAGCTGAATATGTTATATTAACAACAGATGATCCACGTTACGAAGCGTATGATTCAATTATGGGCGACCTTGAAAAAGGGATGGAACATAAAAATTATGCATGTATCGGGGAACGTGAAGAAGCGGTGCGTCATGCTGTACAAATGTCTGAACCTGGGGATTTAATCCTCTTTGCAGGTAAAGGCCATGAAGATTATCAAATCATTGAAAACACAAAGTATCCGCATAGCGATGCCCAAATCGCATTAGATGAAGCGGCAAAAAAATACGCTAAATAATTATTGTCGAAAAATGACATAAACATTACAATTATGTGATGTTTATGTCATTTTTTTAGTGTCCTACCCAATTTGAAACATTAATGGTATTCTAATGTTATCTAATAGTAACAGAAAAAGGTTATAGAGAAGGGAATAGTTACATGAATCAAAAAGGCAAATGGCTTGCAGCAGCAATGGCAACCGTTGTGACTACCGCAACACTTGCTTCAACTGTTCAGGCAACAACAGCTGTGCAAAAAGAATCAACAGTAAGCAACTTAACGGCAAATACAGCTGAGGAAAACACAAAAGTTTTAGCAAAAGCGAAAAGTGCAACAGCCACTGTCGAAAGTTTTATTGATCAAGTTTCACCAGATGTTGTGACGCTTTCTCAACAATATGGCATTTATGGCTCGGTTATGATGGCACAGGCGATTTTAGAAAGTAGTTATGGTCGAAGCGCGCTAGCTTCAGCACCAAATTATAACTTATTCGGCATTAAAGGTGACTATAACGGGCAATATGTGAATATGAAAACATTAGAAGATAACGGTAAAGGGCAGTACTACACAATCACAGCAAAATTCCGTAAATATCCTTCTTACAAAGAATCATTAGAAGATAATGCAAAAAAATTACGTTACGGTGTTAGCTGGAACGCAAAATATTATAGTAAAGCGTGGCGTGAAAACGCAAAAACATATAAAGACGCAACGAAAGCCTTAACAGGTACATATGCAACAGATACTCGTTACAACACAAAATTAAACGACTTAATCGCACGCTATGATTTAACACAATTCGATGCACCATTAACAACAGGTTCTACTAGCTCAAATACGACCGTGACACAAACAGGGAATTCGATTTCAAAAGGTACAACCTATGTTGTGAAAAAAGGTGATACGTTAACGAAAATCGCAAAAAAATATAGTACAACAGTGAAAAATCTAACAAGCTGGAATTCATTAAAAACGACAACGATTTTTGTTGGTCAAACCTTATATGTTTCAAAAACAGTACCTACAGTGGATGAAAAAGATACGTCATCGACAAATACGACTGTAACACCAGCAGGTAAAGATACATCAATTAATGTGACAGAAACGTCTAAAAAAGCGACAATTCATACAGTGAAAAAAGGCGATACGTTAACAAAAATTGCGAAAAAGTATGGTACGACTGTAACAAATTTAAAAAAATGGAATGGTTTAAAATCATCAACGATTAAAATTGGTCAAAAATTAAAATTAACAGCAAAAGCAAACATGACATACAAAGTAGTAAAAGGCGACACGTTAACAAAAATTGCGAAAAAGTATGGTACGACTGTAACGAATTTAAAAAAATGGAACGGTTTAAAATCATCAACGATTAAAATTGGCCAAGTGCTAAATGTTACAAAAGCGTAATTGTATGAAAGAGGATAGTGTATTCGAAGCACATCCTCTTTTTTCATGCTTTCATTTTTGATATACTTGATAAGTTAAGTAATAGAACACGAGCATTTGAATTTAAACTAATAGGTGATATCTTATGTAGGTGTACAAGTAGCAGTTATAAATTGAATGATTAATCGTATATTGATTTAAAATAAAGGAGAACAACATGACTACGAATTTAGAACAAGATATTCTTTCACGTCGTACCTTTGCCATTATCTCTCACCCCGATGCTGGTAAAACGACAATTACAGAAAAACTTTTATACTTCGGTGGCGCAATTCGCGATGCGGGTACTGTAAAAGGTAAAAAAACAGGGAAATTTGCGACATCTGACTGGATGGAAATCGAAAAACAACGTGGTATCTCAGTAACATCTTCTGTAATGCAATTTGATTACGATGGTTGCCGCGTTAACATTTTAGATACACCAGGGCACCAAGACTTTTCTGAGGATACGTATCGTACGTTAATGGCTGTCGATAGTGCAGTCATGGTTATTGATGCTGCGAAAGGGATTGAAGCACAAACGAAAAAACTTTTCCAAGTTTGTCGTATGCGTGGTATTCCTATTTTCACATTCATTAACAAATTAGACCGTCAAGGTAGAGAACCATTGGAACTAATTGAAGACTTAGAAGAAGTATTAGGTATCAATGCATATCCAATGAACTGGCCAATCGGTATGGGTAAAGAATTCTTAGGAATTTACGATCGTTATAATCGTCGTATTGAACAATTCCGTACGGAAGAAGAAGACCGCTTTATTCCATTAAATGATGAAGGAACAATTGATGTTGAAAATGATATGACAAAAACGTCTTATTATACACAAGCATTAGATGACATTTTATTATTAGACGAAGCAGGAAATGACTTCTCTGAAGAAGCAATTGAAAAAGGTCAATTAACACCTGTATTCTTCGGTTCTGCGTTAACAAACTTTGGTGTGCAAACATTTTTAGAAACATACTTAAAATTTGCGCCAGGGCCACAACCTCGTTTAACAGAACAAGAAACAATTGTAGAGCCAACAGATAAAGACTTCTCAGGTTTTGTATTTAAAATTCAAGCAAATATGAATCCAGCTCACCGTGACCGTATTGCCTTTGTACGTATCGTTTCTGGTAAGTTTACACGCGGTATGAATATTACGATGAACCGCACAGGCAAATCATTTAAAGTAACACAAGCAACAACATTTTTAGCGGATGATCGTGAAACAGCAAATGAAGCCGTAGCAGGGGATATTATCGGTTTATATGATACAGGGAACTACCAAATTGGTGATACAATCGTTGGTGGTAAAAAGAAATTCCAATTCGAAAAACTACCACAATTCACACCAGAGTTATTCGTACGTGTAAGTGCGAAAAACGTTATGAAACAAAAACACTTCCATAAAGGGATTGACCAGCTTGTACAAGAGGGTGCAATTCAGTACTATAAAACATTATTTACAGAAGACATCATTCTTGGTGCGGTTGGTCAATTACAATTTGAAGTATTTGAAAACCGAATGAAAAATGAATACAATGTGGATGTTATTATGGAACATATCGGCCAAAAAATGGCGCGCTGGATTCGTAATGAAGAAGTAATCAAAGATTCAATGACTGGTCCACGATCAATTTTAGTAAATGATCGTTTTGGCAATAAAGTATTCTTATTTGAAAACCAATTCGCGATGCGTTGGTTCGAAGATAAATATCCAGAAGTTGAGCTATATAGCTTACTATAAGTAAAAGAAGGTGCTTTCCTACTTAGGAAAGTATCTTTTTTTATGGTATTTTGACTTTTATAAGTCAAAATAATTGAAAAATATTACATGAAGCGATACAATCATCTTGAAATTGAGATAAAATGGAGGTCGTAAAGCATGAAAGTAGTAGGTATTGTAGGTTCAGTTCGTAAAGATTCATTAAATAAAGCACTCGCAAATTTTGTAGCAAAACAATTTGAGCATAAATTTGAAATGGAAGTACTGACATTGGAAAATATTCCTTTGTATAATCAAGATATTGAAAATGATGCACCTCAAGAAGTAAAAAGCTTTAAAGAAAAAGTAGCGGCAGCAGATGCAGTGATTTGGTTCACACCTGAGTATAATGGTACGATGCCAGGCGTTTTAGTAAATGCTATTGACTGGCTATCACGTGTTAATCGTGTAATGGTCGGAAAGCCATCATTAGTAATGGGGGCTTCAATGGGTGCATTAGGCACTGTAAAAGCACAAGCACATTTACATGATGTCTTACGCTCACCTGGTATTGACTCTCCATTTTTAGCTGGTGCAAACCAAGTGGTTGTTGGTGCAGCGCATACAAAATTTGATGAACAAGGCAATTTAACGGATGATAACACGGTGAATTTTTTAGACATGGTGACAACAAACTTTGTTGAATTCGTTGAAAAGAATAACTAAAAAGAGGCTAGGAGATACGTCTAAAAACAATCTCTCCTATGATCATAAGAAAAACCGGAATCGCGCAAAAGCGCGGTTCCGGTTTTTCGTTGCGAACGCTAAAAAAGGAACATGACATGTTTTGTCCCAATCTCATTTTAATTTTGTTCCATATTAATTTGTGTATTTAATTCACGCATATAATAGAGCTGCGCATAGGCAAAGTTATGCAGCTCTTTCGCATAAATCGTATCATTATTACTTGAGCTTTGACCAATTGTTGCGACTAAGCCATTGCTCTGAATAAGTTGTTCAATTTGCAAAAGCTGAGCTGTAATATGTGTACGGGGCTGATTACGCCAGAACAGTAAAATTTGTTGGTAATTAAAGCCGACAATACTATGCTGATTCGCCATGAGTAGATGGATTTGCTGTATCAGTTGTTGAAAGCGTGCATCCTTCTCATCGAGCGTATCAATGGTCATCACAGCACAATCGACATGATCGTGTTGTGCTAACCAATCATTGACAATTTGAAATACACCTTTAGCACGGTATGAGCCCATGGCATCATCAAATAGTTGTGTAGCCATCTTATCACGCTGGACATGACGTTGAATATTCAATGTCGTAATATCATCGATACGCTGCTGAGAAGTATTCATCGTTAATGTTGTCAGTACATGATCCATTGAACTTGTATAAGGGTCATCTAAGCGTTTTTTTGCCAATAGTAGATTGGCATGGACGGTATGAACCAAATCAGCCATATGTGAGTTACGTAATAAAATCGCTAATGCTTGTTTTAAATACACCTTTGCTGCAAGTAGCTGCTGGTCTTGTTGTGCTAGTAGCGCTTTTAGACGATAGTATGTTGCTTGGTCACTCGCAAATGGCGTATAGCAAGGTTCTTCAATAATGGTTCGATTACGCTGTATATAGCGCTGTGCTAACGTAAGTTGTCCGTCATAAATAAGTGCTTCACTTAAATTCATTTCAATCCGCATCGCCAAAATAGGATGCTTGATATCATCGCTAAGATGGGTCATACCAATGAGTGCATATTGAATCGCATGGGAATAATCTTTTAATAGTGTTGCTGTATGACACGCGTTACTAAATGATTCGACGATTGCGAGCTGGTTCTTTTTTTTCAGGGCCATTCGACATGCTCGTTTTAGTACATACATTGATTGTTCGTAATAGCCTTGATAGTTATAAATAAACGTTAAATATAAATTTAAAAATAATTTGCTTTGCTCATCATCTAACTCATGACAGAGGTATTCGTAGCGTTCAAAGAAGTGCAATAAAATTTCATATTGTCCTAAATTGGAACTAGCCATCATCATGTAGCGCAGCATGTGAAGCTCAACAAAATCATTTTTTTCTTCAGCAGCGAGTTGATAATAATGAAATGCTTGGTTTTTTGCCTGTTCATAAGCACCTTCACAGCACAGTTGCTCAAGGGATTGAATGATTTTTTCATACTCTTTCGTTTGCATATAATCCCTACTTTCTTTAAACATGATGATTTTCAAAAATAGACCATTGTGTACGAGCGTCTACTAAAGCTTGCTGTAATTGAACTGTTAATGCTTCCTCATGTGTATTCGAATACTGAATGATTTTTCGCAACATACGCCCCTGTAGATTTGTGATTGCAGAAGGCACAGGTTCGATTGCACTATATTTTTCTTCAAAGAGTGGACGAATATCCATATTACGTAATGCTTCATTTTGTAGTACTTCATTCGGTAATGATGAGTTTTTGAAAATATCGCTTAACCAATACGTTAAATAGCGTGTTATGGAAATTGCTGCGATATAAGCACGTGAAGGTTGTTGTTGAATGGCTTCAAATATTGTTGGGAATATTACGTTTTCTCGTACATGTTTTAAAATCAGGTGGCGGACATTAAAAATCATGCTAGTAAGTGGTTCTTCAAAGTATTGATCTTTTGGAATCATTAACATGAAGTAAGTATCTCGAAGTATATCCCATGTTTGAATATGGCTAATTGCTTCATAGTCGATTGTTGTTAATAAAGGGGCATAGTGAAATACTTGCGCCTTAAAATGATTGTAATGACAATCGCTTATGACAAATAAACTTGTTTTTTGCGAGAAAAAAAATTCTAATGTCATGTCCATATTTTTTGTTAATAAAGGGATGTCACTCATAAAATCCTCCTGAATCATTTTCTTATAATTAAGTATAACAAATTTAGTAATGACATCAATAAAATATGATAATTGTTTTTGGATGATAGGTATTTATATGTTAAATGGTTACAATTATATAGTATCAGGACTTAATTTAATTGAAAAAAATGTAAGTTTTCAAAAGCGGTATTTTTTTATTTACTTTTTGAAATAGATGTTGTTATAATAACAGTAACAACAAACAGAATAAACTTTTGACTTCGGTCAAGGGGGAGTAGCTATAGGACGTGTTCCTATCCTTATAATCGTCAGTACATGATCTATAGAGAGATCATCGGTTATAAGAGCAAAACTTTTTTGCTAAGTGAGACCTTTGCCTTTATTTAGGCATGGGTCTCTTTTTGTTTGTTCAAAAAAGGAGGAGAAATCCAAATGGAACTATTATTGGAATATGGTTGGGTACTACTTGTGCTAGTTGCATTAGAAGGGTTATTAGCAGCTGATAACGCCGTTGTAATGGCTGTAATGGTAAAACACTTACCACCAGCACAACAGAAAAAAGCATTATTTTACGGCTTACTAGGTGCATTCGTTATGCGTTTCGCTGCATTATTCATGATTACATTAATCGTCGAATTATGGTGGGTACAAGCAATCGGTGCTGCGTATCTACTATTCATTAGCGCGAAGAATTTATATGATCTGCGGAAAGGGCATGACGATGATGAGCATGTAGATGAAGAAGGAAAGTCAGTGAAAAAAGGCTCTGGCTTCTGGATGACGGTTGTAAAAGTAGAAGCAGCCGATTTAGCATTCGCAATTGACTCAATGCTTGCAGCAGTAGCATTAGCTGTCACACTTCCTCATTGGGGTGAGTGGGAAATTGGCGGTATCAATGGTGGTCAATTCACCGTTATGTTCTTAGGAGGTATTATCGGGCTTGTAATTATGCGTTTCGCTGCACAAGCATTCGTTAAATTACTTCAAAAATACCCACAACTAGAAACAGCTGCTTTCTTAATCGTAGGATGGGTTGGTGTGAAGTTAACAGTTATGACATTAGCGCATAAAGACATTGGTGTATTAGATGAACATTTCCCACATTCATTTGCATGGAAAGCAGTATTCTGGACAGTACTTGTCGTAATTGCAGTCGGTGGTTATATTATGGGTGTTCGTGGTGCGAAAAAAGAACAACACTAAAAATAAATAATAAGCATAAGAGAAGAAGGAATTGCGCGGGCGCGCGATTCCTTCTTTTTGTTAGGAACCGATACATTTTGTTCTAGTATTTTTTTATGGTTGTATATGTAACTATAGGGAATAATATATTGACAATTCTTTCGGATAAGACAGTCTATCTTTTTACAAACTTTTCTCCTACAATAGGATATTATGACGTTAACTAATTGAAAGGACTCGATTTTATGGGAAGTATAAAAAAGATAAAAAAACGTGCAACACCTTTCCAAGTAATCGTTTTATATTATTTTGCGGCGATGACAGTTTCCTTTATCCTATTGAGTTTACCGGGCGTACATAAGCCAGGCGTTCATGTATCCTGGCTTGATAGCTTATTTACAGCTGTTAGTGCGGTTAGCGTAACCGGACTCACGACGATTAATGTTTCTGAAACGTATTCATTATTTGGCATTATCATGTTGCTCGTTGTTTTACAACTCGGCGCGATTGGTATTATGTCAGCGGGTACATTTTTATGGCTCGTTGTCGGGAAAAAAATTGGCTTGCGAGAGCGCCAGCTGATTATGGTCGATCACAATCAATATAATTTATCTGGTGTTGTGCATTTAATTAAAGAAATTATTAAAATTTTATTAAGCATTGAAGCAGTGGGTGCGATAATTTTAACATGTTATTTTTATTTTACTCCGTACCATGATACATTTGGACAAGCGTTACTACATGGTATTTTTGGTGCTGTATCTGCGACGACAAATGGTGGGTTTGATATTACAGGAACATCGATGGCACCGTTTCGTAATGATTATTTTGTACAAGTTGTGCATATGATTTTAATTACACTTGGCGCGATTGGCTTTCCAGTATTAGTGGAAGTAAAAGCATTTTTAAAGCGTAAGCATAATGAGGTATTCCGCTTTTCATTATTTGCAAAAATCACAACGGTTACATATGGCGTGCTATTTGTCGTGGGAACACTTGTCGTATTATTAATTGAATCATTCCATTCATTCAAAGGGATGAGTTGGCATGAGGCTTTATTTGCCGCAATGTTTCAGTCGAATTCGACACGCTCAGCTGGCTTGACAACGGTAGATGTTACGCAATTCCATGAATCAACGGATATGTTTTTAAGCTTCCTCATGTTTATTGGGGCCTCTCCTAGTTCAGTAGGTGGTGGTATTCGCACGACAACTTTTGCGATTGCTGCATTATTTTTATACAACTTTGCGCGTGGTAAGGAAGATATTAAAATCTTCAAACGTGAAATTTATTTAATTGATGTATATCGATCGTTTGCCGTTATTTTATTAGCGTGTATGATGGTGCTCATTTCAACAATGATACTTGCATTGTCTGAAAAGAGTGCAACCTTGATTCAAATTGTTTTTGAAATCACTTCTGCGTTCGGTACATGTGGAATGTCTCTCGGACTGACCGAAGACCTGTCCTCCTTTGGGAAAATCATTATTATGTTACTCATGTTTATAGGACGAGTTGGCTTGATTTCCTTCCTGTATTCACTTGGAGGAAAATCAGAAAAACCAAAATTCCATTATCCAAAAGAGCGTGTGATTATAGGTTAAATAAAAAACAGGAATCCAACTGGGTTCCTGTTTTT
>NZ_HE578956.1:368256-456385 GCF_000307285.2 Kurthia sp. Dielmo
GGTTCCTGTTTTTATTTAACCTAATTATTTTTCAATCATGCGGAAGTGCGTTTTACCTGATGGCTCGAAGTACGTTAATAAGTAACTTTCCTTCGCAATAAAGTCGCCATTATGTGCAGCCTCCACATCAATGTGACAAGGCACGATTAATGTGTGTTTAAATAAATCTTTTTCAGACAGGTTAAAGCGCTGTACTTTATCTTCTGCTTGTAGCAATTGGTCGTAAAGTGGACGAGCATCCTCTTTTGCGAGTGCATTTTGCCACCAAATCTTGCGTGGGAAGAAGCGCTGTGCATCGAAGTAATCTAGCTGCATAAAGTTTTCGACGATACGTGTATCCACACCACCACGTTTTTCGAGGAATCCTAATAGGCGGGTAAATAGGTCTTCTAGTTGGTGACCTATTTTTGACCAGCCCTGCTCATCCCAGTACGTGCCGAATTCTTGGAAGAAATCGAATGGTGAATCAAATACTTCTTTTACTAAATATTCGATTGTACGATTCATACGATGGTCATTCCAATATTTCTCTAAAATATCTTCGGTTTGTTTAATGCGTAAAATTTCATCAAATGTGAGAACATTGTTTGAGAAAATTTCGTAGGGTGCTAGGTCGATATAGTCGTAACCATATTTCTCGACATCGATTCGTAGACCTGTACCACGCAGTAATTTCAAGAAGCCCAGCTGTAATTCCTCTGGACGCATGGCAAAGACATCATTGAAGGTTTTACGGAAGCTCATATAGTCTTCTTCAGGGAGACCAGCAATTAAATCAAGATGTTGATCGATTTTGCCACCATCTTTAACCATCGTCACGGTACGCTTTAATTTCTCGAAGTTTTGACGACGTTTTACGAGATCATTTGTTTCATCATTTGTTGATTGCACACCAATTTCAAAACGGAATAGGCCAGCTGGCGCATTGGCGTTTAAGAATTCAATGACTTCAGGGCGCATAATGTCTGCTGTAATTTCAAATTGGAAAACAACCCCTGGCTTATGCTCATCAATTAGAAATTGGAACATTTCCATCGCATAACTACGGCTAATATTAAATGTACGGTCGACAAATTTAATCGTACGTGCACCATTTTCCATTAAATATCGAATATCTGCCTTCACATTTTCACGGTTAAAGTAACGAACCCCTACTTCAATAGAAGAAAGGCAAAACTGGCAATTAAATGGACATCCGCGACTCGTCTCAATATACGCAACGCGACCTGGAATATGGCGTTTGTCTTCGTCAAAACGATAAATACTAGGCATTGTACGTAAATCTGCTTTTGGCGCGGCAGCATGAATTTTTACTTTACCATCTTCTAAATAACAAACCCCTGGAACTTCCTCAAGTAAGATTTCGCCATGTAAGTGTTGTAGTAATTTTTTGAATGAAATTTCGCCTTCACCCATTAAAATGTAGTCAACTAGACCATCTAAACGGCGTAACCAATCATGAACGTCATAAGACACCTCAGGACCGCCTAAGATAATTTTCGTATGTGGACTTACTTTGCGTAGCATACGGATTACATGAATCGTCTCTTCAATGTTCCAAATATAACAGCTGAAGCCGACGATATCAGGTTTCTTTTGATACAAATCTGAAACGATATTAAACGAAGGGTCCTTAATCGTATATTCAGCTAGCTCTGGGTCAAATTCTGGTCTAGCGTAAGCTTTTAAATAACGAATGGCAATATTCGTATGAATATATTTGGCATTCAATGTTGCGAGTACAGTTTTCAATTGTAGAAACTCCTTTAAATTAGTGTGAGAGATATGTTTAGTGTATCAACAATAGGGGATTGTTACAAACTCGTTTTGACAAAGCAATTTAATAATCGCTATAATAAATTTAATGTGAAAAATAAAGGATGATACGAATGACTTCTTCAGAAGAAATCAAACAATCTCTTAAATTATATATTGTGCTGTCACGAGCAAATAAAGCAATCAATGAAGTGACAAACCAGTTTTTCCAAGAGAATGGTTTAAACCCAACAGAATTTGCGGTACTAGAGTTGCTTTATCATAAAGGTCGCCAACCATTACAGCAAATCGGCAATAAAATTTTATTAGCAAGTGGTTCGATTACGTACGTGATTGATAAACTTGAAAAGCGAGGTTTTTTATACCGTCTTGCATGCCCAAATGATCGCCGCGTGACATATGCAGAAATCTCAGAAAAGGGCAGTGATTTTATGGCCGAACTTTTCCCGCGTCATGAAGCTCAACTAAATCATTTAGTGAGCTCTCTTGATGAAGAGGAAAAAAACCAAGCGATTCAATTGCTAAAAAAATTAGGCTTATCGATTAAAGATTTATCGTACTAAGTTTTATGGATAGCAAAAAGGAGAAATCGCGATAAAATGCGATTTCTCCTTTTTAAGTAGAAAATAAAATTCTGTTGAATAAATTCCATAAAATAGTAAAAAAGATGTGGGTTAGCATCTTAATATAGTGGTAATAATAAGAAAAGAAGTGTTAGCATCACAATGTGAATGATGATAATGACCGGCATACTTTTAGTGCGTTCGTAAAGAAAGCCGATTACAATACCACTAAAGAAGGCGGCAACACTAGGCATATAAAAGCCATTGATTGCGAGTGGAATAGCAAATGCGAATGAAGCCACGATAATAGCGAATACATCACGCATAAACTGTTTTAAGTATTGTTGAACAAAGCCACGCCAGTAGAGCTCTTCAGCTACAGCAATAATCAGAATAAGCAAAATATATTCAAAAAGAGAATGTGGGGAAAACGTTACAAGAAATGTCTGTACGTTTGTCGCCGCAGTATGGGGTAGAAGTTGATAAAACCCTAAAATAATAAAGTAACCGATAATACCACTTGGAATGCCTAATACTAAATAGTTAGCAGTTGATAGCTCATCAAAAACTTCCGAAAACGTTTTACTAAATGCGACACATAACAGCATTGAAAACGTATATGTAAACCAAAAGAGTGCGGGATTTTGAAAGCTAACTGTCATTAGTGCAAAAACAGCAATCAATGACAATATAAAAACAAGATGATAGCGCCGCAACATATAAAGTCCTCCTAAAAAAATAGTACCGTCTCATAAGGACGGTACTTCATTACAGCTATTGTAGGATTAAATGATACCGATAGCAAGAAATTATTTAGCTGCGTGCTCTGCAATGACTTTATAGCGCTTATGATTGATTACAGTACGCTCTTCTAAATCAAGGCTACTAAAATTGCTCATATATGTTAAATTAACAATTACAGAGTTCTCATTTACTTTTTCTACAATACCTTGTAAGCCATCACCAAACTCAATGATATTTCCCAGTTCTACTCTTTCTGTCATATTCAACAGCCCCTTTTGCAATAATATTGTAAATATTGTGCATGAATTTCTAGAAAAAGTAAAATAAAAACTATTAAAAAAACAAAAAAGGAAGTAATTTACAATGAAGGATTATAATTCTATGCTAGATGACTTGAAAAATGGCAAAATCGCTTCGATTGATGTAGATAAAAATGAATTCTATGAAATTAGAGAAATTGTCATTAAAAGAGAAGATTTTAAACATTTTAGAGGGATTGCAAAGCAGGGTGGCAATGTTTCTTATGTGTATTCTGTTGAAGGTAGAAGCTGATTTGTCGAATTTTGTCGTAAATTTCATCTCCGAAAATGTGGAAATAATAGTATAATAATGAACGTTACGTAAACTATTTTAACGAAGTATATAGAAGGAGGATGGACAAATGATGTCTGATACGCTTTTAAGAAAATTAGAAATCACTCGTGAAAAAATGATTCAGTCAGGCCTGGAAAAAGGATTTTTGAATGATGAAACCATCCGCTTAAGCGAAAAACTTGATCAACTTCTAAATCTTTATCAATTCCATACAACAAATGATGTAAACGATTACGATAAATTAGATTAATGATGATAAACGATAGGCACCGTAGCATACGCTGCCTATTTTTTATGCTAAAAAGGCCGAAATCCCGTTCTAAAGGGGTTTCGACCTTTTTTAATGCAGTTATGCTTTATCTAAACGAATACGTAGCTCGATAATGAAAACGGATTTTGCTTCGGGTGCATACTGTGTCATCGTGAAAAATTCGTAAATACTTTTAGGCTTTAAATGCCTTTCTTCTATATAAGCACATAGTTTTTGATAGTTTATTACATAGGCGGATGGACTGAATTCAAAACGAATTGCAACGTAGCGCCCACCTGGAATTTTGCCGATGTCCATACCTTCTGCAATCTCTGTTACCCATTTGTCACTAAAAAGCGGCGTGAATAATGTATGGTAATCCATCTCCTCAACGGACGCGTAATCTGCACGGTAAGGAAAGATGCCACCATATCCACCATGAATGCCAAGATGCTGCTCTTCTAGAAAATGTTTCATATCGCTATAGGAGCTATTTTCAATGGCGCGAGGATTAATGCCTTTTTTCGTCAGTGGCTTTACTAAAATACGTGTAACAGGCGCCTCTAGCACATAGACCTCATTCATCTGATGGTCATCAAGCTGCTGTGTTAAATATTGACGTACCTGTGCGATATTTTTTTGTACGGCAGTAAGCTCACTTAGCTGCTCATTGACGACTTGCTCTTGCTCATCTAAGAAATGAAGCTGTTCTGCGGTTGAAATTTGATATGTTTCATGGATTTTTTCAAGTGGCGTTCCTATTGAGCGTAGTGACTTAATCCAATCAAGCTGAAAAAGCTGTGTATCTTCATAGTAGCGATAATTCGTTTTGGGGTCTGTGAAAGCAGGCTTAAATAAGTCGATTTGATCGTAATAACGCAATGTGTAAATCGAAATATTCATTAACTTTGCGACATCACCAATCGTATAAAGATTATCTTTCTTCAATTACCTCACCTACAGTTTGTTGTACAAATTTTGGCATTACCCATTTAAATGTTATCAATAAAGCAACGATAAGTACAACTGCAGCAAATTGGAATGGTAAATTAACATTTAAATCAAATAGCATCCCACCAAGTAATGGGCCAATAATATTACCGAGACTCGTGAACATCGAGTTCATCCCTCCAATAAAACCTTGCTCATGCCCCGCAATTTTTGATAAATAAGTAGTAATGGCCGGGCGAATCAAATCAAAGCCGATAAACGCAAAAAATGTCACAAGCATGACAGTGAAATGCGTTGGTGCAAGGGTCATTAACAAAACGACAACGGCTGAAATACCGAGGCACCAGCGTACAAGGCGGATTTCGCCAAGTTTTCGTGTCAGTGGTGCAAATAAAATACCTTGAGCAATTGCGCCAAAGATGGCACCAACTGTAATCGAAATCGCAATATCCGTTGGTGTGAAATTAAATTTATGATTTGTAAATAAGCTAAAGAATGAATCAAATGCGGCTAGTCCAAATGTTGAAATAAATAATACCGCAAATGGAATGAAATACACTTTTGAGAATACACGTTTAATACTTTTATCATCATGCTTTTGTGCGATTGGCGCCGCATTTTGTGGGCGCTCTGGCTCTCTTAATGTAATAAATGATAATACGGCAGCGATTAGTGCTATCATTGTCGCAACGAAAAATGGCACGCGTGTACCAAATGCTGCAAGGAAACCACCAACGCCAGGGCCGATGATAAAGCCTGTTGAAATCGCGGCAGACATTAATCCAAGTGCACGTGGGCGTTCTGTCACTGTTGTAATGTCAGCAATAAAGGCTGTGACAGCAGGCATAATAAAGGCACCGCTAATCCCACCTAAAATACGTGATATGAAAAGCATTTCAACGTTTGTCCCGATAGCAAAGAAAAATTCAGAGATAGCAAAAATGATTAAGCCAACAACAATCATTTTTTTACGACCAATCGTATCCGTCCATTTACCAGCGATTGGCGAGAAGATGAGCTGGGCAATCGCAAATGCTGCAACCATCAATCCGACAGTAGAGCCGGTGATGCCAAGCTCGTTCATAATGGTTGGCATGACGGGAATAACCAATCCGATGCCAACGAAGGCTAAAAATAAATTCATTAATACAAGGCTTAATGCCAGCTTTTTCTTCATATGAAGATTCCTCCTTTTTTAAAAGTTCTAAGCGTAACTATAAACCCTAGAGTAACTAGAGAGTCAAGAAGGAAACCTTCATTTATTTTTGGAATTCTAAAATAAAAATTTGCTGAGTTTTTGCATGCAGTGTGAATGGCTTTTCATCAACCATCTTAAAGCCATGGAGCTGCCAAAATTGCAGAGCCTGTGTATTTTCTGCGAGTACGCTTAGGCGGAATTTGTGTCCAGGGGCTAGCTCTTCTTTTAATTGCTGCATAATAAAGGAGCCTATTCCTTGTCCCTGAATGCGAGGGGATAGTAGCAATAAGCCAATATAGATGGTATTTACTGTTGGGTAATCGTCAACATATACGAGCACACCAACAAGTTCTTCCTGAAAATGTATTAATATGTAATGATGCTGCCAAGGTGCCACTCCTTCTGGACGGGTGTTGAGGTCTGCATGCACATCCTCACGCGTCGCTTCCTGGCCACCAGATAATAAGAAATATTGGGTATTTTCCTTATATAATGAAAAAACTTCCTCGAAATAGTGTGATTCATAGTCAGTAAATGTAAGCATGCGCAGTCCTCCTGTAATGTAAATTTAATTTATGACAAATGAGTTGAAAGGCTTGTATAAAAATATAGTGTTGTGTATAATTATTTCTGTTTTTAAGATAGTTTACGTCTTTTGAAAAGGTGTATTAAGAGGAGAACAATAACATATGAATAAAAAAGAAAAGAAAGGCCTTGCTGGTGGCGTTAATGCATATGTATTAATTTTTGCATTACTTGTGATTTCAGCTATTTTAACGTACATCGTCCCAGCAGGTCATTATGATACAAAAGATCAAGATGGCCATAGCGTCATTATTGCAGAGTCATTTAAATTTATAGAAAATACCCCGGTCGGATTCTTAGATATTTTTACAAGTATTCACCAGGGTATGGTGAACGGTGCCGGTACGATTTTCTTCGTATTAATCATCGGTGGTGTATTCGGTATTATGAATGCAACTGGTGCACTGGATACGTTTATCGTGACATTTGCTGAAAAAATGAAACGTAAAGAAAAACTGATGATTCCAGTGTTCGTATTATTCTTTGCGGTTTGTGGTTCAACAATGGGTATGAGTGATGAAGTAGCGGTGTATGTGGCATTAATCGTGCCATTAACAATTGCATTAGGCTTTGATGCAGTGACTGGTTTTGCGATTGTTGTCATGGGGGCTTGGATGGGCTTTACAGCTGGTTTCCTTAACCCATTCTCAACAGCTGTAGCACAGGGTATTGCAGAGTTACCAACCTTCTCAGGTATGGGCTTACGTTTAGTCGTATTTGCGATTTTTGTCATTATGGCGTCGATTTTCATTTACCGTCATGCGTCAAAAGTTCAAAAAAATCCGGAGCTTGGTATTTATGGCAAGTTCGAAAAATTTAGTCCAAAAGATAAAGATAAAGATATTAAAATGACAGGTCGTCATAAGCTTGTACTAATCGTCTTTTTATTAAACTTTGTTGTGTTAATTTTAGGTGTGAAACTGTATGATTGGTACATTCCAGAGCTAGCAGGGTTATTCTTATTAGCAGGTATTATCATGGGTATTGTTGGTGGTTTAAGTCCATCAGGCATCGCAGATAATTTTGTAAAAGGTGCGAGTGAATTAATCGGTGGTGCGTTAATTATCGGTTTAGCACAAGCAGTATTAGTGGTGTTCCAAAATGGTGGCTTACTTGATACGATGCTTCATTATATGAGTGATTTATTACAAGGTGTGCCATCTGCGTTAACTGCTGTGGCGATGATGTTCATTCAAATGATTATCAACTTCCTTGTACCATCACAAAGTGGTCAAGCAGCATTAACGATGCCAATCATGGCACCACTTGCAGATTTAGTCGATGTGACGCGTCAAACAGCTGTACTTGCGTTCCAATTAGGGGACGGGATTGCTGCTTTATTATTCCCTACAAACGGTGCTTTAATCGCCGCACTTGCAGTTGCCGGTATTCCGTGGAATAAATGGGTACGCTGGTATTTCCCATTCTTCATTATCCAAGTGATTGTCAGCATTATCATTTTAGTTGTGGCACACTTTATTAATTACGGTCCATTCTAAATTTTTTTATGAAAGAGCAGCGCTATTAGGCAGCTGCTCTTTTTTGATACAATAAATGCAAAAGGGGGAAATGATGATGACAAATATTGCGTTTATTGGTACAGGGGTTATGGGTCAAGGCATGATTAAGAATTTTTTAAAGGCGGGGCATACGGTTCATTTGTATACGCGTACAAAGGAGCGTGCACTGCCGCTAGTGGAGCTAGGTGCTACATGGTATGATACCGCACAAGCAGCAGCAGAGCAGGGGGATGTTATTTTTACAGTAGTAGGTTATCCGAAAGATGTAGAGGAAGTTTATTTTGGTGATTATGGTATTTTTAAAGCGGCACAGCAAGGGAAAATCGTTGTTGATATGACAACCTCTCAGCCCGCACTGGCGAAGAAAATTGCCGATGCTGCACAAGCATTTGGCATGGAGGCACTAGATGCACCCGTGTCAGGTGGCGATATTGGCGCGCAAAATGGCACCTTATCCATTATGGTAGGGGGCTCAAAACAAGCTTTTGAGAAAGTAATACCATTATTTGAAGTTATTGGTCAAAATATTGTGCTACAAGGCGAGGCGGGTGCAGGACAGCATACAAAAATGTGTAATCAAATTGCTATTGCGACAAATATGATTGGCGTTTGTGAGGCGCTTGCTTATGGTAAAAAGGCCGGTCTTGATATGGAACGGGTTTTACAATCGATTGCGACAGGTGCAGCGGGCTCATGGTCACTAAGTAACTTAGCACCGCGTATGTTGCAAGGTGATAAGGAGCCAGGCTTTTATATTAGGCATATGATTAAGGATATGGGCATTGCGCTGGATGAAGCTTCGCGAATGGAGCTTAAGCTTCCCGGCTTAGCAATGGCTAAAGCGATGTATGATGAGCTTTCAGCAAAAGGGTATGACCAAAATGGTACACAGGCATTAATTGATTACTATGAAATGTAAATGTTTTTTAAAAGTCATTTGGAAGGACCATTCTTTTTGTGGTTTTACGCTATTATTAAAAAGTCCCTTAGGAAATATTTGAAATTTACAGAAGACGCATATCTATTATCCGAAATCGGGTAATAGATAAAAATATATGGTAAATACGATGTGTTTATTTAGAGATTAATCGTGATATTTGGCTATGTTGTCTATATGCCATATGATACAATGGGTGTAATAAATTATGCCTGAGGGGGCGATTTTTCAATGGAAAGTAACAAAGGTATTTTGTTAGAGAGTGGTACAAATGAGCTTGAAATTGTCGAATTTGAAGTGGCTTCTAACAAATTCGGGATTAATGTTATTAAAGTAAAAGAAATTATTCAACCGATTGAAGTAACATTTATTCCGCACGCACACCCACATGTAGAAGGTATTGTGCAGCTACGCGGAGAAGTGTTACCGGTTGTTGATATGCAAAAAGTACTCGGCGTTCCAACACAAAATTATAGTGAGCAACAAAAGTATATTGTCGCGGAATTTAATAAACAAAAAGTCGTTTTCCATGTCGATAATGTCACAAAAATCCATCGTATTTCATGGGATCAAATTGAAAAACCGTCTGATATGTATCAAGGTGGTGGCTCACAGGTAATTGGTGTTATTAAGCGTGAAGATGGTATGTTATTATTACTAGATTTTGAGCGCATTATGGTAGATATTAATCCTGAATCAGGTATTCAAATTGAGTCTGTGAAAAAATTAGGCGAGCGTGAGCGTAGCGATAAGAAAATTATTGTCGCGGAAGATTCACCGCTATTACGTAAACTTCTAAATGATACGCTTGTAGAAGCGGGGTATACGAATATTGAGTTCTTTGAAAATGGTAAAGATGCTTATGAATTTTTAGAGTTTAGTGCGACGCGTGGTGATATTGCGGATTATGTCCAATTAATTGTAACGGATATTGAGATGCCACAAATGGATGGCCATCATTTAACGAAAAAAATTAAATCAAGTGCACAATTACAAAAGTTACCGGTTATTATTTTCTCAAGTTTAATCACAGATGACTTGCGACATAAGGGTCTTGAAGTTGGTGCAGAAGAGCAAATTAGTAAACCTGAAATTGCTGAACTTATTTTAAAAATCGATCAATACATTCTATAAAAATGAGTTACGGTAGAACGAAATAAGAACAGCTGTGTAATGTTTCTTTATCAGGTTCGGCGCATACAAAAACCCGCACCGAAGTGCGGGTTTTTGTATGCGTATAGGACGTTAATAACCGTAAAAATAACTAGAAGAATTAGTCATTCTCGTTTTTTGCGGTTGTTTTGGTATCATTTCTGGTGAGGTTTTTGTAAATAAATGAAGAATACGCTTTGCCTCATTCAGGCTCATTTGACGCTTAGGATTTCGGTATTGTCGATCTAATTGTCCAAGATGGGGCAACTGCCGAAAATCCTCTTTTTTCGGCGGTGTATGAAAATAATAATCTGCACATTGAATTAATACGGTAGATTGTTGTTTGCTGAATTTGGGGTTTTCTACAAAATGTAACCCTATTTTCTTTGCGCGTTTTGTGCGAAGTAATTCACAAATGGCGTTACGTTTTAAAGCGTAAAGTCCTCGGTTATCAATTGCTGTTTTAGCATGTTTATTGACGGTGAAAACAGCTAAAGCTAAGTCATTATTGCTAAATAAATTCGTCATGAAAAGCCCACCTTTCTCATCGGGAAATAACTGAGAAAATTCAGAGCATTCAATTTAATAGTCAATATCCATCATATCAATGTTTATAGAAAAAGTATACAGTATATAGTATAGAGAGAATAGCAGCTATTACAGTAAAGGACGTGCCAACATGACAGAGTATAAAACAGCCATTATCGACATCGGTTCGAACACTGTTCGTCTAGTTATCTATCACTATGAACAGCTTAGAGGATTAAAGGAAATTGAAAACGTAAAAGCGGTTGCGCGATTACGAAGTTTTATTGATGATACAGGTATTTTAGTAGAAGAGGGCATTGAACGGTTAGAGGGTATTTTACATTCATTTAATGAAATATTAGAGGATTATAATGTGGAGCATGTTCGCGCAATTGCGACAGCATCTATTCGTCAAGCACAAAATGGGGCGGCGATATTAGCACGCATGAAAGAAGTTGTTGGCGTGGATATTGAACTTTTATCGGAACGCCAAGAAGCTTTTTATGGCTACTTTGCGGTTGTGTATACAACTTCTACTCCATCTGGTGTGACGATTGATATGGGCGGCGGTAGTACGGAGCTAACGTATTTTGATGAGAAAGAATTAATGCAGTCAATTAGCTTACCATTTGGTTCGGTATCACTGAAGCAACAGTTCGTTGCAGGGGAGGTACTGACGGCGGATGAACGCCAAAGTGTGTATGATTTTGCTATCGCGCAGTTCAGTAAGATTCCATGGCTGAAGGATTTAAATTTACCAGTCATTGGAATCGGCGGTAGTGCGCGTAATATGGCCACTTTTGATCAACATCGTAATAACTATCCGCTGTCGGGTGTTCATCAGTATCGTATTACACGAAAAGACTTTTTAGAAATTGCTGAAACACTTACATCAATGCCACTAGAGCAACTTCAAAAATTAGATGGCTTATCTAGTGACCGTGCGGATATTATCGGCCCGGTTATTGAGGTGTTCCATGCGTTAATGGATATAGTGGGGGCACAAAAATTTCAGTTCAGTCGCAAAGGACTGCGTGAAGGTCTTGTCATTCACCGCATCCTAAAGCAAAATCCACATGCCTTTGATCGCTATGATGTTTTCTCGACGACGGCCAAATTTTTATGTGCTGAGTTTGGAAAGGATCAAGGGCAAATCAAGCATCATGAATACTTAGCGGAAATGTTGTACAAGCAACTAGGTGATATTGGCGCTGTTGATTTTGAACGCCAAAATTTACGTTTATTATCAAATGCTGCAAAAGTATATTTCTTAGGCGAATACATTGATAAAGACGCGGCAAGTCAGCATACCTTTTACATTTTATCGAATCGCGCTATCGATGGCTTAAATCATAAGGAGCGCGTGCGTCTAGCGCTGATGGCCTCGTATAAAAATAAAGATAATTTCAAGCGCTATGCGGCGCCTTTTGAGCAATGGTTCTCGGAAGATGAATTGAAGGTATTATTTGAGCTAGGCTCGATTTTAAAATTTACGTATGCGCTCGATGCGACAAAACGTAATGTTGTACGTAAGGTGCGTCTGTTCGATAAAGGGGAAGTCGTTGAGATGCATATTTACACAAACAGCAATTCGTTAGCTGAGCAATACCGTGCAAATCGCCAGACCAAGCATTTAGAGCGATTGATCAAAAAAACGATTGAACTACACTTTATAGAAGAGGAAGGATAATATGGACCAAAAGTTAGCTACATTACAAGAGATTGCGCAACCAAAATATTATAATAATCGTGAACTAAGTTGGTTAGCATTTAATGAACGTGTTTTAGAGGAAGCGGAGGATGAACGAAATCCATTACTTGAGCGTCTACGTTTTCTAGCTATTTTTAGCTCGAATTTAGATGAATTTTTCATGGTACGTGTTGCAGGGTTACAGGACCAGGTAAAGGCCGGATTTCATAAGCCTGAAAATAAAGCAGGCTTAACACCGAAAGAACAGCTCGCGCGTATTGAAGCGCGCACACGACAATTAATTACACGTCAAATTGATGTGTATAAAGAGCTAGTTTTTCAGCAGCTACCACGTGAGCAAGTATTTATTCGAAAGATGGATTCGTTAACGGTAGAACAACATGAATTTATCCAAAACTATTTTGATGAAACCATTTTTCCGGTACTAACACCGATTGCGGTTGATGCGTATCGTCCATTTCCAACGCTATTAAATAAAACACAGAATTTAATTGTACTATTAGAGCGCGAAGAGGAAGAGGACGAGGAATTGCGTAAAAAAATGGCGATTGTGCAAGTGCCATCTGTTCTTGATCGTTTCATTCAATTACCGAGTGCACAGCATGAAATTCATGGCGTGCTGTTAGAAGACGTAATCGTTCAAAATATCGATGAAATGTTTCGAGGTTATAAGGTGAAGTCTGTGCAAGGATTCCGCCTAACACGTAATGCCGATTTAACAATTCATGAAGAGGGCGCACGTGATTTACTTGTTGAAATTGAAAAGGAATTAAAAAAACGTAAATGGGGCGCAACAACACGTATTGAAGTGCGCTCAGGCGAGATGGATGACGATATGCTGAAATATCTTCTAGAAGAGCTAGAGGACTGGGATGCGCAGGTTTTCCGTTTAGATGGACCGCTTGATCTAACGTTTTTATTTAGTTTCTGTAAAAAAATCGCAGAGGGTCGCGAGCAGCTTGAATACGAAAGTTTTATTCCACAGGTGCCGCTATCACTTGAATCAGATGAAGATTTATTTGAAAAAGCATTAAAAGAAGATTTATTTTTCCACCATCCATATGAATCATTCCAGCCGATTGTTGATTTTGTTACGGAAGCGGCAGAGGACCCGGATGTGCTAGCGATTAAGCAAACCTTGTATCGTGTTAGTGGAAATTCGCCGGTTATTCGTGCATTAAAGCAGGCCGCAGAGAATGGCAAGCAAGTGACGGTATTAGTAGAATTAAAGGCTCGTTTTGACGAGGAAAATAATGTTCACTGGGCCAAGGAGCTTGAGCAGGCAGGCTGTCTCGTAATTTATGGTATGCATAATTTAAAAACGCATTCTAAAATTACATTAGTTGTTCGTAAGCGCCAAGGACATATCGAACGTTTCGTCCATCTTGGCACAGGAAACTACAATGATGCGACGGCAAAAATTTATACGGATATGGGCATTATTACAACAAATAAAAAAATCGGTGCGGATGCGACAAATTTCTTTAATTATTTAAGTGGCTATACAGAAAAACCGAATTTTGAACATCTAGTCGTATCGCCATTCGATATTCGTGATGAATTTTTAGCATTAATTGATGAGGAGATTGCCTTCCAGCAACAATATGGCAACGGCCAAATTCGTGCGAAAATGAACTCGTTAACAGATAAGGATTTAATTATGAAATTGTATGAGGCCTCGGTGGCTGGGGTGAAAGTTGATTTAATTATTCGAGGCATTTGCTGCCTACGTCCAGGAATTCCAGGAATAAGCGACAACATTACGGTAACGAGTATTGTCGGACGCTTCTTAGAGCACTCGCGCATTTATTTATTCCATCATAATGGTGAAAATAAGCTGTATTTATCTTCTGCTGATATGATGACGCGTAATATGATTAAGCGTGTGGAGATTTTATTCCCGATTTATGACAAGGGAATTAAGCAACGTATTTTAGATACGATTGATTTAGAGCTTTCGGACAATATGAAGGCACGTATTCAAGATGCGAATGGTGTTTATCATTATAAGAGAGCTTCCGCAAATGACAAATTAATTAATAGTCAAGAAACATTTTTAAAGCAGGCATACCGTGTATTAAATGATGAGGAATAGCATGTAAATAAAAGGGAAGTTAGGGCATAGAAGCATATGCCTTAGCTTCTTTTTTACATGATTATTTGGAAATTCCTATAGTGTATAGATATGCATAAAAAATCTAATAACTGTATAAAAAGGCTGTTTGAAAACGTTTTAGTTAGTATAAATGTCTTATTGTATGATATGATAAATTGGAAGATAGGTTGTAAAACTTCCTAGAATAGATAGAAGGGGTAGAGGGATATGATTTCTTTAAGTAAGAAAGAATTTTTAGAAATGCCCGTAGAAGAGTTTATCATTCCTGCTGAGAAAGTAGCGCATGTGCAGCTCGGTAATAATGTCGAGCATGCACTACTTGTTTTAACAAAGAGTGGTTACTCAGCAATTCCCGTACTCGATCCAACATACCGTTTTTGTGGCCTAATCAGTGCGCGCATGATTATGGATTCCATCTTAGGTTTAGAGCGCATCGAATACGATAAATTAGCTGACAAAGTAGTTGATGAAGTCATGGATGAAAATATTGCGACGTTAAATGTACATGAGACATTCAGTAAAGCATTGGAGCTTGTTATCAACCATGCATTTTTATGCGTTGTAGATGATGCAGGGCGATTTGTTGGCATTATGACGAGACGTGTCATTTTAAAACAATTAAAAAAATATGTATATCAATCGTAACGATCAGAGGCATCAATTGATGCCTCTTTTTTTGTACTCTGTTAAAATGAAGTCATGAAGCAAGGAGGAATTTAAGCATGACTACATCTGAAGCAGAAATTATGAAAATCCTCGCTGAAGAAGGCAATATGCGCCGCGCTGCAGAGCGACTTTTCTTATCGCAACCAGCACTGTCACAGCGTCTACAAACAATTGAAAAGGATTGGGGCGCTAAATTATTTTTACGTTCACAAAAGGGGCTAACTGCAACGCCTGCAGGAGAGCTTGTGATTCAATATGCAAATGAAATGATTATGCGTCGCGAGGAAGTATTTGAAACCCTTCAGGCACTGAATTCAAAAGTACATGGTACGCTAAAAATCGCCTGTGCCTCGATTGTGGGCCATACGTGGCTACCGAAAGTATTAAAGGAATTTGTGACGCAGTATCCAGATGCGAAAGTATCGCTCATTACAGGGTGGAGCTCTGAAATTTTGCGTGCGATTTATGAAGGAGAAGCACATATTGGCATTATTCGTGGTAATACGGATTGGAAGGGTCCGAAAGAGCATTTATTCCGCGATACGCTCTATTTAGTTGATACGGAGATTGAAACGCTTGAGGAAGTATTTGAAACAGAGCGCCCATTTATTCAATTTAAAAGTGACTCGAATTACTTTCAGGAGATTCAACAATGGTGGCAACGGCATTTTACGTCAAATCCAAAACATCAAATTTTAGTCGACCAAATTGAGACATGTAAGCAAATGGCCCTTAACGGCATTGGCTATGCGATTTTACCATCGATTACACTAAGCGGTACGGAAAATATTAACCGTATTAACTTAAATGCGGATTCAAAGGATTTTGAGCTTACACGTGATACGTGGTTAATTGGCTATGAATCATCACTTCAATTACGCCAAGTGCAAGCATTTACCAACATTGTGAAGCAACAAGCACAGTGTTTATATGATTATTCGAATAATAAATAGCAAATAATATGATTTTTCGAACAATTTAGAATGAAATTTCTCCTGAAATCATGTACAATGAAATATATTTCATTACATAGGAGGAATTTGTCACGATGGAAAAATTAAATGCACAAGAAATTATTGCATACTTAGCAAATGCAGAAAAAGCAACACCCGTAAAAGTTTATGTAAAAGGTGAAGGTGTAGCGGCACTTGATTTTGGTACAGATAGCCAAGTTTTCGGTGAAGGGAATACAGCTGTTGTATTCGGTAACTGGAAAGAAATCGAAGCGGTGTTAGAGGCGAACAAAAACATTATCGAAGATTATGTTATTGAAAATGATCGTCGTAACTCAGCAGTACCAACACTTGATTTAAAAGGAATCAATGCGCGCATCGAACCAGGTGCAATTATTCGTGACGAAGTAGCTATCGGTGACAATGCAGTTATTATGATGGGTGCAGTAATTAATATTGGTGCAGAAATCGGTGCACGCACAATGATCGATATGAATGCTGTATTAGGTGGTCGTGCAACAGTTGGGGAAGATTGTCACGTTGGAGCAGGCGCTGTGTTAGCAGGCGTTATTGAACCACCAAGTGCAGATCCGGTTGTGCTTGGCAACAATGTAATGGTTGGCGCAAATGCCGTTCTTTTAGAAGGTGTACAAGTAGGCGAAGGTGCCGTTGTTGCGGCTGGCGCGATTGTGACACAAGATGTACCAGCTTATACAGTTGTTGCAGGTGTTCCAGCAAAAGTCATTAAAGAAATCGATGAAAAAACAAAATCAAAAACAGAAATTATGCAAGATTTACGTAAAATCTAATAAATAAAAGCTGTCTCAATGGTTTTTTGAGATGGCTTTTTTTAATAATGGGGATGAGAACATGAAGGAACTACGAGAAATTCGACGCGCATTACATCAAATTCCTGAGATTGGCTTTCAGGAATTTAAAACACAGGCATATTTATTAGAAGTAATTAATGAATATATGCAACCCTATTTTCATGTGGATACATGGCGTACAGGGATTATTTTGACGATTGATGGGAAAAACCCACAGCTAAAAATTGGCTGGCGCACGGATATTGACGCACTCGCTATTACAGAAGAGACAGGACTTGAATTTGCATCGACACATCCAGGGTTTATGCATGCTTGTGGACATGATTGTCATATGACGATTGCGCTCGGTCTTGTACAAGATTTTGCGAAGCAGCAGCCGGATAATACGATTATTATTTACTTCCAGCCTGCAGAGGAGAGTCCGGGTGGTGCGAAACCAATGCTTGAATTTATGAAGGCAGAGCGCCCCGATTTATTACCCGATTATTTATTTGCATGCCATGTTGCACCAGAGTATCCAGTGGGAACTGTTGCGACGCGTCCAGGGATGCTGTTTGCGAATACATCCGAGCTGTTTATCGACTTAAAAGGTCAGGGCGGTCATGCGGCACGTCCACATTTAACGAAGGATATGACGGTTGTTGCAGCCAATTTAATTTTACAATTGCAGACGATTGTTAGCCGTAATGTCGATCCACTTGATAGTGGTGTTGTAACGATTGGTAAAATGACGAGTGGTGTTGTGCAAAATATTATTGCTGAAAATGCGCGCCTTGAAGGCACTATTCGTACAATGTCAGCGGAATCGATGACGTTAATTAAAGAACGTATAGTAAAGCTATGTAAGGCAACCGAGATTGCTTATGATTGTGAGGTGACAATTGACTGGGGCTCTGGCTATTACCAGGTGTCCAATGATGAGGATTGTGCACGTGCATTACTTGATTACGCAGCACAGTGTGACGGTGTAGAGGCCTATGAATGTGATGCGGCCATGACGGGGGAAGATTTTGGCTTCTTCTTAAAAGAATTACCAGGCGCAATGTTCTGGGCAGGTGCCAACACGCCATATGGCTTACATGATGCTCAGATGAGTCCAGATGAAGCATTACTTGATACGAATGTCGCGTATGTTGCCGGCTTTTTACGTCAATTTAACGGGAAAGCATAAAAGAATCGATAGAAAGAGGTTTTGACATACGTGTAGAAATCACCTCTCATAAGAGCATAAGAAAAACCGGAATCGCGCGGTGGCGCGATTCCGGTTTTTCGTTGCGAACGCTAAAAAAGGAAAATGACATGTTTTGTCCCAGTCTCTTTTTTAATTTGTTAAAGTGCTGGTTGTTTTCGTGACCAGCTATATAAAACAAGGTAGCCTATAAATAAAATAATAGCGCCTAATACAAATGGTGAGTCTAGCTTCCAGTCAACGAGTGTACCAGCAAGTGCTGGCCCAATGACGTTTCCAAGAGACATATAGGCGGTATTCATGCCGGCTGCATAGCCTTGCTCATTGCCAGCAGATTTTGATACGAGTGTATTGATTGCTGGGCGAATAAGTGTCGTCGCGATTTGGAAGATGGTTGCGACAAGCATAATAATAAAGTAGCCGCTGACAAAAATCATTAAAATAAAGGAAATGGCTGCAACTACAAGGCTCCAGAGCACAATGCGTAGTTCACCAAATCGTTTGAACAGTCGGCTAAGTAGTACACCTTGAATAATAACCCCAGCAAAACCACCAATAGTCATTAAAATGGCAATATCATTCGGTGAGTAATCAAATTTGTATGTTAAATAAATTGATAGGGTTGCTTGGAAGTTTGAAATCCCAAATGAGAAAATAAAGACAATGACAAGCATAATAAAATAAGGCTTTTTAACGGAGCGCATAATTTCTTTTACGATATTATTAGAGGCTTCTGATGCTGCTGCAACAGTCAGTGCGGTTTTCGGTAAGAAAATCACAGACAAAATGGCTGTTACAATGGCTGCGCCACCCGCGAAATAAAACGGAAAATGGATATTAACATTCGATAAGGCACCACCGATACCAGGTCCAATCATAAAGCCAAATGAGATAGCAGCGCCAATCAGTCCCATCGCTTTTCCCCGTTCTTCAAGCGTTGTAATGTCGGCTGCATAGGCCATAACGGATGGCATAATAAAGGCTGACCCAACACCTGTTAAGAAGCGCCATAAAAATAATTCAACTAAATGGCCTGATAGTGCAAAGCCAATTTGTGCGATCCCCGTCATCACTAAGCCAAAGACAATTAGTTTTTTACGACCAATACGATCAGAAAGATTGCCGGCTAGTGGAGAAAAAATAAATTGCGCAAAGGCAATGATAGCGATTAGAAAGCCGAGTACTTGACCGGCCGCGCCAAATGTTTTTAAATAAGCAGGCATGATCGGAATAATTAATCCGATACTACTCATAGTAATAAACATAATAAACATGAGTAGGAAGAGTGCAAAGCGATTATGTTTGTTCATACGCGTCTCCTTACTATTTCTTGAATTCAAGCTTTTCATCTAATTCGATTATATCCTTGCTGGAACCATTGCCGCAAGGAGTGCGAATTAATTCAGTATAAAGTCGTAGATGACGGGTATAGTAAGGAAGGATACCTTAGAATAAGGAGGAGAGACATTATGAAAAAAATTGAACGACGACAAAAGATTGTGGATGCGGGCAGGATACTATTTGCGACGCAGGGCTTTGAACAAACGACGATGCAAAATATAGCAGATGAAGTGGCAATTGGTGTCGCGACTGTTTTTCGTCATTTTCCGCGCAAAGAGCTCATTCTTTTTGAAATCGTCTCACAGCTTTATAAAGATCAAATACCACGTTTTGAACATATTGAAAACTTAGGCATTTCACCGCTTGAAAAAGTGAATTTGATTTTAGAGGCATACATAGATTATCTATCAGAGGAAAATTTTGAAATGACGAAAATTCTTGAAACATTTGAGTTATATGTGGCATTTTATGATGTAGAGGATGAAGTGCTTGCACAAATTCAGCGCGTCTTTCGCTTAATACCGGCACTCATTACGAGAATATTAGAGCAAGGGCAGCAGGATGGTAGCATTCGAAGTAATCTAGAAAGCCCTAAAATTGTCACGACGATTATTAATTTATTTGGGACCGCGATTAAAAAGTATTCACTACATGCCTCAACAAAAAGCTTAGCGAGCTATATGCCAGCTGTTGAAGAGCTCTATACGGTAAAAGATTTTTTAATTGAGCATGTTATTAAAAATAATGAAAAAGAGGCTGAGACATAAGTGTAAAAACAACCTCTCCTATGAGCATAAGAAAAACCGGAATTGCGCTGTGGCGCAGTTCCGGTTTTTCGTTTCGAACGCTAAAAAAAGAAAATGACGTGGTTTGTCCCAGTCTCTTTTTGCATCTATAAGTGAACTTTATTGATTTCTAGCATTTTTTCAACGATAGCATTTGTTAGCTCTTCCGTTGTTGTTGGCACGAATTTTTTAAGAATTTGGTTAATCATCGCGCCCATTTTACCGCCAGCAGTAATGTCTAAATGACCTGTCATCGTTGTGTTGTAATCATCGATGCGCTCTGCTTTGAAGTAACCGCCACCATTAAAATTATCCGATAACCCTGTTAAGTCAAAAATAACTTCTGAAGGTTCATTCCATTCTTTAATGTCGACGCCTAGTTTTACTTTTTTCTTCATAAAGCCAAGGTCGCCTTTAAATTCCCACGTTGATTCGCGCTCACTTTTAATTTCGTGTGCGATATAGCCGGGTACAAGTGGTGCCCAGTTATTCATATCTTGTACGAAATCCCAAATTTGTTCGATATTTAATGGTACGTTTACTGTATATGTTCCTTGTGGCATGCTGATTCCTTCTTTCGCGTGTTAGTGTGTTGCGGCATGTTTGCCGGCTAAGAAACCGAATGTTAAAGCAGGACCGATTGTACCGCCAGCACTTGGATAAATAGGGCCTAATGGATTGGCAGAAGCATTACCGGCCGCGTATAAGCCTTTAATCGGCTCGTTCGCATATGTCATGACTTGACCATGCTCATTAATGCGCGGGCCACCATTCGTTCCAAGGGCACTTAAGTAAACAGGCACGGCGTAAAATGGTGCTTGCTCGATTTTTCCTAAGTTATTTTCAGGGCTACCGCCACCAGTTGTGAGGCCTTCGAATTGGATTGTACCGCGGTGGAAGTCTGTGTCTTCTTTTTGTTCACAGAAGCCATTCCATTTTTCTACTTCCGCTTCTAAGCCATCCGGGTCGACACCGATTTTTTCTGCTAACTCACGAATCGTAGGTGCTTGGTCAAGCCAGTCTGGAATTGGATCGCCAGGTGACATCGTAATAATCAATTTTGAATCTTTTAGTTGTTGGTCAAAAACCATCCAAACAGGACCTTTGTTCGGGAATTCTACTGCTACTGGATCATACTCGAACATCGCACGTGGCATATCATTGTATGTCGTTGCCTCGTGCACGAAACGTTTGCCGTATTTGTTAACGATAATTGAGTTTGGACCTTCACGACCGCCACCTAACTGTGCCATCACATTGTCCTCGTACTCGAACGTTGGGTCGACCATTGCAGGATACCACCAAGCCTCACTCATATTATCCAGTGCTGCACCAGCCTTCATTGACATTAAAAGCGCATCGCCTTCGTTGCCAGGAGGTGTAACTGGGGTTGAAATTTCTGCTTTCAAGAATGACTTAACAAGCTGTTTATTCCACTCGAAACCACCTGAAGCTAAAACAATTCCTTTGTTTGCACGAATGTATTTTTTATCGCCATTCGCTGTTTCGGCTACAAGACCAATAATTGTGCCATCCTCATCAGCAATGAGCTCTTTACCAGCAATCTCTGTTTGTACAGTGACGCCGCGGTCTAAACAACCTTTTAGTAGTGAAGCGATTAATGCGCGCCCCATCGTTACGATATTGTTCTCCATGCGGTCAGCTACGACTTCAAAGTCAATGCCACCAACAGCGCCACCTTCTTCTAATGTCAGTGGTGGGAAAATAGGATTTTGACGTAAGACGTCGCCCCATTCGCCAATTTCATTTAAGTCAAATGGTAGGGGGTCTAATGAGCGCGTCCCATTTTTAAGTCCTTCAGGCATATGCGCATAATATTCTGGATAGCCAGCAGGTGTTTTAAATTTAACCGGCGTATGCTCACGTAAAAATTCAATCACTTTTGGTGCATTGTCTACAAAAACATCAATCATATGGTCATCTGCGCGACCTAGTGCTAAACGTTTAATAAAAGTAGCGGCTGCTTCTGCTGAATCTTCATAGCCAGCCTCTTTCATGTAAGGATTATTTGGAATCCATGGCACACCACCAGAGAAAGCGGTAGAACCACCAATTTGATTCGTTTTTTCAAGTGCTAAAACACTAGCGCCTTCTTCGGCTGCAGATAAAGCGGCAGATAAAGCGGCACCTCCTGTACCAAGAACAATAACATCTACTGTTTGATCCCAATTTGTTGGATGCGTCGTCATTAAAAACACCTCTTAAAATTCAAAATTGATAGTGTCACTATCAATTTTGATTCTATAAGAATTTGGTATAAAAGTAAAACGAAAAATGCAAAAAAATCTATTTTAATTTAAAATATCGTATTTTGAACTTTTATTTTCTTTTATTGATATGGATTTTTGCTTCTGTATGCAACAAAAAAAGCACCACAATTGCGGTGCTTTTTCGTTGATTATTGAAGCGACATTTTAAATTTTAAGAACAATTCATTGTATTCACCAATTTTTTCTTTTCCTAAGTCTTTATAAACGTGTAGATTTTTGCGTACTTCCGCTGATGGGTAGTAGCGCTCATCATGAATGACTTCAGGGTCTAATAATTTCAGTGCTGCTTTATTTGGTGTTGAATAGCCGACATAATCGGCATTTTGTGCTGCATTTTCAGGATCTAGCATAAAGTTAATAAATTTATGCGCGCCTTCAACGTTTTTAGACGTTTTTGGAATAACCATATTATCAAACCATAAGTTAGAGCCTTCATTTGGAACGCTGTATGTTAAGTCTTCATTATCATACATCATATCTGCGGCTTGTCCTGACCATGTAAGAGCAGCAGGCGCATCGCCGTTGACCATTAGCTGTGTCACTTCATCGCCAATAACTGCTTTTACATTTGGTGATAATTTGATTAATTTATCTGTCGCCTTATTTAATTCTGTAGAATCCGTTGAGTTAAGTGATAAATTCATGCTGTTTAAGCTCATCCCCATAACTTCACGTGCACTATCAACAAGCAATACTTCGCCTTTTAAAGAAGGGTCCCATAATTGATCCCACGATGTGAAATCTAAGTCTTTTTTCAGCATTTTTGGATTGTATACAATACCGACTGTTCCCCAGAAGTAGGGGATAGAGTATTCATTTTTTTTATCGAAATCTAAATCTAAAAAATCCTCATCAATATTTTTTAAATTCGGTATTTTACTGTGGTCTACTGGTAGCAGTAAATCTTTTTGCTTCATTTGTTCAATCGTATATTCAGACGGAATGGCGATATCGTAATTTGTACCGCCTTGATCTACTTTCGTAATCATCGCCTCATTTGAATCAAATGTTTCGTAAATAACTTGAATGCCTGTTTCTTTTTCAAACTTCTTCAGTAATGCAGGGTCAATATATTCACCCCAGTTATAAACCGTTAAAATATCTGCTCCGCCTTGTGAGGATGTTTTATCAAGTGAATTGACGAGATACATGAGTGCGGCGCATACAACGGCAATCGCAATGATTGCTTTCACAAGATTTTTCATTATTTGCGCACTCCTTTCACTTTACGTGTTGTGACGAAGTAATAACCAAGTACAAGGAGCATCGTTACAGCGAAGACGATACCACTTAATGCATTGACCGTTAATGAAACACCGGCACGTGCCATTGAATAAATTTCAACAGACAGCGTCGAGAAGCCATTCCCTGTAACGAAGAATGTTACAGCGAAATCATCGAGTGAATACGTCAATGCCATAAAGAATCCAGCGAAAATACCTGGTTGAATATATGGTAAGATGACGCGCGTTAGTACTTCTTTTTTCGAAGCACCTAAATCAAGTGCTGCATCGATTAAGGTATTCGACATTTCTTGCATTTTTGGTAATACCATAATCACAACGATTGGAATACTAAAGGCGATATGGCTAAGTAGTACAGAGATAAACCCAAGCTTGATGCCAACCATTGTGAATAAAATTAAGAAAGATGCCCCGATAATAACATCTGGGCTAACGATTAAAATATTGTTTAGTGATAATACGGTATTGCGTAGCTTGCGGTTACGCATCGTTTGAATGCCAATAGCACCCATTGTACCAATAATTGTAGCGATTAATGCAGACAAGAGCGCTACAACAACGGTATTTAATAAAATAACGACAAGGCGCGAATCCGCAAAGACATCTTTATAATGATCGAGTGTAAATGATTTAAAGTTTGTCATCGAGTCACCACTATTAAACGAATAGAAAATTAAGAAGAAAATCGGCGCGTATAGCACGATAAAAACAAGTGCTAGATAGACTTTAGAGCCTGTATTAATTTTTGTCACGACGAGACGCTCCTTTCTTTCTCTTTTCGCCAGTGAAGGCCATGATGATAAACATAAAGATAATTAAGAATACGGCGATTGTTGAACCCATACCCCAGTTTTGCGTCACAAGGAATTGCTGCTCAATGGCTGTACCCAGTGTAATCACATGATTACCAGCGATTAGACGCGTAATCATAAACAGGGATAATGCAGGGATAAAGACTGCCTGAATGCCTGCTTTAATACCATCCATTGTTAGTGGAATCATGACGCGGCGTAGTGTATAAAGGCGAGAAGCACCTAAATCACGAGAAGCGTCTAATAGGGCAGGGCTCAGTTTATCAATCGAGTTAAAAATCGGTAAAATCATAAATGGAATGAAAATATAAACGGATACGAATACAAAGCTTGCACTCGTAAATAGCATTTGTTGTTTTTCAAGTCCGATTGCTGATAAGAATGCATTAATTGGACCGCTTTGACCGAGGATACCAATAAATGCATATGTTTTTAATAATAAGTTAATCCATGATGGAATAATAATTAGCATGAGCCAGAGTTGTTTATTTTTAAGACGTGAAATAATGAATGCAGCTGGGTACGACACAACTAGACAGAACAAGGTAATTAAGAAGGCATACCAGAAGGAACTCAATGTCATTTTTAAATAAACAGGTGTTAAAAAGTTTTTATAGTTTTCGAATGTGAAGTTGCCTTCTAAATCGAGTAGGGAATAGTAGCCTACTAAAATGATTGGTGCGATAACAAATAAGGCAATCCATACATAATAAGGTACGAGCGTTAAGCTACCGCTACGCTTATTTTGCATGTTCTTCGTCCCCGTATGATTCTAGGCGTGCGTCAAACTCTTCTTCAGTTTCATTTGGACGCATAATATGAATGGCATCCGGTTCGAAGTCTAAGCCGATTTTTGCACCAACATCAGCTTTTTTCAGCGAGTGGATAAGCCATTCATTGCCATTGTCGTCATAAGTAGATAACTCGTAGTGAACACCGCGGAATAATTGTGTATCAACAGTTACCGGGATTTTCCCATTTTCGACCGTTGTAATTTCTAAATCCTCTGGGCGAATAACAACGTCTACTTTTTCATGTGGATTTAGCCCTTGGTCGACACATTCAAATGTTTTGCCGATAAACGATACTTCAAAGTCTCGCTCCATAATGCCTTCGACAATATTTGATTCGCCAATGAAATCCGCAACGAAGCGGTTGATTGGTTCATCGTAAATATCAACAGGAGAGCCGCTTTGCTGAATTGTTCCTTGGTTTAACACGAAGATTTCATCACTCATCGCAAGTGCTTCCTCTTGGTCGTGGGTAACGAAAACAAATGTTTTACCAAGGCGTTGTTGTAATTCACGTAACTCATATTGCATTTCTGTACGTAGTTTTAAATCAAGTGCTGATAATGGCTCATCTAATAAAATAATTTCAGGGTCATTGACGATGGCGCGTGCAATTGCAACACGTTGGCGCTGACCACCTGACATTTCTTGGATTTCGCGTGAGCCATAGCCAGCTAAGTTAACGAAGCGAAGTGCTTCTTCTACGCGTTCCTTAATCACTTTCTCTTTTAACTTTTGAATGCGCAAGCCGAATGCGACATTTTCAAAAACATTTAAATGAGGGAAAAGTGCATAGTCCTGGAAAACCGTATTTACTTGACGTTCATTGGCGGGCACATTGTTGATTTTATTGCCGTTAAAATAAATTGTGCCTTGTGAGGGTTCCATAAAGCCTGCAATTAAGCGTAGAATGGTTGTTTTACCACAGCCAGAGGGACCTAGTAATGTGTAGAACTTTCCACGCTCCATTTCGAAGCTGATGTCCTTTAAAACGACTGTACCGTCGTCATATGTTTTTGATACGTTGTCAAAACGAATAATCGTGTCCATAAGAGAGCCTCCTAATTACAAATATGAGTCTGTTGCGACGAGTAAAATTTTTGTTTGTCCGTCATGGTCATTAAATAATTGGTGATGATCAGAAGCCTCAAAGTAAAGGGCATTCCCTTTTGTAGCGATATAATGCTCTTTACCAAGTTCGAGGCGTAGACGACCTTCGACGACATAAATAAATGTTTCCGATTGGGATGGCTCAAAGTGCTTGAACTCACCATGTGCTTCCAATGTTAAAAGCACTGGCTCCATTTCTTTTTCATTTGATGTTGGAATCAGCCACTGAAGATGAAAATGTTTTTCTTCATCGGTATAAAGTGTTTGATCTTCTTCCATATAAACAACTTTTTGCTCTGTCACATCATCATCAAAAAATTCCTTTGGTGTTGAACCAAGTACTTCTAATAATGAAAAGAGTGTTTCAATTGATGGGGAGTTTAAATCGCGTTCAAGCTGCGAAATATATCCTTTACTTAAATCTGTGCGTTCACCAAGTTCCTCTTGCGTGAGGCCTTTTTTTAGGCGCAGACGTTTTATTTTTTTACCGATTTGCATGTCGTTGCTCCTCGTCATTTACTATAGGTAAACTTCTAGTAAATAAAGTTTACTTTAACCATACTTTTAGTAAAGAAAGTTTACTTTAACAAAACTTAAAGTTTACTCAAACGTTATTTATTATACAAAATTGACGTAAATTTTCAACTCCTTTATGAAAAAAAGAATCTAACAGTTGTATTACACAAATAAAAATATGTAAACATGAAAAAAACTAAAGCGAAAAACCGCGCCGTAGCAAGGTTTTTCGCTTTAGTTAAAATTCGAGTGCTTTTCGTAAGTCGGCAACATAACTTTGACTTACCGGTAAATGCGTACCATCACGTGTCACAATAACGAGATTGGATGTAATATCACGTGAAATTTTTGAAATATTATGAATATTTACGATGAATGAACGGTGTATCCGAATAAATTCTTCAGGTAAGCGCTCGGACAATTCCTTCATTGTTAAGGACACCTGGTATTGCTGTCCTTCTATATAAAACCAGTTTTTCTTATTGTAGCTTTCAAAATAGGCAATGGTTGAGACAGCTACAGGCATCCATTCGTCTTCGAGGCGACCTGTCACAAATTTTAGCGTCGGGCTTTGATGTTTTGCATAAGATGGAGGTAAGACGACGACTAAAGCAGCATCGCGCTCTTGAATGGTAATCGGATAGCCCACACCGTAGTAAGAAGTTTTTGTCTCTTGATCTTCGATAAGCTGTGCGACTTTTTGTTTTTTCGTAATGGTTTGATAGGCAATACTTGTCTCAGCTGGTTGTGTCCCAATTTGTATACGAATGTCGTAATGCTTGGGTGCGTAATAAATATATTGTTCTTCATATGCGAGCGCAATGGTCGCATCCTTTGGCATCCAATCTTCCCACAGAACCTGATATTGTACTAATACATCCTGTAGTTGCATATCTGTTACAGTCATTTCCTTACCTCCTAAAGTAGAATTAAAACGGTTTCATCTAGCATTATACCGTTTTATCGTGAATAATGGGTATTTTATCCAAAAAATGATACAAACTTTTAATCTTTGTTATATAGTAGTTTACAACAAATGATAACTGTTATGCAACACGAGAACAGAACATCGTTGTTAACTTTATCAGATAGAGGGAGAGGATTTATAATGACAAATCAAACAGCACAGCAATTAGAGCAACACTGGAAAGAGGCTCGTTTCGAAGGTGTAGAGCGTCCGTATACTGGGGAAGACGTTTTAAAATTACGTGGTTCTGTATTAGTTGAACAAACACTCGCAACACGTGGCGCAGCTCGCTTATGGAACTCATTACACACAGAGCCTTTCATCAATGCCTTAGGTGCTTTAACTGGTAACCAAGCAATGCAACAAGTAAAAGCAGGTTTACAAGCGATTTACTTATCAGGCTGGCAAGTAGCAGCGGATGCAAACATTGCGGGCCAAATGTATCCAGATCAATCATTATACCCAGCAAACTCTGTACCACAAGTTGTAAAACGCATTAACCAAACGCTACAACGTGCTGATCAAATCGATACAGCAGAAGGTCGCGGCGGTGAATTCGACTGGTTCGCACCAATCGTAGCAGATGCTGAAGCAGGATTCGGTGGCCCACTAAATGTATTCGAGTTAGTAAAAGGCATGATCGAAGCGGGCGCAGCAGGTATCCACTTAGAAGACCAATTAGCTTCTGAGAAAAAATGCGGTCACTTAGGTGGTAAAGTATTACAACCAACACAAACAGCGGTACGTAACTTAGTAGCAGCTCGTTTAGCAGCAGACGTAATGGGCGTTGATACGATTATCATCGCACGTACAGATGCAGACGCAGCAGATATGGTTACATCTGACATTGATCCATACGATGCACCGTTCTTAACAGGTGAACGTACACCAGAAGGTTTCTACCGTACAAATCCAGGTATTGAGCAAGCGATTTCTCGCGGCCTAGCGTACGCACCTTATGCAGACCTAGTATGGTGTGAAACATCAAAACCTTCATTAGAAGAAGCGCGTCAATTCGCTAATGCCATTCATGAACAATACCCAGGAAAAATGCTAGCATATAACTGCTCGCCTTCATTCAACTGGGAAGCGAATTTATCACAAGATGAAATTGCTGAATACCAACGCGAATTAGGTAAGCTTGGCTACAAGTTCCAATTCGTAACATTAGCTGGCTTCCATGCATTAAATCACTCAATGTTTGAACTTGCGAATGACTACAAAGATAATGGCATGGCAGCATACTCAAAACTGCAACAAGCTGAGTTCGCTTCAGAGTCAAAAGGCTATACAGCAACGAAGCACCAACGTGAAGTAGGTACAGGTTACTTTGATGAAGTATCACAAATTATTTCAGGTGGTACATCTTCTACAACAGCAATGGCTGGCTCAACAGAAACAGCACAATTCTAATTTTTCATAAGCAATCTATACTGCGGGATTAAATTTTTTGACCGTGAGCATAGACGATATGGGCGCCTCCGTATCCGATAGGTTCATGCAATGAAGGAAATCGCTTACAGCCGCAGTATAGATTATTTTTATATCTTACACTGGGGAAGGGGAATTCACATGCAACAACAAACGACTGCACATATCCGTATTACAGGGGAACAAAATGACCATACAGCACGCGTACTGACACCGGAGGCATTACAGTTTTTAGCGTCACTTCAAAAAAACTTTAATGAGCGCCGTATGGCATTAGTAAAGGCGCGTGAAGAGCAACAAGCGCGTCTAGATGCTGGGGAGCAGCTACATTTTTTGGAAGAAACGAAGAGCATTCGTGAAGGAGATTGGACGATTGCACCACTACCAGCGGACTTACAGGACCGTCGTGTAGAAATTACAGGACCTGTTGATCGTAAAATGGTCATCAATGCATTAAATTCTGGTGCGAAGATGTTTATGGCTTGCTTCGAGGATGCGACAAGCCCAACGTGGGAAAATATGATTGATGGTCAAATTAATATGGCCGATGCGATTCGTGAAACGATTTCATTTACGAATGATGCGGGAAAAGAATATCGCTTAAACAGTGAGCATGCAACCTTACTTGTACGTCCTCGTGGGCTACATTATATCGAAAAGCATATTGAAATCGACGGCGAGCCAATGTCAGGGAGCTTATTCGACTTCGGTCTGTATTTCTTCCATAATGCAAAAGCTGCACTCGAGCATGGCACAGGCCCATACTTCTATTTGCCGAAACTAGAGCATCATTTAGAAGCGCGTTGGTGGAATGATGTCTTCAATTTTGCACAGGATGCACTTGATATTCCTCGTGGGACAATTAAAGCGACGGTATTAATTGAAACGATTACAGGCGCGTTCCAAATGGATGAAATTCTTTATGAATTACGCGAGCATTCGGCAGGTCTTAACTGTGGTCGATGGGATTATATTTTTAGCTACATCAAACGCCTTCGTAATCAAGAAGGGGTTATTTTACCAGACCGTGGTCAAGTGACAATGACATCGCCGTTTATGCGTGCGTACACATCGCTATGTATTCAAACCTGTCATAAACGTAATGCTCCGGCAATTGGTGGGATGGCGGCTCAAATTCCAATTAAAGATGACCCGGCGGCAAATGACATTGCGTTCGCTAAAGTACGTGAGGATAAAAAACGTGAAGCGATGGACGGGCATGACGGCACATGGGTAGCGCATCCAGGCTTAGTACCGGTTGCAATGGAACAATTCGATCAATACATGCCAAATGCCAATCAAATCGATAAAAAACGCGAGGATGTACAAGTGTCAGCAGAAGATTTATTAGAAGTACCAGAAGGCACAATTACAGAAGAAGGCTTACGTATTAACTGTAGTGTGGGCATTCAGTACATCGCGTCGTGGCTTCGTGGTCAAGGGGCAGCACCGATTCATAATCTAATGGAAGATGCAGCAACTGCAGAGATTTCGCGTACACAAGTGTGGCAGTGGATTCGCATGGAGGCTGGTAAGCTCGATGATGGACGCGACATTACGCTTGAGTTAGTCGAGCAAATTATTGAAGAGGAGATGCAAAAGCTAAAAGACCAATTTGGTGAAGCGGCGTACAATGCATCGAAATTTAATGAAGCCGTACAAATCTTTAAAGATTTAGTGCAGCAAGATGAATTTGAAGAGTTCCTTACGCTTTCGGGATACAAACAACTAGCTTAACAAAAAATGGAGGGATTTTGATGGAAAATCGTCAAAGAGAACCAAAAATTTGTTGTGAATGTGGTAGTGAAATCCGAGAAAAAGTAGAGTCAATTCATACGCAGTGTGAGCGCTGTATTGGTCGAGATGATGAACACCAATCGTAGTGCTTTCATATAAAAAATTAACCCTTTCCTAACGTCAGCAAGGAGTTGTCTAGTACCTGATTATTTCAGGCTTTTAGACAACTTCTTGCTTTTTTGTATGCTATACTATACTGACGAATAAGGGGGAGTTAGCGTTGGATCGTGCAGCGATTGAAGGGACTTTTTTAGCGATGGATCGTCGTCTCATTGACGTAGAGGATTTACGCGATTATTGTCCAATGTGTATACAGCTACTGCGCTTTTCGGATGACTATGACGCATTGTACTGTGCTACTTGTAATGAATGGGTAGAGGTAACATGCGATGACCCGACATGTGAAGCATGCGAGTGTCGTCCAGAAAAGCCTTTAGATGAGTGTGGCAATGAACGACATCGAAGTGCTGAATAACGTGTCGACAGTGAAAAAATAGAATCGAGGGATTTTCATGGAAAAGGAATTTGTTGTCATTGGCCTAGGCCGCTTTGGCGGAAGTATTGTAAATGAGCTTGTTAGTCAAGGCGCCGATGTAATGGCGATTGATAAGTCATCGGAGCGCGTCAATGAATTTGCGCAAATTGCAACCGAAGCCGTAACAGCGGATACAACGGATGAAACGGTACTAAAACAATTAGGTATTCGTAATTTTGAGCATGTGATTGTCGCGATTGGTGATGATATTCAGGCGAGTATTTTAACGACGATTATTTTAAAAGAAATCGGTGTACCAAAAATTACGGTGAAGGCACAAAATGATTATCACGAAAAAGTGCTACGTAAAATTGGTGCTGACCATGTTGTCCACCCAGAGCGTGATATGGGGATTCGTGTCGCAAATAATATGCTATCAAATAATGTATTAGATTATTTAGAAGTATCGGATGAGCACTCAATCGTCGAAATTCAAGCGACCCATCATTTAGAGGGTCATACAATTATTGGTATGGATATCCGCGCACGCTATGGTATTAACATAATGGCTATCAAGCGAGGTAATGATGTTATCGTGTCACCACAGGCGGAAGAGGAAATTCATGAAGGTGATATTTTAATCGTTATTGGTGCAGATGTAGATATTAATCGTTTTGAGAAAAAAATGATGCATTAAAAGAGGCTGGGACATATGGATAAAAACAACCTCCCATATGAGCATAAGAAAAACCGGAATCGAGCCGTGGTGCGGTTCCGGTTTTTCGTTGCGAACGCTAAAAAAGAAAAATAACGTATTCTGGCCCAGTCACTTTTTTAATACGAATTTAAAATATTCAGAAAACTACTTGCGCAAAAAAGAAATAGCTGTTAAAGTATTCCTATCAAGTTAATAGGCTTTAGCGTTTAAAAAAATGCTCACTGGACAACCAGAGGCTTTCGTACCGGAAGAATAATTTCTTCGGGCACGGAAGCCTTTTTTTACACCCCAATACCTATTAAACCACTAAGAATTATAAGGAAGGCGATGTCGATGAAAAATAAAATCTCGTTTGAGTTTGTCGAAAAAACATTTCCAGCACGAAACGGCAAACCACCATTCACAGCAGTGTCAGATGTAAATTTAAAGGTTCGCGAAGGTGAATTTTTAACAGTAGTAGGGCCTTCGGGTTGTGGGAAGTCGACATTGTTAGATATGTTAGGTGGTTTAACGAAGCCAACGAAAGGACGCATTTTAATTAACGAGCAAGAAATTACAGGACCGGGTTTAGACCGTGCTATCGTTTTTCAGCAATATGCTTTGTATCCATGGCGTACGGCACTACAAAATGTGGCGTTTGGCTTAGAGGCAAAGGGCATTTCGAAAAAAGAACGGCTACAGCAGGCAAAATATTATATGGATTTAGTCGGTCTTCAGCAATTTTATGATCATTATCCAAATGAATTATCAGGCGGTATGAAGCAGCGCGTCGCGATTGCGAGAAGCCTCGCCTATGATCCGGAGGTGCTATTAATGGATGAACCGTTTGCGGCACTTGATGCACAAACGCGTGAAAATCTCCAGGAGGAGCTTGTGCGTATTTGGCAAAAGACTGGAAAAACGATTGTCTTTATTACACATGGCATTGATGAGGCAGTGTATTTAGGTCAGCGTATTGCGGTGCTGTCAGCGAATCCAGGAAAGGTCAAAACGATTATCGATAATGATACGAAGCACCGACTACAAGATGCTGATTTTCGTTCAAGCAGTGAATTTTCAAGCATTCGTCATCAGGTATGGAGTGAGCTGCATGAGAAGGAATACCAGGGGGCTTATATTTAAAGGAGGAATTGGATGGTTACGATTAAAAAAGCTATCGCAAAACCAGCGCAGGAAACGAGTGGATTTACGATAGGCACAAAGCTATTTAAGCAATCCATTGTATTAGTTGTACTACTTGCTTTATGGGAGATTGCACCGCGTATTGGTTTAGTGGACCGCGTGTTTTTCCCGCCATTTTCAGAAATCGCAAAAACGTGGTGGCAGTTACTTGTCAGCGGCGAATTATGGAAGCATTTTAGCGCGAGTATTGTGCGCTCAGCACTTGGCTTCTTTATAGCAATTGCAGTTGCGGTGCCACTTGGGCTACTCATTGGCTGGTATCCACTAGCACGTGAGCTCTTTAATCCAGTGCTTGAGCTTTTCCGTAATACCGCGGCACTCGCGCTATTACCGGTCTTTATTTTATTACTTGGCATCGGTGAAGTATCAAAAGTGGGCATTATTATTTTCGCCTGTATTTGGCCGATTTTATTAAATACGATTGCGGCGGTACGTGATGTCGACCCGCTGTATATTAAATCTGCAAAATCGATGAATTTATCGGATTTTCAGTTATTTAAAAAAGTCATTTTACCAGCCTCTGTGCCAACGATTTTTACGGGCATTCGCATGGCAGGGACAGGGGCCATCCTCGTACTAATCGCCGCAGAAATGATTGGCGCAAAGGCGGGGCTTGGCTATTATATCACCTTCACACAATACAATTTCCAAATTCCTGAGATGTATGCGGGAATTTTAACAATCTCACTTTTAGGAATTGTCATTAACCAAACATTACTGGCAATCGAAAAGCATTTTTCAAAATGGAAACAACCAGTGAAATAGGGGGAATCAATAATGAAAAAATTTGCAGCATTGCTGAGCGCAGCAGTAATAGCGGTGTCACTTAGCGCTTGTAGTGACAAGACAGAGGACGCTACATCAAAGGCGACGGACGGTAAATATCCACTGCGTTATCAAGGAGAGACGGGGATTGTAAATCCAGCAGAGGTGGCGCAGGATTTAGGCTACTTTAAAAAAGTGTCGCTCGATTATCAGGGAGCTTATACGGGTGGACCGGAAAGCATTCAATTTGTGGCGACGAAGCAGTTAGATTACGGGATGTCCTTTAACGGCGCGATTTTAAAATCCATCGCCAAGGGTGTCAAAGTGAAATCGGTCGTGACATCGTATGGTAGTAATGAAAAAGTCTTTCTTGGCTTCTTCGGCAAAAAGGGCACAACGATTAAAGAGCCCGAAGATTTGATTGGTAAAAAAGTGGCCGTTAATATTCGGGGAGCGCATTATGAGATGGCCATTCGAGAATACTTACATACATCGGGCGTTAGTGATGCGGATATTGAAAAAATTGAGTTCGTGACGATGCCACAAGTGAATGCGGAGCAGGCCGTTATTAACGGGCAGGTCGATGTCGCCGCACTGAATGGTGTATTTCGTGATAAGGCTGTAGAACGTAAAAAAACGCAACTCATTTTCCGTGATATGGATGTTTTTTCAAAGGCTTATAATGCCGGTAGCTACTTCTTTACGACCGAGTTTATTAAAGAGAATCCAGATGAGGTAAAAGATTTTACACAAGGTGTGGCGAAGGCCATCGAATGGATGAATACGACTGAGCGCGATAAAGTGGTCGAGCGCTTAGAATCGATTATGGAAAAACGTGATCGTGATGAGCCAATTGAAAATTTACAATATTGGAGTGGCACAGGTATTGCGACAAAGGGTGGTACATTTACAGATGAGGACTTCAGTCGCTGGATCGAGCCATTACAGCGTGTAGATGATTTACCAGCAGGAGACATTGATACGAAATCGATGTATACGAATGAATTTAATCCGTATTAAGTATGCTTAAATACCAAGTAAATGAATTGGAGATGTTGCATATGAGGAATACCAAACAAATGAAGCTAGGGGCATTCTTTTTTTTACCAGGACATCATTTGGCGTCATGGCGCTATCCATCAGCTAAAACAAACGAAGCGTTTACGTTTGATTTTATTAAAGAGCAGGCGCAATTAGCCGAAAAGGCGAAATTTGATATGGTGTTTTTCGCCGATGTTTTTGGTGAAGAAATTGTTGAAAATGATCGCTCAGGCTTGAAGTTTGACCCGATTGTATTAATTTCAGCGCTGCAAGCTGTGACAAAAAATATTGGCTTCGTCTCAACGGCAACGACAACTTATAATGAGCCCTTCCATCTTGCGCGCAAATTTGGCTCTATCGATCATTTGTCTGGTGGTCGCGCCGCATGGAATATCGTCACATCATCGAATGGCAAAGAAGCTTCCTTATTTGGTAAAGACCATCATTTAGAACATGCGCGTCGCTATGAACGTGCAGAAGAGTTTGTAGAAGTGACCAAAAAGCTTTGGCATTCTGTTGAAAAAGAAGCGCTCGTTTTAGATAAAGAAAGTGGCCAGTTTTTAAATAAAGCAAAAACGCATCGCGTCGAGCATCATGGCGAATGGTTTGATGTGGAGGGCTATTTGGATCAGACGGAAACACCGCAAGGGCATCCGGTGCTTGTGCAGGCGGGTTCATCAGAAGCAGGAAAAGAGTTTGCGGCAAAAACCGCAGAAGTCATCTTTACAGCTTGGCAAATACTTGAAGCGGGGCAGCAATTTTATGCAGATGTGAAAGGACGCCTCGCAAAATATGGCCGTCATGCGGACGATTTAAAAGTGATGCCGGGTGTATTTATTACAGTAGCGAAAACGGAAGAAGAGGCGCGGGCTAAGCAACAGCAGCTCAGCTCGTATATTTTGCCAGAGGTCGGCTTAAAGTATTTGTCTGGTGTGACCGATTCTGATTTTTCACAGTATGACATTGATGATGCTTTTCCACTTGATGCACCGAATGCGGACCCATCTAATCCACAGACGCGCTATCATGTCATTCGAGATTTAGCGGTTCGAGAAAATCTTGTGACGATTCGTGAGGTATATGAGCGCGTAGCTGGTGCTCGTGGCCACCGAGAAATTGTCGGGACACCAACGCAAATTGTCGATCAGCTAGAGGAATGGTTTGTAAATGGCGCTGCGGATGGCTTTAATATTATGCCACCTCATTTCCCAGAAGGTTTTACCGATATTATTGACCTTGTTATTCCAGAGTTACAGCGCCGCGGACTATTCCGTACAGAGTATGAGAGCACAACATTACGTGGAAACTTAGGCTTGAAAACACCCACTGCAGCTGATGTTTTAGGTGCAGTTACACAATAGGAGGGCTATACATGACAAAAGCAATTTTAATTAATGGCAGCAATACAGTTTATTCACGTTTAAGAGGGGTGCAGCAGCAGGCGGAACAGGCTTTGCAGGCACAGGGCATTGCCACAGAAATCTTATATGTCCATCAGCTACAGGCAGAGGATTTAATTTTAGCGAATTTTGGTAGTGAGGCGATTAAAACGGCGACTGCAAAGGTCGAAGCGGCAGATATTGTCGTCATTTTAACACCGATTTATAAAGCAGCTTACACAGGAATTTTAAAAACCTTCCTGGATTTGATTCCGCAAAAGGGCTTAGAAGGAAAGCTAGTGTGGCCGATTGCGATTGGCGGCTCTATTGGGCATTTACTAGCGATTGATTATGCACTGAAGCCCGTTGTGACAGTGCTTGGTGCAACACATATTGCGCATACCGTCTTTGTAGTAGACAAGCAAGTGACAAAGCTAGCGGATGGTCATTACGAGGTGGATGCAGCGGCACGTGAACGTATCGCACATCAGGCTACTTATATTGCACAACATGTACAAATTACCACGCGCGTGTAAAAAGAAGCTGAAAAAAAGAAGGAATCGCGTCAAAAGCGGTTCCTTCTTTGTGTTGTGAAGCTATTGAAAGTTACTGTTATTTCTTTCGAATGGCGATGATAAGACAAACGATGCCAAGACTGACTAGTAATAGTCGATTTATCAGATACTTAATTAGTGAGGTGTCCAATATATTCGCTGTGGTAGCACCGAGCGTAAAAATCGAAAATAAACGACCGTCTGTAATATAATCTCCGATGACATAGCTTAAAATAACAAAAAATCCAGGATACGCATTTTTCGTTAAAACAGTTAGCATAAGATATACCGTCGTTAAAAAGAATGCATTGGGTAAATAGCTAAGACTTAGCAAGACATTGTCTATACTTAAAAAAGTCGGTTCTCTGTAGTAGAGCAGGGCACTTACAAAAGAGCCCACTATAAAAATACTACTGTATAAGCAATACCGTTTTAAGCGCATCACATGCCATGCTGTCGGACTTAAATAGGCGAGCATCGTATGGACATTGTTTTGGTAATCGCCATAAAAATGCAAAAACATGACGAACGCCGCAATCGAAGGAATAATATAGTCAAATAACTGCGTTTCTAAAATCTGTGAGCCACCATCTTGTTGTGAATCGTTAAAACTAGCAAAGGTAGAATGCTGAATTGCTGTATAACAAATAATCAGCAGCATAATCACCAAGCAACTAATAAATAGGCGAGCTTTGGGGTCATAGATATTAAAGAAATCATTATTTTTTTTGGAAGTAAAGATACGCATTTTCTAACGAAACCTCCGTCGCACGTTGCTGCATAAGTTCTGACGAATCATTTGCGATAAATTTCACTTTAATGATATCGCCGCTAACGCGTTTTTGTTCGATGACAGTTATGCGATGTTGAATCGCCAAAAATTGTTCGAGCGATAATTCAAGCTCATATAAGTTCTCTTTAGCGGTATCAATTAATGTATCAACCGAACCATCATAACGAATTTTTTTATCTTTTAAGATTAATACTTTGTCACTGAATAATTCGACATCTTCAATAATATGCGTCGAAATTAACGTCATCGTTTGACGACTTGTATTGAATAAAATATTACGAAATGCTGCACGTTGCTCTGGGTCAAGTCCAGTTGTTGGTTCATCAACAAGGACAAGCGCTGGATTACCAAGCATCGCCTGCGCAATTCCTAAGCGACGCTTGTAGCCGCCTGAATAGCTTTTAAATTTTTTATGAATGACGTCATTTAATTGAAACGTTTCAATTGTCTCGTCTAAATACTGTTTTTTCTTAGCTGGGTCTAAGCCTTTCGTTGAAAAAATATACGACAGAAAATCATAGCCAGTGACATTATCGAAGATTTCGAAATGCTGTGGCAAAAAGCCAATTTGATGTAAAGGAAATTTTTTTGCTTGCAATAAATCTTCGCCATTTAATAATACTTGACCGTGCTGAGCAAGGTTTAAACCACTTAAAATGGAAAATAGTGTTGATTTACCTTCTCCGTTATTACCAAGCAACGCGGTAACACCATTATGACATTGAAACTGTATATCTTCTAAAATTCTTTTTTTACCATAGCTGAATGATAAATTTTGTATGCTTAATTCATTTTCCATAAAATCACCTTAATTTCCGATATCATCTACAAATAATATGTTGTTTTCCATAACCATGTATTCTTCATCATATTCTGTCCAATAAGTCGAGATGACTTGTTGATAATGTGCGTTAGTGCCAGGACTTTCTTTCACCAGCGCTTTTATCGATTTGGCATAAAGTTTGACATCATATTTTTTCGGTACAATATAGTCGATGCCTTGATAGCTTTGTCGTTTATATTGTGGTGAGGAGACGAATGAAAAAACATTACTCTTGCCCTCGTAGTGGTGCGTGTTCACCTGATGTAAGTTTGTGTAAAGTGGTGCTGTAGTATTTGAAGCTGTCACCTTGTAATGAAATGCTGTTTTTTGATTGTTTTGTGGATACCATGCAAAATGCGCACCTAATAAATTAATGGCGTCATTTGTATAGACAATAGGGACACCGAAATCATCCTTGGCATGTAAGTGGCCGTGATATGTAATCGCTACGATTGCGTGTTGCTGTTGTTTCAGTGTGTGTTCAATAATAAGATGGTCATGTGATGTATGATAGGGAACCGCTTGTCCATCAACTGTCACGGTATCCACTGTTAAGTAACGGGATAATTGTAGCGGGATTTTTGCTGCATCTTTTTTGGCTGTAATTTGTAAGGTTACATCATTTTGAATCCCTTTTTGTAGATTGACGTTCATTGTATAATCCGTAATCGTATAGTACGTCGCGAATTTTTTCGTTGGCGTATAGTCATCGGAAAATTGTGCCTGCTTATCTGACATCGACAGTAATCCACAGAGGCAAGCTAGACTTAAAATAACGAGCAAGCCACCTAGCAGCTGCCATTTTTTAAATATAGCTTTTAGACAGCCAAGCAAGCTGATGACCATTACGATAAGTAAGACAATGCCTAGTTTATCGATAATATAAGAGGTATCAAATACCTCGCCTATTAAAAGATTCTCCCAACGCATCATAGAATCATCATAAATTGTCAACATGCGTTCAAATGCGCTGATCATATATTCATTTTGCAGGGAATGCCAAATAAAGAAGGCATAGACGAGCAGTGCGATAAGTAGTGCTGCAATACGTGGTAATAAAGCACTGAAGAAGGAGCCAATGGTTGCCGCTAATAAATTAGATAATGTAAAAATAATGGCGAAATGAAGTAGATGACTTGGCGTAACTTGCTGTCCTAGAGTCAGTAGGATAATGGAAATGCCAATGCCCATCAATAGGTTGATAATGAATAAGGCCCCTAAAATGGCACATTGTTTTTGTACGATGCTACGTTCTAAAAATTGTTGTATAGCGCTTGGCTTGCTCATTAATAAGGTAGCGGCTAGTAAGAAATAAAGATTGACGACAATAAAGCCATAATAAAAATAAGTTATAAAGGTGTCGTCTAATGATGCTGTTGACCACATGGAATAGAGCAAACCAGCAATGCAGAGAAGCATCACATATAATAGTGCCGAGCGTGTTAAATTTTTAAAATAATAAAAACTAGCGGAAAGCATAGGATAAGTCCTTTCTAATTTGATATTTCCTACTGTACTATAATATCATGGAAAATATTAGGTGAAATAACTGTGAATCAAATAAGGAAGATATACAGGATTAATTTGAAAAATAAGGAATAATTATAAGTTTTTTCGCAACAAAAAAGGCTTGGAATCTATATTCCAAGCCTTTTTATTATAATCAGACTTCCATGATGATCGGTAAGACCATTGGACGACGTTTTGTTTTTTCGAATAAGTACGGTGTTAAGATATCCGTAATTTCGTTTTTAAGTTCAGACCATTGTGGTGATTTATCTTGCAGTGATTGTTGCAAGTTGCGGTTCAGCATTTGCTGCGCCTCATTAATCATTGAACCTGATTCACGCATGTAAACGAAACCACGTGAAATAATGTCAGGACCAGACACAAGGCGTTTTGTTTCCATATCGATGCTTACAACAACGATAACTAAGCCTTCTTCTGAAAGAATGCGACGGTCACGTAAAACGATGTTACCGATATCACCGATACCGTTACCATCGATGTATACATCACCTGATGGAATACGACCTGCAACATGTGCAGAGTCTGAGCTTAATGCTAATACTTCACCGTTTTCCATAACGAAGATATTATCTTCAGGAACATCACAATCAATTCCTAATTGTTTGTGCATGCTTTGCATGCGGTATTCACCATGGATTGGCATGAAGAATTTAGGTTTGATTAGGCGAAGCATTAATTTTTGCTCTTGTTGAGAGCCGTGACCAGATGTGTGGATATTATTAATCGCACCGTGAATAACGTCAGCGCCTGCACGGAATAGCAGGTTGATGATTTTGTTCACGCTTGTTGTATTCCCTGGAATTGGTGAAGAAGAGAATACGACTGTATCATCTGGTTGGATTTGGATTTGGCGGTGCGTACCATTAGCAATACGAGAAAGTGCTGCCATTGGCTCACCTTGCGAACCCGTACATAAAATCATGACTTCGTTCGCTGGCAAACGGTTAATTGTTTGCGCATCAACAAATGTTTCTTTTGGTGCTGTAATATAGCCAAGTTCGCGACCGATTGTAATCGCGTTGTCCATACTACGACCAAATACTGCAACTTTACGACCGTGAGCTGCAGCAGCATCTGTTACTTGTTTTAAGCGGTGAATATTTGATGCGAATGTCGCAAAGATAATACGACCTTCTACTTTACGTAAGATTTCGTCAATTGACTCGCCAACTTTACGTTCAGACATGGTGAATTCAGGACGTTCAGCATTCGTACTATCAGATAGTAGGCAAAGAACGCCTTCTTTCCCGATTTCAGCCATTTTTGTTAAGTTAGCAGGTTCGCCAACTGGCGTAAAGTCAAACTTGAAGTCACCTGTATGCACGATATTACCAGGCGGTGTTTTAACAACAACACCTAATGCGTCTGGAATACTGTGCGTTGTGCGGAAGAAGCTAACCGATGTTTTACGGAATTTAATCACATCTTCCTCTGCCACTTCAATTAATTTTGTTGTGCGTAGTAGACCATGCTCATCAAGTTTGTTACGTAAAAGACCAAGTGCTAATTTACCACCATAAACAGGAATGTTAATTTGGCGTAATAAATAAGGAATACCACCGATGTGATCTTCGTGGCCATGTGTTACGAATAAACCTTTGATTTTGTCTACATTGCGTTTTAGATACGTGTAATCAGGGATTACATAATCGATTCCTAGAAGATCATCTTCTGGGAATTTAATTCCTGCATCAATTAAGATAATTTCATCTTGGAATTGAATTGCATACGTATTTTTGCCGATTTCGCCCAGTCCGCCGAGTGCGAAAACAGCAGTTTGGTCGTTTTTGACAAATTTCATCTAGTCAAATTTCTCCAAACGGTAGTTTTCACTTGCTTGTTCATATTCTAGGTAGTTACCTTCAAGCAATTGAATTAATTCGATGTTGTAGTTACGATCTTGAAGTTTTTCACGTACTTCACGCACGTCAACCGCTTCAAGATATAGGCTTTTAGTATTTTCGCGAACTGGTACCTCAAGCTTGTTTTCTTGGTAATAAACTTTGTAAATCATTGTGTTATTGTCTCCTTTAATACGTTCAAAATAATTGCATTTCCTTTATATTATCATGTTAGTCCTTTAAAATAAAGAAAAGCCCTCCATAAAAATGGCCAGGGCGCATGAAACGTTTGCTCAATTTTATTAGCCATTTTGTGCTAATAATTCAGTAAAATATTTTACAGAAAAATTTTTTTGATGTAAAGAGCATATCGACATAGAAGGAGCGTGCCAGATGGAAAAGAAAATTTTATTTTTTGATATCGACGGAACACTATACAATTCAAACAAGGAGCTACCACAAGCAACGCGTGAGGCAATTGATGCAGCACGTGCGAATGGTCATGAGGTGGCGATTGCAACGGGTCGCTCACCTTACTTTTTAGAAGAAGTAGCGAAAGAGCTCGCTGTAGATTCGTATGTGAGTTTTAATGGACAGTATGTTGTATACAAAGGAAAATTAATTTCAGGAAGTCCACTGCCGCTTGAAACGATGGAGCGCATGGTGGACATGGCGTATAAAGAAGATAGTCCGCTTGTCTTTTTAGACGACGAAAAAATGTCTTCTACTATTAATACGCATGAAGTACAAGTTAGCATGGATTCATTATTTTATCCGATGCCGACTGTAGCACCAAAAGCGTATAGCCTAAAACCAATTTATCAAATTTTACTTTACGGTGATGCGGCGGTTGAAGCAGATTATCGTAAGGCGTTTCCTGAGCTGCATTTTATCCGCTGGCACGAATATTCATTAGATGTTATTAATAAAGGCGTTTCAAAGGCGTATGGCATTGAGCAGTTTTTAAAACATACAGATTTTGAAGCAAAAGATGTCGTCGTTTTTGGTGACGGCTTAAATGATAAAGAAATGCTTGAGGCCTTTTCAGAGCGTGGCATTAGTGTGGCGATGGGCAACGGTGTAGACGAAGCAAAGCGCGCCGCAACATTTGTGACGGACCATGTCGACCATGATGGCTTATCAAAAGCGATGAAAAAAATTGGATTAATTTAAAAAAAGGAGGACGCCTATTGTAGGTGTCCTCCTTTTATATAGATAAAACTTAATCAAGTGGATGTGAATCTTGTGCTTCAAAGAATGGATTTTCTTTGTTGATATGGTCATAGAACATCACACCATTTAAGTGATCTAATTCGTGCTGGAATGCGATCGCTGGTAAATTTTTAAGACGCATTTTATGTTCATTACCATCTAAATCAAAAAATTTCGCTGTAATACGTTGTGGGCGAGGTACATAGCCTGGTACTTCGCGGTCAACAGATAGACAGCCCTCACCAGTTGGCAAATACGCTTTTTCCACTGAATGACTAACGATTTTTGGATTTACAACAACCATGCTAATTAAGTTACCTTTATCATCTGGTAGATGAAGTGCAAAAATACGTTTACTAACATTTACTTGTGGGGCGGCAATGCCGATACCCGAGCGTAAATCGTATTTTTCCATTAATTCAGGGTCCTGACTATTAATAAGGAATTGTAATAAGTCTTCGCCTAATTGTTTTTCGTCGTTTGTAAGAGGGAATGCTAATTCTGTAGCTTTTTCACGTAAAGTCGGGTGACCTTCGCGAATAATGTCTTTCATTAAAATCATCGTTCAGTTCTTCCTTTCGTTTCGCTATGTTTTTAGTATACATGACTAAGCGTATCGTGCAATAACGGAAGCTTCGTGAAATGTGTACTAATGCTGTATTACCATTTTTGGGACAAAAAATGACCCTGATATAATACAGTATTATAAATTAATGTAATACAGCACAGACGATTTTTTAATGGTGTAGTAAGAAAAAAGTTTAAAAATCAAGCTAACTATATGATTGACGAACGAAATTCTATTATGTATACTAAGTTCATGAATTAGTTGTACTAATAAAAAACAACATTAAATATAATACAGTTTCAAAGGAGATGTGAGAGAATGTCAGCAAACAAATCAATTTTCGATGCCGTAAAAAACTTACAAGAAATCGAAGAAAAGTTTGAAATGGTTCAAATTTTGAACGAAGAAGGGGAAATCGTTAGTCCGGATTTAGATCCACAACTATCAGATGAAAAATTAGTCGAATTAATGCGCCGTATGGTCTTCACGCGTATTTTAGACCAACGCTCAATCTCATTAAACCGCCAAGGTCGCCTAGGATTCTACGCACCAACAGCAGGTCAAGAAGCATCACAAATCGCTTCTCACTACGCATTAGAGAAAGCGGACTGGATTTTACCAGGCTACCGTGACGTACCACAAATCGTTTGGCACGGTGTTCCATTATCACAAGCATTCTTATGGTCACGCGGTCACTTTGCAGGCGGTCAATCACCTGAGGGCGTAAACGTATTATCACCACAAATCATTATTGGTGCACAATATGTACAAACTGCTGGTGTGGCATTAGGCTTACAAAAACGTGGTAAAGAAGCAATTGCTGTAACATACACAGGCGATGGCGGTTCTTCACAAGGGGACTTCTACGAAGGAATTAACTTTGCAAGTGCATTCAAATCACCTGCTGTATTCATTATCCAAAACAACCAATTTGCGATTTCAACACCTCGTCACTTACAAACAGGTGCGAAAACATTAGCGCAAAAAGGGATTGCAGCTGGTATTCCAAGCATCCAAGTTGACGGTATGGACCCATTAGCGGTGTACATGGCAACGAAAGAAGCGCGCGAACGCGCAGTAAGAGGCGAAGGCCCATCATTAATCGAAACAGTATGTTACCGTTACGGCCCACATACAATGGCTGGTGATGATCCAACTCGTTACCGTACTTCTGAAACAGATGAAGAATGGGGCAAAAAAGACCCAATCATCCGTTTCCGCAAATACCTAGAAGCAAAAGGCTTATGGGATCAATCAAAAGAAGAGGCTGTTATTGAAGATGCGAAAGAGCAAATCAAAGCAGCAATTAAAGAAGCAGATAGTGTTCCAAAACAAAAAGTAACAGACTTAATTTCAATCATGCATGATGAAAACAGCATGCCTGCTAACTTAAAAGAACAATATGAAATTTACGCAGAGAAGGAGTCGAAATAACCGATGGCACAAATGACAATGATTCAAGCAATTACAGATGCTCTACGTTGTGAGTTAAAAGACGACGAAAACGTATTAGTATTCGGTGAAGACGTCGGCGTAAACGGCGGTGTATTCCGAGCTACTGAAGGTTTACAAAAAGAATTCGGCGAGGGTCGCGTATTCGATACACCACTTGCAGAATCAGGTATTGGTGGTTTAGCAATCGGTTTAGCACTTGAAGGCTTCCGTCCTGTTCCTGAAATTCAATTCTTTGGCTTCGTATATGAAGTAATGGATTCAATCTCTGGTCAATTAGCGCGTTTACGTTACCGTTCAGGTGGTAACTTAAGCGCACCTGTAACAATCCGTTCGCCATTCGGTGGCGGCGTGCATACACCAGAAATGCACTCAGATAGTTTAGAAGGTTTAATTGCACAACAACCAGGTATTAAAGTAGTTGTACCCTCAACACCATACGATGCAAAAGGTTTATTAATCGCTTCAATTCGCGACAATGACCCTGTTGTATTTTTAGAGCATTTAAAATTATACCGTTCATTCCGTGAAGAAGTGCCGGAAGAATCATACACAATCGAGCTTGGTAAAGCAGATGTGAAACGCGAAGGTACAGACCTTTCAATCATCACTTACGGCGCAATGGTTCACGAATCATTAAAAGCGGCAGAAGAGTTAGAAAAAGAAGGTCACTCAGTAGAAGTAATCGATTTACGTACGATTCAACCACTTGATATTGAAACAATCGTGGCATCTGTTGAAAAAACAAACCGCGCAATCGTTGTACAAGAAGCACAAAAACAAGCAGGTGTCGCAGCACAAGTAATTGCTGAAATTAACGAACGTGCCATTCTTTCATTAGAAGCACCTGTACTACGTGTCGCAGCACCTGACACAATCTATCCATTCCCACAAGCTGAGTCAGTTTGGTTACCAAACTACAAAGATGTGTTAGCTACAGCTAAAAAAGTTTTAGAATTCTAATAAAATTAAAGAGAGCATTTGCGCAAATTGTGTAAATGCTTCTCTCTTATCATGAAAATAAACGTTTTTTGAAAATAGATATTAGGAGGGTGAATTGCACATGTCATATAAATTCCGCTTACCAGACATCGGTGAAGGTATTCACGAGGGAGAAATCGTTAAATGGTTCGTTAAACCAGGAGACAAAATCGAAGAGGATACAATCTTAGCCGAAGTACAAAACGACAAGGCAGTCGTAGAAATCCCATCTCCAGTAGAAGGTACAATCGAAAAAGTTCTTGTAGAAGAAGGTACACTAACAACAGTAGGTACGGTTTTACTTGAAATTGACGCACCAGGATATGAAGATTTAGAGCTTCACGGTCATAAAGATGACGAGGAAGCAACGGAAGAGCAAGTTCAACAATCAGCTGAACAAGCAGCACCAAAAACAGAAGAAGCGCCAAAAGAAGAAGCACCGAAGAAAGAAGTTTCTAAAGAAGCATCTGAAGCAGAAACTGTAAAACCTGCTGGCACAAACCGCGTTATCGCAATGCCTTCTGTTCGTAAATTTGCGCGTCAAAACGACGTTGATATCACACAAGTAACAGGCTCTGGCAAAAACGGTCGCGTGTTAAAAGAAGATATCGAAGCATTTAAAAATGGTGGTCAACAAGCAGCCGAAGCACCAGCTGAAGAAGCAGTAACAACCGAAGCACCAGCTACGGAAACAAAACAAGCACCAGTTGTTTCAGAAGGTGAATTCCCAGAAACACGCGAGAAAATTTCAGCGATGCGTCGCGTTATCGCAAAAGCAATGGTTAACTCAAAACATACAGCACCGCATGTAACATTAATGGATGAAGTCGATGTGACAGAACTTGTTGCACACCGCAAGAAATTTAAAGCAGTAGCGGCAGAAAAAGGAATTAAGTTAACATACCTTCCTTATGTGGTTAAAGCCCTTGTGAGCGCTTTACGCGAATTCCCGGCATTAAATTGCTCGTTTGATGACGAAACAGAGGAAATTATTACGAAACATTATTATAATATAGGTATCGCAGCAGACACAGAGCGTGGCTTACTCGTTCCGGTCGTAAAAAATGCGGATCGCAAATCTGTTTTCGCTATTTCAAATGAAATTAACGAATTGGCAGACAAAGCGAGAAATGGTAAACTAGCATCGAATGAGATGAAAGGTGCATCATGCTCAATTTCTAATATCGGTTCTGCAGGTGGTCAATGGTTTACTCCGGTAATCAACCATCCCGAAGTTGCTATTCTTGGTGTTGGCCGCATTGCGGAAAAACCAGTTATCAAAGATGGTGAAATTGTAGCAGCACCTGTGTTAGCATTATCATTGAGCTTCGATCATCGCATGATTGACGGGGTTACAGCTCAAAATGCTATGAATCTAATCAAACGCTTATTGAGCGATCCTGAATTATTATTAATGGAGGCGTAAAACAAATGGTAGTAGGAGATTTCCCAATCGAAACAGACACAATTGTAATTGGTGCAGGCCCTGGTGGGTATGTTGCAGCGATTCGCGCAGCACAACTAGGACAAAAAGTAACAGTTATTGAAAAAGAATATGTAGGTGGCGTTTGCTTAAACGTAGGTTGTATCCCATCTAAAGCAATGATCTCTGTAGGTCACCGCTATGTACATGCTAAAGAATCAGCAGACATGGGTGTTGTCGTGCCAGAAGTACAACTTGACTTCGCTAAAGCACAAGCATTCAAAGAAAGCGTTGTTAAGAAATTAACAGGCGGTGTGTCTGGTTTATTAAAAGGTAACGGTATCGAAGTAGTTATGGGTGAAGCTTATTTAAACTCTGCTAACTCATTAACAGTTGCAACTGAAACTGGTTCACAACACTATAACTTCAAAAACTTAATCCTTGCTACAGGTTCACGTCCAGTTGAAATCCCAACGTTCAAATTCTCTAAACGTGTTCTTAACTCTACAGGTGCTCTTAACCTTACTGAACTACCAGGTAAACTAGTAGTAATCGGTGGTGGTTACATCGGTACTGAGCTTGGTTCAGCATACGCTAACCTAGGTTCTGAAGTAACAATCCTTGAAGGCGGCAAAGACATCTTAGCTGGTTTCGAAAAAGCGATGACTCAAATCGTGAAAAAAGGCCTTAAAAAGAAAGGTGTTACTGTTGAAGTTGGCGCTCTTGCACAAGGCGTTGAAGAAACAGAAACTGGCGTTACAGTAAACTACGAAGTAAACGGCGAAGCAAAATCTGTTGAAGCTGATTATGTATTAGTAACTGTAGGTCGTCGTCCAAACACTGACGAAATGGGTCTTGAAGAAGCGGGTATCGAATTCGGCGAACGCGGTTTATTAAAAGTTGATAACCAAGGTCGTACATCAGTACCAAACATTTATGCTATCGGTGATATCGTACCTGGCTTACAATTAGCTCACAAAGCATCTTACGAAGGTAAAGTTGCTGCTGAAGCAATCGCTGGCGAAACATCAATCGTAGATTACTTAGCAATTCCTGCTGTTTGCTTCACAGATCCTGAAATGGCAACTGTTGGCTTAAACGAAGAAGAAGCGAAAGCTGAAGGCTTCGAAGTTGTAACAGGTAAATTCCCATTCGGCGCAAACGGTCGTGCGTTAGCACTTAACGAAACGGAAGGCTTCGTAAAATTAGTAGGTCGTAAAGAAGATGGCTTATTAATCGGTGCTCAAATTGTTGGTGTTGGTGCTTCTGATATGATCGCTGAAATGGCAACTGCTATTGAAGGCGGCATGACGCTAGAAGATATCGCGATGACAATCCACGCTCACCCAACTTTAGGTGAAATCACTATGGAAGCTGCAGAAGTAGCACTTGGTAACCCAATCCATATCTTAGGTAAAAAATAATTTTAACTAAGTAAAAGCCCTCGACTCTGGTCGGGGGCTTTTTGTGTTAATGAAAAGAGCGTTTGAACGGACATGAAATTTAACTTAAAGTGCAATCCGTTCAACTACTATCTAATACGTGGATTTTGGTAAAGTTCATGCGAGTGGCATACCGGAAGAAGATGCTACAACGAGTAGTGAGCTTACGAGCAAGGAGGCTTTAGCATGAATCAGTTCCTCATCACATGTAACCCAATAAAAAAACACCTCCATATCGGAAGTGTTTTTTTATTATGCTTTAATGGCTTGTAAGAATACAGAAAGTGGTTGAGCACCTGTTACAAGTTTATTGTCGAATACATAGCTCGGCACACTGCGAATACCATTTTGTGCAGCTTCTTGGCGGTCTGCATCAACTTCTTGTGCATAGGCATCTGAATGAAGTACTTCTTTTGCAGCAGCGACATCAAGACCTGCTTCTTCGACAATTTGTAGTAAATCACTTTCTTTATTTAAATCTAAGCCGCGTGTGAAAATCGCAGCGAAGAAGCGCTCTGTCATATCTTGTGCTTTGCCGAACTGTGCACTCCATTTTGCAAGGCGATGTGCATTTTTCGTATTTGGTGCAAGCATCGTGTCGTAATTGTATTCAAGACCGTATTCCTGGGCGGCTTGGTCACGAAGGCGTGCAGTTGTTGCCATTGTTTCCGCTGGTGTTTTGCCGAATTTTTTCGCTAATAAATCAACGGTACGCATCGTATTTTCAGTTGGTGCCTCCGGTGTTAGCTGGAATGCTTTCAATTCAAACTCAATCGGCTCGTCACTTGCTTCGATGACCTCATCTAAACGACGTTTTCCCATATAGCTAAATGGACAAGTAAAATCTGCATAAAATTCAATTTTCATTTTCATTTCCTCCTAGTAAGGTACGCCTTCTAAAAACGTCCCGTTGCGATAGCTTGCAAATGCTTCATTTATTTCTTCCTGTGTGTTCATAACGAATGGACCTTGGGCGATGACTGGCTCTTTAATTGGCTCGCCGCTAAAGACGACAATCGTTGCATCTTCTGTTGCTTCGATGACAATGACATCCTCATTTTTAGTGATATCAAAGTGAACCGTATCAAATGCTTTTAATGCTTCGCCGTTAATACTGAATTCACCATCAAGTCCGTATAAATACGTATTAAAGCCGGCATTAACAGGGAACTCGTAGCGAGCACCTTTTTCAAGTTTTACTTCTGCAAAGACAAATGGTGTTAATAACGCAAGTGGAGAAGTAGTGCCATCCACGTCACCAGCAAAGACCGTTACTTGACCGCCATCAATTGCTTTTACGGGTGCGTTGTCATGTGGTAAGTCTTGATAGTTACTTGGTTGTTTTTTATTGTCAGATGAAAGATTCACCCAAAGTTGTAGCACGCGAACTTCTTTGCCTGGGTCTGGATTTTCATTATGAATAATGCCACGTCCTGCGGTCATAATTTGGAAGTCGCCTTCTGCTAATCTACCACCGCCGCCTGTTTTACTATCATAATGTGTTAAGCTGCCTTCTAAAACGTATGTCACTGTTTGCATCCCTTTATGTGGGTGATCGGCAAACGTGTTATGCGCAAATTTGTCATCTGCTAAGATGATGAATGGATCATTGTCCATTGGGTCGCGTAATTGCAAAACATAGCGTAAATTACGGCCGTCTCCACGTTGTAATGTGATTGATTGAATTGTATGAATTGGTAACATAGTGATTGCCTCCCTTGAATGTTTCAAACAGTTGTTTTATAAGCAACAGCTGTTGTATAGTTATACTATAAAGCGAAGTGGCAAATGCTACAATAAACAATTACCAAATTTTGTCGCTTACACAACACTTTTGAAAAATTGTTGCTGAAAGGATGACGATTATGACAACGCAAACAACCGACCCACGTGCGATTCGTACACGCCAGCTCATTATTGATGCTTTTAATCAATTAATTAAAATGAAAAATTTTGACCAAATCTCGGTGAAGGACATCACAGAGCTTGCGACGATTAATCGCGCGACGTTTTATGCACATTTTGTTGATAAGTATGAGCTATTAGATAGTGTATTAACGGAACAAACAGGTGCCGTCATGAAAACGTATTTCACATGCCAGGAGCAGCTGAGTACGGATTTAATGAAGCGCATGTTTTTATCAATTGTAGAGATTCATGAATCGATGAATACACACTGTAGACGAGGGTATAATACGTTTACACAAATGATTGAGGAAAAAGTGAAGGGCCAACTAGAGCGTATTTTTGCCAATTTACTGCATGGGCAAAAGCTCGATGCCATTGTGCTGAGCTGGGGTATGTATGGTGCGTATGCAGACTGGGATATAGGCAGTACGGTTCGTGCAGAGGACTATGCACAGGAAGTTGCTGAAAAATTATGGGCATTTGTTCAGCCGTCCGCATGATTTCGTCGTAGTTCCTACAAGGTTCCTTCACAACTTCTCCATGTTCATTTGCTATAATAATAGGAAACGAAGGAGGAGACTGTTATGCAACTAGGTTTAGCTGGTAAGGTCGCCATGATTACAGGTGGCAGTAAAGGCATTGGACTTCAAACCGCACTACAGTTATCACAAGAAGGTGTACGCGTGGCCATTTGTGCGCGCGATGCAGCAGGTCTTGAAAAAGCGAAACGTTATCTTTTCAATGAAACAGGTCAAGAGGTGTTTACCGTTGTTGCAGATATGACAAATAAGGCAGATTGTGCGCGCTTTGTCGCAGAAACGGTAACGCATTTTGGACAGCTCGATATTTTGATCAATAATGCAGGTACCGCGGCTGCAAAGGCTTTTGATGATGTGTCAGAGGAGCTTTGGGAGCAAGATGTCGCACTAAAAGTATTCGCTGCCATTTATACGATGCGTATGGCCTTGCCGCATATGAAAACACGTGGCGGAGCGATTGTGAATGTCACCGCTATCGCCGGCAAAACCCCAGGTGCAAACTCTCTTCCAACGTCGATGAGTCGTGCTGCAGGACAGGCGCTTGTCAATGCAGCGAGCAAGGACTTAGGAAAATATAATATTCGTGTCAATACGGTGTGCATTGGGCTCATTCGTAGCGCACAAATCGAACAAATTTGGAAACAATCGCATCCATCGTTAACGTGGGACGAATTTTCTGCTAAAATGGGCGAAGACATTCCTTTAGGACGTATTGGAAAAACGGAAGAGGCAGCAAATGTCATTACCTTCCTCGTTTCAGATGCGGCCTCATACGTGTCAGGTACTGCCGTCAATATTGATGGTGGGAAGGCACCTTCATTATAGGGGGAGATTTTGTGAATACAGGCAAACTATGGCTTATGTTTATCATCATTGCGGTGGTAACATTTGTCGTAACGTTTTTAACAGCTAAATTCCAAAACACAGGTATTCTATTAGTCTGGTTACTAATTGTTGCTGTTGGTTTTGGGTACACAGTGTTTAAAAAAGTACGCAGTTAACTAAAAAAGAGAAATCGTGCAATTGCGCGATTTCTCTTTTTTTAAAGTGTTTGTTTAAGTAGGGTAGCGAGCCATTGTAATTCTTTTTCCTGCATTAAATTATTCGTCATGCCTGCTAACAGAGCTTTACGCGGCTCGTCGCGCTGTAATTCCTCTTTTAATACAAGTAAGGTCTCCTTATAAAATGGGTGGTCATCATATAAGACAAGGCAGCGCTCAATTTCTTCTAATTCGATGATCGTCATTTCCTCAGGCTTAAAGTGGAAGGGGGATTTACGATTACTTTCATATAATTCCGCGTTCACAAAAACGGCTAGTTCTGCCTGTGCTAGAGCATCTAGACAGTGCATAATATGCGACGCCACGTCAGCAAATTGATACGGAATTTGCTTATTAAAGAAAAATTCACCGAAGCCTTTAATGAGTCCGTTTAAATAAATTGCTAAATCATATACTTTTTCTTTCGGTACGAACGGATAGGCATCCTCTAAAAAAATTAAAACATATTTTTCAATCTGTAGCCCAAACTGCGAAATATGGGCCAATAAATCATCGTTTGAAATAGGTTGATTTTGTAAATACATAATAACAAGTGGGGCATGCTGTTCTAATATTGAAAAATTATAAGCACAGTATCGCTCAAGCCGTTCATGCGAAGAAATCTCTTCATCATTTAATTGTTGGATATGAACAATGACCTCACGAATAATACTATCGACAATCGCAAGCATCAATGCATCCTTTGATTTGAATGACAAATAAAAGGCACCTTTTGATATTTTACAAGCTTTTGTAATATCTTCGATGGAAGTTTGTTCGATCCCTTTTGTCGAGAATAATTCTTTTGATTTTTGGATAATCAGCTCTTTTTTCGACATGGTCGTAGCAACCTCCCTTTAAAATTGACTTTTGACTATACGGTCATTACTATTAAAGTAATGACTATCTGGTCATTATTATAATGAATGATGACCGCTTAGTCAATTATGTGAAAGAGGCGGTGTTTTACTTTGAATGGCTTTGTCAAATTTGTCCTGAAAAATAAGCTAGCAGTATGGCTCATGACGATTATTCTAGCATGTGCAGGCGTTTATTCAGGTCTAAATATGAAGAGTGAATCGATTCCGGATATTTCGGTACCAATTATTTCGGTAGCGACAGTTTATCCGGGTGCTACTCCAGAACAAGTGGAGGAAGATATATCGACCCCCTATGAAAAAGCTGTAGCAAACTTAGAAGGCGTGAAAACAGTTCAGTCTACTTCTTATTCAAATATGTCGAATATCCAAGTAGAATTCGACTACAGTACGGATATGAAAGAGGCGCGCCAAAACATCAAGGAAGCATTAGAAAAGGTCGAACTGCCTGAGACAGCGGAAAGTCCAACGATTGACCGTTTATCATTAAATGCATTCCCCGTTGTGGCACTTAGTGTGTCTTCAACAGATCAAGATATTACCGAATTAACAAAAACAGCAGAAGATTATTTACAGCCAAAAATGGAACAATTAGATGGCGTTTCTTCGGTGTCATTATCAGGTCAACAAGTGAAGAAAGTAGAGCTTGAGTTTGATGACAAAAAATTAGCGGCGAATGGCTTAACAGAGGATTCTGTGAAGCAATTTATCCAAGCGATGGATACGACAGCGCCACTAGGTATGTTTGAATTTAAAGATTCCGAGCAATCAGTTGTTGTCGACGGTAAAATGACAACATTAAAGAAATTGAAAAACTTAGAAATTCCTGTACAGCAAAGCGCAGCTTCTACACAAGCTAGCGCAGCACAAGCGGCTTCTCAAGGTCAAGCGCAACAAGCGGCTGGTGCGGACCAAGCACAAGCGGCAGCAGCTCAAGCTGAGGCAGCAAAACCATCTACTGTAAAACTAAAAGACATTGCGAAAATGGAATTAGTTGGTGAAGTAGAGTCGGTTTCACGTACAAACGGGAAAGATGCGATTGCTGTTCAAGTCGTAAAAGCACAAGATGCTAACACAGTTGATGTTGTGCAAGAAGTGAAAGACGCAGCAAAAGCATTTGAAAAAGAAAATCCAGATGTCAAAATCGACGTTACCTTAGACCAAGGGGACCCAATCGAAAAATCAGTGAACACAATGCTTGAAAAAGCGTTGTTTGGGGCATTAGCAGCCGTAGTTATTATTATGCTATTCCTGCGTAACATCCGTTCAACAATTATTTCGATTATCTCGATTCCATTGTCATTATTAATCGCGGTTATCTTCTTAAAAGAGATGGATATTACGCTAAATATGATGACGCTTGGTGCAATGACCGTTGCCATCGGTCGGGTTATTGATGACTCAATTGTCGTCGTCGAAAATATTTATCGTCGTCTGTATTCAAAAGATGAAAAATTAAGTGGTCGTGCATTAATCCGTTCGGCAACACTTGAAATGTTCCGCCCAATTCTAGCGTCAACAATCGTAACGGTAGCGGTATTCTTACCAATCGGTTTAGTAGGCGGTATGGTCGGCGAATTATTCTTACCATTCGCACTTACAATGGGCTTTGCGTTATTCGCATCATTACTTGTAGCGATTACCGTCGTTCCTGTACTTGCGCATTCACTATTCAAAAAGGAACTATATAAAGAGCCTGCTGAACGTGCGCATAAAAAAGAAGAGCATGGCAAAATGGCACGTGGCTACAAACGTGCTTTAAAATGGATTTTAGACCATAAATGGGTAACATCAATTGGTGCCATTGCATTATTAGTCGGTAGCTTATTCCTAGCACCACTTGTAGGCTTTAGCTTCCTACCAGATGATGAACAAAAAATGGCTTATGTGACGTATACACCAGAACCTGGTCAAACGCGCGATCAAGTCATTAAAGACATTGATAAAGCTGAAAAAATCATTAAAGACGCACCAGATGTAGAGACCATTCAAACATCAATTGGTGGCTCAAACCCAATGATGGGTGGCGGCGGTAATGGTGGTTTAGTATACATCATTTACGACCCAGACACAGAAAATTTTGCGGATAAGAAAACGGCATTAGTGAAGAAAATCCAAGCAATTGATGTACCGGGTGAATGGAAAGAACAAAACTTCACGGGCTCATCAAATAGCGAATTATCATACTCTGTCCACGGTAATACAATCGAGGACATGCGCCCAGTCATTAAAGACATGGAAGCAGTGATGAAAAAAAATAACGATTTAAAAGATGTGAAATCGTCATTATCTGAAGAGTATGATGAAAAAACATTAGTCGTAAATCAAAAACGTGCCAATGAGCTTGGTTTAACTACCAGCCAAATCGCAATGGCAATCAATCCAAATGTGCAGGCAACGACACTAACAACGATTAAAGAAGACGGTAAAACAATCGATGTTCAATTGAAAACAGCGGCAACAAGTCCTGATACATTTGAAAAAGTATTAGCTGAAAAAATTACAACACCAACTGGTGAAAAAGTGAAACTAAGCGAAGTAGTCGATGTTAAAAAAGACAAAACGCAAACAGAAATCACACGTAGCGGCGGTAAATATTATGCGACAGTAACAGCTACTGTAACGGATAAAGATATTTCTGGCGTTGGTTCAGTTGTACAAAAAGAAATCGATAAAATCGATGTACCAAACGGTGTGACAATTGATGCTGGTGGTGTCACAGAAGACATCGCAAGCACATTCTCTCAACTTGGTCTTGCGATTGCGGCAGCGATTGCGATTGTTTACTTTGTACTTGTTGTAACATTTGGTGAAGGTCTTGCACCATTCTCGATTTTATTCTCATTACCATTCACTGTAATCGGTGCGCTTGTCGCATTATGGATTGCTGGTGAAACAATCAGTGTATCTTCATTAATCGGGGTACTGATGCTCGTCGGTATCGTTGTCACGAACGCCATCGTGCTGGTCGACCGTATTATCCATATGGAACATGACGGTTTATCACTACGAGAAGCGATTCTTGAAGCGGGTGCGACACGTCTACGTCCGATTCTGATGACAGCCATTGCAACGATTGCTGCATTAGTGCCACTAGCAATTGGTGGCGAGGGCGCTGGTCTTATTTCAAAAGGGATGGGGATTACGGTAATCGGTGGTTTAATTAGTTCGACGGTCTTAACATTAATCGTCGTACCACTTGTTTACGAACTGCTATCTAAATTACTGAAAAAAGATCGTGCACACGAAAACAAAGATATTTAATTTCTAAAAAAGAGGTTAGGGAAATCCTAGCCTCTTTTTTTACATTGAAATGAGATGTTATTCATTTTCCTTTGACGAGTGCAATCGTTTGATTATACAATTGTTGGAAAAGGTGGTGGGAAAATGAAATATTTAAAAATCATCATTCAAATTTTTGTACTGTATGCATTTTGTTGGATTGGTACGGTACTCGTCGAGTGGCTACATATCCCGTTACCTGGGAGCATCATTGGCTTACTTTTATTGTTAGGGTGCTTACTAAGTGGCATTATGCCCGCCAAATTTGTCAAAGAGGGCGCGGGCTTTTTACTGCCGATTTTGACATTACTCTTTATCCCGGCAACAGTTGGTATTATGAATTATCCAGAGCTGTTATCTGGCTACGGTGTCATTCTCGTTGTGATTGTGACCATTAGTACGCTTATTACGCTCGTATTAACCGGTAAGCTTGCACGGAAAATGGAGGGGAATGCACATGGTCGCGATTAGTTTTATTGCACTGACAGTTGGGATTTTTATGTTGATGACGTGGCTCTACAAGCGTTCAGGTATTTCATTTTTATTTCCGATTTTAACATCGACGATTGTATTAATTGTTGTGCTCGCACTGGCACATATTCCGTATGATACGTATATGGAAGGCGGCAAGTTTATTAATTGGCTGCTCGGGCCAGCTGTTGTCGCGATGGCTTATCCACTATATACACAGTGGGACACGATTATGAAAAATCGAAAAATCATTTTAAGTTGTGTAGGCGTTGCAATGCTAGCTGGGATGCTGACAGTGCTACTCATGGCGTGGATTATGAAATTAGAGGATGCGGTAATGCTTAGCTATTTACCAAAATCCATTACATCACCAGTGGCACTACAAATTAGTGCGATGATTGGTGGCATTCCACAGTTTACGGTATTTTTCGTTATTGTGGCCGGCATTGTAGGCGCGATTTGTGGCCCACTTTGTTACCGACTGTTTAACATTGATACACCTGTTAGTCGCGGTGTATCGATGGGGAGTGCCTCGCATGGCATTGGTGTGAGTAAGCTGACAGAATACGGTGAGCAAACGCTCTCGATTGGCTCGGTATCGATGACGCTGAGTGCCATTTTAGGTGCGGTTCTTTGTCCGTTTGTTGCTTGGTTGCTATTTTAACGTGTACAATAGCGGTACAACGTTAAAAAAGGTAGGGAACTTTATGGAATATTCATATCCATTTTCACTCGAATGGTCATCACAAGAAATCGTCGACGTCATCGCTTTTTTCCAAGCAATTGAAAAAGCATACGAAACGGGCGTAAAGCGCGAGGTCGTTCTTGCAACGTATCGTCGCTTCAAAGAAATTGTACCGGCAATGTCTGAAGAAAAAACATATTGTCGCGAATTTGAAAAAGATAGTGGCTATACCGCTTATACAATTGTGAAAAAAGCAAAAGAGGCACCAGCAAAAGCGATTATTAAAGGTGAACCAAAAGGCAATAAACGTAAATAACGACAAAAAATTCGACGCACATCATTTTTTGATGCGACGTCGAATTTTTTTATGTTATCAGAAATCGCTAATCATGCCAGAAAGCGTGTTTTGGATACGACATATTTTTCATTAAGCGACAACACTAAGTGAATAGGCTGACTGAATTTCATTTTTTTGCGCTCAATAGAACGTCGTGACAAATAGTTAGCAAAGAAATCTTAAAAAAATACGATACTTTTGCATAGCAATTCTAAAAAAGCGGGTGAAAAATAACCGTTAGAGGTCGATTTTTCACCCGATTCATCATTTTTCCGGCTTGAAATAAGAAGCTGGCAGCGAGAAAGATAAAAAAAGCAGTGTAGCGTCAAATCGTTCAAAATGAATCTCTAAAGGGCATTTTTTGTTCGTTTTTGAACATAAGGCTTACTAAAATTTTATAAAAATCAGTTCATGTTTTAGTAATCATTTTTGAAAAATGAACTTGGGCATACATAATTAATAACTGACTAAGGCTTCTGTCTTACAGATGACACATATTCAAAAATATGTCGTATCTAAAAGACGCTTCTTGGGCGAATGACGTATTTTTAAAAATGAAAAAGCCGTGACACATTGAAAAATAGAATGTGTTACGGCTTATAATTTATTAACGATTTAACATGGTTTTATAAATTGGTAGTAGAGCATTGAATGTATCTTCTACGACTTGATGAAATGCTTTAGGTAATAATGCGACGGTTTCCTCACGTGATAATGTGCGCCCAACGATGAATTCACCTTTTTTCACATTTTGTAGACGTGTTAATAATTTTTCTACATCGCCATTTGCGATGGCTTCACTAATATTTTGCGTCACAGGAGACATATGATCACCGGCAACGTAGAAATTCTCTGGTAATGCATCAAAAAGTTCTGGCTTCGCTAAAAGACGTGCAGCCATAGCATCTTTTTGTGGTGTCTCGTAAATCACAGCTAAGTTGATGAATAGATGGCTTTCAAATAAACCAATTTGGAAATGAGGCATCGCTTTATAGCCGCGTTTATTTGGCGCAAATGCCACCCAGCTATCATGCGGTGGGTTGACTGTACGACGTGCGTGCTTTGCGACATGCGCAAAAAATTCTTCGCCAAGCTCGACGGTGAAATAATGTGAGAATTCCTCACCAAGCTCATTAAATTTTGGGCGAATTTGCTCGATTAATGCTTCCATTCGAGGTTCTAAACCATCGATTGTAAAAACGTCAAAATCTTTTGTTGTCCATTGAACAGTTGTCATAAAAAAACTCCTTCAAAAATAATTATATGTTTATTTTAGAGTAAATGTGGGAAAATTTCTTGTACAAGAGCTTAGCAACGTTTAGAACATGCAAAACTTAAAAAAGTTCTTGATGACCGCCTATTAATAAGGAGATGATCAAGATGAAACAAGTTATGAATATTGTACGTAAAACGGATTATGAACGTAAATATGTGAATGGCTTAAAGCTCGAGTTAGACTATGAATTAGCGACGTTATTTGATGCGATGAATGACCACGACGAGCAAAAAATAGCGGCTAGTAAGGCACGCTTGAGTGAAATCCACTCAGAATTGGAGGCCCTGCATGCGCTGGCTTAAAACTCGTCTGAAAATTGACCTATAAGACACCTAGCTATCGAAGTGAGTAGCGGGTGTTTTTTTGTTATACTAAGAAAAAAGTGAGAAGGGGTGGCGTTGATGGATAGACAGGCCTTGCACGACTATACGTTAACAATCATTAAAGAGGCAGGGGAACGAATTCGTAAGTCGTTTTTTGAAACGATGTACATCGAAACGAAATCAGATGCCAATGATTTAGTAACGAATATTGATAAAGAAACAGAAGCATTTATCGTTAAAAAAATTCATGCGTATGATGAATCTTTCCGTATTTTAGGTGAAGAAGGGATGGCAGAGGAAGAGATTTCATCGCTTGAAGGAGTTGTCTGGATGGTTGACCCGATTGATGGCACGATGAATTTTGTACGTCAACGTCGTAACTTTGCGATTTCGATTGCGATTTATGTCGATGGTGTTGGACAGGCAGGATACATATATGATGTTGTAGCGGATGAGCTTTATTTTGCACTAAAAGGACAAGGTGCATACATGAACGGGCAGCGTCTAAGCCCCCTTGAAGCCTTGCCATTAAATGAAGCCATTGTTGGTATTAATGCTGTATGGGCGACACCAAATCCACGTGTTGAGCATGAAGGAATTATTAAGCTAATTCATACATTACGTGGCACGCGTTCCCTTGGCTCAGCAACGCTTGAAATCGTTGCGGTGGCAACAGGGAGAATGGATGCCTATCTATCTTTCCGTTTATCACCTTGGGACATTGCAGCGGGCATTATTATTGCGCAGGAGGTCGGTGCCGTTTCATCAACACTCGATTTGAATGCCGTAAACCTTTTAAATCAGGATACATTTATTGTTGCAAATCCAAGCATTCATAAAGAACTTGTAGGCGATTACATTACGCTAAAATAAAGGAAAGACAGCGTGTTTGGTAAGTATTACCAGCGCTGTCTTTTATATTTTTTTGTAAAAAATTGAGCAACTCTATTGTATAAAAAGGCTTGTCAGTGCTACTATAAAACTTGTGAAAAATGTTGGCGACCTATAATGTATTAAAAAAATGCACATTCGCTTGAATGTGCATCTTTTTAAAAGATTATAGTAGACCGCGTTCACGGAATTTGCGTTTTAAGCTAAATGCATAACCGAACACTGCGACTACAAGCACGATGCCTAGGATAGTGCCGAAAACGCTTTTCTCGGCAACTGCGACGCCAATTGAGCACATAGAAAGAACACCTGCAAGTGCTAGGACCATCATAACTAATTTTGCTTTATTCATTATTAGTGAAACCTCCAATTGTGGATTCTTCCTTTATTGTGGAACGAAATACGTTTTTTCGCAAGGTTTTCGAATTATAATCTACAAAAAAATTGATACGAGCCATAAAAAATCGCCAAATAGAACGAGTTGTGCTATAATAACACAGTTATGGACTCGAAATAAAAAAAAGTGGAGTGGAACAATGACTAACTTACGTGAAGATTTAAGAAACATTGCAATTATTGCCCACGTCGACCATGGTAAAACAACTTTAGTCGACCAATTATTAAAACAATCAGGTACATTCCGTTCAAACGAACATGTTGAAGAACGCGCAATGGACTCTAATGATATCGAACGTGAACGTGGTATTACAATCTTAGCTAAAAATACTGCTGTACACTATGGCGATACAAAAATCAACATCCTTGATACACCTGGACACGCCGATTTCGGTGGTGAAGTAGAACGTATCTTAAAAATGGTTGATGGCGTATTACTAGTTGTCGATGCATATGAAGGTTGTATGCCTCAAACTCGTTTCGTACTGAAAAAAGCTTTAGAACAAGGCTTAACACCAATCGTAGTAGTAAACAAAGTCGATAAAGATTCAGCTCGTCCAGAAGAAGTAGTTGATGAAGTATTAGACTTATTAATCGAACTTGGCGCAGACGAAGATCAATTAGACTTCCCAGTAGTATACGCTTCAGGCGTAAACGGTACTGCATCTCTTGATCCAAACCCAGCGAACCAAGAAGAAAACATGAAATGCTTATTCGAAAAAATTATCGAACACATTCCAGCACCAGAAGATACTCGCGACGAACCATTACAATTCCAAGTAGCATTACTTGATTATAATGACTTCTTAGGCCGTATCGGTATTGGCCGTGTATTCCGCGGTAAAATCTCTGTTGGTCAATCGGTAACGCTTTCTAAATTAGATGGCACAACGAAAAACTTCCGTGTAACAAAAATCTTCGGTTTCTTCGGTTTAAAACGTGAAGAAATCCAAGAAGCTGTATCTGGTGATTTAATCGCCGTTTCAGGTATGGAAGAAATCAACGTTGGTGAAACTGTGTGTCCACAAGACCACGTAGATCCACTACCACCAATGCGTATTGACGAACCAACTCTTCAAATGACCTTCTTAGTAAATAACTCTCCATTCGCAGGTCGCGAAGGTAAATGGGTTACTTCTCGTAAAATTGAAGAACGCTTAGCTGCACAATTACAAACGGACGTATCTTTACGTGTAGATCCAACTGATTCTCCAGATGCATGGACTGTATCTGGTCGTGGTGAACTTCACCTTTCAATCTTAGTTGAAAATATGCGTCGTGAAGGTTACGAACTACAAGTTTCTAAACCAAAAGTTATCATCCGTGAAATCGACGGCGTGAAATGTGAACCAGTAGAACGCGTTCAAATTGACGTTCCTGAAGATTCACTAGGTTCAATCATTGAATCATTAAACGAACGTAAAGGTGAAATGGTTGATATGATCAACGATGGTACTGGTCAAGTTCGTTTAATCTTTATGGTACCTGCTCGTGGCTTAATCGGTTACACAACTGAATTCATGTCTCTAACTAAAGGTTTCGGTATCATCAACCACACATTCGACTCTTACAAACCAGCAGTAGCTGGCCGTGTAGGTGGCCGTCGTAACGGTGCTTTAGTTTCTATGGAAACAGGTAAAGCTACTACTTACGGTATGATGCAAATTGAAGACCGTGGTACTCTATTCTTAGAACCAGGTGCTGAAATTTACGAAGGTATGATTGTTGGTCAAAATACTCGTGACAATGATATCACTGTAAACATTACGAAAATGAAAGCTAAAACGAATGTTCGTTCTTCTAACAAAGACCAAACAAACGTTATCAAAGCGCCAAAAATCCTAACTCTTGAAGAAGCGTTAGAATTCTTAGATGAAGATGAGTACTTAGAAGTAACTCCTGAATCTATTCGTTTACGTAAACAAATCTTAAACAAAAACGAACGTGAAAAAGTTTCTAAAAAACACCGCGCGTCAGATAAATAATTTGTCTTGTTAAAAAGGGGTCTAGCAATTGCTAGACCTTTTTTGTTGCATAAAAACGAGGATGGAACAAAATACTTTATTGTCCTTTTTTTAGCGTTCGCAACGAAAAAACGGAACCGCGCCACCGCGCGATTCCGTTTTTTCTTATGCTCATATAAGAGGGTGTTGTTACACGTGTGTCACAGCCTCTTTATGCATTAAAACTCCTCTTCGACGCTATGATTCCCACGGCGGAATTCAAAATTACCTGTTTCAAGGCGTTTTAATGTTTTTTCCGTTACGCGCTCGTAGCACTCATCACACATATAGGTATGAATTGGGCGATTGCGTAACTTTTTTGCTTCCGGTGAAAAGTCCGGAATTTCATGGATTTCATCACAAATAACGCATTGTACGCGCATGTAACTTCCTCCTAACGTACGTCGATGCGAACGATTCCTTGAATTGGCTCGTTTTTACCATCGGCGTCTAAGATGTATACAGGACCATTTTCAAGCATGCTACCATCTTGGCTAAATTTGAATAGCAATGTATTCGCTTCATCTAATGAATAAACGTATTCAGTACCTTGTACATCGATAAAAGCGACTTGAGAAGCTGCTGCTTTTGGCTCTGCATTTTTTAAGAATAAGCTTACGGGCATTGCAAAAGTACCTGTACGCATTTCTTTGTGCGAATATTTTTTTTCTGTTTGTAGTGTTGGAGGGAATACGGCGCCTTCCATGATTTCGCGAGACCAGAATTTGCTCGCTTCTTTCACATATTTTTCATCGGGATCAACCTCGATATGTTCTGCTGTAAAGTATGTGTTTAAATCAAGTTTACGGTCGTCGAAAATCCATGTGCTGGCATCGAGTGTAATCGCAAAATTGACGTTTCCTGTAATTTGGATAATAGTGTCCATTGTTGTTGCCTCCTTGACATAACGTTCCACCTAACAGTATAACCTTTTTTCTAATTGTTGAGGAAAGATTTTGATTGAATCGTAAATTTGCTAGTAGATGCTTGCATTTTTCCATTGTAAAAGCTAAAATCTATATGATAGAACGATAAGAAATATCAGGTAATGGGGGCGTCCTCATGGATACAAAATCTCAAAGTTCGTATCAGGAGAAGGCATTAGAACTCCTAATTGCCGATGCGGATAAAATTGCACAACTTATTCGAGTACAAATGGAAAACTTAACAATGCCACAGTGTCCATTGTACGAGGAAGTTTTAGATACTCAAATGTTCGGCTTATCTCGAGAAATCGATTTTGCTGTTAAATTGGGTCTTTTAGAGCGCGAAAAAGGCCGTGAAATTCTTGATTCATTAGAGAAGGAATTATCGGCGTTACATGATGCGTTCACGAAGAAATAAGACGAAAAACTCAAACACTTTGTTTGAGTTTTTTTGCTTAATTGGTCAGTGAGGGTTGGTAAAATGAAAAAAATGGTAAAAAATATCTTTAAAAATTTCGATTATCCATTATTTGTTACATATACTTTGCTATGTTTGTTTGGACTTGTTATGATTTATAGTGCGAGCATGGTTTGGGCAGTTGAAAAGCTTCATGCAGCACCAAATTATTATTTTGTGCGTCAACTAATTAATCTATTGATTGCCTTCGCAGCATTTTTTGTTGTGACGGCGATTCCTTATCAGCATTATAAGAAGAAGAAGTGGTACACGATTATTTTATTCGTTACATTTGCGCTTTTACTTCTTGTAAAAGTTATTGGGGTTGCGCCAGGGAACTCGGGAGCAAAAAGTTGGATTAGTTTAGGCTTTATGAATGTTCAACCATCGGAAGTTGCAAAGCTTGCCTTTATCATTTACTTTGCTGGAATTTTAAAGCGTAAAGAAGAACAGAAATTATTAAATAGCTTCACCGCAGGCTATTTACCACCGTTTCTTGCGTTAGGGGCCGCAGTTATTCTTATTTTAGGCGAGCCTGATTTTGGTAATGGGATGATGGTACTTTGTATCGCATTGTCTGTTGTCGTAACGAGTGGTATTCGACCAAAGACTTTTTTCCGCATTGCGGCACCGTTATTTGCACTAGGGGCGATTTTTGTCGTAATGGTATTAAAATTCCCAGAACTATTTGTCAGTGGGAAGCGTATTGGTCGTATTTCTGCATTTTTAAATCCGTTTGAGGATGAGCAAAACTACGGCTATCAAATCGTTAACGGTTATTATGCCATTGGTGCAGGTGGTCTAAAAGGTGTAGGTCTTGGGAATTCCGTTCAAAAGCTCGGGTATTTGCCAGAGCCCCAAACGGATTTCATCGTACCGATTATTGCAGAAGAGCTTGGGATTATTGGCGTCATGATTGTCCTAGGTGGGTTATTCTTTTTAATCGCACGTATTTTAATCATTGGTATTCGTTCTTCAGACAGTATGGCTCGTATGATTTGCACAGGTGTGGCAACATGGATTGGCCTTCAAACATTCGTCAATATTGGCGGACTTGCAGGGCTGATTCCGTTAACAGGGGTGCCGATTCCATTCATTAGTTATGGTGGGACATCGATTCTACTGTTATCCATTGCGTTAGGTGTTGTCGCCAATATTTCAAAAAATGTAAAATCCAAGCATTTAAAACGACAAGCTTAGGGGGAATTTGTTTATGTCAATAAACAAAATTTTAGTAGCGAACCGCGGAGAGATTGCAATCCGCGTGTTCCGTGCATGTACAGAAATGAAGATACACACTGTTGCGATTTATTCACGTGAAGATAGCGGTTCTTATCACCGCTATAAAGCAGATGAAGCTTATCTCGTTGGGGATGGGAAGAAGCCGATTGATGCTTATTTAGATATAGAAGATATTTTGCGTATTGCAAAAGAGTCAGGGGCAGATGCTATTCACCCTGGCTACGGTTTTTTATCAGAAAATTTGGAATTTGCGAAGCGTTGTGAGGAAGAGGGCATTATTTTTATTGGTCCTAAGCCACAGCATTTAGATATGTTCGGTGACAAGGTAAAAGCACGCGAACAGGCTATTTTAGCGAATATTCCAGTCATTCCAGGAACGGACGGGCCAGTCGATTCACTTGATGAAGTGAAGGCGTTTGGGGAAACGCACGGCTATCCATTGATGATCAAAGCAGCACTTGGTGGCGGCGGTCGTGGGATGCGAGTAGTACATAATGCAGAGGAAGTGCAGTCAGCATATGAACGTGCGAAGTCAGAAGCAAAAGCAGCGTTCGGTTCTGATGAAGTGTACGTTGAAAAATTCGTTGATAAACCAAAGCATATTGAGGTGCAAATTTTAGGGGATACACACGGGAATCTTGTGCATCTTTATGAGCGTGATTGCTCGATTCAACGTCGTCACCAAAAGGTCGTTGAAATTGCACCATCAAATGCATTATCAGCAGAGCTACGTGGTCGCATTTGTGATGCTGCCGTAAAATTAATGAAAAATGTTGCATACGTTAATGCTGGTACGGTCGAGTTTTTAGTAGCAGACGATGCATTTTACTTTATTGAAGTAAATCCACGTGTGCAAGTAGAGCATACAATTACCGAGATGGTGACAGGTATTGATATTGTGCACGCACAAATTAATATCGCAGCAGGTCATACCTTACATGATGAGATAACAAATATTCCATTACAGGAAAATATTCCATTAGATGGCTTTGCGATTCAATCACGTATTACGACGGAAGACCCGGCAAATGATTTCATGCCTGATACCGGCCGGTTAAGTGTCTATCGTTCAAGTGGTGGCTTTGGGGTACGTTTGGATGCCGGTAATGGCTTCCAGGGTGCAGTCATTTCGCCGCACTATGATTCATTGCTTGTGAAGTTATGTACGTGGGGCAATACATTTGAGGAATCGGCTCAAAAAATGGATCGTAACTTACAGGAATTCCGTATTCGTGGTGTGAAAACGAATATTCCATTCCTTGAAAATGTCGTGCGTCATAAGGACTTCATTAGTGGTGACTTTAATACGAGCTTTATCGATGCCAATCCAGAGCTATTAAAATTCCGTGTGCCGCGTGACCGTGGTACGAAATTACTGAGCTATATTGGTAATGTAACGGTAAACGGCTTCCCAGGTATCGAATCACAAACGAAGCCGATTTATCCGAAGCCACATAAGCCGGATTTAAAAGTGTATCAGTCAATTCCAGCGGGTACGAAGCAAATTTTAGATGAACGTGGCCCAGAAGGTTTAGCAAAATGGATTACTGAGCAAGACGATGTGCTATTAACGGATACGACAATGCGTGATGCCCATCAATCACTACTTGCGACGCGTGTTCGTTCACATGATATGTACGAGATTGCAGACGCCACAGCGAAAATTATGGGGGGCGATTTCTTCTCACTTGAAATGTGGGGTGGCGCAACATTTGACGTGGCGTATCGCTTCTTAAAAGAGGACCCGTGGCAGCGTCTACGCTTCCTACGTCAGTTGATTCCTAATACATTATTCCAAATGCTTCTACGCGGTGCCAATGCAGTCGGTTACACGAACTACCCAGATAGCGTCATTAAAGAGTTCGTTCGTGAGGCAGCAAAAGAGGGCATTGATGTGTTCCGTATTTTCGATAGCCTAAACTGGTTACCAGGGATGCAAGTAGCGATTGATGCGGCGCGTGATGCAGGAAAAGTCGCAGAGGCAACACTATGCTATGCAGGTGATATTTTAGATGATAGCCGTTCAAAATATACGCTAGCATACTACAAGAAAATGGCGAAAGAATTAGAAAATGCTGGTGCCAATATTATCGCGATTAAAGATATGGCGGGTCTTTTAAAACCGAATGCAGCTTATGCGCTTGTAAGTGAATTAAAAGAGGCGACAGACCTTCCAATTCACCTGCATACGCATGATACGAGTGGCAATGGGATTTACTTATATGCGAAGGCCATTGAAGCGGGTGTCGATATTATCGATACGGCTGTCGGCTCGATGTCAGGCTTAACTTCTCAACCGAGTGCGAACAGCTTATACTACGCATTAAAAGGCAGTGAGCGTAATCTTCGTATGGATATTGATGGTGTCGAAAAAATTTCATACTACTGGGAAGATATTCGTAAATACTATAAAGATTTCGAAAGTGGCATGAATAGTCCACATTCAGAAATTTATGTGCATGAGATGCCAGGTGGCCAGTATTCAAATCTTCAACAGCAGGCAAAAGGTGTAGGTCTTGGCGACCGCTGGGAAGAAGTGAAAACGATGTATTCACGCGTCAACATGCTATTTGGTGACATCATTAAAGTAACGCCTTCATCAAAAGTTGTTGGAGATATGGCGCTATTCATGGTACAAAATGATTTGGATGAGCAAACAGTGATTACGCGCGGGGAAACATTAAGCTTCCCGGATTCTGTGATTGAGTTCTTCCAAGGCTATTTAGGTCAGCCATATGGTGGTTTCCCGAAAGAACTTCAAAAAGTTGTCTTAAAAGATCGTGAAGCGATTACAGTACGCCCAGGTGAATTACTAGAAGATATTGATATCGAGGCACGTCGTAATGAATTAAGCAAAAAATACGACCGCATGATGACGACGCAGGATGCACTTGCTCATGTGTTATATCCGAAAGTATTTGAAGAATATATGAAGACATTTGATTTATTTGAAAATGTCTCTGTACTTGACACGCCGACGTTTTTACATGGTTTACGTCTAGGCGAAGAAATCGAAGTTGTGATTGAAAAAGGGAAAACATTAATTATTAAATTAGTGGCGATTGGGGAGCCACAGCATAATGGTACGCGTGTCGTGTACTTTGAGCTGAACGGTCAGCCACGTGAAATTACAGTACAAGATTTAACGGTGGAAGTATCAGGTGATGCGAAGCGTAAAACAGATCCGACAGATGCCAATCAAATCGGGGCGACGATGCCAGGGACTGTTCTAAAAGTAGTTGTGTCAAAAGGCAGCCCAGTAAAACGCGGGGAGCATTTACTAATTACAGAAGCGATGAAAATGGAAACGACGGTTCAGGCGCCAAAAGATGGTACGATTAAAGAAATTTACGTAGCAGCAGGCGATGCGATTTCAACAGGTGATTTACTAATTGAAATGGAAGATTAGCCGTTTCTAAAGCGAGGGCAGGTCTAAATGGCTGTCCTCGTTTTTTTGTTCACGATTTATCCATGCCATTTTCTGGGGAGTATTGTTATAATGGGGAAGAATTAATCGACAGTTCTATTAATAGATAAGGAGTTCGAACGCATGAATTTACCTATTTTACCGACGATTAGTACTTTCTTTATCGTGCTAAGTGCAGTATTGATTGCAATTGGTTGGATTTTAATTAAACAACGTAAAATTGAAGCACATAAAAAAGTAATGATCGCAGGTGCTATCGCAGCACTAACATTCTTTATTATTTATGCATCACGTACAATTTTCATTGGCAATACAGCGTTTGGTGGCCCAGATGAATTGAAAAAATACTATACAACATTCCTTGTATTCCATATCATTTTAGCAACATCTGGTGGGGTATTTGGCCTTGTCACATTGTGGCTTGGCTTTAAGGAAAACTACAAGAAACACCGTAAAATCGGTCCTGTAACAAGCATCATTTGGTTCTTCACAGCGATTACAGGGGTTATTGTTTACTTATTACTCTATGTATTTTACGAAGGCGGCGTAACAACGTCTGTATTTAAAGCGATTCTAAATCCATAATAAAAAATCCAAAGCGTATCAAGCGTTTTGGATTTTTTTCGTCTTGAGCTATAATGAAAAGTACTATAGATGATGGAGAGAAATGATTTGAAAGCATTGTATAAAATTTTATTTGTATTTGCGATTTTACTCGTCGTATTTTTTTATACGAATACGCCAGTAAAAGAAAATGAAGTATTGAAGTCACCGAATAAAACCTATCCTGAGCAGACGGCACCGCAGACGAATAATGATGTGATGCCTCGTCCGAAAACAGGGTTTTCAACATATGTCGGAAAAAAGGTCAGTGAGTTTGAAGAGAAATACGGTAAGCCCGACCGTAAGGCACCCTCTGCATATGGCTTTAAATGGTGGGTGTACAATCAAAAAGACCAGCAGTATTTATTAGTTGGTGTGGAAAAAGGGAAAGTTGTGCAAGTATTTTTAACGGGTGAACAAGTGGATGCGGCCCCATTTGAAGTTGGTCAAACGATTGAAGATTTATATCGTAATACAATTACAGATACTGAGGTGCATGTGAAAATTGACGATAGCACGTACACATTTATGCTGAGTGAAGCCGATTTATATACGCGTCTACTCGTGATGTATGATGGTGTCTATGCACAGCTCTTCTTTGATGGTATTGAAGGAGAGCTTGAGGCGGTCCGCTATTTAGATGGCAAAACGCTTGTGAAAATGCAACCGTATGATATGACCTATGTTGGCGATATGTTAGAGCCAAAAACGCCATCATCATTTGTACAACAAAAAATCAATGAAGAAAATGCGCTGCAACTAGCAGAGCTTACGAATATTTTTAGAACACATCATGGGTTACCGACGCTCACATTTGATGAGCAGGTGAATACGCTTGCGGCTAGCCAAAGTAGTCTTTTTGCACGTGGTGATGGCGAAGAGGATGTAGGGCTTAAACAAAATTTAAAAAATGCAGGTATCGAATTTGACGGTGCTGCTGAAAATGCAGCAGAGGATTATGTCGATGCACCGGAAGCAATTCATAGTTTTATGAATTCAGATAAGCACCGTACGACAATGCTAGATGAAGCCTTTACGGTACTTGGTACAGGAACATATGCAAAAAATTATGTACAAATTTTTATTGAATCGAGCAAATCTGCGAGCGATTCTGAGTAAGATTTGCTATGATAAACAAGCTAGGAGGGAATGCGTATGATGATGACATCTGAATGGGCGATGATCCTTGATGAAGTCGATGATTTAAGCTCGATGTTGCGCCAGTCAGAAGCCTACGAGGAAGTACAGCGTGCACATAAAGCCGTCTATAGTGACGCAGCGCTTGTAGCACAGATTGACGCATTCAATCACATGAAAGAGCAGTATGAGGAAGTGCAACGCTTTGGCAAATATCATCCAGACTATCAAACAGTTATGAAAGATATTCGCCGGATGAAGCGTGAATTAGATATGGATGACCGCATAGGAACACTTCGCATTGCCGAAAATAGTTATCAAGATTTAGTGGATGAAGTGACGTTGATTATTGCCAAAACGGTTTCGGAATCGGTGAAAGTACCAGTCAGCAATCCGTTTTTCGCAAAAGAATCAGGTTGCTCAACAGGTGGCTGTGGCAGCGGTGGTAGCTGTTCATGTAGTGCTTAATAAAAAGAAGGAGAAGTTAAACATTTGAGTAACTTCTCTTTTTTTAATGAGAAAAATGTCGATAATCTTTTTCTTTTTATAAGAAGGCATTTATTGCCACTACCGGGTTAGTTTGATAGAATAAATAGGAAATAAGGATAAATTAGGTGGAGAATTATGGACAAAGAGGAATTCAAAGAACTCGTCCGAACATTGGATGCACTAATGGCTGAGGCTAAATATATTGAATATTTAGAACTATGTGAGCCGGTTATTGATATCGGTTTGGAACTTCAACTGTTTGAAGAAATCATGCTCATTATGCGTCACATCTCGGAATGCTATTATCAACTTGGCCATGTCGATATTGCCATCGAAAAGCTTGCCCCATTAAAAAAATTAGTAGATGAATATGGCTCAAAAGCAGATTATATTAATTTTCTAAATTTATCGTTCATTTATTGGGATGAGACAACGGATAAAGAGTATGCTGGAACATTTCTTTACGAAGCATTACCTTTAGTGCGACAAGAAAATGACAAGCCGTTATTACGTAAAATATTGAACAACTTGACGGCCTTTAATATTATGCAAGGTCATTTTGAAAAAGCAGAAGAGTACGCACTTGAAACGCAACAATTATTGAAAGAAGAATTTTCAACTGGCGTGACAACAGCAGTAACAGAATATATATCACCGACAATTAATTACGCAATGATTTTAGAACATCAAAATCGTTTAGAAGAATGCGAAAAAGTTATTCAACAAGGCTTTGAGATTTTACCCGCAACACGTCTGATTTCAAAATTAAATTTAATGTTTACATTAAGTAAGGTTCGTAAAAAACAACAGCGTCTAGAAGACCAATTAGCAATCTTACTAGAAGCGCGAGATATTTCTTTGCAACATACGTTTACGGTCAATAGTATTGAAATTTTAAAGGAATTAATTAAAATTTATAAGGCAAATGATGATTTTGAACAAATTATTATGACGCAAGCAATGTATATTGACGTACTCGAAAAATCACAGAAGCATGCATGGAAATCTCACTTAATTCAAAATGAACGCTTAAATAGTCTTCATATAGATTATCGTACGTCGATAGATCCGTTGACGAAAATACATAATCGAAAATATTTTGAGCGCTCCTATTATGGCTATTTAAAAGGCGAGCAACATTTATTTTGTTATATAAATATTGTAGCATTTGAACGATATAAAGAGGCACATGGTCATTTAGCGGGTGATGATGTACTAAAAACATTAGCGAAACGTGTGAGTGATGTCTTTGTAGCACACGGTGGGTTATTCGCACGTTATGAAAAAGATTTATTTTGTGGTGTAGTATCAGGTGATGCCGCAATGAATCAACAATTAGTAACGCAGGTGCAGCAAATTTTAGTGCAAATGTCTGTCCGTATTGTCGCTAGCGCAATTTGCTTTAAAAAGCGCGATGGGCTCGTGCTAACGAACTTAATTGAGCAAGCAAAAAGTCATTTAACAGATGCAACACACATGACTATTGTGTAAAAGGAAAGCCTCTTCAAAGAATTTTGTCTTTGAAGAGGCTTTTTATTAATAGAAAATTATTCGTTTTAGGCTTCGTTAATAATTTGCATCGCAATATCAGGACGGTCTGTTACGATACCACGTGCGCCGCGATTAATTAATTCTTTCATTTCAAGTGGATCATTGATTGTCCAGTAATGTGCTGGAATATTTAATTGGTCTAAGAAATGAATGAAACTCTTTGTATCAAGCGCGATGACGTTACCAAAATGGCGTGGGATTTGGAAGACATCGACTTTAGGATTGTATAGATGCTTGAATTGACTTGTGAATGCTGTATAAGCTTTTGTCACTTCGTTTTTACCAGCGCCAAGTGCTACGCTGTTTTGTGCATATAAATTGAAGCGGTCAATTTGTTCATCATGGAAGCTTGTAATAACAACGCGTTCCTTTGCATCACATTCTTCTAATAAGCGCCATAGTTTTGACGGCATCAGACCACCTTCATATGTATCAGGTGCATCTTTCATATCGATATTGATAAATAGTGATGGGAATGCAGTAAATAATTCTTTTAATGTGACGATACGCTCTGGCGTGTCACGATAAGCGAATTGTCCTTCTAAATCAACGAATTGATGGCCGAAGTTAAGCTCTTGCAGTTGTGCAAGGGTCATGTCTGCAATACGGCCACTACCTTCACTTGTACGGTCTACATATTCATCGTGAAAAACGACGATTTCTTCATCTTTCGTTAAGCGAATATCGATTTCAAAACCATCTACGCCAAGTGCTGCGGCATTTTTAAAGGCAGCCATCGTTTGCTCAGGTGCTAAATGAGAGCCCCCACGATGTGCTAATACAATTGGACGATCATATTCAAGTGCTGTTTTACTGTCACGACGTTGTGGTGTGGCGATAGCTTTTGTACTTGCCCAAGCGGCGGCACCTGCTGCTGCGATTGCTACGGCGATTTTTGTTTTTTTACCCATAAATAAATCCTCCTCCAAGTTTGCAGACTACTTTTGTTCATTATACTCGAAAGATAGGACTCCTGTCAGCCTTCGCAGGTTGCGGAGAAAATTCACGCTATGGTATGCTTTGAATTAGAAATGAGGGGATTTTCGTGAGAGAGAGACAAGGGCTAATCGTTTATGTACATCATTTAAAACAAGCGAAGTCTTTACGACGTTACGGACACGTACATTACATATCACGTCGTCAAAAATATGTTGTGCTTTATTGTGATATGGACAATATTGAGGCTGTTACGAATAAATTAACACGCTTACCATTCGTTAAAAAAATAGTGCCATCTTTCCGTCCATTTGTAAAAACAGAGTATGAAAATGCAAAACCAGATAAAGCAAAAGAATATGATTATAAAGCTGGTTTATAAATTATTATAAAAATGATAAAAAAAGACGGATAGCTGTCGATAATAATGCAAATAGGCTTTTTAGTCTATAAAATGCAACTGCGCGTATAATCCTTTTATCCTTAATTGAAGGATTTAGACCGGGATAAAATAAAAACCGCGCCAAAAGCGCGGTTTTATTTTCTATACGAATGCATGTAGCAAAAAATTAACCTAGGTTTGGAATGTAATGGTACAGACGTAGCAACCCGATTAAATATTGATAATAAAGTGTTGTTTCTACATAGGCAGAAGAGTGTTTAACTTCTAATGTGATCAATATTTTATTAGCAGCTTCAATGCCTTCTTTGAAAAGGTCATAGCGCTGTGATGTTTTTTCAGCATTGTAAGGGATTCCTTCGCGACAAATATAGATTGGCATAAATTTGCTGTCACCAACTGGTTTCATTGCAACTGCAAATGATGCTACTTTTTTGCCGTCTTTTTCGGAAACGAAGACGAAGGTATTGTGAATGCGCTCTTGATTTGTTTTCATAATTTCTAACATTTCATACAGATCGCCATAACCTTGTCCTAATTCAATAAAGCGTTCGATCATTATAAATACACATCCTTTCCTATAAATATTATCATGATGCAGGGGGATTAGCACATGAAAAAAGTAGCCATTATTTTATTTGCATTATTGGTATTTGTAAATGGCATTATGCTGACGTTTCAATATCACGTCTATTCGGATAAGCTCGATGATGTCGCACAGTCCTTTCGTTATAACCAGGTGATTGATGTGACATACCAAGGAAATAAATTAGTCATCAAGCAAACCTTTACAAATTTACCAAAGTCGCCTGTATCGATTTCCTGGCCTAAACATGCTAGCACCGGCAAAAAATGTGTGAAAGATGCAGCAGGAGATGCTGTGAATTGTGAGCGTCTTGATAAGACGATGACACAATTTAAAAAAGGAGAATCAGCGACACAGCAAATTCAATATACGATTCCACTAAAAAAAGGCATGACATCTGAAAAGTTATTAACGAATATTTTCGCGACGTTAAAGCGTGGTATTGTGATGCAAACGCAAGTCCATATTACGGATGAGAAGCGTATCGGGGGTCAATGGTTTACAGGTTTACCCAATATTGCAACGAAAAAGATGACATTAATTGATTATTCGTATTTTAGCGGAAAGGGTGCCGTTTATGAGCTGTACTGGCAAAAAAAATCGATGAAAAAAGCCTTTACAAGCGATGAAGTGACGATTTATGGTCGTGGTATCGTGACCGAGAAGATGCAAAAAGCACTTAGCAATACAGCCATGAATAATTCGAATCATTTAGATATTATTCAAACAAATAATTTACAAGATGGTTACCGAATTTTATTTGTGAAAAACATTACAGACATGCGCTTAGCTGAGCAAATTGCGGTCAATCAAGTGAAGCAGAACTATACGTTTACCGGCACATCGTGGTTACCGGCAGTTGTTGCATCGTTTTTAACGGGTGATAAGTACGGGGACCAAAAGACGAAGGAAATGGTGACAACATTAGATGACTTCATGACAGATGCGCAGAAAAATACGTGGAAAAATGGTTTAGAAAGTTTAGAAGGCGAAAAGATTTCGACATCGAAGCTTGATAAGCTACTTGGCCAAACATTAGACTCTGCGACGAGTTATTTCACGATGAATGCCCAGTCAAAAAAGGTTGCGCCACTGTTGTTTGAGGATAGTCGAACGATTTATGTCAACAAAGTCGAACAAAAAAATATGCAAGTTATTTTAAAAGATGGTCGCGTGTTATATGCTGCAGAGGCATTATTTGATACACTAGGGTATACAGCGAAGAAGGGTAAGAACGGTTATTATGTGAGCAATAAATCACAACATTATCGCTTCCCGATGTCGTCTGCATTTTATGTATATAACAACAAGCGCTACGACATTGCCTCACAACCATTTGAGGTAATTAACGGTCATTATTATATCGAAGAAACTTGGCTACTACGTCTATTTGGAGCAGATATTCAAAAGGCAGACAAGCGAATTGATATTACGATTTCCGATGACGCGCTGAAATAATGAGGGATCAAATTTATGAGAGTAATCGCAGGAGAACGCAAAGGTATGCCGTTAAAAGCTGTCAACGGCAATACAACGCGTCCAACAACAGATAAAGTAAAAGAATCACTATTTAACATTTTAGGTCCATTTTTTGATGGCGGTACGGTGCTAGACCTATTTGCTGGTAGCGGTGGTTTAGGCATCGAGGCATTAAGCCGTGGTATGGATAAAGCCATCTTTATCGAAAAAGATAGCAAAGCCTACCAAAACTTAAAAGAAAATATTGAGAAATGCCGCTATGAGGATGTCACAGAAGCGTATCGTAATGATGCAACACGCGCTTTAAAACTCCTAATTAAACGTGAAATCCAAGCCGATTTAATCTTTTTAGACCCACCTTACGCAAAGCATAGCTATTACAAAATGGTCGAGGACATTATTGCAAACAATGTCGTGACAAAAGATGGTATTATAGTGTGTGAACACGATAATCAACTCGTTTTGCCAGACCAAATGGCGACGTTTACGAAATATCGTGAAGAAAAATACGGTAGTACGATTATTTCGTTTTATCGCTTAGAGGAAGAAGGGGAATAGGTTGGAGAAAATTGCAGTTGTACCTGGAAGTTTTGATCCGGTCACAAACGGCCACTTAGATATTATTAAACGAGCAGCAGAAGTATTTGATATTGTCTATGTTGCGGTATTAAACAATTCATCAAAAAAACCGCTTTTCACAGTGGATGAGCGTATGGCGTTAATTGGTGAAGTGACAAAGGAGATTCCGAATGTACGCATTGAACAATCGGCGGGGTTACTTGTAGATTATGCACAAAGCAAAAATGCAAGTGCGATTGTGAGGGGTTTACGCGCAGTATCTGATTTTGAGTATGAAATGCAAATTACATCAATGAACCGATTCTTAGATAAACATATCGAGACATTTTTCATTATGACAAAGAATGAGTACTCATTCTTAAGCTCAAGCATTGTCAAAGAGGTGGCGCAGTACGGTGGGAATATCCATGGGCTTGTGCCACAAATTATTGAAGATGCACTTCTTGAAAAATTCAACATAACGAAATAAAGCGATGAGGCTACTGCTGTGAACGTGGTAGTCTTTTTTGTTGTAGAAAAGTATGAAAAAGCGGTAACATAATGACAGATTAGACGTCTTACACGACAGAGAGGGGGCCATCAAATGAATAAAAAACGTTTTTTCGCGTGGCTTGTAGTCATTGCGATTTTGGCATTTGGCTTTATGTACCCACTACATTATTACATCATGAAGCCGGGAAATGCCTATGAGTTATCAGATTATGTAAAAGTAGAGAACGGCGATGAGCCGGGCCCTGGTAAGTTAAATATGATGACCGTATCGATGGCAGTTGCAACACCGTTTACATATGTGTATGCCAAACTGAATGATACGCAGGAAATCATGACAGAAAAAGAAGTGCTTGGCGATAATGAATCCAATAAGGAATACAATGAACGTCAGCTCCATTTAATGAGCGATTCCCAGTTTAATGCGAAGTATGTTGCTTTTAAAGAAACAGGAAAAGATTATGAAGTGAATTATGATGGCATTTACGTGGCATCGGTCGTTAAAAAAGGTGCCGCAGATGGTATTTTAGAAGTTGGCGATGAAGTGATGAAAATCGACCATAAAAAATTAGTGAAAAGTGGCGAGTTATCGGATTACATTGCGAAAAAAGACAAAGGTGACCAGGTGAAGTTAACTTTTAAGCGTGATGGTAAAATAATGAAAAAGAATGTTACATTAAAAGAAATTCCGGATGCGGATGGTCGCATTGGGGTCGGCATTTCGTTTACAGATAGTAAATCCATTACGACAAATCCAAAAGTAAAAATCGATTCTGAGAGCATTGGGGGTCCATCGGCTGGCCTGATGTTTACACTTGAAATTATCGATCAATTAACACCTGGTGACTTAGCGAAAGGGCATGATATCGCAGGGACGGGCTCGATGAATGAGGATGGCACGGTTGGTCGCATCGGTGGCATCGATAAAAAAGTCATTGCGGCAGATAAAGCGGGCGCTGATATTTTCTTTGCACCAGATGATGATATTTCGGTGTATAAAAAAGTCGCACCAAAGCTTAAAATCGAATCAAATTACGATGAAGCAAAAGCAGAAGCCGAAAAAATTAATACGGACATGAAAATTGTTCCGGTGAAAACGGCTGCGGATGCACTTAACTATTTAAAAAATTTAAAAGAAGCTAATTAAAAAGAGACTCGGACAAAACATATCATTTTCTTTTTGCCGCGTTCGCAGCGAAAAACCGGAACCGCACTAAAACGCGGTTCCGGTTTTTCTTATGCTCATAGGAGCGGTTTTTTTACACGTATATCAAAGCCTCTTTAACATCGTTAAATTCGAATGGGTGGACGTCTAAAATCTTCACCCGGTGCGCGCTGTTGTGCAAGGCAATATAAATCTGTTGCCTTACAATCTTGCGAAAGCATCGGATCATCAAACGCGGCAACGCGGCTGACAAGTGGTAACGTAAATTCTTTTTTATGTGCTGAAATATAACGCTGACCATTTTCCGTCATGCCGAGTAGGCGAATGTAGTGTGGCATACTTGCCTCGACTAGCTGTGCTTTCGTAAAGCCGGTGTAAATATGTGTGAGCATCCGTTGTAGGCGCGTCCATGTGTAGCGCTTTGATTTAATACGTGTCATAAACTGCGTAAAGGTGTCGCTTGTGCGCGCAGCTTTTTGCAATAAATATTCAATGCCCTCTGTGACCTCGGCATGGGCCGCGATTTCAGAAGGACTTAAACGCAGTAGCATATAACGCAGCGTAGGATAAAGAACATCCCAGTTCATAAGCGTTGCCTGCTGTAATAATGAAAAATTACCGGCCGGCATAAATGCTTCGACATCTTGTAAGCTGCCGTCAAAAACAGCTTCTCGAATGCCTGTAGCGCTTTGAATCGTCGTGCCGGCTAAAATATGATCGTGATAGCCCGATGCAATACGTGGAATGGTCACGGCTTGCATGGCACTTTTTTGTTTAAAAATTTGTTCGACATAGTGATAGCCTAAAATATTATTTGGCTGTGTCAAATCGGCAAATGAACCGTTATTTTTTGTGGTCATTTGGCTGTAGGCTGAATTTAAGGCTTTAGGATAGCTTAGACCGCTTTTGACGGCGTGCTGTACATTTTTCTGGAAAGTGGCATTGTCGCCCTCTATCGCGTCGTAAGTGGCTAAAAAAGGCTCGATTTGCCCTTGTTCGCTACCAAATGCCAGGGCACGACATTTTAAGGCCGCTAAAAGTGCCACGCCACCTTTTGCAAAATCGACTGCTGGTGCTGTCGCAAACGCATAGGGCAATTCAACGACGATATCTGCGCCATTTTGAAGCGCCATTTCTGTTCGTAGCCACTTGTCTGCAAAGCTTGGTTCGCCACGTTGTAAAAAGTGGCCACTCATCACGGCAATTACGATATCTGCATCTGTTAAATTACGCGATTGTTTGATATGATGTAGGTGCCCGTTATGAAAAGGGTTATATTCAACAATTATACCTGTTGCATTCATAGAATCACTCCGTTTATACTAACTATTAATGATTATAAGCCGACTTTGAGAGTAGTGACAAGAAAATATCTTGACATCTATTTATTCACATTATATAATCAATTTTGTTGTCTTGAGGTGATAATATATATGAAATGGGCAATCCCACAATTATCGAAATATCGCCAAAGCGGGATGCCAGTGAACGCTGATGTTCAACTGGATAGCGTAATGGAACGCAATAGCGACATTCGCGCAATTGCTCCTGTACATGTCGAAGGTTTAGCGATTTTCGGTTCAGAGCAAATGAATTGTCATTTTCGCGTGACGACGACGCTAACGCTTCCTTGTACGCGAACTTGGGAAGACGTCATTTACCCAATCGACATCGACATGGTGGAAATTTTCCGCTGGGGAGATATGGCTGGTCATGATGAACAAGATAATATTCACCCTGTAGAGGGCGATGTTATCCATGTCGACCCTGTATTGGAAGAACTAATTTTATTAGAGATTCCAATGCAAGTGTATAAGGAAGATGCACAAATTATGAATCCGAAAAACGATCATTGGTCGATTATGTCGGAAGAAGATTTGACTCGTCAGAAACAAAATGACGAAAAAAAAGTAGATCCAAGATTAGCTAATTTAGCTAAATTTTTTGATCAAACAGATGAATAAGAATCTGTAAGGAGGTGCCATTCATGGCTGTACCATTTAGAAGAACTTCTAAAACTGCGAAACGTCAACGTCGTACGCACATCAAATTAGCTGTACCGGGTATGGTAGCTTGCCCTAACTGTGGCGAACTAAAACTTGCTCACCACGTATGTAAAGCTTGTGGTTCATACAAAGGTAAAGAAGTTATCAGCAAATAATTTCAGTTTTCAACTGAGAGAGACCGCTAGAGAGACCATGGCTCTTTGGCGGCCTTTTTAATATCGGGTCTGAACCGGTAATTCATGGAAAAAATCTAGTTTCACACACACATAAAAGAGCGTAGTATCTGTTAATCGGTACTACGTTCTTTTTTTATCATAGGACGTAAAAATTTTCCACTATTGCCAACTTTCTTATTAAATTGCTATCATACAGGTATGTTTCCGAAAAAATAAACAAAGGGTGATAGAGATGACAAAGGGGTATTTTTTTGAGGAAGTAGATGGCGTTTTAACGTTTACAATTGACCGTCCAGAACGTCGTAATGCAATTAATGATGACGTGATGGATGGCTTCCGTGAAGTAATTGATTATGTACATACACATGATACAGTACGTTTTTTAGTCATTACAGGCACGGGAGACCGCGCATTTTGCTCAGGTGGGGATTTATCTGAGTTTCATACGCTGACGACGGCAGAACAAGCGTCAAGCATGTTGTCGAAGATGGCAGAACTATTATATGAATGGGCGACACTTCCTGTACCGACAATCGCATTAATTAATGGCACGGCAGTAGGAGGCGGCTGTGAAATTGCTACAGCTTGTGATTTCCGTCTCGTGGCTGCCGAAGCGAAATGTGGCTTTATTCAAGGGACACTCGCCATTACGACCGGTTGGGGTGGCGGAACGTACTTATTTGAGCGCGGGCTGCGTCATGACCGCGCACTCAAAATGCTAGTAGATGCGAAAACATATCCTGCACAGCAACTATATGATATTGGCTGGGCAATGCGCGTCTTTGAGGGGGAGCCTCGAAATGCTCTTGAAGAATTTATTGAGGATATGCGCAAAGTGGAGCCAGGTGTCCATAAGGCGTACAAAGAGATGGAGATTCGTAAGTGGAAAAATGCCGGACTTTATACACGTATTCAACAAGAGGTGGCCACATGTTCACTACTTTGGGAGCAAGAGCCGCATTTAGCAGCAGTCGATCGTTTTCTATCAAAAAACAAAAAATAATGCATGATTTTAAACGAAGATTTCTCGTGTTTTAGCAAGAGAGGTCTTCGTTTTTTTATGTTGTAAAATTGAATTCGATTTGCATTTTAGCTTCAAACATTATTATACTTGCATAAGGTAAAAAAAGGGGGGTGGATGGAATGGGCATATTGTCGACAATTTTTGAATTATGCGCCCAATTTCCATGGGGCATCTTTTTAATCGTTTTTCTGTTTATGAAACTAATCAAAAAAGGCCATCGCGCATTTGGTGCAGCAGCAGATATTACAACATTTGTGTTGCTTTTTTCCATACCGCAGCTCGCAAAAAATTATTTTGATGTCGATTTAGGTGTTCTCACATGGATTGTTGCTGTTGTGTTGTTAATGCTTATGACAACGCTTGAATGGCGCATGAAAGAAGAACTGAAATTTTTAGGCGTATTAAAGCGCACTTGGCGCATCGTCTTTTTATTATATAGCTTTATCTATATTGTGTTATGGGTCATGCATTTGTTTATGCCGTAAGCACATTTATATATTTCACAAAGTAGGAAATGATATACTGCTACTAGGAGTGAAACATTCGAAGAGGAGTAAGAGCGACTATGAGATTGGAACAAGTTGAGTTAAAGGCAACAAACCCTTTATTAAATAGTTATCAACAACAAGGGGATGTAGCAGCCTTTTTCCATTATGAGCAAACACAAGAAGCGTTTGAACAACGTCTGAATGATTTAAAAAATCATCCCGTGCGTCGTCAGGAGTTAGCCGACATTATTCGCGACTTTATGGCGCCATATGGCTTATCACCAAAAGATGAGCAACATTTAAAAGAATTAGAAGAGAATGCGGTAGCCGTTGTTGGTGGACAGCAAGCTGGGTTATTAACAGGACCGCTTTATTCTGTACATAAAGCGATTACGGTCATCGTCTTAGCTAATGAGCAGCGTGAAAAACTCGGTGTACCTGTTGTACCAGTCTTTTGGATTGCTGGGGAAGATCATGATATCGATGAAATTAACCATACATTCACAAGCACATTACATAAAGTGAATTTTGGTGAAAAAACGAAGCATAAAAAACAGGCATCGTATACCGTGCTTGACCGCGTGGCATTAACGGAATGGGTGAAAGAAATTTTTGCATCCTTTGGTGAAACAGCGTACACGAAAGATTTATTAGCGAGCGTGTTAGCGGAAGTTGAGCAAACAACGACATTTACAGACTTCTTTGTACGCTTAATGCACGGGTTATTTAAAGAGTATGGCTTATTAATGCTGGATGCGGCGGATGAAAAGCTACGCGCATACGAAGCACCCTATTTTGAACGATTAATCGACCATTCAGAAGAAATCGCCAAAGTTGTTACAGCGCGTGAAACGCATTTAGTCGAACTTGGCTATCCAATGCCAATCGGTGCTACAGAAGATGCGGCAAACTTATTTTACACAGAGGACGGTGCACGCTACTTATTAGTGCGTAAGGATGGTAAGTTTTTAAATCATGCGGCGAATGTTCACTTCACAGTAGATGAAATGAAACAACAAGCAGCGGCGGGCCACTTCAGTAATAATGTAGTGACACGTCCAATGATGCAAGATATGGTGCTTCCAGTACTATCATTTGTTGGGGGACCTGGTGAGCTTGCTTATTGGTCAACGCTGAAAGAGGGCTTTGAGACATTAGGTATGAAAGTACCGGTATTCACACCACGTTTAAATATTACGATGGTAACATCACATACACAGGCGCTACTTGAGGATTTGCAGTTAACGGTGAAAGATGCGTTAGAAGGAAAAGTAGACGACTTACGCGAAAGCTTTAAAGCGCAAGTATATGACAAAGAAGCACAGCAAACGCTTGAAACAACAAAACGTTTAATTGAAAAACAATATGCGGAATTGCATGAGCATTTAATTGCGAATGATTTACATGTCAATACGCTCGTTGATAAAAACTTAAACTTCCATAAGTCACAGCTTGATTTTATGATGCGTAAAATTGAGCAGGAAGTATTGATGAAACATGATGTGGCGATGCGTCGCTTTGGAGATGTCGAACGGGACTTATTACCACTTGGAGGCTTCCAGGAACGTACGTATACACCGTATCCATATTTAAATGACTATGGTATGACATTAGTAGATGATTTACTGACATTACCGTATACAATTGATGGTCGTCATCAAATTGTTTATTTATAACACTAAAAAAGATGCTTTGATAGCATCTTTTTTTAATTTTTAACGTCCTAAAATGCATAAAAGCATAATATTAATTACTTTTTTAAGGTATCAATGTGAAATTTATCATATTATAATCTTTTAATAGGGATTAAATGCTTATTTTTTTGGAATTTTGCACAATTATACAGGATTTTGTAGAGTAAAAACGATGAATGTGGTACATTTACTGTATAAAGTGGGATAGTTTATAGGGTTAACGGTATATTTTTTCAAAATAGCTTTTGAAAATAGGGCTATTGGGGAATATACTGCTGTACGATGTTTCACTTATTCATTATACGCGTTTACTTTTTCAGTACGTGCGGTACTAGGTTAGTAAACGCGTATAATAAGATATTTTGATTTTGGAGGACTTAAGATGTTCAATCACACAACCGTATTATTAAAAGAAACAGTCGATGGTTTGAACATTCGTCCTGATGGCATTTATGTAGATTGTACGCTCGGCGGCGCTGGACACAGTGAATATCTCGTAAGTCAGCTGTCGGACGAAGGTAGGTTAATTTGTTTTGACCAAGACCAAATTGCAATCGACAATGCAAAAGAAAGACTAGCACCATATTTAGACCGCGTGACTTTTGTGCACTCAAACTTCCGCTATATTCAGCAGGAATTATCAGCACTAGGTATCACAACGGTTGATGGCATTCTATATGACTTAGGGGTATCTTCACCACAACTTGATGTGGCGGAGCGCGGCTTTAGTTATCACCAAGATGCGCCACTAGATATGCGTATGGACCAAACCGCTGCACTCACAGCATTCCACGTCGTAAACAACTGGGAGTATTCAGATCTTGTTCGTATTTTCTATCGTTATGGCGAAGAAAAATTTTCAAAACAAATTGCTCGTAAAATTGAGGAAGCGCGTGCAAAAGCGCCAATCGAAACGACAAGCCAACTTGTTGAACTAATTAAAGATGGTATTCCAGCAGCAGCTCGCCGTAAAGGTGGGCACCCGGCAAAACGCGTATTCCAAGCAATCCGTATTGCCGTAAATGATGAGCTAGGGGCAGCCGAGGATTCATTACAACAAGCACTTGATTTAATCGATGTTGAGGGCCGCGTGAGTGTGATTACATTCCACTCATTAGAGGACCGTTTATGTAAAACATTGTTTAAAGAAAAATCGTCGCTACCAGATTTACCACCAGGTTTACCGGTTATTCCGGAGCATTTAAAACCAGACTTTAAATTGGTAACGCGCAAACCGATTTTACCAAGTGATGAAGAATTAGAAGAAAACAATCGCTCACGTTCAGCGAAATTACGTATTATCGAACGTATTAAAGCTTAGAGAGGAGTCGTTTAGATGGCATTAGCAAAACCAAAGCAGGATTACATACAACAACCGTATATTGAACAACAACCAGATTTTAATCCTACCCCACAACCGAAGAAAAAGCCTCAGACCCGTCGTAAAATTTCAATTTTCAAATGGTCAAAAGCAGAAAAGTTGAGTTTTGTAGTGATGATGAGTATTATTGCTATTTTTGCTGTGATGAATTTAAACACTCTATCGTCAATCCAATCGACGTCTGTAAAGATGAGTCAAACAGAAAAGAAAATTGACTCGATTAAATTAGAAAATAGCGAATTATCAAATGAGGTAAGTAGCTTATCGACACCGGAGCGCATTATGAAGAAGGCAAAAGCTTTAGGCTTAACATCTGATTCGAAAGTGAAGGTAGTGTCAGGAGAATGACAAAACGTAAACGACAAAGTGTATTCGGAAATCGATGGGGAGCCTTTTTAATGCTAGGCATTTTTGGGCTCCTTTTTCTATTGATGTTTGTAAGGATTGCCTTAATCCAAGCGACAGGTTCAGCGGAAGGCCGTGATTTGGCCGCCTCGGTAGCGAAAAAACATACAAAGCAGGAAAATTTATCTGCGACACGCGGAAAGATTATGGACCGTAATGGCTCGATTATTGCGGAAGATGAACAACGCTATAAAATGTATGCCATTATTACGCCCGAGATTTCAAAAGATTTAAAAGAAGATTATCACGTCGTAGATGTCGATAAGACAGCACGCGTGCTTTCAAAATATATTGATTTATCGCCAGCTGAAATTCGTGAAATTATTGTGAAGGCTCAAAAGGCTGATCGATATCAAGTTGAGTTTAATAAGGCAGGACGCAATCTGCCGAATAGTGTAAAAAAGAAAATTGAAGCAGAAGAGTTACCAGGCATTAATTTCGAGACGCAACTTGTGCGCTTTTATCCGAATGGCATTTTCGCATCCAATTTAGTAGGGATTGTCAAGGAAGAGGAAGTTCGTGATAAAGAGACACAGTTATTTACACGTAAAGTAAGTGGAGAGATGGGCATTGAACGAACGTACAACGATGAATTATCGGGTACGAACGGAAAACTTGAATATGAAAGTGACTTCTGGGGTCGTTTATTACCGATGAAGGATGAAACAATCGTACCGGCCAAAGACGGTCAAAATATTTATCTAACGCTTGATAAAATGATTCAAAGCTTTTTAGAAGATTCCATGTCAGAGGTGCAGAAGAAATACAATCCTGAATCGATGATGGCCATTGTAGCCGATCCTAAAACAGGTCGTATTTTAGCGATGTCACAGCGCCCAACGTTTAACTTGAAAACGCGTGAAGGCTTAGAAAATAGCTGGGCGAACTATTTAACAGAACAAACGATTGAACCGGGCTCGACAATGAAAACTTTTACGCTTGCAACAGCAATCGAAAATGGTAACTGGGAGCCAAATGCCACATTCCAATCAGGTCAATACAAAGTGTATGATGCGACGATTCGTGATAGTAATCAGCGTGGCTGGGGTCGCATTACTTATTTAGAAGGGATTCAACGCTCTTCAAATGTAGGGATGGCGAACTTACTAAAACGAATTGGTCCTGAAAAATTTATGGATTCATTGAAAACATTTGGTTTTGGTACGAAGACAGGAATTGATTTACCTGGTGAAGTGTCGGGTAAATTGTTAAATCAATACCCAATCAATGTTGTCACAACGGCCTATGGTCAAGGGTCAACGGTGACGCCAATTCAAATGATTCAAGCCTATTCAGCCATTGCGAATGATGGCAAAATGATGCAGCCGTATGTCATTGAAAAAATTGTCGACCCTAACACTGGTAAAACGGTTGAGCAACATGAACCGACTGTTAAAGGCCAGCCAATTTCAGCAGAAACGGCTAAAGAAGTACGTGAGACATTAGCAACAACCGTTACATCCGAACACGGAACGGCTCAAAAATTTGCAAGTGAAGATTATACAGTAACCGGTAAAACGGGTACCGCACAAATTCCTAAAGCGGGTGGCGGCTATTCATGGGGGAAAAATCAATTCCTGTATTCCTTCTTAGGTAGTGCCCCGGCAGATGATCCAGAACTAGTGATGTACATTGCTGTTAAGAAACCGAAGCTCGGCGAAAAATATGTTGGCTCAGATCCAACGTCAGAAGTATTTAATTCCGTCATGGACCGTAGTTTAAAATATTTAAATGTTGAGCCGGAAGAAGTAGAACGTGCAGAGGATGTAGAAGTGAGCGACTATGTAGCATTAGGCGTTGAAGATGCGACACAGGAATTAGCAGCTCAAAAATTAACACCAATTATACTCGGTGAGAATGGTACGCAAATTGTGCAACAATATCCAGAAAAAGGCGAAATAGTATTAGAGGGTGCACGTCTGTTCTTGAAAAC
>NZ_HE578956.1:456686-480638 GCF_000307285.2 Kurthia sp. Dielmo
TATCCAGAAAAAGGCGAAATAGTATTAGAGGGTGCACGTCTGTTCTTGAAAACAGATAGCGATATCATTCAGCTACCTTCGTTTAAAGGCTGGTCACTGCGAGATGTGTTGACCTATCAGTCACTTAGTGGTCATCAGTTTACGATAAAAGGAGAGGGCTTTGTGACAAAACAGTCACTGCCAGAAGGCACAACATTAGATGCCGATTCAAAACTAACCCTTACGTTAAAGCAAACGGATGCAAAAAGTACAAAAAAACAAAAAAATAGTCGTTTAGGCGACAGTTATATGTCAGGAAATTTAAAACCGTGCCCACGCTCGGTTTTTTCCTGTTTCATATTGAAAATGAACAATGTTATCGCTTAGTCATAATTGTGATGAATTTGTAAAGGGCTTTTCTAGAAAAAACCTTTTAATTTTAAAGTGAAACTACTATGATAGATAACGTATTTAAAAGTTTAAAAGGAGCAATAAAAACATGTCAGCATCATTAGTTTTCTTGACGTTAATCGTCGCATTCGCCATTTCAGCGATTCTTGCACCGATGTTAATCCCTGCATTACACCGCTTGAAATTTGGTCAAAGTATTCGTGAGGAAGGTCCAAAATCTCACATGAAAAAAGCAGGTACACCTACAATGGGTGGTATCATCTTCTTAATTTCAATTATTTTAACAACATTAATTATCGGGGCAGGGAAGGGCTTAATTTCAGCAGAATCTGTTGCATTATTAATCGTGCTTCTTGGCTTTGGTATCGTTGGTTTCCTAGATGACGGAATGAAAGTATTTTTCAAACGTAATTTAGGCCTAACGTCGATTCAAAAATTAATTTTACAAATCATCATTTCAATCGTAGCGTACTTCTTAATTACGAATGTTGGTGGTTTTGAAAATGCACTACACATTCCATTCACAGATAGCTCAATTCATTTAGGATGGGTATATGTATTATTCATGATTTTCTGGTTAGTTGGCTTCTCAAACGCTGTGAACTTAACAGATGGTCTAGATGGTCTCGTATCAGGTACAGGAGCTGTTGCTTTCTTAGCGTATGCCATTATCGCATTCGTACAAGAACAGTATGATTTAGCTGTTTTCGCCTTTGCGGTAGCAGGTTCATTATTAGGTTTCCTTATCTTCAACAAAAACCCAGCGAAAGTCTTCATGGGGGATACAGGCTCATTAGCACTTGGTGGCGCTTTAGCGACGTTATCAATTTTAACGCACCAAGAAATTTTATTATTAATTATCGGCCTTGTATTCGTAGTAGAAACAGCTTCTGTTATGATCCAAGTAGCGGTATTTAAAAAAACAGGGAAACGTGTATTTAAAATGACCCCAATTCATCACCACTTCGAATTATCTGGCTGGTCAGAGTGGCGCGTTGTGCTTACATTCTGGGGCGTTGGAGTAATCGTAGCAGTGATTGCAGTGGTTGCGGAGGTTTTATAGGATGAAAAAAATAACAATGTTCGAACATAAAAAAGTATTAGTATTAGGCTTAGCAAAAAGTGGCGTGGCAGCAGCGGAATTATTACACAAATTAGGCGCATTTGTAACGGTCAATGACTCAAAACCATTTGAGGACAATGACGATGCAAAACGTCTTTTAGAGCAAGGTATGCATGTGATTTGTGGTCGTCACCCAGAAGATTTACTTGATGAGGGCTTCGAAGTCGTTGTCAAAAACCCAGGTATTCCTTATTCAAATATCATCGTTAAAGATGCAATTGAACGTGGCATTCCGGTATGGACCGAGGTGGAATTAGCTTATCTAGTAAGTGAAGCACCAATGATTGGGATTACTGGTTCAAATGGTAAAACAACGACAACAACATTGTTATTTAATATTTTGAACGAAGGTAATAAAAAACCATTAATCGCTGGCAATATCGGTACGGTCGCTTGTGGCGTTGCTGAAAAAGCACAGCAAGACAATGTCATCGTCACGGAATTATCATCATTCCAACTAATGGGCACAAATGAATTTAAACCGCATATTGCGATTTGGACGAATTTATTTGAAGCACATATCGATTACCACGGCACAATGGAAGAATATGCGAAAGCAAAATTCAATGTAACGCGTAACCAAGATGAGCAAGACTTCTTAATCTATAATGCAGACCAAGAAATCGTATCATCATATGCGGCGAAATCAAAAGCACAAAAAATTCCATTTTCATCAACACGCATCCTTGAACAAGGGATTAGCTGTGATGCTGACAATATTTACTGGAATGGAGAAGTGCTAATGGCGCGCGACATGATTGCGCTACCAGGTAAGCATAATGTTGAAAATGCGATGTGTGCGATTGCAGCAGCAAAATTACTTGATACACCACAACAAGCGATGGAACACGTTCTAGCAACATTTGCGGGCGTAGAACACCGTACACAATTTGTGACAACGTGGAATGGCCGTAAATTTTACAATGACTCAAAAGCGACAAATACACTTGCAACACGCAGTGCCTTGTCAGCCTTCAAACAACCAATTGTGTTACTAGCAGGTGGTTTGGATCGCGGACATTCATTCGAAGAATTGCGTGAATTTATGCCAAATGTTCATGCCGTTGTCGTATCAGGTGAAACAGCGGAACGTTTTGCAGAATTTGCGAAGTCTTGTGGTATTGAAACAATTGAACGTGCTGAGTGGATTGAAGATGCTGTAGAAAAAGCATATGCCGTTTCAAACGAAGGTGATGTTATTTTACTATCACCAGCATGTGCAAGTTGGGATCAATATTCTCGCTTTGAAGTACGTGGCGAGCGCTTCGTCAAAGCAGTAGAGGCGTTACAGCAATAAACGAAGAAAGAAGTGAGTAGCACATGGAGAAAATTATCGAATTTTCTAAGTTGCAAGAGGCCGCTAATGATACGACTTCATCAAACAAGCCGAAGAAAAAAAAGCGTCCACCCAAAAAGATGAACAAGCATACGAAAAAGTTTGCCATCATTATGAGTATCCTTGCGGTGTGTCTGCTCGCACTTCTTTACTTACAATTGCCGATTAGCCATATCGACAGCGTAACGGTGAAAGGCGCAACGTTAAAGTCAGCGGAGTATTATGAGCAGCAAAGTGATTTACATGCTGGGGACTCTCTTTGGGGTTATAAAAATCGTGTTGTTGAAAAACGATTGTCACAAGAAAAAACAGTAAAAAAAGCAGTTGTCAGTCGTGTGTGGCCAAGTGATATTCATGTAAAAATTACGGAGTATAAGCCAGTTGCATATGTCCGTGATAGTACAAATCGTATTGAATATGTATTGGAAAATGGAGTGATTTTACCGACACCAAAAGATATTACTGAAATTGATATGCCGATTATGACGGGTTTCAGCAATGAAGAAAAGCGTCAAAATGCGGTGAAACAATTGAGTCAACTAGATGCTGAGTTGCTTCATTCCATTTCGGAAATCTCACCAAATACTGAAAAGAAATATGGTGAATATGCGAAGCTCTATATGACGGATGGTAATATCGTCTACATCGATGTTAAAAATTTAGCATATAAGCTCCAGTACTATCCGGCAATGGTGCAACGTGCGAAAAAAGGTGGCACTCAAAAAGGCGTCTACAACATGGAGGTTGCTAATTCATTTAAGAAGTATTAAAAATAGTGAATTTGTGAATATTTCCTGCTGTGGCGTGTAATCTTTTGAAAAATATGAAATAATACGGAGTATACAGTGTTTCTATATAAGAAATGTAGGGAAAAGGTATAGCGAATTTCATACTAAAAAGTTGTTTTTCATACTATCTTTAGACAATAAAAAAGTTTTGCAATAAACTATAAGGTAATAAAAAATCATTTTATAAGGAGGTGCCTTAATGGGTGAACCAGAAGTATATGTATCATTAGATATTGGTTCTACATCTGTAAAATGTATTATTGGCGAAGTCAGTGATGAGGCCGTACACATTATTGGTGTAGGAAATGCGAAATCTACAGGCATTCGTAAAGGAAGCATTGTGGATATTGATGCGACAGTACAATCGATAAAACGTGCAGTGGACCAAGCTGAACGAATGATCGGTATGTCTATACATAAGGTCATTTTAGGAATTCCAGCAGCTCATGTGATGCTTCAAGATACAAAGGGCGTCGTAGCTGTCGTGAAGAACGATGAAAATCGTGAGATTACGTCTGATGATGTAAACCGCGTATTAGACGCTGCTCAGATGATGTCTCTTTCACCAGATCGTGAGCATATTAATTTAGTACCTCGCTATTACACAGTAGATAGCGTATCAGAAATTAAAGATCCTCGCGGCATGCTAGGCATTCGACTTGAAGTAGATGCAACGATGATTACAACATCTAAAACGGTGTTACACAATGTCTTACGTTGTGTAGAAAAAGCAGGCTTAGATATCCAAGAAATTTACTTGCAACCGTTAGCATCGGGCACATTTGCGTTAACAAAAGATGAACGAAATCGTGGAACGACATTGATTGATATCGGTGGCGAAACAACGACAATCGCAGTCTTTAAAGACGATCAATTACTACATGCATCGATTATTCCAGTAGGTGGCGAAAATATTACGAAGGATTTATCACTCGTACTGCGCACATCGACGGAGCAAGCTGAAAAAATCAAACTAGAATATGGTCATGCTTATTTCAATGAAGCATCGGATAATGAAGTTTTCGATGTGCCTGTCATTGGGGCAGATGCAAAAGAACAATTTAGCCAACGCTATATTTCTGAAATTATTAGTATGCGTCTTGAAGAGCTGTTCGAATTGATTTTAGATGAATTCTATCGTCAAAATCTTTCAGGCTTACCAGGTGGTGTCGTATTAACAGGTGGCGTTGCTAAATTAGAAGGTATCGCACAACTCGCACGTGATTGTCTACAAACGCGTGTCCGTATTGCAGCACCTCAATATATTGGCGTTCGTGACCCTGAATACACATCAGCTGTGAATTTAATTCGTTATGCACACGCTGATAATCAGTTTTACAATAAATACGAAGGTGATTTCAATCAACCTTCAAATGATATGATGTTAGGTACAGCACAACCATCGCATGAACAAGAGCAAATGGAGTACCAACAACCAGCACCACGAGATGATTATGAAGAAACAAATCATCAACCAAAAGAAAAATTCAGCGATAAAGTAAAGAAAATCTTCAAAGGGATTTTAGACTAATTAACGTTTCATAACGATAGATAGTGACTGAAGAAATAGGAGGAATAGAGATGATTGGTTTCGAACAGAACGAAAACCCACTAGCAGTAATTAAAGTTATTGGTGTTGGTGGCGGCGGTAACAACGCAGTAAACCGAATGATTGAACATGGGGTACAAGGTGTAGAATTTATCGCAGTTAATACCGACGCACAAGCATTATTAACATCACAAGCAGATATTAAATTACAAATCGGGGATAAACTAACTCGTGGTTTAGGCGCAGGTGCCAACCCTGAAGTAGGTAAAAAAGCTGCTGAAGAAAGCAAAGAACAACTAGAAGAAACACTACAAGGCGCTGATATGGTATTCGTCACTGCAGGTATGGGTGGCGGTACTGGTACTGGGGCAGCCCCTGTTATCGCTCAAATCGCTCGTGATTTAGGCGCATTAACAGTAGGTGTTGTTACACGCCCATTCTCATTCGAAGGCCGTAAACGTCAATCTCAAGCATTAGCGGGTACTGCAACGATGAAAGAAGCTGTAGATACATTAATCGTTATTCCAAACGACCGTCTATTAGAAATCGTTGATAAAAATACACCAATGCTTGAAGCATTCCGTGAAGCGGATAACGTATTACGCCAAGGTGTCCAAGGTATTTCAGATTTAATCGCTGTACCTGGTTTAATCAACCTTGACTTTGCCGATGTGAAAACAATCATGTCTAACAAAGGTTCAGCACTGATGGGTATTGGGATTGCAACTGGTGAAAAACGCGCAGAAGAAGCAGCGAAAAAAGCCATTTCAAGTCCATTACTTGAAACATCCATTGCCGGAGCGAAAGGTGTATTATTAAACATCACTGGTGGCTCAAGCCTAAGCTTATTTGAAGTCCAAGAAGCAGCGGACATCATCTCAAGTGCTGCTGCACCAGACGACGATGAAAATATCATCTTCGGTGCCGTAATCAATGATAACTTAAAAGATGAAATCATCGTGACAGTTATCGCGACAGATTTCTCTGAAACACATAATGCGTATCCAAATGGTCAAGGTGGTAGCCAGCGTCCAGTGCAACCATCACGTCCAGCTCCACAACAAACGCACCAACAACCTGTACAACAAACGCACCAACCTGTGCAGCATCAATATGAGCAACCTGTGCAACAAACACAGCCTCAACAAACACAACAACAACAGTCTCAACAAGACGAATTAGAAATCCCAACATTCTTACGTAACCGTAACCGTCGTAATCGCTAGAATGTTTTGAGTGGAATGAGTGTTAGCTTATTTCCTTCAAGGGATTTAATAAAAAAAGCAGGAATCGTGTCTATTACGATTCCTGCTTTTTTATCTGTTAAAATTTTGTTACACAATTTTAATGTTTTTGATGAATTGCCATCGGGAATAGACGATAGTATGAATAGATTTTGCTTAAATCTTCGTGGTTCATGGGAATTTATTGATTAATATGGCTGTGCTTGATAAAATGAAAATAATATGATAAACAAGTAACTTGAAAAGCTGGGATTAATCATGACACGAATTATTGATAACTTACAACGTATACAACAAAATATCGATGCAGCTTGCGCGAAAGTAGGGCGCAATCCTGAAGAAGTAACGATTATTGCGGTTACAAAACAAGTCACAACAGCGCGTGCCGAGGAAGCACTTGCTGCAGGGATTCATCATCTAGGTGAAAATCGCCCTGAACCATTACTTGAAAAGCAAGAAACCATTACAGATGGTGCAGTTTGGCATTATATTGGCTCATTACAGACACGTAAAGTACGTAAAGTATTAGATACTGTTGATTTCATCCATTCATTAGATCGATTAAGTTTAGCGGAAGAAATTAATAAACGTGCAACCAAAACAGTAAATTGCTTCGTCCAAGTAAACGTATCGGGCGAGGATTCTAAGCATGGCTTAGCGGTACAAGAAGTTGAGCCTTTTATTGAACAACTGAAAGCATATGACCATATTCGCGTTGTCGGTTTAATGACAATGGCGCCGAATACAGAAGACGACACAATCATTCGAAATACATTTAAAGGACTAAAAGAGCTTCAATTATCACTCGCTGCAAAACAATATGAGCATGCGCCTTGCACCGAATTGTCGATGGGCATGTCACACGACTATGCAATCGCCGTCGAAGAGGGATCTACATACGTTCGTATTGGTACAGCTTTAGTTGGACTCGACTGATAGGAGGATTCCGCAATGAAAAACTTTTTAAAAGACTTTTTCTATTTAGATAATCGCGATGATGAATTTGATGAAGAAGAAGTAGCACAGCCGAAACAACAAGCAAGACCACAACAGCAACAACCACAGCAGCAACAGCGTCCACAACAAGTACAGCAGCTAAAACAGCAGCCTGTACCTCAACAAATGGCAACACCACGTAAGGTGCAACAGCCTGTACAACGTAAAACACAGCAAGTAGCATCAAATCTACCACCTCAACAAGTAGCACAAATGCAAGTTGTGGAAAAAAAAGCTAATAATGTCGTGAGCATGAATCGTACAACAAAGGTCAATTTATTTGAGCCTCGTATGTATTCAGAAGCGCAAAATATTGCGGATTGCATTCGCAATAAAAAATCTGCGGTTGTTAATTTACAACGTATTGATAAAGAAAATGGGAAGCGTATTATTGATTTTCTAAGTGGTACAGTATTCGCACTAGACGGTGAAATAAATAAAATTGGTATCGATATTTTCTTATGTACGCCAGATAATGTTGAAATCGATGGTGCGATTTCAGAATACTATTACGAAGAAGATAAGTACTAGGCTACCACTAAGGAGAGAAAAGTACACGCATGGATATTATTGCTTTAGCATTTCAAGTTTATTCATTCGCCATTATTATTTACATTTTAATGAGCTGGCTTCCAGGGTTGCAAGAATCAAAGTTTGGTGAAATTTTATCAAAAATCGTAGAACCGTATTTATCGATTTTCCGTAAGATTATTCCACCGATTGGTATGATTGATATTTCACCAATCATTGCGTTATTAGCATTGAACTTTATTCAAATAGGCTTATACCGTGTGTTGAGCTATATTTTATAAACTAGTCAGTCTATCATTATGTACTAAATAAGGCTCCTCGCGCATTGGCGTAAGGAGTTTTTGTTTTTTAGAAAGGAAGAAAAAATGGATCATCTACTACAACATTTTAGACCCGATGAGCATGAGTTTATTGAGCAAGTGCTTGAATGGAAGCGTCAAGTGGAAGATTTTTATGCGCCAAAAACAACACCTTTTTTAGATCCACGTCAGCGAACGATTGTACAATCTCTTATCGGTACAAATGGCGAAACACAAGTAGCGTTTCATGGTGGCTTTAGTGATTATTCAGAGCGTCAGCGTGCATTAATATACCCGAGCTATGTGGAGCCAGTGGCAGACGAGTTTCAGTTTGCGATGCTTTCTGTACGCTATCCATCTAAATTTGTGCAACTAAAACATCCTGATGTTCTAGGCGCATTACTTAGCTTAGGGTTAGAACGCGCAAAATTCGGGGATATAAGAGTGGGGACGGACATTGTGCAGTTTGTTGTAGCACGCGAGGTAGCAGACTATGTACGTGCCAATTTAACATCAATCGCGAAAAGCAAGGTGACTGTGCAAGAAGTAGATTCCTCAACAACACTACTTCCTGCAACAGAAGAATGGCAGGAGTCCGTAATCACGGCTTCATCACTCCGCCTTGATACAGTCATTGCCTCAAGCTATCCAGCCATTTCACGTCAAAAAGCCGCGTTATATATTGAGTCTGGCAAAGTGAAAGTAAACTATGCAGTGCGTGAACAAACGTCCTTTGAATTACATGAGGCAGATTTAATTTCGATTCGTGGTGTCGGTCGTTTATTTATTGAATCGATAGAAGGTCGCACAAAGAAAGAAAAACTACGCCTAAAAATTGGTAAAATGGAACGGAAATAACTTTGTTTTGCCGTTTTACAGATGAAGTTCTGTCAAAAGAACGGTATAATAATGAATAAGTTGAACTTGCAGATAAAAGGAGAGATAGTATGCCGTTATCACCACTTGATATACATAATAAAGAATTTGACCGCTCATTCCGTGGATACAACGAGGACCAGGTTAATGAATTTATGGAACAAGTAATGAAAGATATGGATCTTGTGTTAAAAGAAAAAAGTGAGCTAGAAGCCCGTCTTGCATCAGCGCATGATCAGTTAGGCCATTATAGCTCACTAGAGGATACACTTCAAAAATCAATTATTGTCGCACAAGAGGCGGCAGAAGAAGTCCGTCGCAATTCACAAAAAGAAGCAAAACTAATCGTGAAAGAGGCTGAAAAAAACGCAGACCGTATCGTTAATGAAGCATTAGCGAAAGCACGTACAGTGGCACTTGAAATCGAAGAACTGAAAAAACATTCAAAAGTATTCCGTAATCGTTTCAAAATGATTGTGGAAGCACAACTGGATTTAATCGAGTCAGAAGACTGGGATCACTTAATGGAATATGAAATTAAAGTGCCTGATGTCGATAATGTCGAAGCGATTGAATTACCAGACGAAGAATAACCGCTTGACGTTCTCGTCGCAATTTTCTATAATTGCAACATATGAATGAAAAGCACTGACAGAGACAGTAAACTTTATGCTGCGGTATAGCGATTCGAGGATGGTGAGAGCTCGAACGGTACAGATAAGGTTGAAGATCACTCTTGAGCTAGATTGCTGAACTTTAGTAAGCCATCTCGTTACCACCGCGTTAAGGTGTTCTTAAGTGGCATAGTCTAACTATGCAATTAGGGTGGTACCGCGAGTTAACTTCTCCTCGTCCCTTGTTTGGGGCGAGGAGTTTTTTTATGGATTAATTTTGAGGAGGAATTACGAATGGCTGAATACAAAAAAACGTTATTAATGCCGAAAACAGATTTCCCAATGCGCGGAAACTTACCAAATATGGAACCAAAAATGCAAGAGAAATGGGCAGAAATGGATATCAATGCGAAAGTGCTTGAACGTACAAAAGACCGCACACCATTTGTGTTACATGATGGACCTCCATATGCAAACGGTGATATCCACATGGGTCACGCATTGAACAAAGTATTAAAAGATATGATTAACCGCCATCGTTCAATGACGGGTTACTATGTACCATATGTTCCGGGTTGGGATACACATGGTCTACCAATCGAACAAGCATTAACAAACAAAGGACATGACCGTAAAAAAATGTCGATCGCAGAATTCCGCGAACTTTGTAAAGATTATGCATTAGAGCAAGTTAGTAACCAACGTGAACAATTCAAACGTATCGGCGTACGCGGTGACTGGGAAAACCCATACATCACATTACGTCCAGAATTTGAAGCACGTCAAATTGGCGTATTCGGCGATATGGCGAAAAAAGGCTATATCTACAAAGGCTTAAAACCAGTTTATTGGTCTCCATCTTCTGAATCTGCATTAGCAGAAGCAGAAATCGAATACAAAGACATCAAATCACCATCAATCTTCGTAGCATTTAAAGTAGAAGATGGTAAAGGTGTTTTAAATAATGACGAAGAAATCGTTATCTGGACAACAACGCCTTGGACATTACCAGCGAACTTAGGTATCTCTGTAAATCCTGAATTCACATATGTTGTAGTAAAAGTAAACGACCGCAAATTCGTTGTTGCAAAAGATTTACTAAATTCAGTAGCAGAAAAAATCGGCTGGGAAGATGTACAAATCGACCGTGAAATCAACGGTGCGGAATTAGAAAACATCACAGCAAAACACCCATTATTCGATCGTACATCTCTTGTGATGCTTGGCGATCACGTAACACTTGAAGCTGGTACCGGCTGCGTACACACAGCACCTGGACATGGTGAGGATGATTACCAAGTTGGGAAACGTTACGGCTTAGAAATCCTTTCAGTTGTAGATAACCGTGGTGTATTAACAGAAGCTGCTGGCGAATTCGCTGGTCAATTTTATGACAAAGCAAATAAACCAATCTGTGAAAAATTAGAAGAACTTGGCGCATTACTAAGCCTAACATTCTTCGAACACTCATACCCACATGATTGGCGTACGAAAAAACCAGTTATCTTCCGTGCAACACCACAATGGTTTGCATCAATTGATTCATTCCGTCCAGAATTATTACAAGCAATCCGCGACACGAACTTCACACCTGAATGGGGCGAAACACGTCTATTCAATATGATTCGTGACCGTGGTGACTGGTGTATCTCTCGTCAACGTGCATGGGGTGTTCCAATCCCTGTATTCTACGCTGAAAACGGCGAAGAAATCATTACAGAAGAAACAATCGCGCACGTACAACAATTATTCCGTGAACACGGTTCAAATATCTGGTTCCAAAAAACAGCTAAAGAATTACTTCCTGAAGGATTTACACATGCGGGCTCTCCAAATGGCGAATTCTCTAAAGAAAACGACATTATGGACGTATGGTTCGACTCAGGTTCTTCTCACCAAGGTGTATTAGCTGAACGTGGTATGAGCTACCCTGCAGACCTTTACTTAGAAGGTTCTGACCAATACCGTGGTTGGTTCAACTCATCATTAATCACATCAGTAGCGGTTAATGGCTATGCACCATACAAAGGTTTATTATCACATGGTTTCGTATTAGATGGCGATGGCCGTAAAATGTCGAAATCACTTGGTAACATCATCGCACCAGCGAAAATCATGCAACAATACGGTGCAGATATCTTACGTATGTGGGTAGCTTCAGTAGACTATACTGCAGATGTTCGTATCTCAATGGATATGTTAAAACAAGTTTCTGAAATGTACCGTAAAGTACGTAACACTTTAAAATTTGTTCATGGTAACTTAGAAGATTTCAATGCAGAAACAGACTATGTTGCATACGAAGATTTACGTGAAGTAGACCAATACATGTATATGGAACTTCAAAAATTAATCAAAACAGTGCGCGTAGCATATGATTCATATGAATTCGCAACAGTTTATAAAGCAGTAAACAACTTTATCGCAACAGAACTAAGCTCATTCTACTTAGACATTGCGAAAGATGTTGTCTATGTAGAAGCACCAAATAGCCACGCGCGTCGTGCAATGCAATCCGTTATGTACGATACATTAAATGCATTAGTGAAATTACTTGCACCAATCATTCCTCACACAGCGGATGAAATGTTTGGTTATATGGCTTGGACAACAGAGGAATCTGTACAATTAACAGATATGCCAGATGCTGTTGAAAAAGAAAACTTCGCTGCATTAACTGAAAAATGGACAAAAATCATGGCTGTTCGTGATGTAGTTCTAAAATCATTAGAAGAAGCACGTACAGCAAAAGTTATCGGTAAATCATTAGAAGCAAAAGCAACCGTTTACGCAGATGCAGCAACAAAAGCTGTTCTTTCTGATGCATCAATCGATTTCGCACAAATGATGATTGTATCTGAATTTGTGTTAGATGACCTTGCAAACGCAACAGAAGAATGTGTGAAAACAGAAACTGTAGCCGTAGCGGTTGTTAAAGCTGAAGGCGAAAAATGTGCACGTTGCTGGACAATTGATGAAACAGTTGGTCACAACGAAAAACATCCAGACCTTTGCGAACGCTGTGCAAGCGTTGTGGAAGAAAACTTTGCAGACGTTGATTTAGAAGCAAAATAATTTTTTATCTTTACGAAAAAGAATCGTACATTGTACGGTTCTTTTTTTATGCTTATGGAATTCGCTAATCGTTCAATTTGTTCTCGTATCAATATGTGGTAAAATAGGTTAGATTCATGGAAAACGGAGGATACGTCACGTGTTTAAATATTATTTAATTGCACTCTTTGTCATTATTGTTGACCAGCTGACGAAATGGGGCATTGTGAAAAACATGACAGAGGGCCAAGAAATCGTTGTTTGGGACCCTATTTTTTCACTTTACTCACATCGTAACCAAGGCGCAGCATGGGGTATGATGCAAGGCAAAATAGGTTTATTTACAATCATTACGGTGGTTGTGATTATCGCGATCATTTATTACTTCCACAAAGAAGGAAAAGGCAAGCCGTTATTTGCGACGAGCCTAATGCTGCTTCTAGGCGGCGCAATTGGGAACTTCATCGACCGCTTAACGCGCGGCGAAGTAGTGGACTTTGCAAGCTTTTGGATTCCAGTAATCGACTACGATTTCCCAATCTTTAATATTGCAGATATGGCGCTAACATTTGGCGTAATTTTAATGATTATTTATGTATTATTTTTTGAAGGAAAACAAGGAAAGGTGAAGAAATAATTTTATGACTGAAAATTTTATAGTACAAGCAGATACTGCCGGAAACCGCATTGATAAAGCAATAGCATCAATGCAAGAAAAGTGGTCTCGTACGCAAATTCAAAACTTTGTTGAAGAGGGACATTTACTCGTTAACGGAGATAAAGTAAAAAAACATATAAAGTAAAAGAGCATGACCATATTAGCGTGGATGAGCCAGAAGCTGAACCACTTGAAATCATCGCAGAAGATTTAGCGTTAGAAATCGTTTATGAAGATGAAGATGTTTTAGTTGTTAACAAACCAAAAGGTATGGTTGTACACCCAGCACCAGGCCATGCAACAGGCACATTAGTAAATGGTTTAATGCATCACTGTAACGACCTATCAGGCATTAATGGTGTCGTGCGCCCTGGTATCGTTCACCGTATCGATAAAGATACATCAGGTCTATTAATGGTCGCTAAAAATGATATGGCGCATGAAAAACTTGTTCAACAACTTGTTGATAAAACAGTAACACGTCGCTACACAGCACTTGTACATGGTCATATTCCACATGACAAAGGAACAATCGATGCACCAATCGGTCGTGACCAAAAAAATCGTCAAAGACAAGCCGTTGTCGATAACGGTAAGCACGCTGTGACACACTTCCAAGTAACAGGCCGCTTTGGTGTAGATTACACAGTAATTGAATGCCGTCTTGAAACAGGCCGTACACACCAAATTCGTGTGCATATGAACTATATTGGCTATCCACTTGTTGGGGATCCAAAATACGGACCGAAGAAAACAATGGATATTGGTGGCCAAGCACTACATGCGGGCGTTTTAGGTTTTGTGCACCCACGCACAAATGAGTACTTAGAGTTCTCTGCACCAATACCTGCTGATTTTGAAGCGTTATTAGCTCGTTTAGGTAGCGAATACGAAAATTAACAAATAGGCTGTTGACACTTTAAGTCATGAAGGTCTATAATTGTGTCAGTGAAAATCTTAATATTCACCTTTTAAAGACAGTCCAGAGAGGCTGAGAAGGGATGCGAAGAATGTGGGATTACTGCGTCGAGTTATGCAGTTTATTTGACATATCTATCAGTATACCTATACAACCTCTTGGGCCTTATGCTCAAGAGGTTTTTTTATTGAAAGAAAGGAGGCAGTTCCAGTTGACAAAGAAGGCCGACATTTTAGATGAAGCAGCGATGAACAGAGCGCTAACTCGTATCGCACATGAAATTATCGAACGCAACGAAGGAATCGATAACGTCATTTTAGTAGGAATTAAAACGCGCGGTGCATACTTAGCGAAGCGCCTGTCACAAAAAATCAATACGATTGAGAAAAAGGAAATTCGTGCAGGAGAGTTAGACATTTCTCTGTACCGCGATGATCTTTCAACAAAAACATTGAATGGTGAAGCGACAGTACAGCAGGTCGATATTACACACGATTTGACAAACCAAACCGTCGTACTAGTTGATGATGTACTGTACACAGGTCGTACAGTTCGCGCAGGAATGGATGCGGTTATGGATATTGGACGTCCGTCACAAATTCAACTAGCCGTACTAGTTGACCGAGGCCACCGCGAGTTACCAATTCGCGCGGACTTCGTAGGGAAAAACATCCCGACGGCAAGCCACGAACGCGTCGTTGTCCACATGGTAGAAGTAGACGACGAAGATTTAGTAGCAATTTACGAGTAGGTAGAAGCAAAGAAGGAAGTTGAAAGATATGTCAAATCAAACTGTTTTAGATATCAATGACAAACCAAAAGGCAGTCAATTAATTACATTAAGTTTACAACATATGTTCGCAATGTTTGGATCAACGATTTTAGTGCCAACATTGACAGGATTATCACCAGCTATCGCCCTTTTAACGAGTGGTGTCGCAACATTGTTCTTCTTATTAATAACACGTTTTCAAGTACCTGCATATTTAGGTTCATCATTTGCCTTTATTGCTCCTATCTTAGTAGCAACGAAAGCTGCAGGTGGCCCTGGTGGTGCGATGATTGGCGCAATGGCAGTCGGGATCGTATACGGGATTGTGTCACTGCTCATTTGGAAGACAGGCTATAAATGGATTTTACGCATTTTACCGCCAATCGTCGTAGCCCCTGTTATTATGGTTATCGGCTTAGCGTTAGCGGGCACAGCAGTTGACATGGCAATGAATGAAACACTAGATAACGGCACGAAAGTATATCATGCATCGTACTTTGTTATCGCACTCATTACACTAGCAGCAGCGATTATCGTCAACAACTTTGTAAAAGGTGTTGTCAGCACGATGCCAATCTTAATCGGCTTGATTGTCGGCTATATTGCGGCCCTTATTTCAGACCAAATTGCAGGTACAAGTTTTATTAACTTCACTGCAGTAACAGAAGCAGCGTGGATTGCTTCACCAGACTTCTTAATTCCTGGTATAGATTATGACTTCAAGGTAACGTCGACGTTGCTACTTGCAATGGTACCAATCGTTATCGTGACAATCTCAGAGCATATTGGACACCAACTTGTTTTAGGGAAAGTCGTACACCGCAATTTCATTAAAAGTCCAGGGCTTCACCGTTCATTACTAGGTGATGGCTTCGGTACACTAATTTCATCTCTAATCGGTGGTCCACCAAAAACAACGTACGGTGAAAATATCGGCGTACTTGTTTTAACACGCGTCTTCAGCGTATGGGTAATCGGTGGTGCAGCAGTGTTTGCCGTCTTACTGTCCTTCTCAGGAAAGCTAATGGCTTTAGTAAGTACAATTCCAACACCAGTGCTTGGTGGCGTATCGATCTTACTATTCGGTATCATCGCATCAAGCGGGCTACGCATGCTAGTCGAAAACAAAATTGATTTCGACCACAGTCGTAACCTTGTGATTGCATCAGTTATTCTAATCTTAGGTATCGGCGGCGGTAAGCTCTTATGGGAAAACGCATTCGGTATTAAAGGATATGACTTTGCAATCGAAGGTATGGCACTAGCGGCAATCGTCGGTGTCCTACTAAACATCATCTTACCGGGTAAAGCGCAGCCAGACCTTGAGCTGTTAGCAGACGAAAAAAAAGAACAACAACTTAATAAGAATTAAACAGCATTACCTTTTAAGGGTTGCCCAGAGAGGCACAGAAGGGTCAATACTACAGCTAAGAGGGGCGTACTCGCATACCTCTACTGTAATATCCTTCCTCCGCCTCCTTAAAATAACTAAGGAGGCTTTTTTATTAAAATCTCGACTGTGAGCGAGAATAAATTTGGAGGCACTATGATGAAAAATTTACTGTCAATTGAAGAAGTATCTAACGAAGAAATCTATGCGATTTTAAAAAGAGCCGCAGCGTTTGAAGCAGGCGAGCCTACACAACTAGAACAAGACTACTTAGTTGCAAACCTATTTTTTGAACCAAGTACACGTACGAAAACAAGCTTTGAAACGGCTGAGCGCAAAGTTGGCGCTACAGTCATTCCCTTTGAAGCAGGATTCTCAAGTACATTAAAGGGCGAAACACTGTATGACACAGTGAAAACGTTAGAGATGATCGGCATGGACGCAGTAGTCATTCGCCATAAAGATGATGCCTACTACAAGGAATTACTAGAAGGCATCAACGTCTCCGTAATCAATGCAGGTGACGGTGCAGGCCAGCATCCGTCACAATGTCTACTCGATTTATTCACAATTTTCAAAGAGTTCGGCAAATTCGAAGGATTAAATGTTACAATCGTGGGGGATGTGTCCCATAGCCGCGTTGCAAAATCAAATGCATCCGCACTACAAAGACTTGGGGCAAACGTTCACTTTGTTTGCCCCAAAGAATGGCAAGGCGACTACAGCGAGGCACATCACGATTGGGATGAGTTACTACATACAAGTGATGTCGTCATGTTACTTCGCGTTCAACATGAACGTGATGCCGCATACGACGGTTTTACAACAGAAGGATATCACGCACAATTCGGCTTAACGAAAGAACGTGAACAGCAAATGAAAGATGGCGCCATCATCATGCACCCGGCACCAGTGAATCGCGGAGTAGAAATTGACTCCGATCTCGTTGAGTGTGACCGCTCGCGAATCTTCGAGCAAGTACGCAACGGCGTATTCGTTCGCATGGCTATCGTAGAAACGATCTTAAAGGGGAGAAACTAATGTCAAAATTAATCACAAACATCCAGTTAGTAGATGCAGCAGGGAACTTATCAGCAGGTGAAATTTTAATCGACAATGATGGTAACATCGCAGAAGTTGCGGCAAAAGTATCACAAGCAGCAGACGAAACAATCGATGGTAAAGGCTGCATGGCCTCGCCGGGTTTTGTTGACGTCCATGTTCACCTTCGTGAGCCAGGCTTTGAACATAAAGAAACAATTGAAACAGGAACAGCATCTGCTGCAAAAGGTGGGTTCACAACCATTTGCGCAATGCCAAACACAAAGCCAGTTCCAGACTCAGTTGAAAACTTACAATTAATTAATCGTCTTATCGAGAAAAGCGCTAAAATCCGTGTGCTACCGTACGGTTCACTAACAGTCGCCCAATCAGGTGACGCACGTACAAGCATTAAAGATTTAAAAGACAATGGCGCAGTTGCCTTCTCTGATGACGGTGTCGGCGTACAATTAGCTTCAACAATGTACGAGCAAATGAAAGATGCAGCGGAGCTTGGGGTAGCGGTCGTTGCACACTGTGAAGATAATTCACTTATCTACGACGGTGTTATGCACGAAGGGAAACGTAATCACGAACTAGGCTTGCCTGGGATTCCATCAATTTGTGAATCTGTTCAAATCGCACGTGACGTACTACTTGCTGAAGCAGCTGGTGCACATTATCATGTCTGCCACGTTTCAACAAAAGAATCGGTACGCGCCGTACGCGATGCGAAAAAAGCAGGCATTCGTGTAACTGCTGAAGTTTGTCCACACCATCTAATTTTAGAGGAAATGGACATCCCTTCAGATGATGCAAACTGGAAAATGAATCCGCCATTACGTGCGAAAGATGACTGGGAAGCATTACATGAAGGGTTACTTGATGGCACAATCGACTGTATCGCAACGGATCATGCACCACATACGCATGATGAAAAATGCTGCGGTATGGTTGGCGCACCATTCGGCATTGTCGGTTTTGAAACAGCGTTCCCATTACTGTATACACAATTTGTGAAAACAGGAAAATGGACACTGCGCCAACTAATTGATTGGATGACGGTTAAACCGGCACAACTATTCAAATTGCCATACGGTACATTAAATGTCGGCGAATCTGCAGACATCGTACTGATTGACTTAGATAATGAACAAGCAGTCGACGTTGAGAATTTTGAATCAAAAGGGAAAAACACACCATTCAATGGCTGGAAAGCGTATGGATGGCCACAAAAAACAATCTACAATGGTGAGATCGTATGGGAGGAAGCATAATGACAACAAGAAAACTCATTTTAGAAACAGGGGAAGTATTTGAAGGGCAAGCATTTGGTAGTGACAAAGGTTCGGACGGTGAAGTCGTATTCACAACGGGGATGACAGGATATCAAGAAACATTATCTGATCCATCTTTCTGCGGACAAATCGTAACAATGACCTACCCACTAATTGGTAACTACGGGATGAACCGTGATGATTTCGAAACGATTTCACCAGCAATTAAAGGGTTCGTCGTACATGAACTAGCAAAAACACCATCAAACTTCCGTAACGAAGGCACAGTGGATGAATACTTCAAAATGAAAGACATTCCAGGTATTGAAGGCATCGACACACGTAAACTAACACGCCTTATTCGTAACGAAGGTTCTGTTAAAGGATACTTAACAGCGACAAATGAAGACGTCAATGTAGAAGAAGTTGTGGCACGCTTACAAGGCACAACTTTCCCAACAAACCAAGTAGAACAAGTTTCAACAAAAAGCGCATATCCATCTCCAGGACGTGGCAAACGCGTTGTCCTAATGGACTTCGGTATGAAGCACGGGATTTTACGCGAATTAAATAAACGTAACTGTGATGTAGTCGTTGTCCCTTACAACACAACCGCAGAAGAAGTGCTAGCTTACCACCCAGATGGCATCATGCTATCAAACGGACCTGGGGATCCACTTGATGTACCAGAAGCAATTGAAACGATTAAAACTTTAATCGGAAAAGTGCCACTATTCGGTATTTGCTTAGGTCACCAACTATTCGCATTAGCAAGTGGTGCACAAACATTTAAATTGAAATTCGGTCACCGCGGTGCGAACCACCCAGTAAAAGACTTACGTACAGGTCGTACAGAATTAACATCTCAAAATCATGGTTACGCAGTAGATATGGATTCACTTGCTGCAACAGACCTAGAAGTAACACATGTTGCTTTAAATGACAGCACATGTGAAGGACTACGCCACAAAACAGCAGCAGCCTTCACGGTACAATATCACCCAGAAGCATCACCTGGTCCGGAAGATCCGAACCACCTATTCGACGAATTTATCGAGTTAATGAATAACAATACTAGAGAGGAGCAACAACAACATGCCTAAACGCCAAGATATCAAATCCATTTTAGTAATCGGTTCTGGTCCAATCATCATCGGTCAAGCCGCAGAATTCGACTACGCAGGTACACAAGCCTGCCTTTCACTTAAAGAGGAAGGGTACCGTGTTATTCTTATTAACTCAAACCCAGCAACAATCATGACCGATACACAAATCGCTGACAAAGTATACATCGAGCCAATTAGCCTTGAGTTCGTATCTCGTATTATCCGTAAAGAACGCCCAGACGCGATTTTACCAACTCTAGGTGGTCAAACAGGTTTAAATATGGCAATCGAGCTTCATAACTCAGGTATTTTAGATGAGCTAAATGTAGAAATCTTAGGTACAAAATTAGATGCCATTAACCAAGCAGAGGACCGTGATTTATTCCGTAACTTAATGTACGAACTAGATGTCCCAACACCAGAATCAGAAATCGTACACACAGTAGAAGAAGCAGAAGAATTCGTAAAAAAAATCGGTTATCCAATTATCGTACGTCCAGCCTTTACACTAGGCGGTACAGGCGGTGGTATTTGTGAAAATGACCAAGACCTTCACGAAATCGTTGCATCTGGCTTAAAATACTCTCCAGTAACACAATGTTTAGTAGAAAAATCAATCGCTGGCTACAAAGAGGTTGAGTACGAAGTAATGCGTGACTCAAAAGACAATGCCATCGTTGTTTGTAACATGGAGAACGTTGACCCAGTCGGCATTCACACAGGTGACTCAATCGTTGTAGCACCATCACAAACATTATCTGACCGCGAATACCATATGCTACGTAACGTATCATTAAAAATCATCCGCGCACTAGGCATTGAAGGTGGCTGTAACGTACAGCTAGCACTTGACCCAGACAGCTTCAACTACTACATCATTGAAGTAAACCCACGTGTATCACGTTCATCAGCACTTGCATCAAAAGCAACGGGTTACCCAATCGCGAAGCTTGCAGCAAAAATTGCTGTTGGCCTAACACTTGATGAAATGATCAACCCTGTAACAGGTAAAACATACGCTTGCTTCGAGCCAGCACTTGACTACATTGTTGCAAAAATCCCACGCTGGCCATTTGATAAATTCGAAGGTGCAAAACGTAACCTTGGTACACAAATGAAAGCAACCGGTGAAGTAATGGCTATCGGTCGTAACTTTGAAGAAGCGATGCTAAAAGCCGTACGTTCATTAGAAACAGGTCACAAGCATCTTGAAATGAAGCACGCGGAAGATCTTTCAGATGAATGGATTAAAAAACGTGTCACAAAAGCGGGCGATGAACGTTTATTCTTCCTAGGTGAAGCATTACGTCGCGGCGTAACAATCGAAGAAATTCATGAATGGTCAAAAATTGACTTATTCTTCTTAAATAAATTCAAAAACATCATCGATTACGAAACAACATTAAAAGACAATGTTCAAGACGTTGAAGTATTACGTCATGCGAAGAAAATTGGTTTCGCCGATGAAACAATCGGTAAACTATGGGGCATGAGTGAAAGCGATGTATACGACTTCCGTAAAGCAAATGGCATCATCCCAGTGTACAAAATGGTTGATACTTGTGCAGCAGAATTCGAATCAGAAACACCGTACTTCTATGGCACATACGAAGATGAAAATGAGTCAATCAAAACAGATCGTGAATCAGTGATCGTATTAGGCTCTGGTCCAATTCGTATAGGTCAAGGGGTTGAGTTTGACTATGCGACAGTACACTCAGTATGGGCAATCCAAGAAGCAGGTTACGAAGCAATCATCATCAACTCAAACCCAGAAACGGTATCGACTGACTTCTCAATCTCAGATAAATTATACTTCGAGCCATTAACAATCGAAGACGTGATGCACATTATCGATTTAGAGCAACCAAAAGGTGTGGTTGTCCAATTCGGTGGTCAAACAGCCATCAACTTAGCAGATAAATTAGAAGCACGTGGCGTAAAAATTCTAGGTACATCACTAGACTCAATCGACCGTGCAGAATCTCGTGACCGTTTCGAAGAAGCACTTCACGAATTAAATATCCCACAACCACTTGGTAAAACAGCAACAAACACAGAAGACGCGGTGAAAATTGCGGAATCAATCGGTTACCCAGTGCTTGTACGTCCTTCATATGTACTTGGTGGACGCGCAATGCAAATTGTTTATAGCACAGACGAAATCAAACACTATATGGAAACTGCAGTTGAAGCATCACCAGAGCACCCAGTATTAATCGACCGCTACTTAACTGGTAAAGAAATCGAAGTAGATGCAATTTGTGATGGTACAAATGTATGTATCCCAGGGATCATGGAACATATTGAACGTGCAGGGGTTCACTCAGGCGACTCAATCGCGGTTTACCCACCACAAAACTTATCTCAAAAACATATTGATACATTAGTGGATTACACAACACGCCTAGCATTAGGTCTTGGTATTAAAGGATTAATGAACATCCAATACGTTATCTCAAATGATGAAGTGTATGTAATTGAAGTAAACCCACGTGCATCACGTACCGTACCATTCTTAAGTAAAATTACAAATATCCCAATGGCCAATGTAGCAACAAAAGCCATCCTTGGTACATCAATCGTTGACCAAGGGTATCCAACAGGATTAGCACCAATCCAAGAAGGTGTCTTCGTTAAAGTACCAGTATTCAGCTTCGCGAAACTACGTCGTGTCGATACAACATTAGGACCTGAAATGAAATCAACTGGTGAAGTAATGGGTAAAGATGCAACGCTTGAAAAAGCACTTTACAAAGGCTTCGTTGCAGCAGGTACAAAAATCGAAGATCACGGTTCAGTATTAATGACTGTAGCAGACAAAGATAAAGCAGAAGCAACAGAGCTTGCAAAACGTTTTGTAGAAATCGGCTACTCAATCTTCGCAACACCAGGAACAGCGAAAGCATTAGCACAAGCAGGAATTCAAACAACAATCGTTGATAAAATCGGCTCAAATGGCCCAACATTACTTGATGTCATCCAAAAAGGTGAAGCACAGCTAATCATCAACACGCTTACAAAAGGTCAACAACCAGCGCGTGATGGTTTCCGTATCCGTCGTGAAGCGGTAGAGAACGGTATCGCTTGCTTAACTTCACTTGATACAGCAGATGCAATTTTAAAAGTTATCGAATCAATGACATTCACAGCAATGCCAATGCCAAAAGCTCAAGTAGAGGTGCGCATCTAATGATCCAACAAGAAAAAATGAAAGTAGTGCGTCAACAGCAAGTCGCGGATAGTATTTTCGAGATTACGCTAGAAGGCCAGCTTACAGACCAAATGCAAGAACCCGGACAATTCGTTCACTTACGCGTTGCGGATAGTTATGAACCTAGCTTACGCCGTCCGATTTCCATTGCGAATATCGATCACGACAACAAGCAGTTTACGATGCTTTATCGTGCTGGCGGACGTGGTACGGACGTTCTTTCTAAAAAACAAGTGGGAGACGTTGTCGATGTACTAGGACCTCTAGGACATGGTTTCCCAGTTGAGGAAACCCAACCAGGCGAAACAGCGCTATTAGTAGGTGGTGGTATTGGTGTACCGCCCCTATATGAGCTATCAAAACGCTTAAATGAACGCGGTGTGAAAACCATTCATGTGTTAGGGTTCCGTGGAGCTAAAGATGTTTTCTACGAAGATGAATTCAATCAATTAGGTGAAACATATATCGTGACAGAAGATGGCTCAAGTGGTCATCAAGGCTTTGTTACAACATTAATTAATGAAAAAAATCCAGCGTTTGATACGTTCTACACATGCGGGCCAACGCCGATGTTACGAGCAGTAGATCAAGCATTCCCAGGTAAAAAAGGGTTCTTATCATTTGAAGAACGTATGGGTTGCGGAATCGGGGCTTGCTACGCTTGCGTATGCGATACAACGGACGGTGGCTATAAAAAAGTATGTTCAGATGGCCCTGTATTCGCGAAAGGAGTCGTAGCACTGTGAACCGCTTAGAAATCACATTACCAGGAGTA
>NZ_HE578956.1:480775-514241 GCF_000307285.2 Kurthia sp. Dielmo
AAAGGAGTCGTAGCACTGTGAACCGCTTAGAAATCACATTACCAGGAGTAACATTAAAGAATCCAATTATGCCTGCATCAGGTTGCTTCGGCTTCGGCCAAGAATATGCGCAGCTTTATGATCTATCAAAGCTAGGTGCAATTATGATTAAGGCTACAACAGCAGAACAACGTCGCGGTAATCCAACGCCACGTGTTGCAGAAACGGCTGCGGGCATGTTAAATGCCATCGGTCTTCAAAACCCTGGTCTAGAGCATGTGCTTGCGCATGAGCTACCATGGCTTGAAAAATACGATGTACCAATTATCGCCAATGTTGCGGGTTCTGAAACAGAGGATTATGTGCAAGTCGCACGTGAAATTAGTAAGGCACCAAATGTGTATGCACTTGAGCTAAACATTTCGTGTCCAAACGTGAAATGCGGCGGCATTCAGTTCGGTACAGACCCAGCTGTTGCAGAAGCACTCGTACGCGCTGTAAAAGAAGCAGCGGGTGTGCCAGTTTACGTGAAATTATCACCAAATGTGACGAGCATTGTCGATATGGCAAAAGCTGTTGAACGCGGTGGTGCGGATGCCATTACGATGATTAATACATTAGTAGGTATGCGTTTAGATCAACGTACAGGGAAGCCAGTTATCGCAAATGGTACAGGCGGTTTATCAGGCCCGGGTATTAAACCAGTAGCCATTCGTATGGTCTATGAAGTATATAAAGCAGTCAATATTCCGATTATCGGTATGGGCGGGGTATCAACAGTAGAGGATGTCATCGACTTCTTATCTGCAGGTGCTTCAGCAGTAGCAGTCGGAACAGCAAACTTTGTTGAGCCATTCATTTGCCCGAACCTAATCGACGCACTACCACAAAAATTAGACGAACTTGGCGTTGAAAACGTCCAAGACTTAATCGGAAGGAGCCATCGCTAACGATGAACACAAAGCCAATTATTGCACTTGATTTTCCAACACCTGAAGATGTAACAACCTTTTTATCTCAATTTGATGAGCCACTATTTGTAAAGGTAGGCATGGAGCTTTATTTACAAAATGGGCCATCCATTATTCGTGCCATCAAAGCATTAGGTCACGACATTTTCTTAGATTTAAAACTGCATGATATTCCAAATACGGTGAAATCAGCAATGAAAGGCTTAGCGAAGCTAGATATTGATTTAGTAAATGTTCACGCAGCAGGCGGCTCGCTGATGATGAAAGCAGCGCTAGAAGGACTTATTGAAGGAACACCAGAAGGCAAAGAACGTCCCGCATTAATTGCTGTTACGCAATTAACTTCGACTTCTGAAGAGCAAATGAACAATGAACAAAAAATCCCTGGAGCCATTTTTGAATCCGTCGTCCATTATGCGAAACTCGCAAAAGATGCGGGTTTAGATGGTGTTGTCTGTTCGGTTCTCGAAGCGAAAATGATTGAAGAAGCATGCGGTAAAGCCTTCTTGAAAGTAACACCTGGTATTCGCTTAGCAGGGGGGGCGACACATGATCAAAAACGTGTTGCAACACCGCAAGTAGCGCGCGCAGAAGGCTCAACACAAATCGTTGTAGGACGCGCGATTACAAAGGCACAAAATCCAGTAGAAGCGTATCATACAGTAGCACAATTATGGGAGGACAATTAAAGATGGCAATTCAACACGATGTAGCAAAAGGTATGTTAGAAGTAGGCGCAGTAGAGTTAAGTCCAAATGATTTATTCACATGGGCATCAGGTATTAAATCACCAATTTACTGCGATACACGTCTAACGATTTCATTTCCAAAAGTACGTAAAGTAATCGCACAAGGCTTAGCAGACTTAATCAACGAAAAATTCCCAGGCACTGAGCTTGTAGCAGGCACAGCGACAGCAGGCATTCCACATGCTGCATGGGTAGCGGAGATTTTAGACTTAGCAATGGTATATGTTCGTTCAAAACCAAAAGACCATGGCCGTGGTAAACAAACGGAAGGGAAATTCCAAGCGGGTGCTAAAACAGTTGTGATTGAAGACATCGTTTCAACAGGTGGCTCTTCAATCAATGCAGTAGAAGCATTAAATCGTGAAGGTGCTGATGTACTAGGCGTTGTCTCTGTGTACTCATACTTATTACCAGCTGCACTTGAAAACTTTGAAAAAGCAGGCGTGCCATATTATAGCCTGTCTAATTTCGAAGCATTAATTGAAGCAGCAAAAGAAACAGGTGCAATCGAAGAAGCAGATATCCCAGGGTTACTAAGCTGGTACGAAGACTTAAAAGCAGGTAACTTAAAATAATTGCGACATATATGTAGATAAATTTATCTGAATAGAAAAGAGGAATTGCATATGATTGCGATTCCTCTTTTTCGTGCGAAACTTGCATCGCTTGTTAAAATATGATAAAACTTAGTTGTTAACTAGGAATTTGTGAGGGATTAAATATGACAACATTTGAAATCGATTCAAATCTTAAAATTGATAACGTAGTATTAAAAGTAATAGACTTAGAGCGACAAACTGCTTTTTATGAGCAAGTTGTCGGTTTATATGTAGTCGAAAAAAGTGCAACAACCGCTAGCTTCTCAGCAGCAAAAGGAGCTCCGGCTTTCTTTACATTACAAAAAACAGCAGAAAAATTGCAGCCAGCTCTGTCAACAGGCTTATTCCACACCGCTTTTTTATTACCAACGAGAGCTGCGTTTGCGACAAAATTCTTTGAGATTTTACGCAATAAAGAAACGGTGGATAGTCCACGCGAACAAGAAAATCGTTTCCCGCATTTTGAACGTATTATTCCCATTGCAAAATTGGATAGTGCAAGTGACCACGGCTATAGCGAAGCTTTTTATTTATCAGATATTGAAGGCAATGGCATCGAAATTTACGCAGACCGTCCACGTGAGGAATGGGCTACACGTCCAGGGGGCAGTAACCCGCTAGATTTTAAAGAATTAGCGCAGCTTGCAGATTTTGATACGGATGGTAAGCTACCCGCAGATACAATTATCGGACATGTGCATTTACGCGTAAACCAACTCGCAGAAACGCTAGCTTTTTACCATGATGTATTAGGCTTTGAAAAGCAAGAAGTATATGATGATGTATTTTTCGTAGGTGCGGGTGGCTATCATCATCATATCGCTGGGAATACATGGTCTGGTGATAATCCAGCACAACCATTAGAACGTCATAATGGCTTAAAAGAGGTACATATTAAATTGTCATCTAGTGAAGCCTATGAAGCATTGAAAAATCATGTGAAGCAGCAAATTCCATTCCAAGATTTAGATGATACATTTATTGTAACGGATCCAAGTGGTAATCGAATTGTTATCAAGCAGTAGGTACAGTACATTTCACTAAGGCTCTAAAGTAATGATTTTTATTTTTAGTCTAGATAACTGTAGATTTTTGTAGGAATTTGGCATTCTTATCATTTAAAAAGTAATAAAAAAAATAAGGAATATATGTTTTGTAATGTTTTATTGGGGAAAAATGACAATTGGAGGTGATGATTTTGATTAGAAAAGGGAGGTCACTCATCATTTCTTTGTCTATAAAAATACCCCTGACTTGGGCGAACAAGTCAGGGGTATTTTTTATTAGCGATGCTCTAATTTCATAATTTGATCTTCATCTGGATCGATGAAAATGGTTTTTTGTTCAAAATAATTGACGAAGCCAGGTTTTGCGCCGCTTGGTTTTTTGACATGACGTGCTTGCGTATAATCTACTGGTACAGAGCCTGATGCACGTGCCTTACTAAAGTAGGCTGCTAAATTTGCAGCTTCACGCATTGTTGGTTCATCAGGTTCTTCTTCGTGAATGACCACATGGGAACCTGGAATATCTTTTGTATGCATCCAAATTTCATTTTTACGGGCAATTTTAAATGTTAAATAATCATTTTGCTTATTATTTTTCCCAACGGAGATACGCGTCCCAGTCGATGAAATGTATTCCTCAGGCTTTGGACGTGTCGGTTTTTTCCGACGTTTTGATTTTTTTAACTTCAAATAGCCTTGGTCTGCTAATTCCTCACGAATTTCTTCAATATCAGCAGGGGAAGCTTGCTCGACTTGTTGCATAATGATTTCAAAGTATTGAATGTCATCATTTGTTTTATCGATCTGCTCTTGAACCATGATAAGTGCGTTTTTGTACTTATTATATTTTGCATAATAGCTTTTCGCATTTTCAATCGGTGTTTTACGCACGCTAATTGGAATCGTAACCGGCTCATTTGTATAATAATTTGTGACAGTTACTTCTGTAGGGCCTTTTTCAAAGGCATATAGATTGGCCATTAAAAGTTCGCCGTATAACTGATATTTATCTAGGGTTTGCGCACGTTTTAAATCTTTGTCTAATTTTTTAAGCTTTAAACGTAATTTGCTTAGTTCGCTATGAATCCAGCGCTCCAAATCACCAGCTTGCTGCTTCACGCGGTCACGCTCAGCGCGTGCAAAAAATGTACGGTCTAGCAGTTTACTTAAATTAGGGTAGACGGTTTTCTTTTCATCGATATGTGTTAGTGCGATTGGAGAGAAGTAGACTTTATTGCCAATCTCAATATAGGTTGGTTCATTGCCACCCTCTTTAAACTGTTGAATAAATGGTTGAAAGGCATCGGCCATCGATAAACCTTCCGTATTGACACGATGTACAAATTCCTTCGCATGCAGTGGGCTAAAGCCAACAAATTCTTGGACGATTTCCTTAGGCTCACGTGGCATGCCAAAAAAATCATCTAATTCATTTAATGAAATCGTCAGTGGATTCTCTTTATCTTGCTTCGGTGGCTCGATATATTCAAAGCCCGGCAGCACTGTACGATAACTATTGACACTCGGTGGTAAATGTTTCAAGCTATCGACGATTTTTCCTTGCTCTTCCACGAGAATTAAATTACTATGGCGACCCATAATTTCAGCATATAGTTTACGTGTGATTGGGTCACCAATTTCATTGGTTGCTGTAATCGTTAAGACAATTACGCGGTCAGCACCAAGCTGTTCAATCGATTCGATAAAGCCACCCTCGATATGTTTGCGTAGTAATGTACAAAACATCGGCGGCTCAGGTGGGTTATCAATCGCTTTTTCTGTTAGATGCACACGTGCGTAAGATGGATGAATCGAAAATAATAATTTATCATTACGTCCATTTGCACGGACGGTTAAAATAATTTCTTGTGAGTTTGGTTGATGGACGCGAGCAATACGTCCTGTGACAAATTGTTGAAGCTCTTTCGTCATTGCGACAGTAAATAAGCCATCATAAGCCATAATCGAAAACCTCTTTCATTTTTAACGTCCTTTTATTTTACCATTTCTTAAGGTGCTGTGTCTTTTTAACGATTCATTGATTTTTTTAAATCGACAAGCAAAAATATTCGTTGCTATGCTATACTTATACTATTATGCAAAGAAGGATGTGACTGACCTTGGTTCGTAGCATGACTGGATTTGGCAGGGGTGTCACACAGACGGAACATTTCCAATTAACGGTAGAGGTCCGTTCGGTTAATCACCGTTTCTTGGAGATTTCTAGCCGCTTTCCTAAAGAATGGATGGAAGCTGAACTCGCCGCAAAAAAATTGATTCAATCAAAAGTATCACGCGGGAAATTAGACGTTTCTGTCTTTGTGAATGAAAATCATCAGCATGAACAAACAATGGTTATTAATTGGCCACTTGTCAATGCGTATAAAGCAGCGCGAAAAGAGTTAGCAGCAGAGGTTCCCTTAAAGGAAGAATGGGATATGACGGAGTTGCTAAAGCTAGAGGGTGCTTTAACAGTAGAGACCGCGCAACTACCGCATGAAGAAGTGATTGAGGCAGTTCGTGATGCTTTGACAGAGGCGCTAAACAATTTAATTGCGATGCGTGAGCGCGAGGGTGCTGTATTGCATGAAGTCATGTGTGGCTTTAAGCAAGAGCTTGTCGAGCAAATCGACTGCATTCGCGCCGTATCAGATGATGCGGTTGTGAAGTATCGCGAAAAGCTATTATTACGAATCAAAGAAGTGACGGAAAGTACAAGTGTCGATGAACGTGTGTTAACAGAAGTTGCTGTGTTTGCGGAAAAAATTGATATAGCAGAAGAGCTAGATCGATTAAATAGTCACCTAAAACAATTAGATGAAACACTAGCAGAGGACATTTCAATTGGGCGTAAGCTTGATTTCCTTTTGCAAGAGATTCATCGCGAAACAAATACGATTGGTTCAAAAAATCAATCATCTGAAGCATTTGTCGCAGTGGTGCAAATGAAATCGGTTCTTGAAAAAATGCGAGAACAAGTTCAAAATATTGAATAATCACTGAAAAAAATGTAAAATAATTAATTTGGAACGATGAGGGAGAACAAATGATAAAAGAACGTGGATTATTAATTGTCCTATCTGGTCCGTCTGGTGTCGGTAAAGGTACTGTACGTAAAGAATTATTCTCACAACCGGATACGAACTATGAATACTCAATCTCAATGACGACGCGTAAACCGCGCGAAGGCGAAGTAGATGGAGTAGACTACTTCTTTAAAGAACGAGAAGGCTTTGAAAAATTAATTGAAGAAGGCAAATTACTAGAGTATGCGGAATATGTAGGCAACTACTATGGCACGCCAATTGACTATGTTAATGAAACTTTAGATGCTGGTCGCGACGTTTTCTTAGAAATTGAAGTACAAGGCGCTACACAAATTCGTGAAAAAGCACCTCATGCTTTATTTATCTTCCTTGCGCCACCGAGCCTTTCTGAACTGCAAGACCGTTTAATCGGCCGCGGTACAGAATCGCAAGAAGTTATTCAAAATCGTATTGCTGCTGCAAACGAAGAGCTTGAAATGATGAATCTTTACGATTATGTAGTCGAAAATGATGAAGTTGAGCTTGCATGTGAGCGCATTAATGCTATTATTTTAGCTGAACACTGCCGTCGTGAACGTGTAGAAAAACAATATTTAGCTATGTTGAAAGGGGAAAAATAACCGATGATCTATCCATCAGTTGACGTATTAAAAACAAAAATTGATTCAAAATATTCTTTAGTGAGCCTTGCTGCAAAACGCGCGCGCACTATGCAAGAGGGTTCTGCTGAACTTTTAAGCGATTATAAATCTGTGAAAAACGTTGGTAAAGCACTTGAAGAAGTAGCTGCAGGCGTTTTAACAAAAGAAAAACAAGACGAATCAAAAGTATACGAAGACGAAGTTTAATTTCGCCATCAACAACAATTACTCGATGAGAATCGAAGAAGCTCCCAGGTATGATTCTTGGGAGCTTTCTATTTTATTGGGGAGGAATACGAATGCTTGTGAATAAAAAGATTTTACTTTGTGTGTCTGGTGGGATTGCTGTCTATAAGGCCGTTGCGCTTGTTAGTAAATTGACGCAAGCTGGCGCACATGTGAAAGTGATTATGACAGAATCAGCACGTCAATTTGTGAACCCATTAAGTTTTCAAGTGATGTCTAAAAATGATGTATTTTACGATACATTTGATGAAAAAGATTCGCATGTCATTGCTCACATTGATTTAGCAGACTGGGCGGATTTAGTACTTGTAGCACCAGCAACAGCGAATGTCATTGGGAAACTAGCAAATGGCATTGCTGACGATATGGTGACGACAACATTGCTTGCGACAACAGCACCTGTTTGGATTGCACCAGCAATGAACGTCCATATGTATGACCACCCAGCAGTATTACGTAATATTGACCGTCTTTATGCAGATGGTATTCGTTTTATCGAGCCGTCAGCTGGGTATCTTGCATGTGGTTATGTAGGGAAAGGCCGCTTAGAGGAGCCTGAAAAAATTACAGCGCTAGTGAGTAAATTTTTTGAACCACAAAATTTACCACTAAAAGGCAAGCAAGTGATTGTTTCTGCTGGACCTACGCTAGAAAGAATCGATCCGGTACGTTACTTATCGAATTTCTCAAGTGGCAAAATGGGCTATGCAATGGCGGAAGCAGCACGTGATTTAGGTGCTGCTGTGACGCTTGTACATGGGCCCGTAGCGCTACCAGATCCAAGTGGTATGACCGTTATTGCGATTGAAAGTGCCGAACAGATGCTAGAAGCGATTTTATCGCGCTATGACGCAGCAGATTATGTCATTAAAGCAGCTGCAGTAGCAGATTATCGTCCAAAGCAGGCAGCACAACAGAAAGTAAAAAAACAGCAGGGTGATACACAGATGGAGCTTGAGCGAACACCAGATATTTTAGCGACGCTTGGCGCTCAAAAGACACATCAACTGTTAATCGGCTTTGCTGCTGAAACAAATGATATAGAAACGTATGCACTTGATAAATTAGCACGTAAAAATGCAGATTATATTATCGCCAATGATGTGTCAAAAACAGATCGCGGCTTTGGCGCGGACCAAAATACAGTGACCTTATATGGCCATGATTTTGTACAGCATTTCCCGTCCACATCTAAACGAGCCTTAGCAACGCAATTATTAGAAACAATCATTGCACAGTCAGGTGTTGCGAAATGATTGCAAAAGTAATTGTTGACGTGTCCGCTTATCCAGTTGACCGTCCGTTTGATTATGGTGTCCCAAAACAGTTAGTCCATTTAGTCGAGGCAGGCAGTCGTGTCAAAGTACCTTTTGGCCGGCGCAATGTCCTCGGCTTTATCGTGGGCTTTAGTGATACGACGGATGTGCCAGCAGGGAAGCTAAAAGACATTGCGGAGCTACTAGATTTAACACCTGTTTTAACAGCTGAAATGCTTGAGATGGCGAAGTGGATGACGCAAAAAACATTATGTTATGAAATTGATGCATTACAAGTGATGCTACCGAATGCATTGCGTGCAAAATATGAGAAAAAAGTCGTTTTAAACGTGGCTGTGACAACTCTAGATGAGTCGCTTCAACGTGTATTTGGGAAGCGGCAAATTTCAACGTATAAACTATTTGAAAAAGAAGGTTTACTGGCACCTTTAAAGCGTGCGATTCGAGATGGCCAAGTCGAAGTGATTACCGCTGTAAAGCAGCAAGGGAAAGCGAAGACGGTTCGTAAAATTAAAGTACATGACGATAAATTTTTCTTACAAGAGCTTGCAGAGTCAATGGGTGCGCGTGCGAAAAAGCAATTGCATGTTGTGCAGTGGATGTCTGAGCATGCAGGCGAAGAATTTGTGCCAGCAGAACTAGCAGCATTATTAGACGTGTCAGATGCGGTATTAAAGGGTGTCGTAGAACGAGGTGCGGCATCCTTTACAGATGAAGAAACGTATCGTGACCCTTTTTCAAAAGAGGTGCAAGCAACAAATGCTCTAACGCTTACAGAGGAGCAACAACAGGCACTAACGTCCATTAACGCTGCTTATGATGCGAAACGTGCGGAAACATTTCTATTACAAGGTGTTACCGGAAGTGGGAAAACGGAAGTTTATTTACAAGCTATCCAGCATGTGATGAACGAAGGAAAACAGTCGATTGTACTCGTTCCTGAGATTTCATTAACGCCACAAATGACGGAACGATTCCGTGCACGTTTTGGAGATAAGGTAGCCGTGATGCATAGTGCCTTATCGATGGGTGAAAAATACGATGAGTGGCGAAAAGTACAGCGTGGTGAAGTGAGCGTTGTCGTTGGTGCGCGCTCGGCCGTTTTTGCACCATTTACGAATATTGGCTTAATTATTTTAGATGAAGAGCATGAATCCACATACAAGCAAGAAGACACACCGCGTTACCATGCACGAGATGCAGCTATTTGGCGCAGTCAGTTTTATAACTGTCCGGTTATTTTAGGGAGTGCCACACCAGCACTAGAGTCATCCGCTCGTGCACAAAAAGGACGATACACGTTATTGAAATTAACTGAACGTGCGAAGCAACAGGCGTTACCGAGCGTTGAAATTGTTGATATGCGTAATGAGCTACATAAAGGGAATCGCTCGATGTTTTCTAATGCATTAGCACAAGGGATTCGTGAGCGTCTGGAGCGCGGTGAACAAATGGTGTTGTTTTTAAATCGCCGTGGCTTTTCATCGTTCGTGTTATGTCGAGATTGTGGAACGGTTGTGCAATGTAAAAACTGTGATATTTCATTAACGTATCATAAAACATCGCATTCCTTACGCTGTCATTATTGTGGCTATGAAGAACCGATGCCAACCACGTGTCCAAGCTGTCAAAGTGAGCATATTCGCTTCTTTGGTACAGGAACGCAAAAGATTGAAGAGGAATTGCATAAAGTATTCCCAGAAGCGCGTGTGCTACGAATGGATGTGGATACAACACGTCAAAAAGGGGCACACGAGCGCATTTTAGATGCTTTTGGTCGTGGTGAAGCAGATATTTTACTTGGTACACAAATGATTGCGAAGGGACTTGATTTCCCAAATATTACGCTTGTTGGTATTATGAGTGCTGATACGTCGCTGAACTTACCAGACTTCCGAGCAGCAGAGAAGACATTCCAGCTACTAACACAGGTCAGTGGTCGTGCCGGACGTCATGAACTGCCGGGACAGGTCGTTATTCAAACGTATACGCCAGAACATTATGCAATTGAGCTTGCACAATCACAAGATTATGAACCATTTTATAAACGCGAAATGAAAATGCGCCATCGTTTTAGCTATCCGCCGTACTTTTTTGTTGTCCTTATTCAAATTAGTCATGAAAATGCTATGAAGGCGTCGGACTATGCACACCAAGCGATGCGCTTCATTCAAGCGAATTTATCGCCACAAGTTGGCTTAATTGGTCCAACACCAGCATCAATTAGCCGAATCCAAAATAGATATCGCTATCAATGTTTGATAAAATATAAAGTAGAGCCTAATTTGATTGAGGCATTGAAACAATTAATTAGAATGTATCGTACGGATTGGATAAAAGACGGCGTACAATTATTCGTCGATCTCGACCCATCGTCCATATAGAAAAGAGGATTTTATGGCTATTTTAAACGTAGTAACAGAACCAGCTGACATCTTGTTAGCAGAAGCAAAACCTGTCACAAAATTTGATGCAAAACTGCATAAATTATTAGATGATATGTATGAAACAATGGTTGAAAGTGAGGGTGTTGGAATTGCCGCACCACAAGTCAACCAATCATTACAAGCCGTTATCGTTTTAATGAATATTGATTCTGAAGAAGAGGAAGAAATCTTAGAATTAATCAATCCAGAAATTGTCCAATATTCAACAGATACGAATGTCGATTTAGAAGGTTGCCTAAGCATTCCAGAGCAATTTGGTGATGTAGAGCGTGCTAATGGTGTGCGTGTGGAATTTGAAGACCGCTTCGGTAAAACATATAAATTAGAAGCAATCGGCTATGATGCGCGTGTTATTCAACATGAAATTGACCATTTACATGGGGTATTGTTCACAACAAAAGCATCAAAAATGTATACGCCAGAAGAAATGGCTGATATGTTTGGGGAGGAAGAATAATGACGTCTATCGTATTTATGGGTACACCGAATTTTTCAGTACCTGTTCTTCAAATGTTAGTTGAGGAAGGCTATGACGTATTAGCTGTTGTCACACAGCCAGACCGTCCAGTAGGCCGTAAACGTATCTTAACGCCACCACCAGTAAAAGCGGCAGCGCTTGAGTTAGGCTTACCAGTTATTCAACCTGAAAAATTACGTGGCTCAGAAGAGTTACAACAAATTATTGCACTAAATCCAGATTTAGTTGTAACTGCTGCTTTTGGTCAAATTTTACCGAAATCGTTACTTGATACACCAAAACTAGGTTGTGTTAATGTCCACGCATCGCTACTACCTAAATACCGAGGGGGTGCACCAATTCACCAAGCTGTCTTAGATGGAGAAGCTGAAACAGGCGTTACGATTATGTATATGGCTGAAAAATTAGATGCAGGTGATATTATTTCACAACGTGCTATCACAATCGAAGACCATCATACAACGGGTCAATTATTCGATGAATTAAGCATCATTGGTCGTGATTTATTAAAAGAAACAATTCCAGCGATTGTGGCAGGAACAAATGACCGCACACCACAAGACGAATCACTTGTGACATTTGCACATAATATTTCACGCGAGCAAGAGCGCATTGATTGGACAAAATCAGCGCGTACCGTATTTAATCAAGTACGTGGCTTAAACTCTTGGCCAGTTGCCTATACGACATTCGCGGATGAAAACGTCAAAATATGGGCTGTACGTGAGTCTGCAGAAACAACAACAGCCGCACCAGGCACAGTCGTTGCCAAAGCAAAAAAATTCTTTACTGTAGCGTGTGGTGAAGGAACAGCGGTTGATGTGCTAGAAATTCAACCAGCAGGAAAAAAAGCGATGCCAGCTGTGAACTATTTAAACGGTGTAGGCTCAAAATTAGCGATTGGGGATCTATTTGAATGAGTAAAAAGAAAGCCGTCATTTGGGACGGAAATGTACGTGACGCAGCCTTAACGATTTTATTAGCCGTTGATGAAAAGCAAGCCTACAGTAATTTATTGCTTCATAAAACAATTGAGAAATATAATATTTCAGCAAAAGACCGTGGTTTATTAACGGAATTAACTTATGGCACATTACAATATAAATTAACATTAGATTATTATTTAGAGCCGTATGTACGCGGAAAATTAGATACATGGGTACGCTGGCTATTACGTCTAGCACTTTATCAAATTGCATATCTTGATAAAATTCCAGACCATGCGGCAGTAAATGAAGCGGTAGAAATCGCAAAACATCGTGCGCGTCACCGTGGCGTTAGCGCGACTGTAAATGGTATTTTACGCTCGATTTTACGTGAAGGCTTACGTGAAACAACAGCCATCAAAGATCCAGCTGTGCGTATTTCTGTAGAAACAAGTCACCCAGAGTGGCTTGTTCGTCGCTATATTGATGGATTCGGTATTGAAGCAACAGAAGATATGTTAATCGAAAATAATCTACCACCACTTCAAACTGTACGTGTCAATTCAATCAAGGCGGATACGCGCGGTGGTCTAGAAGCGTTATGGGATGAAAAATTTTCTGTACGCCGTAGCGAAAACATTCCAGAATGTTTGCATGTCCTAGAAGGTCAACCAGCACGTTCAAATGCTTTTGCTGAGGGGATTATTACTATTCAAGATGAAAGCTCAATGCTACCTGCATATGCATTAGATGTAGCGCCTGGTATGCGCGTCTATGATATGTGTGCAGCCCCTGGTGGTAAAACAACGCATATCGCTGAAAAAATGAATAATGAAGGCGAGTTAATTGCAACAGACCTTCATAAACATAAAATTAAATTGATTCAAGAAAATGCAGATCGTTTAGGTTTATCAATTATCAAGCCACAATTGTTAGATGGTCGTAAAGCACAAGAACAATTTGAGAAACAGTCATTTGACCGTGTTTTAGTCGATGCACCATGTAGTGGCTTAGGCGTGATTCGTCGTAAGCCAGATATTAAGTACACAAAATCAGAATCAGACTTTGCTTCATTACATGCAATTCAGCTTGATTTATTGGATTCTGCCTATGAATTATTAAAACCTCAAGGCAAAATGGTTTACAGTACGTGTACAATTGATAAAATGGAGAACAACGGAACAGTGGAGGCATTTTTAGCGAAGCATCCAGATATGAAGCTTTCACCTGTCTCTAATGCACCTGAAGCTGCGCAAGAATTACGCGACAGTGGTATGATGCAAGTATTTCCACAAGATTTTAATAGCGACGGTTTCTTTGTCGCATCATTCGTGAAACAAGGCTAAGTGAAATAACTAAGTGCTGAACAGGCTACGGCCTCTAAGCCACAGTAATAAGGAGATTCCAACGTGGAACAAGAAATTTTAAAACCAGTAACTGAAAAAAAACGTGTCAAAAAAGAAAAGCCAGTCTTACAAGAATCAATTTACTCTTTACTACCAAAAGATTTAGAGCAGTGGTTAAAAGATAATGGCGAAAAATCATTCCGTGCAAAACAAATTTTCGATTGGCTTTATGTAAAACGTGTTGGTTCATTTGAAGAAATGAGTAATCTATCAAAAGGCTTACGCGATAAATTAGCAGCTAGCTTTGCGTTAAGTACGTTATCAACACTTGTAAAACAAGAATCAAAAGATGGTACGATTAAATTTTTATTCCAATTACAAGATGGCTATTCAATTGAAACGGTATTAATGCGTCATGACTACGGAAATTCTATTTGTGTCACAACACAAGTAGGTTGTCGTATCGGTTGTACATTCTGTGCCTCAACATTAGGTGGGTTAAAACGTCACTTATTAGCAGGTGAAATCGTGGAACAAGTTGTGAAAGTACAACGTCAATTAGATGAATTAAATGAACGTGTATCAAGCGTTGTTATTATGGGTATCGGGGAACCATTCGATAACTACGACAACATGATGCAATTCTTACGTATTATCAACCATGACCAATCATTAAATATCGGTGCGCGTCATATTACAGTATCAACTTCTGGTATTGTGCCAAAAATTTATAAATTTGCGGATGAAGAATTACAAATTAATTTCGCCGTATCCTTACATGCACCAAACCAAGAAGCACGTCAAAAATTAATGCCAATCGCAAAAGCATATAAATTAAATGAATTGCTTGATGCGGTTAAATATTATACAGAAAAAACAGGTCGTCGTGTAAGTTTTGAATATGGCTTAATGTCTGGTCAAAATGATTCGACAGACGTGGCAAATGAGTTAGCGGACTTAATTAAAGACATTAAATGTCATGTCAATTTAATTCCGATTAACTACGTGCCAGAACGTGATTATGTTCGTACATCACGTAGCAGTATTTTTGCTTTTGAGCGCACATTAAAAGACCGTGGTATTAACGTAACAATTCGTCGTGAGCAAGGTTCTGACATCGCGGCTGCTTGTGGTCAATTACGTGCACAAGAACGTGAAGAAGAAACAGCACACTAATTGTTAAAGAGGTGAAGTGCCTTGAGATTTACGGTTGAAAGTGATATTGGAAAAAAGCGCTCGGTAAATGAAGACCGAACGTTGCTCTTATCGCGAGGAAACCTTCAATTAGCAGTTGTTGCAGATGGCATGGGCGGTCATAATGCCGGTGATGTCGCAAGCACAATGGCAGTTGAAGGATTTAAGCAAGCATTTGAGCAAGTAGAGACACTCGATAGAGAAGCGAAGAAACAATGGCTTGCAGCAACTGTGAAGCGCGTTAATAAAGAAATTTATCGTTATTCGCTGACACATGAAGAATGCCAAGGTATGGGAACAACGATTATCGCCGCTTTAATTGAGCAGCAACATGTGACAATTTGTCATGTAGGTGATAGTCGCGCTTATTTTATTCAAGCAAATCAAATAGAACAAATCACACGAGATCATTCCTTTGTGAATGTTCTTGTAGAAACCGGCCAAATTAGTGAAGAAGAAGCAAAAACGCATCCACAGAAAAACTACATCATTAAATCTTTAGGCACTGAGGCAACAATTGAACCAGACTACTATGAGGTCCAATTGTTGCCTTATTCCTATCTATTAATTTGTTCAGATGGTCTTAGTAATAAGCTAACACCTTCTGAATTACATAGCATCGTCGTGGAAGATGAGCTTCTTCAACAAAAAGGTCAAACATTGGTTAGGTTAGCAAATGAGTATGGCGGCGAAGATAATATTTCGTTTATCCTACTAGAAGCTGATCGAGAGGAGGTGTAGCGCATGCTTATTGGCAAGAGTATTGGCGGCCGCTATAAAATCCTAGAACTCATTGGTGGCGGCGGTATGTCCAACGTCTATTTAGCACATGATGTGATTTTAGACCGTGACGTTGCTATTAAAGTATTACGTTATAATTTTACTGATGAAGATGAACTACATCGTCGTTTTCAGCGGGAAGCATCATCTGCTACAAGCTTAACGCATCCTAATATCGTATCGATTTATGATGTAGGGGAAGAAGCTGATATGCATTATCTCGTAATGGAGCATGTAAAGGGTCAAACATTGAAGCAATATATTCAGCAACATGCACCTGTATCGCCAAAGCGCGCCGTAACAATTATGCTGCAATTAACATCTGCTATTGCACATGCGCACCAAAATCAAATTATTCATCGAGACATTAAGCCGCAAAATATTTTGATGGATGAACATGGTACGGTGAAAATTACCGATTTTGGTATTGCGATGGCATTATCAGCAACGTCCTTTACGAAGACAAATTCTGTGCTAGGAACAGTGCATTATTTATCGCCAGAACAGGCACGTGGCGGTATTGCCACTGTTAAATCGGATATGTATGCGTTAGGCATTGTCCTGTATGAATTATTAACTGGGCAGTTGCCATTTTCCGGTGAATCAGCGGTATCAATTGCACTGAAACATTTACAGGCTGAAACGCCATCTGTTCGAAAAATCGTACCATCTATTCCACAGAGCTTAGAAAATGTAGTTTTAAAGGCAACAGCTAAAGATCCAAAATACCGCTATCTATCAGTTGAAGCGATGCGTGAAGATTTAGAAACGGTGCTTGATGATACGCGTAGTAATGAACCGAAATTTGTCGTGCCAGAAGATATGGATAAGACAAAGGCGCTACCAGTTATTCGTGACTTCACACCAAGTCCTGAAGATGATGAGGCGACGCGTGTGATGGAAGTAGAGCAAAAGCCTACACCAAAACCAGTCGAAGAAACACCGAAGAAGAAAAAACGTAATAAGTGGCTTATCACATTGGGCATATTAGGGATGTTGATGATTTTATTTTTAGCAGCACTTATTTTATTCCCGAGTTTATTTAAAGCACAGCAAGTAGAAGTGCCAGATGTAACCGATATTTCACTTGAAAAAGCACTAACAGAAATTCAAAATGCGGGCTTAACAATTGGCGAACGAAAAAACCAGTCTTCTGATGATATCGCGGATGGCAATATTATTACGACTACACCATCGGCTGGGAAAAAAGTTGATAAAAATACCGAAATTGATTTAGTGATTTCAAACGGTAAACGTCAGGTGACATTAAATGATTATGTAGCGCGTGATGTTGGGCAAGTACAACAATTACTTGAACAACAAGGCTTTGAGGTGAAGGTGAAGCGAAAATATTCTTCTAAAGAAGTCGATGAGATTTTAAGCCAAAAGCCAGCTGCTGGAAAATCAGTCGTACCAGAAGAAACGACTGTAACATTGACAGTGAGTAAAGGTATTGAGACATTTGAGCTAACGAATTTACTTGGCTATTCTAAATCACAGCTTCAAGATTATGCAGCACAGACAGGTGTGAACATTCGGATTACCGGAGAAGAGTACTCAGAAACTTTTGAGAAGGAGCAAGTGCTATCACAATCACCTGCTGCTGGCACACAACTAAGTGCTGGTAGTGATGTGACAGTCGTTTTATCAAAAGGTCCAGCTGAAAAAACATCTAAAACGTTAATTCGTACGATTGAAATTCCGTACGATGAAGCAACTACTGAAGAACCGGCAACTGAAGAAGAGTCAGATACGGAACAAGAAGAGCCTATACCACAAAAAATTGATATTTATATTCAAGATAAAGATCATTCTATAGAGGATGTATATCAAACATTCTCGATTACGGAAACAACAACAAAACGATTAAAATTAGTAATTGAAGAGGATGAAGAAGGCATTTATCGTATTACGCGTGATGGTGAGACGATTTATGACGAAACAATCCTTTACGACGATTTATAGGAGGCAGTATATGGCAACAGGCCAAATTCGAAAAGCATTAAGTGGCTTTTATTATGTACAAGATGGAGAACAACTTATTCAAACGAGAGGACGTGGGGTCTTTCGTAAACGTGGCATTACACCACTCGTTGGAGATTTTGTAGAGTATGAGGTGGAAGGAAATAATGATGGCACGTTGACAAAGATTGCAGAGCGAAAGAATGAACTTGTGCGACCACCGATTGCAAATATTGATCAAGCAATTTTAGTGTTCTCTGTCGTAGAACCTGATTTTAATACGATTTTATTGGACCGCTTTTTAGTTGTACTCGAATCATTCCATATTCAACCGCTTATTTGCTTAACGAAAATGGATTTACTCCCAACAGAAAAACGTGAAGATATGGCACGCTATATTGCGGATTATGAGGGGATTGGCTACACGGTTATTGAAACGTTTAAAGACGATGCTTCTATTTTAGGGAAATTAACGCCGCTATTAGCAGGGAAAACGTCTGTGCTTGCTGGACAATCAGGTGTTGGTAAATCAACACTATTGAATACGTTAATGCCACAATTGAATTTAAAAACGGGTGTTATTTCTGATGCACTTGGTCGTGGTAAACACACGACACGCCATGTTGAATTAATCGAAGTAGCAGGTGGATTAATTGCGGATACACCTGGTTTTAGTTCATTTGATTTTGATACAATAGAGAAAGAGGAATTAACATACTGCTTCCCAGATTTAGCGCGTCTCTCAGAAAACTGCAAATTCCGTGGTTGTTTACACGTGAAAGAGCCTAAATGTGCCGTTAAAGCAGCACTAGAAGCAGGTGATTTACAGCAATATCGCTATGATCATTATCTACAATTCCTACAAGAGATAACAGATAGAAAGCCGAGGTACTAATATTATGATTAAAATTGCACCATCAATTCTAGCAGCAGATTTTGGTAAACTTGTTGAAGAAGTGAAAGATGTCGAAAAAGCAGGCGCGGATTTAATTCACGTTGATGTAATGGATGGCCATTTCGTGCCAAATATTTCATTTGGTTCAATTGCTATGGATGCGATTCGTCCACATACAGAGTTACCATTAGATGTTCATTTAATGATTGAAAATCCAGACCAATACATCGAGCAATTTGCGAAAGCAGGCGCGGCGTATATTACGGTCCATGTAGAAGCTTGCCGTCATTTACATCGTACGATTCAATTGATTCGCTCATATGGCGTAAAACCAGGTGTTGTTTTAAACCCACATACACCAATTGAAACAATTAAGCATGTTTTAGAAGATATTGATATGGTGCTATTTATGACAGTAAATCCAGGCTTTGGTGGTCAAAAATTCATTCATTCTGTTGTACCAAAAATTAAAGAGCTATCAGATATTATTAAAGAGAAAAATTTAGATGTTGCGATTGAAATCGACGGAGGCGTCAACGCCGAAACAATCGTACCTTGTGCACAAGCAGGTGCAACAATTTTTGTTGCAGGTTCCGCTATCTTCGGTAAAGAAGATCGTACCGCTGCTTTAAAAGCAATTAAAGAAGCCGGAGAAGCGGCGCTTTAATGCACGTTATTATTTGTGCAGGAGGTCCAGAGGAGGAGGTCGCAGAACGCGACGTCCTCCTTTCTTTTGATGATGCCGTCTTTATTGGAGCGGACCACGGCACGATTTATTTATTAGATAAAGGAATTATACCTACAATGGCAGTCGGTGATTTTGATTCATTAACAATTGAAGAGTGGCAGCGAGTAGAACGAGAAGTGAAGACTATTGAGCGCCATGAACCAGAGAAAGATGAAACGGATACTGAACTTGCCATTATCCGCGCTTTAGAAATGAAACCACAAAAAATTACCGTAACAGGTGCTACAGGTGGTCGCTTAGATCATTATGAATCAAATTTACATTTAGTGTATCGTTTACAAAAGGAAGCACCTAACTGTTCGATTCGTTTAATGAATAAAACAAATGAAGTGCGCTTTATTTTACCAGGGACATCACGTTTACCTTATGATCAACGCTATAAATATATGTCCTTTTTTGCCTTTGGACGAGATGTTCCGGACGTAACATTAAAGGGAGTAGCCTATGAAACACATTCAGAGCTTGTACAAATGGGTACAACGCGTTTTACGAGTAATGAGGTTATCAGTGCGTCCGCGACTGTTAGCTTTTCAGAGGGCGCTTTATTGATGATTCGTAGCAACGACTAAACAAAAAGAAATCTAATTAAAATTGATGAGTATAAGAAAAGATGCTTTGACATACGTGTAGAAATCACCTCTCATAGGAGCATAAGAAAAACCGGAATCGCGCTGTGGCGCGGTTCCGGTTTTTCGTTGCGAACGCTAAAAAAGGAAAATGACGTGTTTTGTCCCAGCCTCTTCTTTTTGTTTGTACAAAAAAACACCTTGCTTATAGCAAGGTGTCTCGACAGCGCTAAAAATTATACGCGTTCAACTTTACCTGATTTAAGTGCACGTGCAGAAACCCAAACACGTTTAGGTTTGCCGTTTACTAAGATACGAACTTTTTGTAAGTTTGCACCCCAAGTACGTTTAGAAGCGTTCATAGCGTGTGAACGGTTGTTACCAGAACGAGATTTACGTCCAGTAATTACGCATTGTTTAGGCATATTAATTTCCTCCTCATTTAAGAAGTTGAAAGAGTGTGTTTCACTTCGGTATTTCACATACTATAATAATTTAACATACAGATTGGCACTTTGCAATAACTAAATCCTAGACTTTCAAGAAAAAAACCTTTACACTATGTTTTGTGCAAAAATGGACGAATACAGCGGAATCTTTTATAATAAGATTTTGTATAGTACAATAAAGTGAAGTTAATTTTAGACAGGGGGCCATATCATGTCAGTAGAAATTACAAATGAATTCGGTCATATTGATATCGCAAATGATGTTGTAGCACAAATTGCTGGAGGAGCTGCAATCGAATGTTACGGAATTGTCGGCATGGCAAGTAAGCATCAAATTCGTGATGGATTAACAGATATTTTACGTAAAGAAAACTTTGCACGTGGCGTACTAGTACGTCAAGACGGCGAAGATGAAAATAAAAATTTACATATAGACATGTATGTAATCGTTAGCTATGGTACAAAAATTTCAGAAGTAGCTTATCAAGTCCAATCAAAAGTAAAATATACACTTGATACAACATTAGGCATGGCTGTTAATTCAGTAAATGTTTATGTGCAAGGTGTTCGAGTAGCGAACGATTAAGAGGAGGAACTAAATCAATGAAGTCATTAGACGGCATTAAATTTGCGGAAATGGTGCAACTTGGAGCACATCATTTATCTCAAAACGCAGATTACGTAGATTCACTAAATGTATTCCCAGTACCAGATGGTGATACAGGTACAAATATGAATCTTTCGATGACATCAGGTGCTAAAGAAGTAGCAAACAATGTCACAGAAAATATTGGTGCAGTATCACAAGCCTTATCAAAAGGTTTATTAATGGGCGCACGCGGAAATTCAGGCGTTATTCTTTCACAATTATTCCGAGGATTCGGTAAAGCGGTTGAGAAAGAAGAAACATTAACAACAAAGACATTTGCAAATGCATTAAACTATGGTGTTCAAACAGCCTATAAAGCAGTGATGAAACCTGCAGAAGGGACAATTTTAACGGTTGCCCGTTTAGCAGGTGAAAAAGCTGTTGAAGTAGCTGAAACAGAAGACGATATTATTGTGTTAATGGAAGAAGTTTTAGCAGCTGCTAAAGTCGCTTTAGACAAAACACCAGACCTGTTACCAGTCTTAAAAGAAGTTGGCGTTGTCGATAGTGGCGGCCAAGGTCTAGTATTTGTATATGAAGGCTTTGTTGCTAGTTTAAAAGGCGAAGAGTTACCAGCGAAAATTGAATCTTCTTTAGATGATTTAGTAAATGCTGAGCACCATCGTGTACAAGATTTCATGGATACTTCAGCAATCGTTTACGGTTATTGCACAGAGTTCATGGTACGCTTCGAGGAAGACAAACGTCCATTCAACGAAGAACAATTCCGTGAAGAAATGAGCAAATTTGGGGATTCATTATTAGTGATTGCCGATGATGAAGTCGTTAAAATTCACGTTCACTCTGAAACACCAGGTGACGTTATTTCATACGGTCACCAATATGGTAGCCTTGTGAAGATCAAAGTAGATAACATGCGTTTACAACATACAGCTATCGTAGGTGACGAAAAACCTACAGCAGCAAAAGAAGTGAAAAAAGCACCTTATGCAATCGTTACAGTAGCACTAGGTGAAGGGGTAAAAGAATTACTTGAAAGCGTTGGTGCATCATATGTTATCGAGGGTGGTCAAACAATGAACCCATCTACAGAAGATATCGTTAATGCAATTAAAGAAGTTGGCGCTGAAAAAGTATTAATTTTACCAAATAATAAAAACATTGTGATGGCTGCAGAACAAGCGGTTGAATTATTAGATATTCCAGCTGCTGTTGTTGCAACGAAAACAATCCCTCAAGGTATGAGTGCTATTTTAGCATTTAACCCAGAGGCATCAGTAGAAGAAAATGCTGAAGCAATGACACGCGCATTTGCGGGCGTTTCAACCGCACAAATTACAACAGCAGTTCGTGATACATCAATCGATGGCGTTGAAATTCACACAGATGATTTCATGGCAATGGTTGAAGGTAAAATTGTGGCGTCTGTTAAAACATTAGAGGAAGCTGCAGAAGAAGCAGTGAAAAAAGTAATCGATGAAGATTCTGAAATCGTTACAATCCTTTATGGTCAAAATACGACACAACAACAATTAGCTCAACTAACAGGATTTATTGAAGCAAATTATGAAGATGTAGAAGTGGAAGTACATAACGGTAAACAACCGGTATATCCTTACATCATCTCAGTTGAATAATCGAGTAACTATTGAAGAGGCTAGGACATACATGTAATACAACCTCTCATAGGAGCATAAGAAAAACCGGAATCGTGCTGTGGCGCGGTTCCGGTTTTTCGTTGCGAACACTAAAAAAGGAAAATGCAACGTTTTGTCCAAGCCTCTTTTTTATGAAAAATTTTCCTCGTAATGTACACCGTGAAAACGCATCTTACACGCCTTGTACAACACTATTTTACGTTTTTTTCTGGCATGTCTTATTTAGTCGGACAAAATAGTAAAATGCAATCGTTCCCAATTGCATAAATGTTGGGTTTATGACTTGAATAGGATAAAATGATACTACAATTACTTATTTACTAAAGGGGGACTACGAATGAAGTTTTCATCCGTTTTTGACATTATTGGTCCTGTTATGATTGGGCCTTCTTCGTCCCATACAGCAGGAGCAGCGCGAATTGGTCGCGTAGCACGAGATTTATTTGGTAAACAACCAACATGGGCAAAAATACATTTATATGGCTCATTTGCGGAAACGTATAAGGGTCATGGTACCGATGTCGCAATTATTGGTGGTTTATTAGACTATGAAACATACGATGAGCGCATTAAAACATCTTTTGACGAAGCAGAAAAGGTTGGTTTAACATTTGAATTTATTCCTGAAACAGGTGCTTCAGAGCATCCGAATACAGCACGTATTATTTTAGGGGATGAAGAAGGAAACGAAATGTCGATGTGCGGAATTTCAATTGGTGGTGGTGCCATTGAAATTACGGAATTAAATGGTTTCCGTTTACGTATGTCAGGTGGTATGCCCGCTATTTTAGTCGTGCATAATGACCGTGCAGGTGTTGTCGCACATGTGGCTGTATGTCTAGCGAGCCATCAGATTAATATTGGACATATGGAAGTGTCACGGAAAGAACGCGGTACGATGGCTTTAATGGTCATTGAAGTCGATCAAAATCTACATGAAGATATTTTAAATGAGCTAGAAAGACTACCGAATATTACGCAAGTATCACGTATCAAAAATAGCTAGGAGGAATGAAGATGGAAGTGTTATTTCGTAACGTTCGTGAATTAGTCGAACGCGCAGAAAATGAAAATAAATTATTATCAGAGATTATGATTGAGCAAGAGATGGGGATGTCTGAACGTACGCGTGAAGAAATTTTTACCCAAATGGAACGTAACTTAGAAGTTATGGACCAAGCAATTGAACGTGGATTAAAAGGTGTCACATCGGTTACTGGTCTAACAGGTGGCGATGCTGTATTAATGCAAAAATACATTCAGTCTGGTAAAGGATTGAGCGGAGATTTCTTATTAGATGCTGTCAGCAAAGCTGTTGCAACGAACGAAGTAAACGCCGCGATGGGCATGATTTGCGCCACACCAACAGCAGGCTCAGCAGGGGTTGTACCGGGTGTGTTATTTGCGGTTAAAAATAAATTAAATCCTACGCATGAACAAATGGTACGTTTTTTATTTACAGCAGGTGCATTTGGTTTTGTTGTCGCAAATAATGCGTCTATTTCAGGTGCGGCGGGTGGTTGCCAAGCGGAAGTAGGTTCAGCAGCTGCAATGGCGGCAGCATCAATTGTTGAAATGGCAGGTGGAACACCGCAACAATCTGCACATGCATTCTCCATTTCACTAAAAAATATGCTAGGCTTAGTATGTGACCCTGTAGCTGGGCTAGTTGAAGTACCTTGTGTAAAGCGTAATGCAATGGGTGCAGCGAATGCAATGGTAGCTGCTGATATGGCATTAGCAGGGATTGAAAGTCGCATTCCAACAGATGAAGTAATCGATGCCATGTATCGAATTGGTCAAACGATGCCTTCTGCACTACGTGAAACGGCACAAGGCGGATTGGCTGCTACACCAACCGGTCGCTGGTTAGAAAAACGTATTTTTGGAGGAGCTGTAGCGAACAGTGGCAATTGATTTAAAAAGCCCTGTTACAGAGCTTAAGGGTGTTGGGAAGACAGCTGCCGAAAATTTAGAACAGATGGGTGTCCATACAATAGAAGAACTAATTATGACATTTCCGTTTCGCCATGAAGATTTTCGACTGAAAGATTTAGCACAAACCCCTCACAATGAGCGTGTGACAGTGGAAGGACGCGTTGAAAGTGTACCAAATGTCATGTTTATGGGCAAAGGTCGTTCACGCTTACAATTTAAAATGCTTGTAGGCAACCATTTGATTCGCGTATCTTTTTTTAATCAAGCATATTTAAAAAATAAATTAGAGCCGGGTGCGATTATTACTGTAACTGGCAAATGGGATCAAGGCCGTCAGCAAATTAGTGGTTCACAAGTTCACTTTGGACCGAAAGATGCACAGGCAGATTTTGAACCCGTTTATAGCTTAAAAGGGAAATTAACACAAAAAAAATACCGTCATTTTATGAGACAAGCATTAGATGAAGTAGCATTTATGATACCGGAAACTTTGCCAGGAAAATTGCGAGAGTCATATAAGCTATTAGGAATTCATGAAGCATTAGAAGGCGTGCATTTCCCTCAAAATGCGATGCATGCAAAGCAAGCACGTAGACGCTTTGTATACGAGGAATTACTCGTCTTTCAGCTAAAGATGCAGGCGCTTCGTAAAGTACGTCGTGAAGACGAGGCTGGCTTAGCGATTCACTATGATGTTGAAAAATTACGCACATTTTTTGCGGCTCTACCATATGATTTAACAGGGGCGCAAAAACGTGTTGTTAATGAAATTTGTAAGGACTTGCTAACGCCACAACGAATGAACCGTTTACTACAAGGTGATGTAGGTTCGGGTAAAACCGTCGTTGCAGCGAGTGGCCTTTATGCAGTAGTGACAGCAGGATTTCAAGGTGCTTTAATGGCTCCTACTGAAATTTTAGCAGAGCAGCATTTAGAAAATTTACGAAGCTGGCTAGAGCCATTTGATGTTCGTGTTGAGTTATTATCTGGTTCTACGAAAGCAAAAGCACGTCGGGCATTATTAGCAGATTTAGCAACTGGCGACATTGATGTGTTAATTGGTACACATGCATTGATCCAACCAGATGTTGCGTTTCATAAATTAGGGCTTGTGATTACCGATGAACAGCATCGCTTTGGTGTCAACCAACGGCGCGTGTTACGTGAAAAAGGAGAAAGTCCTGATCAGTTGTTTATGACGGCGACACCTATTCCACGTACATTATCGATTACAGCTTTTGGCGAAATGGATGTATCCATTATTGATGAGATGCCAGCAGGGCGAAAAGTAATTGAAACAAATTGGCTGAAAGCGGAGCAGTTCAATCTAGTCTTACAACGTATGGAGCAGGAATTGGCAGCAGGACGTCAAGCTTATTTGATTTGTCCATTGATTGAGGAGTCGGATAAATTAGATGTCCAAAATGCAGTGGAGCTTCATGCGCAGCTACAAACTATTTTTGCTGATAAATTTACAGTAGGACTTATGCATGGTCGTTTACCAGCCGATGAAAAAGATGCGGTTATGCGGTCATTTAGCGAAGGTGCTATCAATGTACTCGTATCAACAACCGTTGTCGAAGTTGGTGTGAATGTACCAAATGCCACGTTTATGGTTATTTATGATGCAGAGCGTTTTGGCCTCGCACAGTTACACCAGTTAAGAGGACGTGTAGGGCGCGGGGAGCATCAATCTTATTGTGTACTAGTAGCGGATCCTAAAAGCGAAGAAGGAAAAGAACGCATGATTTCTATGACCGAAACGAATGATGGATTCCGCCTTGCTGAAAAAGATTTAGAACTTCGCGGTCCGGGCGACTTTTTTGGGCGTAAACAAAGTGGTATACCACAATTTAAAATGGCTGATTTAGTTCATGATTATCGAGCATTAGAAACAGCACGACGCGATGCGAACAACCTTGTGTATACCAATGAATTTTGGCATGACGAGGAGTATGGTCCACTGCGTGAATCACTTGAAAAATCAGGTGTTATGACGGGTGAGCGCATTGATTAGAAGCGGAGAGTGCAATTTATACTTGCATTCTCCTTTTTATATTTATATACTGATATTAGTACCAAGTGCTAATACAAAGGGAGCGGCATATTGAAACGATGAAGTATTCAAAAAAAGAACGACAAAAGTTGTTAAAACAGACTATTGAAGATAATCCTTTTATTACGGATGATCAACTGGCAACAAAATTTAATGTTAGTGTTCAAACAATCCGATTAGACCGTATGGAATTATCTATCCCCGAGTTACGCGAACGCATTAAAGACGTAGCAGCACATAATTTTGAAAATGAAGTAAAAACTTTACCTCTCGATGAAATCATTGGTGAGATTATTGATATCGAGTTAGATGAACGAGCATTGTCTATTTTTGATGTGACAGAGGATCATGTTTTCCAGCGTAATAATATTGCGCGAGGACACCATTTATTTGCACAAGCAAATTCATTGGCGGTCGCTGTCATTGATGACGATTTAGCGTTAACTGTTAAATCAACGTTATCATTCACGCGCCCTGTACATGCAGGAGATCGCGTTATTGCAAAAGCAACTGTAACAAGTCGTGATGACAATAATCGTACATTTGTAAGTGTGACATCAACAGTAAATGGTACGACAGTGTTTACGGGAGATTTTGAAATGTACCGTACGAAAGGTAAAGGTGAATAAAATGAAATTTGCAATTGATGGTATGGGTGGCGACAATGCGCCAAAAGAAATTATTGAAGGTGTCTACAAAGCGCTTGAAGATTTTTCTGATTTAGAAATCGTTCTTTATGGCGACGAAGAGAAAATGAAACCTTTTTTAAAACAGCATAATCGTTTAGAAGTAATTCATTGTACAGAAGTAATCGAAGGAACAGATGAGCCAGTGCGCTCCGTTCGTCGTAAAAAAGATGCTTCAATGGTGCGTGTAGCGCAAGCTGTTGCTGATGGTGAAGTAGAAGCATGCGTATCTGCTGGGAATACAGGTGCTTTAATGGCAGCTGGTTTATTTATTGTTCGTCGTATTGACGGCATTGACCGCCCCGCATTATCAACAACACTACCAACATTGGATGATGCTGGTTTTGATATGCTTGATTTAGGTGCGAATGCAGATGCTAAACCAGAAAATCTTGTACAATATGCGATTATGGGTAGCATTTATGCGCAACAAGTGCGCGGCGTAAAAAACCCAACTGTAGGTTTATTAAATATTGGTACAGAAGATAAAAAAGGTAATGATTTAACAAAACATGCTTTTGATTTATTAAAAGAAGCACCGATTAATTTTATCGGTAACGTCGAAGCGCGTGAATTATTAAATCACGCCGCTGATGTTGTTGTGACAGATGGGTTCACTGGCAACATGGTATTAAAAACAATCGAAGGGTCAGTTGGGGCATTGTTCTCTTTATTAAAAGAGGGCTTTATGTCATCAACAAAAACGAAAGTAGCCGCGGTTTTAATGAAACCAAGCTTGAAAACCATTAAAAATAAAATGGATTATAAAGAATATGGTGGAGCGGTATTATTTGGATTGAAGGCCCCAGTTATTAAAGCGCATGGCTCATCAGATGCACAAGGTTTTTACAGTGCAATTCGTCAAGCACGAAAAATGGTGAAACATAATGTCTGCGCAACGATTGATTCTACGATTTCAAAGGAGAATTAACATGACAAAAATTGCTTTTCTTTTCCCAGGACAAGGCTCTCAAAAAGTAGGTATGGGTGCTGAACTCTTAACAGGTGCTTACGCAAATTTCTATAAAGATGCGGATTCGCTTGTAGCATATGATTTATCATCACTTATGTTAGAAGGCCCAGAAGATCAATTAACACTTACATACAATGCACAACCTGCACTTTTAACAACTGGTGTACTTGTAGCAAAACAACTAGCAGATGCAGGTATTAAAGCAGATTTCACAATTGGTCATAGCTTAGGTGAATATGCCGCGTTAGTAGCTTCAGGTGTAATGAGTTTTGAAGATGCTGTGAAAATCGTTCATAAGCGCGGTGTATTAATGAATGAGGCGGTTCCTGCAGGTGAAGGAACTATGGCCGCTATTTTAGCGTTAGATTCAGAACAACTTGGCGCTGTGACAGAAGCAGTATCGGCAGAACTTGGTGAAGTTGTCCAAATGGCGAACTTAAATTGTCCAGGTCAAATTGTTATTTCTGGTACAAAACATGCAGTAGAAGTAGCATGTGAACGTGCAAAAGAAGCAGGCGCACGTCGTGCATTACCATTAAACGTTAGTGGACCATTCCACTCGGCGTTGATGAAACCTGCGGCAGAACGATTAAAAGCAGCCTTAGATGCGATTGAATTACACGAAGCGCAAATTCCGGTTATTGCGAATGTAACGGCAAAGCCTGTTACGCGACCTGAAGAGATTGAAAAATTATTAGTGGAACAGTTGTATTCACCAGTACGTTTTGAAGAGTCAATTCGTGAATTATTAGCACAAGGTGTCGATACATTTATTGAGTGTGGCCCGGGAAAAGTATTAAGCGGTTTAGTGAAGAAAGTAGATCGTAAAGCAACAACATACTGTATTTATGATGAAGCATCATTACAAGATGTGTTAACACAAGCAAAGGAGTGGTCTCATGTCTAAAACAGCAATCGTAACAGGTGCTTCCCGCGGAATTGGTCGTGCAATTGCCTTGAAATTAGCAAAAGACGGCTACAATATTGTTGTCAACTATAGTGGTTCTCAAGAACGTGCAGAAGCAGTCGCTAAAGAAGTACAAGCATTTAACGTAGAAGCACTTATCGTTCAGGCAAATGTTGCAGAAGCGGACGATGTTAAAAAGTTAATCGATACAACGCTTGAAACATTTGACACAATTGATGTGCTAGTAAATAATGCGGGCATTACGCGCGATAACTTATTAATGCGTCTTAAAGAAGACGATTGGGATGCAGTAATCGATACAAACTTAAAATCAGTCTTTTTATGTACGAAGGCTGTAGCACGTCCAATGATGAAACAACGTGCAGGGCGCATCATTAACATGGCGTCAGTTGTCGGAATTGTTGGGAATGCTGGGCAAGCGAATTACACAGCGTCTAAAGCGGGGGTCATTGGTTTAACAAAAACATCTGCAAAAGAATTAGCAGCACGTAATATTTTAGTAAATGCTGTTGCACCAGGCTTTATCGAAACGGAAATGACAGATGCTATGCCAGCAGAGGCAAAAGCAGGTATGGAAGCTCAAATTCCATTAGCAAAATTAGGACAGCCTGAAGATATAGCAGATGTGGTATCGTTCTTAGCAGGCGATGCAAGTCGCTACATGACAGGTCAAGTACTACATGTTGATGGCGGCATGGTGATGTAATAAATATTATTTTTATTCACCGATGAAAAATGCTATACTATGCTAGAAATCATAAACTGGTCATACCAGTTAGTCTTTGAGAGGAGGTGTATTTTGTGGCTACAGTTTTAGAACGCGTAAGCAAAGTTGTCGTTGACCGTTTAGGTGTTGACGAAAGCGAAGTAAAACCGGAAGCATCATTCCGTGAAGATTTAGGTGCTGATTCACTAGACGTTGTTGAATTAGTAATGGAATTTGAAGAAGAATTCGATATGCAAATCGAAGATGAAGATGCTGAAAAAATCCAAACAGTTGGTGATGCAGTGTCATTCATCGAGAAAGCACAAGCTTAATCACATAAGCTGTTTTGAATAAATACTTAAACTTCCCTTGTAGCTCGCTGCAAGGGAAGTTATGTTTTTGTGACAAATTTTTTTAATGTTTTGCACATTGCGCAAGAAAAAGGTACACTATCAAAGAGTACTAATTTAGTAAACTAAGAAGGTTGATGAACGATGGAAATCGAAGAATTATCACAAAAAAACGGTGCAATCCCTGAACAGGCTCGCGCTAAATTTGAAAAATTACAAAATATTTTAGGCTTACACTTTGGTAATAAAAATTTATTATACAATGCGTTTACACACTCATCTTATGTAAACGAGCATCGCCGCAAACAATATGAAGACAATGAACGTCTTGAATTTTTAGGTGACGCAGTGTTAGAGCTAACTGTTTCTAAGTTTTTATTCCTGAAATTCCCTAAAATGACAGAAGGCGAATTAACAAAACTTCGCGCAGCGATTGTTTGCGAACCGTCACTTGTTATCTTTGCAAACGAACTAAATTTTGGACAATTTGTGTTACTAGGTAAAGGGGAAGAAATTACAGGCGGTCGTGAACGTCCAGCATTACTTGCGGACTGCTTCGAAGCATTTGTCGGTGCTTTATATTTAGACCAAGGTTTAGAAACAGTTGTTGGCTTCTTGGAAAAAGTCGTTTTTCCAAAAGTAGAGCTCGGTATGTTTTCACATGTAATGGACTTTAAAAGTCAATTACAAGAAATGGTGCAACAAGCAAACTCAGGTGCGCTTCAATACACTATTATTAAAGAAAATGGTCCAGCGCATAATCGTACTTTCGTATCTCAAGTCATGTTAAGTGGTGCAGAGTTAGGTGTCGGGAATGGTAAATCGAAAAAAGAAGCTGAGCAACGAGCTGCTCAAAGTGCTATGGTTGCTTTTAAAAAACAACAAACGCAAAAAAATAACAACGAAGCCCAATAGCAAACAGAACGTACGTGAATGTACAACAGTATAGACTAATGAGGCAAAAGATTAGTAGGGGGTATTATTTTGTTCCTTAAACGGCTTGAAGTGATTGGTTTTAAATCTTTTGCCGATCGAATTGGAATTGACTTTGTGCCAGGAGTGACGGCGGTAGTCGGTCCAAATGGTAGTGGTAAAAGTAACGTCATAGATGCCATTCGATGGGTACTTGGCGAACAATCAGCGAAATCGCTACGTGGTGCAAAAATGGAAGATATTATTTTTGCGGGTAGTGACTCACGCAAACCGCTTAACTTTGCAGAAGTAACGCTCATCCTAGATAACGAAGATGAACGCTTGCCACTTTCTTATAATGAGGTGAGCGTTTCTCGTCGTGTCTATCGTTCGGGTGAAAGCGAATATTTATTAAATAAACAAAGCTGTCGCTTGAAAGATATTACAGATTTATTTTTAGACTCTGGACTAGGAAAAGAAGCTTTTTCAATTATTTCACAAGGTCGTGTTGATGAAATTTTAAACAGTAAACCAGACGACCGCCGTGCGATTTTTGAAGAAGCTGCTGGTGTTTTAAAATATAAAAAACGACGTAAAAAAGCAGAGCATAAACTATTTGAAACAGATGATAATTTAAATCGTGTGCTCGATATTTTACATGAATTAGACGGACGTATTGAACCGTTGCGTATTCAGGCATCTGCCGCAGAAGACTACGTGTCGATGACAAAAGAACTACGAGGCATTGATATTGCTGTCTTAATCCATGATATCGAAATGTTAGAAACTTCTTTCAAACAATTGGCTGTGCAAAAAAGTACTCTTTCCGAAAAAGGAAATGCACAACAATTAGAGATCGAAGCGCTTCAAAAAGAGCAACGTATGCATCGCGAAGCACTTCAAACAATTGATACAACATTGGATTTAGAGCAAGCAGAACTTGTAGATGTTAGTACAGATGTAGAACGCTATGAAGGACGTAAAGCGGTCTTATTACAAAAACGTCAAAATATTTCACAACAACTAGCAAGTTTAGAAAAATCAATTCAAACTGCCAAAATACAATATGAACAAGATGCTGCTTTGAAAGAAGTAAAGGCACAACAACTAGCAGAGTATGACGTTGCGTTTAAAGAGATTCGTCAAGAAGTAAAGCAGATGACACAAACTTTGGAACGTTCTACATCTGAAATTGAGCGTGAAATTGAACAACTTAAAAATGTTTATGTTGATCGTTTAAGTGAGCGTGCTGCCACAAATAACGAATTAAAAAATATTATTCGTCAATTGGAACAAGAGCAAGCAGAGACAACAAAAATGTCATCCGCTTCTGGAGAAACAATTGAAGAGTTACGTCGTCATAACGCAGAAAAAGAACAAGCTGCGGCATCACTAGAAGCCATTTCGAATGAATTAGCTGAGCAATTAGCACGTTATAAAGAATCACAAGAGACGTATAAAAAATTACGTGACATGTATTCGAAAAAACGAGACATGCTTTATCAAGGCTATAATCAATTGAAAACCATGCAAGGACGTAAAGAAACGTTAGAAGAGCTATCATCAAATTTTGAAGGCTTTTATAAAGGTCCTAAAATGATTTTACAAGCTCGTGATGAAAATCGTTTAACAGGTATTCATGGCGCTGTAGCCGAAATGTTGCAAGTGCCGGCTCCTTATGCAACTGCTATTGAAACAACGCTTGGTGCAACAGCACAGCATATTATTACGGAAACGGATAAACATGCGAGCCAAGCGATTCATTATTTACGTAATCATAACGGTGGACGTGCTACGTTCTTACCGAAGAATATTATGAAATCGCGTCAAATTCCAACAGATGTATTAACGCGTGTAGCGGGACATCCATCATTTATCAACACAGCTGATAAACTTGTTGAAGCAGAAGAAACGTTTGATACGATTGTTGCTCATTTATTAGGGCATGTTATTATCGCCAAAGATTTGGACGGCGCTAAAGCTATCGCAAACGCATGTCATTATCGCTACCGTATCGTTACATTAGAAGGCGATGTCGTAAATGCTGGTGGTTCAATGACGGGTGGATCGACAAATAAACAAAACGCTGTATTTAGTCGTAAAGCAGAATTAGAACAGTTAACAGACAATGTAGATAAATTGCAAGTCTCTATCTTAGCAGCAGAACAAACAGTGAAAGAACTAGAAAAACGTGTCGGTTTAAAAGAAGCAGAGTTGGAGCAACAGCGTCAAATAGGGGATACATTAAAACAACGTGAATATCGCCAAAATATCGCACTAGAAACCATTTCAGCGACGGTTAAGCGCTTATCACAACGTGTTTCTTTATTTGATTCTGAACA
>NZ_HE578956.1:514447-614814 GCF_000307285.2 Kurthia sp. Dielmo
GGTTAAGCGCTTATCACAACGTGTTTCTTTATTTGATTCTGAACAGCAAGATGTCACAAGTCGTTTAGGTTCATTGGAAGATTCAAAAATCACCCTTGAAAAACGTTTAGTATCTTTAGATGAAGAGACAGCTACATTAAATAAAGATGTAGAGCGCTTAGAGTCATTAAAAGCACAAAGTATAACCGAACGTGATCAATTGCAAAGTGATTTAGCTGATGCAAAAGCACAGCAGGCTGTAAAAGCTGAGCAAGTACTACAACTTCGTATGCAAGTAGAAGACTTAACAAATAAATTAATGACAAGTAAACAGCATTTGCATGCTCAACAACAAGAACGTGAATGGTTATTAACAAGCGAAGGAGAAGAAGGCCCTTCTGAGGAAGAATTGACAGAGCGTACTGTATCATTGAAAGCGCGTAGAGATACTTTAAACACTTCTATTGCTAATGCAAAAGTAAAACGTGCAGAATTGCAAAAAACGATTCAAAACGTCGATACATTGCTTACAGAAGCACAACGTGTTCACCAGGGCGTGCTAAACGCTATTCGTGACATCGATGTGAAAATGAATCGTATTGATGCAAACCGTAGCAATCAAGAAAATCAATTGTTAACAGAATACGACTTAACATTCCAAGAAGCATTGCTTGAGGAAGCTGTTGATGTTGATATTGATACAGCACGGCGTAAAGTGAAGTTATTACGTCAGTCAATTGATGAGCTTGGCGATGTGAATGTACACGCTATTGAAGAATACAAAACCGTGTCTGAACGTCATGAATTCTTAACAAATCAACGCAATGATTTATTGGAGGCGAAAGATACGTTGCATGAAGCCATTCGTGAAATGGATGAAGAAATGACAGCTCGTTTTAGTGAGACATTTATGTCTATTCGCACACATTTCCAAGAAGTTTTCCGTGAATTATTTGGTGGTGGTAAAGCAGATTTAATTTTGTTAGACCCAGAAAACTTATTAGAAACGGGTATTGAAATTGTTGCGCAACCACCTGGTAAGAAATTGCAAAGCTTGAGTTTATTATCTGGTGGGGAACGTGCATTGACAGCAATTGCTTTATTATTTGCAATCTTAAAAACTCGTCCAGTACCCTTCTGTATTTTGGATGAAGTCGAAGCAGCGCTTGACGAAGCGAATGTTAGTCGCTATAGTCAATACTTGAAAAAATTCAGCGATGATACACAATTTATCGTGATCACGCACCGTAAAGGTACGATGGAAGGCGCCGATGTGTTGTATGGTATTACGATGCAAGAATCCGGCGTTTCAAAACTCGTATCAGTAAAATTAGAACAAGAGATGTCCTAAAGGAGCGGAATGAAGTATGGGCTTTTTACAACGTATGAAAGAAAAGCTAACTGGTAAAAAAGATGAAGAACAGTTAGAACAACTAGAAGAAACAAATGAAGCAGATGCCATAGAGGACAATGCTGAAATCGAAGAAAGCCAAGCAGAGGAAACAACAAAAGTAATTGAATCGGCAGAAAAGCCTGTCAAAGAAATTGTGGAAGAACCTGAAGTAATCGAAGAACCAGTCGTTGAAGAGGCTTTAGAAGAACTACCAACGATTGTTGAAGAAGAGTCAGAAACTAAAGAAGAATCAGAGCAAAAGCGTCATTGGTTCTCTCCAGCAGCAATTACTGAAAAATTCAAGCATGGTCTTGAAAAAACACGTAATTCATTTTCTTCAAAAGTAAATGATTTAGTAGCACGTTACCGTACAGTAGATGAAGAGTTTTTCGAGGAATTAGAAGAATTATTACTACAAGCCGATGTTGGATTTGAAACAGTAATGCAATTAATCGATGAACTTGAAATGGAAGTAAAACGCAAAAATATTAAATCAACAGATGGTATTCAAGCAGTTATCTCGGAAAAACTAGTGGAAATTTATGAGCAAGGTGAAGCTGATATTACTGATTTAAATATGCAACCAGATGGTGAATTAACAGTTATTTTATTTGTTGGTGTAAATGGTGTGGGTAAAACAACCACAATTGGCAAATTAGCGCATCGTTTTGAACAACAAGGTAAAAAAGTTATGCTGGCAGCTGGTGATACATTCCGTGCTGGTGCAATCGACCAATTGCAAGTTTGGGGCGACCGAGTAGGTGTTGAAGTAATCAAACAATCAGAAGGCTCAGATCCAGCAGCTGTTATGTATGACGCAATCAATGCAGCCAAGAACCGCGGAGCAGATATTTTAATTTGTGATACAGCGGGTCGCTTACAAAATAAAGTTAACTTAATGAATGAACTTCAAAAAGTACATCGTGTTATCGAACGTGAAGTACCAGGTGCACCGCATGAAGTCTTATTAGCTTTAGATGCTACAACTGGACAAAATGCACTTGTACAAGCAAAAACATTTAAGGAAGCTACAAAAGTAACAGGGATTGTATTAACGAAACTAGATGGTACTGCAAAAGGTGGTATTGTATTAGCTATTCGTAATCAATTGCATATTCCAGTTAAATTTGTTGGTCTTGGTGAAAAAATGGATGACTTACAACCATTTGATGCGGAACGTTATGTGTATGGTTTATTCGCAGATTCATTAGATAAACAAATCGATGAATTGGATGAACAACACAAAGACGTATAAGCAACGATAAACGTTGATATATCAATAAAAAGCGAGGTTTTGGACAAGGGGTTTACCTTGACAGAGTCCTCGCTTTTCTTATATGATACGATGGAATATGTATGTAAAGGAGAGGTTATGTATGTTATTAGAAAAAACAACACGTATGAACTTTCTCTTTGACTTTTATCAAGCACTTCTAACGGATAAACAAAGAAGCTATATGCAACTTTATTATTTAGATGATTTGTCATTAGGAGAAATTGCAGAATCATATAAAGTATCACGCCAAGCAGTTTATGATAATATCCGACGTACGGAAGCAATGCTTGAAGAATATGAAGAAAAACTTCAACTTTTTACAAAGTTTCAAAAAAGACAGCAAATTGCGCTGGCATTAATTGCAGCAATTGAAGAAAATGCGCCAAAAGAGGATGCATTACGTTATATTGAACAATTGAAAGAATGGGATTAGGGGGCGACCACTATGGCATTTGAAGGCTTATCAGAGCGACTCCAAGGTACAATTGCCAAAATTAAAGGTAAAGGTAAAGTAACAGAACAAGACGTTAAATTAATGATGCGTGAAGTTCGATTTGCTTTAATCGAAGCCGATGTTAACTTAAAAGTAGTAAAAAAATTCGTGAAATCAGTTAGTGAACGTGCAGTAGGTTCTGACGTTATGCAAAGCTTAACGCCGGGTCAACAAGTTATTAAAATTGTTCAAGAAGAATTAACACAATTAATGGGCGGCGAACAATCACCTGTTAAATTCTCGACTCGTCCGCCGACTGTTATTATGATGGTAGGTTTACAAGGTGCCGGTAAAACGACTACTACAGGGAAACTAGCAAATGTATTACGTAAAAAATACAATAAAAAGCCATTACTTGTAGCAGCCGATGTTTATCGTCCAGCAGCTGTACAACAACTACAAACACTAGGAAAACAATTGTCAATCCCAGTGTTTGACAAAGGAACGGATGTTTCACCAGTAGAGATTGCTCGTGAAGCAATTGAATTGGCTAAAGAAGAGCATCACGATGTTGTGATCATCGATACAGCTGGTCGATTACACATCGATGAAGCATTAATGCAAGAATTAAAAGATATTCGAGCACTTAAAGAGCCGGATGAAGTATTCTTAGTTGTTGATGCAATGACAGGTCAAGATGCTGTAAACGTAGCGGAAAGCTTTAATGAAGCTGTCGGAATTACAGGTGTCGTATTAACTAAATTAGATGGGGATACTCGTGGTGGTGCGGCATTATCAATTCGCTCAGTTACAGAGAAACCAATCAAATTTGTTGGTATGGGTGAAAAAATGGATGCACTTGAACCATTCCACCCAGAACGTATGGCACAGCGCATTTTAGGTATGGGTGATGTATTATCACTTATTGAAAAAGCGCAAGCAACGGTTGATGCGGACAAAGCAAAAGAGTTAGAAGAAAAATTCAAAACACAAAGTTTTACTTTTGACGATTTCCTTGATCAAATGAGTCAAGTGAAGAAAATGGGTCCATTGGAAGATATTATTAAAATGATTCCTGGTATGAACAAAGTCAAAGGGTTAGATAAAATGAACTTTGATGATAAACAAATTAATCATATTGAAGCGATTATTCAATCAATGACGATTGCAGAGCGCACAAATCCAGAAATTATTAATGCGAGCCGTCGTAAACGTATTTCTAAAGGATCTGGGCGTTCAGTACAAGAAGTTAACCGTTTGATTAAGCAATTTGATGAAATGAAAAAAATGATGAAACAAATGTCTGGATTAGCCGGTGCACCTGGTGCAGGTAAAAAGAAAAAGCTGAAATTACCAGGTATGGATTCATTATTTAAAATGTAATACAAAAGCTCTGCATTTGTAGAGTTTTTCGTATGCTAAATAGCTTAAAAAATCCGTAGAATTAATTGTTTTTAGTTGTTAAGAAAAAATACTTTACAAACACTTGTAATCTTACTCAGAATCCTGTAGAATAACTTGTGTTAAGAAAAAACACTTTACAAACAATCGAAAGCTTGATATTATACTATCTTGTGTGAAACTTATTCGGAGGTGCAAAGAAACATGGCAGTAAAAATTCGCTTAAAACGTATTGGTGCTAAAAAAGCTCCTTTCTACCGTATCGTAGTTGCTGATTCACGTTCTCCACGTGACGGTCGTTCTATTGAAACAATCGGTACATTCAATCCATTAACTTCTCCAGAAGAAGTTAAAATTGATGAAGAAAAAGCATTATCTTGGTTAGCTAATGGTGCAAAACCATCTGATACTGTACGTAACTTGTTCTCGAAACAAGGTATCATGGCTAAATTCCATGAATCAAAACAAGGTAAATAATTTTACCTTATAAATAATCGGGGGTGACGTTGTGGAACAGCTGATTAAAACAATTGTACAACCACTAGTCGATTTTCCAGATGATGTTCGCATTACGGTGAATGAATCAGAAAATCGTGTCGTTTATAAACTTGCTGTCCATCCTCAAGATGTCGGCAAAGTCATAGGTAAACAAGGAAGTGTCGCGAAAGCGATTCGAACAATTGTTTATTCTGCTGCAAGCAGTCACCATATGAAGAAGACATATGTCGACATCATAGATTAGCGTAAAAGGAGGGAGCATTGGTTCCTTCCTTTTTTGTTGTATATAAGTATAAAAAAGAGGTGTCCTAGTATGAAATGGTACAACGTTGGTAAAATTGTTAATACACATGGTATTCGTGGTGAAATTCGTGTGATTTCACAAACAGATTTTCCAGAAGATCGTTATGAAGTAGGTGCAAAACTTGGTATTTTTGCGCCGGGTGAAAAACGTCCTACAACAGTTATTATTAAAACTGCTCGAAAACATAAAAACTTTATTCTACTTTCATTTGAAGGTTATCCAAATATTAATGATGTTGAAAAATTCAAAGGAAGCATGCTAAAAGTAAATGAAAACTTCCTTGAAGAATTAGAAGAAGATGAATTTTATTATCATGAAATCGTTGGTTGTGACGTATTTGATGAAAATGGCAATGAAATTGGTAAAATTAAAGAAATTTTTGAAACGGGTGCCAATGATGTTTGGACTGTTACAGGCATAGATGGTAAAGAGCATTATTTACCGGTTATTTTTGAAGTAATTAAAGAAGTAGATGTTGAAAATAAACGCGTCACAATTGAATTAATGGAAGGTTTATTATCATGATGAATATTCAAGTTTTATCATTGTTTCCAGATATGTTCGATGGTGTTTTTAATGCATCTATTATGAAAAAAGCACAAGATAAAGGTGCTGTAACATTTGATGTAACGGATTTTCGCTCGTTTTCAAACAATAAACATAATCAAGTAGATGACTACCCTTACGGCGGTGGCGCGGGTATGGTATTGAAACCTGAGCCATTATTTAATGCTGTAGAAGCATTGCAAGCACAAGGCAAAAAACCTCGTATTATTTTAATGTGTCCTCAAGGTGAACGATATTCTCAAAAGAAAGCAGAAGAACTATCTTTAGAAGAAGATTTGATTTTCCTTTGTGGTCATTATGAAGGGTACGATGAGCGTATTCGTGAGCACCTTGTTACCGATGAAATTTCAATTGGTGATTTTGTGTTAACAGGTGGTGAGCTTGCTGCCATGACAATCATTGATAGTGTAGTGCGCCTTTTACCAGGTGTATTGGGACAAGAAGCTTCACATATTAATGATTCATTCTCTACAGGTTTATTGGAGCATCCACATTACACACGCCCAGCAGACTTTCGTGGGATGAAAGTTCCGGATGTTTTAATGTCTGGAAATCATGCGAAAATTGCAGAATGGCGTGAAGAACAATCATTAAAACGTACATTCGAACGTCGACCTGATTTATTAGAGAATATTAATCTTACACCAAAACAAAAGAGCTATTTACGTTCACTTGGGTATGAAAAATAATCATCTGTGACAAGGAAATGGACTTGAAACAAACGTATAGATATGTTAGTATTTAAAGTGCATTTCTTAAAGAAATGCCGTATTACGGTGTTCCGCTGTAGCAACCATTAAGCGAACTATATGAGCATCTGTCAAAGGAGAAAATAAAATGTCAAACATTATTACAGAAATCACAAAAGAACAATTACGTACTGATATGCCAGCTTTCCGTCCTGGTGACACAGTATCTATCGACGTTAAAGTTGTCGAAGGTACTCGCGAACGTATCCAAAAATTCGAAGGTGTTGTAATCAAACGTCGTGGTGGCGGTATCAGCGAAACTTTCACTGTTCGTAAAATCTCTTACGGTGTAGGCGTTGAACGTACATTCCCAGTTAACACACCAAAAATCGCAGCACTTAAAGTTACTCGTCGTGGTAAAGTACGTCGTGCTAAATTATACTACCTACGTAACTTACGTGGTAAAGCTGCTCGTATCAAAGAAATTCGCTAATTTCTTTTTACTAGCAAAAAAAAGTGTAGAGCAATTTGCTCTACACTTTTTTCATGTCTAAAAGAGAGAATCTTTTTGCCTGCTTTTAGAAATACTTGTACAATAAATAATGTAGAGTGAGGGGTGGTTGTATGGAAGAGGAAAAATTAAAAAAGAAAAAAGCGACTTATGGGAATGGATTAAAGCGCTTATTATTGCTTTTTTATTAGCAGCATTGATCCGCTTTGTACTCTTTACACCAATTGTTGTTGATGGTGAGTCCATGATGCCTACTCTTGAAAGTGGCGAACGTATGATTGTAAATAAACTAAATTATAAAGTTGGAGATATTCAGCGTTTTGATATTGTTGTTTTCCACGCACCTGAAAAGAAAGATTATATTAAACGAGTGATAGGGGTTCCTGGTGATACACTTGAATATAAAAATGATCAACTATACATTAACGACAAGAAAGTAAATGAAACGTATTTACAAGATTATAAAAACCAAATTGTTGATGGTGGTACACTAACCGAAGATTTTAGCCTATTAGATTACACAGGTAAAAAAATAATTCCAAAAGGATATTATTTTGTAATGGGTGATAATCGACGAAATAGTAAAGACAGTCGACATATTGGACTAGTATCAGAAGAAAAAATTGTAGGGAAGGCAAGCGTTGTCTTCTGGCCAATTGAAAACTTTGGTACGATAGATTAAGAGGAGAGATATTATGACAATTCAATGGTTTCCAGGGCATATGGCTAAAGCCCGCCGACAAGTTACAGAAAATTTAAAGTTAGTAGATATTGTTTTTGAGTTAATTGATGCACGTTTACCAATGTCATCTCGTAACCCCATGCTAGATGATATTATTCATCAAAAAAAACGATTACTCATTTTAAATAAAGCCGATATGGCAGATGAAACGCAAACTAAGCGTTGGATTCAATTTTTTTGAAGAAAAAGGACATAAAGCAGTAGCTGTAAACTCACTTGATAGTAAAGGATTAAAACGCGTTACAAAAGCTGCGGAAGATGTGTTGGCAGAAAAATGGGATCGTATGCGTAAAAAAGGTTTAAAACCGCGTGCCATTCGCGCGATGATTGTGGGGATTCCAAACGTTGGGAAATCGACAATGATTAACCGCTTAGCGAAAAAAAATATCGCACGAACAGGTAACATGCCAGGGGTAACAAAATCTCAGCAATGGATCAAGGTTGGGAAAGAGTTAGAATTACTTGATACACCAGGGATTTTATGGCCAAAATTTGAAGATCAGCGTGTAGGAGCTAAATTAGCGGTAACGGGGGCCATTAAAGATGCAATTATGAATATGGATGATTTAGCGATTTTTGGGCTAAACTTTTTAGAAACATATTACCCTCAACGTTTACATGAACGTTATCAAATTGAAGGTTTAACAGATCCAATTGTTGGCACATTTGATCACATCGGTAAACTACGCAACATTAAAATGTCAGGTGGCGATATTGATTATTCAATGGTATCTGAATTAATCGTTCGTGACATTCGAAATGAACATTTAGGAAAATTAACATTTGATTTTGTAGAAGATTACGAGTAAATGCCACTTTATCGACAATGTCTTTTAGGCATTGTCGATTTTTTCATTATATCGTGACAATTTTAACCGATAAAAGGAGTAAGTGTAGATGACAACGATTAAAGAAATTAAAGAGAAATTATCAACAGAGACAGTATGGCAAAGTTGGATGGATGAATTAGCCAAAGATGAACGTACAGGCGCTCAAAATGCATTAAAATCATGGAAACGTGCACAAGAGAAACAGCAAAAATTAATAGATGAGCACCAGTCGAAGTTAGCATTTGATCAATCATTTCGTGAGAACAGTTCTTCTCTTATAGCCGGGACTGATGAAGCGGGTAGAGGACCACTAGCCGGCCCCGTTGTGACAGCTGCTGTGATTTTACCGAATAATGCATGTGAAGCATTGCTTGGGTTAAACGACTCGAAACAATTATCATATGATAAACGTGAAGAATTTATTGAGAAGATTATGCAAACTGCAGTAGCAACCGCCGTTCATTTTCAATCAGTCGAAGTGATTGATGATATTAATATTTATGAAGCAACACGTGAATCAATGAAGACATCTATTGAGCGTTTGGCAGTAAAGCCCGATTATGTATTGGCCGATGCTATGAAGCTAGATATCGAAATAGCACAAAGTTCAATTATCAAAGGAGATGCAAAAAGCTTAGCTATTGCAGCAGCCTCTATTTTGGCCAAAACTGCACGAGATCATTATATGGAAGAGATGGATGAAAAATATCCTGGTTATGGTTTTGCAAAACATGCAGGATATGGAACAAAACAACACTTAGAAGCGTTGGAACATCTTGGGGTCACACCGATTCACCGTAAAACATTTGAACCGATAAAAACAATGCTTTTGAAAGGATGAGACGATGAATTTAACAGGTGTAAATGTACAGCAGTCACAAATGCAAACAACACAACAAGCTGTTGTTGTAAAAGAAGGACAAGTGTTACATGGCACAATTACAAAATTGTACCCGGACCAGAAAGTTGAAATTCAAGTAGGGAATCAAAAAATGATGGCACAACTTGAAACGCCATTAAAAGCCGGTGACGCGCATTTCTTTCAAGTGACGGTTATTTCACCTAATTTATCCTTAAAAGTAGTTTCAGGGCCCTTAACGTCACAATCAGCGTCACAACAGGCGCTACAATTAATAAATAGCATGGATTTACCGGATTCAAAAGAAATGCAGCAAATTGTAAAGCAATTTTTGAAAAATGATGTACCAATGTCACGCGAACAACTTATTCAAGCAGAGCAAGTGTTGAGAGCCACAACGATTCCAACGACACAAGCGCTAGATGCTTTATCCAAAATTGTTCAATTAAAACTACCGATGACAGAAAGTTCATTGCAAGCGATTGTTCAAGGTGGTGCTAAAACAGGATTCCAGGCAGCATTAAATAACTTGCAACAATTGATTCAAAATGATGCAACATTAAGTACGAGACTTAAAGATACATTATTAAATAGTTTATTGCGTTTGGAGAAACCATTAGCGATTGAAACAGGTAGTATAATGCTAGCGAAAATGCTAGATAGTCTAATTTCTACTGCAACCAATGCGTCAACAAAACAAGCGATGTTATCTATGCTTCGTCAAGCAGGCGTATTACCTCAAAATGCCAATATGATGAATTTCTTATCAGGCGCCTTAGGGAAAGTTGATGCTAATCCAACACAGACGCTACAAAATGCGTTACAACTTGTTCAACAAAGTCCACAAAATGTAGAAGCTAGAATAGGATTACAGCAGGCTGTTTTAAATCACACAGGATTAAATACAGCTTCCAAAGAAGCGATTATAACAGCATTAAATCGGGTGCAGATTTCACCGACGAATACGTATACGGCTCAATTAAATACAGCGACGACGAATGCAATGAAAACAGCAGATTCTTTAACGCCAGCACAATTATTAACGGCTGTAGTACAAACAAAATCAACAAATATAGCACCTGTTTTAACACAATTAACACAATCTGTGAATCAAGATACGCAATTATCTGTAGCTACAAAAGAAGCTATCCAAACATTGGTCCAAAAATTTAATACGACGCCAGCAACGGCACAATCTATTCAAAATTTGGCTAAACTAGTTCAGCAAGAATTAGTAAAAGACTATAGTGACCAACTACAGCAACAGCCTTTTCAACAAAATGCGTCACAACAAACTAAAACACAATTGATGCAATTATTAGGTGTTCAACCGAAGCTAATGGATGAAGCATTAGAAGCACTAACGTATCAAACAACAAAAAATGTAAATGCTACAGCACAGCAACTATTGCAAAATACTGAATTACAATTACAACAGCAGCTGAATGGAAAAGCGTTTGAAACGATCTTACGGCATACCTTACAAAATTTAGGACTTAATTATGAAGCAAATTTAAATAATAAAGAGACAAATTTAGAACAATTGCAGCAACAATTAAAACCGCAATTAATGGCGCTATTACAAGATGAATCAGCGCATTCTGCAACACGTCAAGCAGCGGAAAATATCATATCTCGTATGAATGGAATGCATTTTTTATCGGGTGAGAATGGACCACAACATCAATTGATTATGCAAGTACCTCTTGAATTATTTGGTAGACAAACTGATGCAACTTTGCAATGGAATGGACGTATGAAAAAGAATGGTAAAATTGATACGGATTATGCACGTGTTATGTTCTATTTAGATTTAGCTTCACTAGAGGAAACAATTATTGATATGCAAGTTCAAAGTCGCGTAGTTACTGTAACTGTGTATAATGAAAAACAAAATCTAGCATTATTTGCAGAACCGCTACGTGAGTCATTAGAAAAAGGATTACAAACACATGATTATAAGTTATCAGGTGTTTTAATAAAATCATTTGAACGTGTGGAAAAAGAAGTGAAACCAATTTTTCATGCAACAACAACTAATGGAGAAGGCGGTGTTGATTTGCGCATATGACGGAACAATATGAAAAAAGACATGAGGCAGTTGCATTAAGTTTTGATCCAACTGATGGTGGAGCACCAAAAGTCCTGGCAAAAGGTAAAGGGAAAATTGCTGAAAATATTTTAGAACAGGCAAAAATGCATGACATTCCAATTCAAGAAGACCCCTCACTTGTTCAATTACTTGGACAATTGGACTTAAATGAATCGATACCTGAAGAATTGTACCAAGCAGTTGCAGAGGTTTTTGCTTTTATTTATCGATTAGATCGTACATATGATGGTGTTCAAAAAAAAATCCGCTAAATTTCGTGGTGCGAAATTTAGCGGATTTTGTGTCTAAAGAAGAATTTTATAGAAAATATAAAAGATATTGTAGTATAAAACATAGACAGTTCAGAATATTTTATATACAATGAAATAGGTAACAGAAAGTTTTACAAAGAGATGGGAGGAAGTTTCATGAATATCCATGAGTATCAAGGGAAAGAGATTCTTCGTCAAAATGGGGTAAAGGTTCCTAAAGGTATCGTTGCATTTTCACCAAAAGAAGCGGTGAAAGCAGCTAAAGAATTAGGCACCGAGGTAGTAGTAGTGAAAGCTCAAATCCATGCTGGGGGGCGTGGTAAAGCAGGCGGTGTTAAAATCGCAAAATCACTAGACGAAGTAGAACAATATGCAAAAGAACTTTTAGGTAAAGTATTGGTGACACACCAAACTGGTCCAGAAGGTAAAGAAATCAAGCGCCTTTACATAGAGGAAGGCTCAGATATTAAAAAAGAGTATTACGTAAGTTTACTCGTTGACCGTGCTACTTCTCGTGTTACATTAATGGGATCTGAAGAAGGCGGTATGAATATCGAAGAGGTTGCGGAAGAAACACCTGAAAAAATCTTCACAGAAGTGGTGGATCCGATTGTCGGCCTTACAGCTTTCCAAGCACGACGTCTTGCATTTAATATTAATATTCCGAATAATTTGATAAATAAAGCAGCAGACCTTTTCCTAGGTTTATATAAAACATTCATCGAAAAAGATGCATCTATTGTTGAAATTAATCCACTTGTTGTAACAAATGGGGATGAAGTTATCGCATTAGATGCGAAATTCAACTTTGATGGTAATAGTCTATATCGTCATGCAGATGTAGTAGAACTACGGGACTACGATGAAGAAGATCCGAAAGAAATTGAAGCATCAAAACATGATTTAAGCTATATTCCACTAGAAGGTTCAATTGGTTGTTTAGTAAATGGTGCCGGACTTGCGATGGCAACTATGGATACAATCGGTTACTACGGCGGCAGTCCAGCAAACTTTTTAGATGTTGGTGGTAGCGCGACAGCAGAGAAAGTTAAAGAAGCATTTAAAATCATCCTTTCAGATGCACATGTAAAAGGTATTTTCGTTAATATTTTTGGTGGCATTATGAAATGTGATGTTATTGCAGAAGGTGTTGTAGCAGCAGCAGGCGAACTAGGTTTAGAAGTGCCACTTGTTGTTCGTTTAGAAGGTACAAATGTTGAGTTAGGTAAAGAAATTCTACGAAATTCAACATTAAATATCGTAGCAGCAGCATCACTTGCAGACGGCGCACAAAAAATCGTAGAGCTTGTAGGCTAAGAAGGGGTGGAATAAACATGAGTATTTTCATTAATAAAGATACAAAAGTGCTTGTTCAAGGTATTACTGGTTCAACTGCACTTTTCCATACAAAACAAATGCTTGAATATGGTACAAAAATCGTAGCGGGCGTTACACCAGGTAAAGGCGGCACTGAGGTTGAAGGTGTTCCAGTATTTAATACTGTAAAAGATGCTGTTGACGCAACGGGATGTAATGTATCAGTAATTTATGTACCAGCACGTTTTGCAGCTGACTCAATTTTAGAAGCTGTAGAAGCTGAATTAGATATGGTTATCTGTATTACAGAACATATTCCTGTATTAGATATGGTTCGTGTAAAACGTTATATGGAAGGCAAGAAGACACGTTTAATCGGACCGAACTGCCCAGGTGTTATTACAGCAGATGAATGTAAAATTGGTATTATGCCAGGATATATTCATACAAAAGGCCATGTAGGTGTTGTATCACGTTCTGGTACATTAACTTATGAAGCGGTACATCAATTATCAACAGCAGGTATTGGTCAAACAACAGCAGTTGGTATTGGTGGAGACCCTGTAAATGGTACAAATTTCATCGATGTATTAAAAGAATTTGAAGCTGATCCAGAAACATTAGGTGTTGTTATGATTGGTGAAATTGGTGGTACAGCGGAAGAAGAAGCAGCTGAATACGTAAAAAACAATATGACAAAACCAGTTGTTGCATTTATCGCTGGTCAAACAGCACCTCCAGGCAAACGAATGGGTCATGCTGGTGCAATTATTTCAGGTGGTAAAGGTACAGCAGCGGATAAAATCGCAGCACTGAACGCAGCAGGTATTGAAGTTGCTCCTACACCATCAACAATTGGTGAAACATTTATTAAAGTTGTAAAAGAGCAAGGTCTTTACGACCAAGTAAAAACACATGCTGAAAAACAACATGTTTAATTTTTAAAATAAATAAATCGGGATCGCGTTATATACGCGGTCCTTTTTGTGTTTTTAAGAGAGGATGAAAAGTATGTTCGAACAATCACTAAGAGAATTTTTACTAGCATTACATTATGTTATGCCTGCTTCTATCAATCGTTTATGGCCCTTGTTATCATGCGCATCATTAGAAAAAATTTCTTCTATGCAACTATCAAAACTCCTCAAAATTACACCTCAAAAAGCCTTAAAATTACAACAATTTTTAAATGCACATAGACATTTTTCTTTTTCTTCATATTATAAACAACAAAAAATCATCCCGATTACTTTTTTTGATGCAGCCTATCCTAAAAATTTGCGCCATATTTATGATCCACCGAGTGTTATTTATACAAAGGGAAACATAAATATTTTACAAAATGAACGGAGAATTGCCGTTGTAGGATCTCGAAAAGCAACTCAATATTCAAAAGATGCGCTAGAACATTTACTGCCACCACTTTTAAACGAAGAATTTGTCGTTGTAAGCGGTTTGGCAAGAGGAGCTGATAAAATGGCTCATGATGTGACAATTACGCTTGGAGGGGCTACAATTGGTGTATTAGGCTATGGATTTCAACATGTTTATCCTAAGGAACATGAGGGATTAATAAAAGTGATGAGTCAAACACAATTACTGATTAGCGAATATCCACCGTATATGGGGCCAAAAAAATGGCAATTTCCAATGAGAAATCGATTGATTAGTGGGATAAGTTGGGGAATTCTTGTGACAGAAGCTCAAAAAAAGAGTGGCACTTTATCGACAGTTGACTATGGATTAGAGCACGGACGCTCAATTTTTGTGCTTCCTGGAAATATTTTGTCACCACTCTCTGAATTACCCCATAAATTGGCCTCAGAGGGTGCTACGCTTGTATGGAATGGCTCTCAAATCCTTGAAGAAATGGCCGATTTTTTATTTTTGAAATGAAAAATGGTTGCAAAACTTGGATTTCTGTTATACATTTTGCAACAGGTATTTGTTTTCAATAAGAAACTTCACCTCTCATAAGGGGGAAATCACATGTCAGATTATCTAGTTATTGTAGAATCGCCCGCGAAAGCCAAAACAATCGAGCGATATTTAGGAAAAAAATATAAGGTAAAAGCTTCTATAGGTCATGTTCGTGACTTACCGAAAAGTCAAACGGGTATTGATACGGAAAATAACTACGAACCGAAATATATTACGATTCGTGGTAAAGGCCCTGTCTTACAAGATTTAAAAAACGCAGCAAAAAAAGCGAAAAAAATCTTTCTCGCAGCCGATCCAGATCGTGAAGGGGAAGCAATTGCTTGGCACTTAGCTACAGCATTAAATATTGATAAAGATTCGGATTGTCGTGTCGTCTTTAATGAGATTACAAAAGATGCGATTAAAGAATCTTTTAAACATCCACGTCCAATTGATATGGATTTAGTTGATGCACAGCAAGCTCGCCGTATTTTAGACCGTTTAGTAGGTTATAACATTAGCCCATTACTATGGAAGAAAGTCAAAAAAGGGTTATCTGCAGGTCGCGTTCAATCTATTGCTTTACGTTTAATTATTGACCGTGAAAATGAAATCAATAATTTTAAACCAGAAGAATATTGGACAATCGATGCACAATTTGAAAAGGACAAAAAACAATTTGATGCATTATTTTATGGCACAGGCACTGACAAAGTAAAATTAACAAATGAAGAAGAAGTAAATGCAATCTTAAAACAAATAGACGGTGAAGATTTCAAAGTTACAAAAATTGTAAAACGTGAACGTAAGCGTAATGCTGCGGCGGCATTTACAACCTCTTCTCTTCAACAAGAAGCTGCGCGTAAGTTAAATTTCCGCGCAAAGAAAACAATGATGTTAGCGCAGCAACTTTATGAAGGGATTGACCTAGGTAAAAAAGAAGGTATTACAGGTTTAATTACTTATATGCGTACGGATTCTACGCGTATTTCAGAAACAGCAAAAAAAGAAGCATTTAGTTATATTGAGCAAACATATGGTGAAGAATATACAACGCCTGTTTCACAACAAGCTAAAAAATCTGAGAAAGCACAAGATGCGCACGAAGCGATTCGTCCAACATCTACATTACGTCATCCAGATCAATTAAAAGCAGTGTTATCACGTGATCAATTGCGTCTGTATCGTCTAATTTGGGAACGTTTTATTGCGAGCCAAATGGCACCAGCAGTATTAGATACCGTAACAGCTGATTTAATTAATGGAGATATTACATTCCGTGCAACAGGATCACATGTAAAATTTTCAGGCTTTATGAAAGTCTATATTGAAGGTAATGACGATTCGAAAGAAGATAAATCAAAAGATAAATTGTTACCACCGATGCAAGAAGGCGATATTGTTAAAAGCCTTGAAATTGCGCCGAAACAACATTTTACACAACCACCACCACGTTTTTCTGAAGCGCGGTTAGTAAAAACCTTAGAAGAGCTAGGTATAGGTCGACCATCAACTTATGCGCCAACGCTAGATACGATTCAAAAGCGTGGCTATGTGACGCTTGAAACGAAGCGTTTTGTACCAACAGAGCTTGGTGAAATCGTTCATTCATTAGTAAATGAATTTTTCCCAGAAATTATTAATATTGAATTTACGGCAAAAATGGAACGAGATTTGGATAGTATTGAAGAAGGCAAAATAGAATGGGTTAAAATCATTGATGCCTTTTATCAAGATTTTGAAAAAAGTTTAAAACATGCTGAAGTTGCAATGGAAAAAGTTGAAATCAAAGATGAACCTGCTGGTGAAGATTGTGAACTGTGCGGCCATCCAATGGTATTCAAACTTGGTCGTTATGGTAAGTTTATGGCATGTAGTAATTTCCCAGAATGTCGCAACACAAAAGCGATTGTAAAAGAAATCGGTGTGAAATGTCCGACTTGTCATGAAGGCGAAATTGTTGAACGTAAGAGCAAAACGAAACGTGTCTTTTATGGCTGTAATCGTTATCCGGAATGTGATTTCGTATCATGGGATAAACCAATTGCTCGTAAATGTCCAAAAGGTGACCATTTATTAGTTGAGAAGAAAGTTAAAAAAGGCACACAAGTACAATGTACAGAATGTGATTATAAAGAAGAAACAGTTGAAAAATAAGAGTGCTATGTAAGAAGCTAGGCCAAAAGGGAAAGCTCAGCTTAAACATATAAGCATAATAAAAGAGGGAATCGTGCTGACGCGTGATTCCTTTTTTGTGCACCAATAAACTGAAATGAGCTACAATTGTGTTTCAGTCGCTTTTTTAATTATGAAAAAAAGTGAGCAACTGCTACTATGTGATAAAACAGTTCTATCCTAAACAATGATTCTCTTGGTAAAACATAGTAGCGTTTTATTTAGTGTACTGTTAAAATGAATTTTATATTGCGAAAAACGCAAAAGAAAAAAAGGCAGGTATGTAACATGACACCAATCGTAAATGTAATCGGAGCAGGTCTTGCTGGTAGTGAAGCAGCATGGCAAATCGCAAAACGTGGCGTAAAGGTACGCTTATATGAAATGCGTCCAGTAAAACAAACTCCAGCGCACCATACAGATAAATTCGCAGAGCTTGTATGTTCAAACTCATTACGTGCAAACTCTTTAACAAATGCTGTTGGCGTAATTAAAGAAGAAATGCGCCAATTAGATTCAGTAATTATTGATGCGGCAGATAATTGTTCAGTACCAGCAGGTGGCGCATTAGCAGTTGATCGTCACGAATTCTCAGGATATATTACTGAAAAAGTAAAAAATCATCCAAATGTTGAAGTGATTAACGAAGAAGTAACAGAAATTCCAGAAGGTATTACGGTTATTGCAACAGGTCCATTAACATCACCGGCATTAGCTGAAAAAGTACGTGAAGCAACAGGTCAAGATTATTTATACTTCTATGATGCAGCAGCACCAATTATTGAAAAAGATTCAATTGATATGGATAAAGTATATTTAAAATCACGTTATGACAAAGGCGAAGCAGCATATTTAAATTGCCCAATGAATAAAGAAGAGTTCTATGCTTTCCGTGAAGCACTAATCGGAGCGGAAAAAGCTCCACTAAAAGAATTTGAAAAAGAAAAATACTTCGAAGGTTGTATGCCGATTGAAGTAATGGCTGAACGTGGCGAAAAAACAATGTTATTCGGACCAATGAAACCAGTAGGTCTTGAAGATCCTAAAACAGACAAACGTCCATATGCAGTAATTCAACTTCGTCAAGATGATGCAGCTGGCACACTTTATAATATTGTAGGCTTCCAAACACATCTAAAATGGGGCGAACAAAAACGTGTATTTAGAATGATCCCAGGTTTAGAAAATGTTGAAATTGTACGTTATGGTGTTATGCATCGTAACACATTCATTAACTCACCCAAAGTATTAGCTCCAACATATCAACTAAAGGCACAACCAACTGTATTCTTTGCAGGTCAAATGACAGGCGTTGAAGGTTACGTAGAATCAGCTGGAGCAGGTTTAGTGGCAGGGATTAATGCAGCACATATGGCATTAGAGCAAGAACTTGTAATCTTCCCTAAAGAGACAGCTCTTGGTAGTATGGCGCGCTATATTACTGAAGCAGATGCAAAACATTTCCAACCAATGAATGTGAATTTTGGTTTATTCCCTGAACTAGGAGAACGCATTAAATCAAAACAAGAACGTGGCGAACGTCATGCAGCTCGTGCGTTAGCTGCATTAAAGCAATTTAAAGATTCAACTGTACTTTAATTCGATAATCTTTCTATGGTACACAATTGTATTCTCTAGAAATAAATTTGATTCGGTCCTTTAAAGTTGTTATACTTTGAAGGGCTTTTTTAATGCTTCAAGTAAGATACCTTCACTTAGTAATAGGTTGTTCAAAAAATCGTCACGAATTGACAGAAAATAAGTACAATCTATGTTTTGCTTAGAGCCTTCTCGCTTTATTTAATAGTGAGACAATGAGAGAATAAAGATAGATTGCTCGATGTGAGGTGTTCGAATGGAGATTCAGAAGATTCAAGCGCTTAATGAGTTTATAGCATATATTAAACTTGAGAAAAATTACACGTCTTCAACTGTTTTAAATTACGAAAAAGATTTATATTACTTTTTTGAATTTTTAAAACAAGAAGGTGTCGAAGATTTAGAAAGAGTAGCGTATCTTCATGCGCGATTATATGTAACACAGTTATATGATGAGCAAAAAGCGCGTGCGACGATTTCACGAAAGATTTCTGCGATTCGTTCGTTTTTCCGCTTTTTAAATAAAGAGTATCAATTGGATGATGCTGCATTCCAAGCGTTATATCATCCGAAAAAAGAAAGCCGCTTACCGCGCTTTTTCTATGAGGAAGAATTAACGAATTTGTTTGAGAGAAATGAAGGGGATGATGTAAAGTCGTTGCGGAATATAGCACTTTTAGAATTGCTATATGCAACGGGGATTCGCGTGAGTGAACTTACATCATTAACAGTAAAAGATGTTGATTTATCATTGGATATTGTACGTGTCATGGGGAAAGGGAGAAAGGAACGGTATGTACCGTTTGGTCATTATGCTCATGAAGCTATTGTGCGTTATATAAATGAAGTGCGCACACCATTGATGAAGCAGCCACATAGTAAATTATTTGTAAATATGCGTGGTGGGGAACTAACATCACGTGGCGTTCGTTATATTTTAAACGAAATGCTGAAAAAGGCAGAGATGCACGGGGTGATATATCCGCATATGTTACGTCATACATTTGCTACGCATTTGTTGAATAATGGAGCGGACTTAAGAACAGTCCAAGAATTACTTGGACACTCTTCGTTATCTTCTACGCAAATTTACACACATGTAACGAAAGAACATCTTCGAAATACTTATATGAATGCTCATCCGAGAGCGTAATGATAAAGAGGAGTGAAGATTGTGGATATGCAAATGCACGCAACAACTATTTTTGCAGTTCAACATAAAGGCCAAAGTGCAATGGCTGGTGATGGTCAAGTAACATTAGGCCAATCAGTTATTATGAAAAATACTGCTCGTAAGGTTCGTCGTTTATACAATGGTCAAGTACTAGCAGGTTTTGCTGGTTCTGTGGCAGATGCTTTTACATTATTTGAAATGTTTGAAGGCAAATTAACAGAGTATAATGGAAATTTACAGCGAGCTGCTGTAGAGGTAGCGAAACAATGGCGTGGAGATAAAATGCTTCAGAAGCTTGAAGCATTATTACTTGTCATGAATAAAGAAACGTTACTTCTTGTTTCTGGTTCAGGAGAAGTTATTGAGCCAGATGATGGGATTTTAGCAATTGGTTCAGGTGGGAACTACGCACTTGCAGCAGGTAGAGCATTGCAAAAACACGCTGGAGAGTATATGACTGCTAAAGAAATTGCAAAAGCTTCTTTAGAAACAGCTTCAGATATTTGTGTTTTTACAAATCATAATATCATTGTGGAGGATTTAGACGTATGACAATACAACAAACACCAAAACAAATGACTGAATACTTAAATCGCTATATTGTTGGCCAAACAGAGGCAAAAAAATCTGTAGCAGTAGCCTTACGCAACCGCTATCGTCGCCAACGTTTATCAGAAGAAATGCGCGAAGAAGTGATTCCTAAAAATATTTTAATGATTGGACCAACGGGTGTTGGTAAAACTGAAATTGCACGTCGTATCGCTAAGTTAGTAAAAGCGCCATTTTTAAAAGTGGAAGCAACAAAATTTACTGAAGTTGGTTACGTAGGGCGAGATGTAGAATCAATGGTCAGAGATTTAGTAGAAGTTGCGAATCGTCTTGTAAAAGAAGAAAAACAAGAAGAAGTTCATGATCAAGCTGAGAAATTAGCGAATGAACAAATTGTTAAACTTTTAGTTCCAAGCATGCGCAAAAATAAACAACCAAATATGGCGAATCCTTTTGAAATGTTTTTTGGCAATCAACAAGAGGAGGATGAAGATACAACGGAAGATACACAAGTCCGTGTTAAACGTTCCCAAATTGCTGAAGATTTAGCTGCCGGAAAACTTGAAAACGAATGGGTCACAGTTGAAGTTGAAGAACAAATGAGCATGATGATGATGCCAGGAATGCCTGGTATGGATATGAATGGCACAGGTATGGGCGATTTATTGTCTAGTATGATGCCAAAGAAAAAGAAAAAACGCCGCTTACAAGTAAAAGAAGCGCGCCGCGTATTAACGATTGAAGAAGCGAATAAACTTATTGATAGTGATGAGGTAGCTGAAGAAGCTGTTCGTCGTTCTGAACAAATGGGTATTATTTTCATTGATGAAATCGACAAAATCGCAGTTAGAGGTAATAATGGTGGTCAACCTGGTGTATCTAGAGAAGGTGTACAGCGAGATATTTTACCAATTGTAGAAGGTTCAACAGTAAATACGAAATATGGTACTGTACGCACAGATTTTATGCTGTTTATTGCAGCAGGTGCTTTCCATATGTCAAAACCATCTGATTTAATTCCAGAATTACAAGGTCGTTTTCCAATTCGTGTTGAATTAGAAAAATTAACGAAAGAAGACTTTGTACGAATTTTGAAAGAACCAGATCATTCATTAATTTTACAATATCAAGCATTACTTGAAACAGAGGGTATTGCAATTGCATTTACCGACGAAGCCATCGATTGTTTAGCAGATATCGCGATGGAAGTAAATCTGAATACTGATAACATTGGTGCTCGTCGTTTGCACACTATTTTAGAAAAACTATTAGAAGACCTATCATTTGAGGCTTCTGATATCGCACCAGCACATATTGATATTACACCTCAGTATGTGAACAGTAAGCTCGGAAAAATCGTTAAGAACAAAGATTTGTCAGAGTTTATTTTATAGTTTATAATTGAAATGTATAAAAACTTTTGAATATTCCGTAAATAAAGGACAATTCAATCAGGAGGAACACTTTTAAAATGAATTTATTAGCAAAAATTCGTAAAATTAACTCAATGCTTCAAGCGTCAGCTGGTAAGCCTGTGAACTTTAAAGAAATGTCAGAAACACTTGGCGAAGTAATTGATAGTAATGTATATATCGTAAGTCGTAAAGGTAAACTATTAGGTCTTACAATTAATCAACAAATCGAAAACGAACGTATTAAAAAAATGTTTGAAGAACGTCGTTTCCCAGAAGCATATACTAAAAATTTATATGATTTTCAAGAAACAGTTGCAAACATAGGTATCGATGATGAACATACAGTATTCCCTGTAGAAAATAAAGATACATTCAAAGATGGTTTAACAACTATCGTTCCAATCGTTGGTGGTGGAGAACGTTTAGGTACATTAGTACTTGGTCGTATCGGAAACTCATTTGAAGATGAAGATTTAGTATTAGCTGAATATGGCGCAACAGTAGTAGGTATGGAAATTCTACGTGAAAAAGCGGAAGAAATTGAAGAAGAAGCACGTTCAAAAGCAGTTGTACAAATGGCTATCAATTCACTTTCTTATTCAGAACTTGAAGCAATTGAACATATCTTTGAAGAATTAGATGGTTCAGAGGGTCTATTAGTTGCTTCTAAAATTGCTGACCGTGTTGGTATTACACGTTCTGTGATTGTAAATGCTTTACGTAAACTAGAATCTGCTGGGGTTATTGAATCACGTTCTCTAGGTATGAAAGGAACTTATATTAAAGTTTTAAACAATAAATTCCTTACTGCTTTAGAAGAAATCAAAATGCGTTAATTATTAAATTGAAAGAAGGAATCGTATTTATTACGATTCCTTCTTTTTTATTTGCTGAAAAAATAACTGCTAATAAGAAACTAAAGAATTATCATAAAAATACAAATTAAACTTCTTAAAAATAAATTCATGTATCTTTATGTAATTAATTTTCTTTAAATACAAATTTAGGCATAAAATATTACAAAGGATAAAAGTAATATTTTATTTCAATAAAAAGTAAAATTCGAAACAGCTTCAAAATCCCTATGTTTAAGGTTTACACTGTATTGATAGTGTGAATAAACAGCCTAAAAACAATATAATATAGTGAATATAACATTGAGTTGAAAGTATTATAGAACTAAAGATAGGACCTTGGAATCATTAAAAAAGCTGTAGAATCAATAGACACACTGTCGCTTATTTATTACAATTAACATATTGATATTATAGGGCTTTGTTTACAGCGAATATTGAACTGAGGTGAAAAAAGTGGGGTTATTTAGTGGGACAATTAGTAATTTAGAATATGGTCTATCATATGCTTCAACTAAGAATAAAGTAGTTGCACAAAATATAGCAAATAGTGATACACCTAATTATAAAGCAAAAGATGTTAGTTTTGCCAAAATGTTAGAAGATGCGAAAACATCATCTGTATCAGCTTATAGAACAGATAATAAGCATATTAATTTCACTACCAGTTCAACAAAAACACCAGGTGTATATAGTTATACAAATTTAAGTTATCGCCAAAATGGTAATGGTGTTGATATGGATAAAGAACAGGCAAGTTTAGCGGAAAATACAATTTATTACAATGCATTAATTGATCGTGTAAGTGGAAAGCTTAATTCATTGTTAACAGTTGCTAAGGGAGGAAGTTAACCATGTCGATTTTTAGTAGTATGGAAACAACAGGAAGTGCATTGACTGCGCAACGATTAAGAATGGATGTTGTTTCATCAAACTTAGCAAACATAGATACAACAAGAGCAAAACAAGTTAATGGAGAATGGGAACCATACCGTCGTAAAACGGTAACATTAGCTTCTCAACAATCAGGACCTGCTTTTTCCAACTATTTAAGTGCAGCAATTGGTCGAAGTGATCAGTCCACAGGTAAAGGTGTAAAAGTAACTCAAATTAATGAAGATACAGAAACACCGTTTAAATTAATTTACGATCCAACTGATCCGGATGCAAATGATGAAGGGTATGTTCAAACATCAAATGTGGATTCATTAAAAGAAATGACAAACTTGATTTCGGCAACAAGATCTTATGAAGCGAATGTAACTGCATTTAACGCAAATAAATCAATGCTGTCAAAAGCTTTAGAAATAGGTAAATAAATGAATTAGAAGGAGCTGTTAATGATGGCCATATCTTCTGTGGCGCTAACTCAACCTGTTACTCCTGCTGTGACGCAAACAGCAGCAACAGATAACATTAAAACAGACACATCGTTTAGCACGATGTTAAAAGATGCAATTAATGAAGTAAATGACACACAAGCAACATCAGATGTGTATACAAATAAATTAGTGAATGGGCAAGATGTGGAGTTGCATGATGTAATGATTGCTGCACAAAAAGCAAATGTTACATTGAATACGGCTCTATCGATTCGTAATAAAGCAGTCGAAGCTTATCAAGAAGTTATGCGTATGTCAGTATAAGCTTAAACCTTTGAATCGCTGCATTTACAAGTACCCGGAGGCATAAAATGAACGAAAGAGTAAATAATATTAAAACGAAGTTCTCTGGATTTTGGGGAAGTCGTTCAAAAAAGCAAAAGATTGCATTAATTAGTAGCATCGTAGCAATTATTGCGTTAGCAGCAATTATTACATATTTTGCAACCCGCGTTACTTACAAACCTTTGTATTCAAATTTAACAGCTAGTGAAGTTGGACAAATTAAAGAACAATTAGATGCTGAAGGGGTTAAGTATCAAATTGAAGAAGGTGGAACCACAATATTAGTTCCAGAAAATCAAGCAGATGATTTACTCGTAAGTTTAGCTTCACAAGGCTATCCACAATCGGGTGAAATTGACTACTCTTTCTTCTCTGAAAACGCAGGATTTGGTATGACTGACAACGAATTTAATGTGCTAAAAGTTGCATCAGTTCAAACTGAATTAGCAAAATTATTAAAACAAATGGATGGAATTAAAGATGCAAAAGTTATGTTATCTATACCTGAAAAAAGCACATTTGTAACAAGTAGTGAGAATGCAGAAGAATCTAGTGCTTCTATTGTGTTAGATACACAGGCAGGACAACAATTTTCTGATGAGCAAATTAAAACATTATACAATTTAGTGGCAAAATCAGTACCCAATTTGAATACAGATAATATTGTTATTACAAATCAATATAATGAATATTTTGATTTAACATCAGATTCTATTGCAGGAGCGAATGGAGCTGGGAATGCAGCGAGTCAATTAGCCGTAAAAAACAAATTGAACGTGATTTACAAAGACAAGTTCAATCATTATTAAGTAATATTATGGGCGCTGGAAAAGCCGTTGTTACAGTGACTTCTGATATTGATTTCACACAAGAACAAAGAACTGAGAAACTAGTAGAACCAGTTGATAAAGAAAATATGGCGGGTATTACAATTAGTGCTCAAAAGATCTCTGAAACGTACTCAGGTACTGGAGCTGCAGCAGCAGGAACGTCAGAGGCAGATGGAGCTACAGATAATTTTACAGATTATCAAGCTGCTGGAGATACGGGTTCTGGAGATTATGAAAGAACAGAAGATACTGTTAATAATGAAGTGAATCGTATTAAACGCCAAATTACTGAAAGTCCGTATCGTGTACGTGATTTAGGGATTCAAGTCGTTTTAGAACCCCCAACATCAGATGACCCAACATCTCTACCAGCAGATACAGAAACGGCTGTTCAAGATATGTTGACATCAATTGTACGTACATCAATTGATAAAAACTCAGCAGGAAACTTATCAAATGCAGATGTATCACAAAAAATTAATGTTTCCGTTCAAAAATTAAATGGTAAAGCTACAACAGCAACAGCAACAGGTACAACAATTCCTTGGTGGATTTGGGTCATTGGTGGTGTTCTAGTTGTAGCCATTGGATTATTAACATTCTTTATTATCCGTTCACGTCGTCAAAATGAAGAAGATTATTATGATGAAGAAGACTATTATGATGAGGAAATGGAAATTGAAGACATAGCAGACGAAAAAGATTCTGAATCAACAGTTCGTCGTAAACAGTTAGAGAAAATGGCGAAAGATAAGCCAGAAGACTTTGCAAAATTATTACGTACATGGATTTCAGAAGACTAATGGGAGGGAAATGCGTTGGTAGCAAAAAAAGATAAAGAGCTTTCTGGTAAACAAAAAGCCGCACTCCTATTAATCTCATTAGGACCTGAAGTTTCTGCTGCAGTATATAAACATCTATCCGAAGAGGAAATTGAACGTTTAACTCTAGAAATTTCAGGCGTGAAAAAAGTAGACCCAGAAGTAAAAGAAGAGATAATTGAAGAATTTCATAATATTGCCCTTGCACAAGATTATATTGTGCAAGGGGGTATTGGATATGCAAAAACAGTTCTTGAAAAAGCATTAGGAAATGATCAAGCACAGCAAATTATTAATCGTTTGACATCATCATTACAAGTAAGACCATTCGATTTTGCGCGCCGAACAGATCCAGCTCAAATTTTCAACTTTATTCAAAATGAACATCCACAAACAATTGCACTTATTTTATCGTATCTTGAGCCTCAGCAGGCAGGAACAATTTTATCGTCACTGCCACAAGAAGTACAGGCAGATATCGCAAAACGTATAGCAACAATGGAATCAACATCACCTGAAGTTATTAGTGAAATTGAATCTGTATTAGAAAGAAAATTATCTTCTACAGTAACACAGGATTATACAGAAACGGGCGGTGTAGATGCAGTTGTAGAAGTACTGAATGGGGTAGACCGTCAAACAGAAAAAACAATTCTCGATGCACTCGAAATTCAGGATCCAGAACTTGCAGAAGAAATCAAAAAACGTATGTTTGTTTTCGAAGACTTGGTTACATTGGACAACCGTTCAATTCAACGTGTTATACGCGATGTCGAAAACGAAGATCTATTATTATCTATGAAAGTTTCAAGCGAAGATGTCAAAGAAATCTTATTCAAAAATATGTCTCAACGTATGGCAGAAACTTTTAAAGAAGACATGGCGGTTATGGGACCAGTTCGCTTACGTGATGTTGAAGAAGCACAATCACGTATTGTCGCAGTAACTCGTCGTTTAGAAGATGCCGGAGAAATTATTATTGCTCGTGGTGGAGGAGATGACATTATTGTCTAGAATTTATCGCCCAGGCGCAGGCATGCACCAACCAAATATTCGCACGATTGAAATTCGAGAATTCATGATTCCTACTGTCGATGAAGATAATGACGTCGTTCCAGATATTTCACTAGAACAATTGTATGCTGAGCGAGATCGATTATTAGAAGAAGCTCGGCAAGAAATTGAATTGAAAAAAAAGCAGTTTGAAGTATTTTGTATAGAAAAAGAAACTTCATTAAAAAAGTCCAAGCAACAATGGGAAGATGAAAAAATCCAATTGCAGCAACAAGCATATGATGAAGGTTTTTCTCAAGGTATAGATGAGGGAAGAAATAAAGCGTTATCGAATATGGCATCTGATATTCAAATAGCTAATGAAACAATGGCTCAATCAGAGCAAAATGCCTATGCATATCTAGAAAGTCAAGAGGGCGTTATTTTAGAATTGGCTATGCGTTCAGCTGAGCGGATTTTAAATTTAGAGTTAGAAGAAAATGCTACAAAATATATGCCAATTGTTAAACGAGCATTGAAAGAAGTTCGTGAAAGTGATTTTGTCAAAGTGTATGTTTCTGCAGAAAATCATGCATTGCTTACAAAAAACAGAGCAGAATTAGTAGCAATGTTCCCAGCAGATATGCCATTTATGATTTTTATTGATGATACATTATCAATTCAAGAATGCTATATAGATACAAATCATGGTCGCCTTATAGCTAGCATTGATGAACAGTTAAATGAGTTACGTCACCACCTAAGTGAAATATTAGAGAGTGCGGAGTGATTTGGAATGAAGGCTGTGGAATTATTAGAACAATTACATGCCGTACCTACATTTAAAAAATATGGTCGAGTGACAAAAGTTGTTGGATTAATGATTGAGGCGCAAGGCCCTGAAAGTTCAATAGGTGATGTATGTAAAATACATGTTTTCTCTGCGCATACAGGGCATCAAAAAATTTTAGCAGAAGTAGTGGGTTTTAGAGATGAAACGGTTGTCTTAATGCCTTTTACTTCATTGAGAGATATCTCTATTGGTTGTCTTGTTGAAAGCACAAATAAGCCACTTGAAATTAAAATTGGGCCAGAATTAATTGGGAAAATTTTAGATTCAATGGGAAATCCTTTAGATGGCTCGATATTACCTAAAGGATTAGCAGTTGTAGATACTGAAGGAGAACCACCGAACCCATTAACTAGACCACCTATAGAAGAAAAATTAGAGGTTGGTGTTAAAGCAATTGACGGTATGTTAACAGTCGGAAAAGGGCAGCGTCTTGGTATCTTTGCCGGTTCGGGTGTAGGTAAATCAACATTATTAGGAATGATTGCTAGAAATACTACTGCAGATTTAAATGTCATAGCATTAATTGGAGAACGTGGTAGAGAAGTAAGAGAGTTTATAGAACGAGATTTAGGACCCGAGGGGCTGAAACGCTCGATAATTGTTGCTGCTACTTCTGATCAACCTGCATTAATGCGTATAAAAGGTGCTTTTACAGCTACAGCTATAGCAGAATATTTCCGTAATAAGGGATTAAATGTCATGTTAATGATGGACTCGGTAACACGAGTGGCTATGGCACAACGAGAAGTAGGTCTTGCTACAGGAGAACCTCCTGCACAAAAAGGCTATACGCCTTCAGTATTCGCTATTTTACCTAAACTATTAGAGCGTACAGGAACAAATGAATATGGCTCTATTACAGCTTTTTATACAGTACTAGTAGATGGGGACGATATGAATGAACCAATTGCAGATACTGTACGTGGAATATTAGATGGTCATATTGTTTTAGACCGTGTCTTGGCTAATAAAGGGCAATATCCTGCAATAAATGTTTTGAAAAGTGTAAGTCGACTAATGAATCATATTGTTACAAACGATCATAAAATTGCCGCAGAAAAATTAAGAGAACTTTATTTCACTTATAGTAAATCCGAAGATTTGATTAATATAGGAGCTTATAAAAAAGGAACATCAAAAGAAATTGATGAAGCTATTTTTTATGAACCATTGATTACGAATTTTTTAAAACAGGGGTATCTAGACCCGGTTTCTTTAGAAGAAAGCGTTAATCAACTTATTCACTTAGCAAATCGAGGAGGATAATAGATGCCAAAGTATAAATATCGATTTGATTCCATTATTGTTGTAAAAGAACAAGAAAAGAATGAAGTTGAAATGGCTTATAAAAAAGCTGTACAAGATTTTGAAGCAGTTGCTCAAAACTTATATGATTCCTTAAAAAGAAAAGAAGATTTAATTAGCTATCAAGAGCAACAAATGAAAATAGGTATGAGCATCCAAGAAATGCATAGTAATGCACAGTTTTTACATAGCATGGAAAAAGCGATTGTTGATATTCAAAATAAGGTAATTCAAGCACGTTCTAAAATGGAATGGTTTGAAGGAAAGTTACTTGAGCAAACATTAGAGTGTAGAAAATATGAAAAAATGCGAGAGAAAGATTATGAATTATTTAAATTAGAAAAAAATCGATTAGAAATGCTTCAATTAGATGAGCTCTCGCAAATCGCTTATTACAATAAAGAAATTAGGTGATTCTAGTGGCACAACAAAAAAAACGACCTGTAAAAGATAAAAGACCACCTAAGGGCCGTGAAGGTTTGGGAGAAGAAAAAAAACACCGGGAAAATTCCAAAAAGCTTTTTTCTGGATTATTATACCGTTACTATTCGCTTCAGCAATTTTATTAATTGTTTTTGAAGTGACAGGTACAAATATTTTTGAAAAGGCAAAAGATATTGCAGGTGTTTCTCAAAATGAAGAAAGCAATGAAATTAATAATAAAAATTACGAAGAACAAATTGTGAATTTGAAAGCTCAGCAACAAGAAAAAGAAGCTGAAATTAAGAGTTTGCAAGATCAAATTGATCAACAAAAAATAACTGCGAAAAAAGAACGAATAGAAAAACGTCGTTTGAAAAAAGAAATAAAAAAATTAAAGTCAGGTTCTAAAGATGAAACAGCAAGTATTGATTCGCTTGTTGCTACATATGAACAAATGCGACCGAAATCTGCCGCGCCAGCTTTAGTTGCGCTTAAGGATGAAGAAGCTATTGCAATCATGAGTAAATTAAAAACAGAAACATTAGCCGCCATTTTAGAAAAAATGTCTCCAGATGAAGCTGCTCGATTTACTACTTTATTATCTGTAAAAAAAGTCGACAATAAAAATGTAACAAAAACTTCAACAAATTAAAAAATTGAAAGGAGGTGAATAAATGAATCTTGCAACGATGCAATTAGCAAACACAATGCAACAATCAATGAATACAGTAAATACAACAAATGCTTCTGTAAATGATCAAGGTGTATCATTTAATGAAAGACTAAATGCCGCAACTATTAATGATACAAATTCAGTAGTACCAAATCAGCAAAAAACACTTGATGATGGAAATACATCTAAAAAATTTCAAATGAATTTAGGATTAGGTGCATTGTTGGGTAATAATCAGACAAAAGTTGAAACAGTAGATATAGATATAAAAAGTTTATTGAACGCTTCGAATTTGAAAGAATTAGGAATTAATATTTCTGATACAGAGCTAATGACAAAACAGATTTCATTAAATCAATTAGCAGAAGTACTTGAGGTAGATATAGATCAGTTGAAAAAAGCATTTAGTGAACTAATTGCAGAAGAAGTAACGGGGAATAACCTTTGGGATATTTTAGCCCAACTTGATATGAGTGCATTCAAATTTATTCAAAATGTAACGACTTCATTAGAAGGAAAAGGACCACTTACAAAAGAAGAAATTTCGGATGTTGTTAAAATGTTAAAATTTGTTGAATTGGCGGCTCCAAAAACAGATTTAACATTACAACAAGAAATGCAGAGTTCACAAGTTAAAAACTGGATGACTACAATTGCTTCAAGAGTTATTGAAACTGCACAAACGCAACAAGATGTTAAAGAAATGATTAACAAGGCACTTGTGAATATAAAAGTGGCAGAAGTACAAGCACCGACTATAGGTCAAAAAGAATTGTCACCCAATATGAAGGAACAAGAAATTATTGGGGTGGTGAAACCAGTCGTTCAGCAAGAAATTTCAACAACAAAATCAGTGACGCCTGAATTGGTAGGTAACGCGATTACAAAAATCATTCCACAGACAACAACTATAACAATTTCTTTACCGCAAACAACGCCAACTTCACAATCTGAAAACTTTGTAAAACAATTTGAACAAATTATGAATCGTAGCCAATTAGCAACTAATGCTCAAGGACAACGCTTATTGATTAAACTATATCCAGAGCATTTGGGTTCAATACGTATAGAGTTTTCACAGCAAAATGGAATAATGAGTGCACGTATTTTGACATCAACAGCTACTGGTAAGCAAATGATAGAAAGTCAATTACATCAATTAAAAACAGGGCTAGTGAATCAAAATATTCAATTGGATCGAATTGATATTTCACAAGCATTATCTGAACCGTCACGTAGCGAGCAGCGCCAACAACAATTTAATCAACAATCGTCTATGAATCAGCAGAATCATAGCAATCAAAAAGAAAATAGACAAGATGATGATGGATTGACGTTTGAAGAACTATTAGCAGAATTAGAGGTGTAAGTTATGACAACAACTATTCAAAAACAATATGGTATGCCAAGTAATGGCGTTAAAGTAGTTGCAGAAGGTGAAAATACTTCTTTAGGTAAAGACGCATTTTTAAAGTTATTAGTAACACAACTACAATATCAAGATCCATCTAGTCCGATGGATAACTCACAATTTATTTCACAAATGGCGCAGTTCTCTTCTTTAGAACAAATGCAAAATGTTTCGTCATCAATTGAAGAATTAACAGCAGTCACACAGCAAACACAGATGATTCAATTTAATTCTTTTGTTGGTAAAACGGTAAAGTATCATATTACAACAACGACAACTGGAAAAGAAACTGGAGAAGTTGTAGAGTCTGCTAAAGATTCGATAACACAATCTACAGCAGGTGTTGAAAGTGGTACTGGAACAATCGTAAGTGTCAAATACGACGGCTCAACAGCAAAATTTGTATTAGATAATGGAAAAATCATTCAAGCATCTAATATATCAGAAGTATTATCTGGAAGTTCTTCAAGTAGTGCAGGTAATTCTCTTGTAGACTCAAGCATGTTAATTGGGAAAAATGTTACATTCAAAAACGAACAAGGTGAAGAGCAAACAGCGATGGTTGAATCGGTATCTAGAAAAGACAACTCAATTGTTTTCAATTTATCAGGCGGTCTTCAAACAACAGCAGATCAAATTGTAGCAATCGCTCAGAAAGCATAAATTTATTGCGATATATTCAACCACTACAACCAGCAAACACTGTTAAGCAATCACCAAATGTAGTGCCCTATAAAAAGGTACCTACACAAAACTTTCAAGATGTTTTAAATCAACATAATTCGTTGAAAATAAGTAAACATGCATCACAACGTTTGGCACAGCGAAATATAAAAATAAATGAAGTAGAATGGCAGAAAATCACAAGTAAAGTACTAGAGGCGAAAGAAAAAGGAGTTCAGGAACCGCTTGTTGTAACACCCAAAACAACAATGATTGTTAGCGCTAAAAATATGACAGTCATTACAGCAATGAGTAGAGAAGAATCTGAAAATCAATTGTTTACTAATATTGATGGAACAATTATTTTATCATAGGCAGGACCTGTAAAAGGGTGCCTTCGTATTACCGATTGACAGAGGTAATATATTTTTTAAAATCGAAGGGAGAAAATTTATTATGTTACGTTCAATGTATTCAGGTGTTAGTGGTTTACGAAATTTTCAAACGAAGTTAGATGTTATTGGTAATAACATCGCCAATGTTAATACGTATGGCTTCAAAAAAGGCCGTACGACATTTAAAGACTTAATCTCACAAACTTCTGCAGGTGCTGGCGGCGCTACAGATACAATGGGTGGTACAAACCCAAAACAAATTGGATTAGGTTCTGCAGTAGCTTCAATTGATACAATTGCAGATCAATCATCATTACAGACAACCAATCGCGTGCTTGACTTAGCTATTGAAGGAGATGGCTATTTTGAAGTTACAAAAAATGGTGAAACGATGTATACGCGTTCAGGTAATTTTTATTTAGATAGCAATGGGGCTCTAGTAACAAGTGATGGAGCTTATATTCAAGCAGCTGGTAGTGGTAATATTAATATCCCCGCCGAAGCCACTGAAGTATCTATTTCACAAGATGGAACAGTTAATGCCATTGTTGGAGGACAGTTAACTCCGTTAGGTCAAATAGGAGTTACTAAATTTATTAATCCAGGTGGTCTAACAAAAGTAGGAGCAAACTTCTTTAAACCATCTGCTAACTCAGGAGCACCAAGTGAGGAAAAAACTCCAGGTGTAGAGGGAAATGGCGTCATTCAATCAGGATTCCTTGAAATGTCAAATGTTGATATGTCAGAAGAATTTACCGAAATGATTATTGCGCAGCGTGCCTTCCAAGCAAACTCACGCATTATTACGACATCTGATGAGATTTTACAAGAATTAGTAAATTTAAAACGATAATTTTTAACCTTTTTATAAGAAGGGAGGAAGGACTAAGTTAATTTCTTAGTCCTATCCATTTTATGATTTCTTTAACAAAGTTAAATGGCAAGGCGTTCTCGCTTAATGCATTATACATAGAAACAGTCGAAGAGTTTCCAGATACGACCATTACATTAACGACTGGAAGAAAATATGTTGTATTAGAATCTGGGAACGAAGTATTAAATCGAGTTACAAAGTTTTATAAAAGTGTTCAACTCCTATCCAATCCGCATTTAAGAGGTGAAGAAGATGAATAAAAATAAAGTGCTAACAATTATGCTTATTGTGTTGGTTTCGCTAACTTTAATCGGTGTTGTAGCCACCGTAGTTATTACCCAAATTGGTGGGAAAGATACGGCAAATGCGGAGCCAGATATTGATACAGTACTAGAGTCTTCTGTTGATGTAGAAGAATTAACTACAAACTTAAAAGGCAGTAATTTTGTTAAAATTTCTTTGAAAGTACAAACGGATAGTAAGGATGCTGCAGAAGAATTAACAAAACGTGATTTTCAAATGAAAGATATTTTAATTGAAGAACTTTCAGAGTTATCAAAAGAGAATTTAGAAGGAAAAAAGGAAAAGCGGTTTTACAAAACACATTAAAAACAAAATTTAATGAATTAATGCAAGAAGGTCAAATTCAACGTGTGTATATTACATCATGTATTATTCAATAAAAAAGAAATGAATTTTTAAGGAGGTGGGCAAATGGCCGGAGATGTGTTATCACAATCCGAAATTGATGCATTGTTATCAGCGTTATCAACAGGTGAAATGTCAGCGGAAGATATGAAAAAAGAAGAAGAAACGAAAAAAGTAAAAGTATATGACTTTAAACGAGCATTACGATTTTCTAAAGATCAAATCCGTAGCTTAACGCGAATTCATGAAAACTTTGCACGCCTATTAACAACATATTTTTCTGCCCAGCTGCGCAGCTATGTTCAAATCACCGTAGCCTCGGTGGATCAGATACCATTTGAAGAATTTATTCGTTCCATACCTAATATTACATTAATCAATGTATTTGATGTGCCACCTTTAGATGGCAATATTCTAATGGAAATTAATCCAAATATTGCTTATTCAATGTTGGATCGTTTGATGGGTGGAGCAGGAACAAGTCATAGTAATGTAGATAATTTGACGGAAATCGAACAAAAAATAATGACAAATCTCTTTGAGAGATCATTTGATAATTTACGTGAAGCATGGGCAAATATTGCTGATATTGACCCGATTTTAACAGAGTTAGAAGTGAATCCTCAATTTTTACAAATGATATCACCAAATGAAACGGTAGTCGTTATTTCGTTCAATTCTATCATTGGTGAAACTAGTGGAATGATAAATATTTGCATTCCACATGTTGTATTAGAACCAATTGTTCCAAATTTATCTGTCCGATATTGGATGCAATCGAATACTAGGGAAAATTCACCAGAACAAAAAGCTCGAATTGAGCAAAATATTCGTCGATCTGAGGTGGATGTTACAGCTGAATTAGGTTCTACAAACATTAGTATTGAAGATTTCTTATTTTTACAACAGGGTGATGTTATTCAGTTAGATCAAAACATTACCAATCCATTAACAATTAAAGTAGACAATATTCCAAAATTTACTGCTCAGCCAGGTAAAGTGAAGAAAAAAATGGCTGTTCAAGTAATTGAGTCTTTGAGAGGAGGAGACGATGATGATGAGTGATGATATGTTATCACAAGAAGAAATTGAGGCACTACTTCGTGGTGAATCAATTGATAAAGGTGATGATAAAAATGATGATGCGTCTGCTCAAAAAGAACAGTATAATGTAGGAGACTATTTAGATGAAATGTCTCAGGACGCCTTAGGAGAGATAGGTAATATTTCATTTGGCAGTTCTGCAACTGCACTATCTTCTTTACTGGGTCAAAAAGTTGATATTACCACACCAACTATTTCAATGATTAATCGTGACAAACTGGAGGAGGAATTTCCCCATCCGTATGTTGCTATTCAAGTAGAATATACGATCGGTTTAACAGGAATGAATTTACTTGTAATCAAACAATCCGATGCGGCTATTATTGCAGATTTGATGCTAGGTGGAGATGGATTGAATCCATCAGAGGAATTAGGTGAAATACATTTAAGTGCTGTTCAAGAAGCAATGAATCAGATGATGGGCTCTGCAGCTACTTCGATGTCTACAATATTTAATAAAAAAGTAGATATTTCTCCTCCATCAATTGATCTAATGAATATTCGTGAAGATGAAGGTTCTGAAAATATTCCAGAAGAGGATTTGCTGGTACGTGTATCTTTCCGTTTACGTATAGGTGAATTAATTGATTCGAATATTATGCAGTTATTACCCTTGGAATTTAGTCAATCCTTAGTTCACCAACTATTGAATCCAGAACCAGTAGAAGAAATTTCAATAGAGAAAGAAAGTGTTTCTGAACCAGTGACTTCACAAGAACAACCAATGCAACAGCCTATGATGCAACAGCAGGAAGCAATTACAATGCAACAGCCGATGTATGCACAACCTCAACAATATCAACAACAACCAATGAATGTTCAACAGGCACAATTTACAGAATTTACACAACCATCATTAAAACAAACAGAAGCGCGTAATTTAAATATGCTTCTAGATATACCTTTGCAGGTAACAGTTGAATTAGGTCGTACAAAACGTTCAGTAAAAGACGTATTAGAATTAGTAAGCGGTTCAATTATTGAATTAGATAAATTAGCTGGTGAACCGGTTGATATTTTAGTAAATAGTCGTTTAATAGCAAAAGGTGAAGTAGTTGTTATTGATGAGAATTTTGGTGTGCGAATTACAGATATCTTAAGTAAGGCAGATAGACTAAATAACTTACGATAATCGTTTGGAGGAATCTAATTATGGCAAAGAAAATTTTAATCGTAGATGATGCAGCATTTATGCGTATGATGATTAAGGATATTTTAACAAAAAATGGATTTGAAGTAGTAGGAGAAGCAGCAGATGGTGCTCAAGCTGTTGAAAAATATAATGAATTGCAACCAGATTTAGTGACAATGGATATTACAATGCCAGAAATGGATGGTATTGCAGCTTTGAAAGAAATTAAAAAGACAAGTCCGAACGCAACAATTATTATGTGTTCTGCAATGGGACAACAAGCAATGGTAATTGATGCTATTCAAGCAGGAGCTAAAGACTTCATCGTAAAACCATTCCAAGCAGATCGAGTTATTGAAGCTATTCAAAAAGCTTTGGGGTAAGGTGATGTTTAGAAAAGTATGCTTTATATTGCTTTTCTTTGTATTGTGTAATGTTTTGCCATTTGCTGAAACGGTACCTTTTTCTGAAGTGGGTTATGCATCATCTAATATTATGGTAGATGACTGTATAGGAAACAAGAAAGATGAAGCCTGCAAAGAGGATACAAAGGCAGCTGTCGATAATGATAAAGAATCGACAGCTGTTGGTGTGTCTGCTGGAGAATACATTAAGATGATTTTTGCTTTAATTTTTGTTATTGGATTACTGTATTTTGTATTACGGGTTTTAAATAAACGTAATACAAAATATCAACATACTAAAATGATGCAAAATTTAGGCGGGATCTCTGTAGGATCACAAAAATCCGTACAACTAGTTAAAGTAGGAAATTCCCTTTATCTAGTTGGTGTAGGCGAAGATGTAAATATGCTAAAAGAAATTACAGATGAGCAAGAACGTAATTCACTTATTGCTCTATACAATGAAAAGCAAATTCAACCAATTCAAGGAACACCTTTTTTAAAATTATTAAAAAAGAAAAAAACGGTAGAAATGGATGGTAAGGATGATTTTAAAACGGAATTTGTAAGCCGTTTAGATCAAATTAAACAACAACGTAATGAAGAATTACAAGTGTTGAAACAGAAGGAGAGCAGCCTGAAAGATGAGTGATTTTATAAATTATTTTTCTGATAGTAGTGCTGCCAATGTTTCGACTTCTGTGAAGCTAATGCTATTGTTGACAGTACTCTCTATTGCACCAAGTATTTTGATTTTGATGACTTGTTTTACTCGAGTCGTCATTGTTTTGTCGTTTGTAAGAACAGCTCTTGCAACGAATACAATGCCGCCTAATCAGGTAATTATAGGCTTAGCAATGTTCTTAACATTTTTTATTATGTCACCAACTCTACAAGAAGTGAATAAAGGCGCTTTACAACCATTGTTTAATGAAGAAATAACTTTAGATGAGGCATATGATAATGCAGCTACACCTTTTAAAGAGTTTATGGCTAAACATACACGCCAAAATGACTTAGATTTATTTCTAAGTTATAGAAATCAAGAAATGCCTGAAAAAGTAGAGGATATACCATTAACGACATTAGTACCGGCATACACCATAAGTGAATTAAAAACAGCATTTCAAATGGGATTTATGATTTTTATACCATTTTTAGTCATTGATATGATTGTAGCTAGTGTTTTAATGTCTATGGGGATGATGATGCTACCGCCAGTAATGATTTCGCTACCTTTTAAAATTTTATTATTTGTATTAGTAGATGGCTGGTCACTCGTGATGAAGTCACTATTACAAAGCTTTTAGGGGATGAATAAAAATGTCACAAGAACTAGTTATATCAATTGCCGAACGTGCAATTACTGTTGTGATTATGGCTTCAGGGCCCCTTTTACTTGTAGCGTTAGTAGTTGGTTTACTTGTGAGTATCTTTCAAGCAACGACTCAAATTCAAGAGCAAACATTATCTTTTGTTCCAAAAATTATCGCTGTATTATTAGCCATCGTATTTTTTGGCCCTTGGATGCTAACAAAGGTTGTTACATACACAAAAGATATTTTTGAAAACTTAACAAGGTATATAGGGTGAGAGAATGGAAATATTGGTAGCAAAAATTCCATTAATCATATTGATTCTTGTCCGATTAAGTGCTTTTTTAGCAACAGTGCCTTTTTTTTCATATCGAACAATTCCAAATCAAGTAAAGATTGGATTAGCAGTTTTATTTTCAGTAATTATTGCACTTCCTATGGATGCTGAAATGATTGAAGTTGATGGTAATTATGCTTTATTGATTGTTAAAGAAGCACTTGTGGGACTAACATTAGGTTTGTTAGCGTATATTGTAATGTCAGCAGTGCAAATAGCTGGAGGTTTTATTGACTTCCAAATAGGATTTGCTATTGCCAATGTTATTGATCCACAAACGGGAACACAAAGTCCTTTAACTGGACAATTTTTTAATGTTATAGCTTTATTATTATTATTGAGTGCTAATGGCCATCATCTTTTATTAGATGCAATTTATTATAGTTATGAATTTGTACCTGTTGCACAGACATGGCCGAAACTTGCAACAGAAAATACAGTTATGTTTGTAATACAAATGTTCACTGGAATGTTTATTATTGCGTTTCAATTAGCTATTCCTATTGTAGCTACTGTATTTTTGACTGATTTAGCCCTAGGAATTGTTGCAAAAACTGTGCCACAACTTAATATTTTTGTAATCGGTTTTCCAGTGAAGATTTTTGTGGCGTTTGTCACAATGGTTGTTATGTTTACAGTAATGTCTGAGGTGATGCAGCAGTTATTTAAATTTATGTTTGTCTCGATGCGGCAATACATGGAGTTGATAGGTATTGGCTAAAATGAATATGTTAGTTCAATTAAATATACAGTTTTTTGCAGGTGAGAAAACTGAAAAAGCAACACCAAAAAAACGTCAAGACTCTAGAAAAAAAGGGCAGGTATTAAAAAGTCAAGATGTAACAAGCGCAATAGTACTATTAGCGATATTTTTATATTTAACTTTTGTGGCAGGATCTATGAAAGAAGAAATGATGTCTTTTTTCAGAGAAATTATTGTACATAATATGACTGTTAAAACGATTACTATTTCTTCCATTATGGAAATGTATTGGGATATACTAAAAGAATTAGCTATGATTGTAGTGCCAATTTTTATAGTTGCAGTTGTTGCAGCAATTGCGGCTAATTTTATGCAGTTCGGATTACTATTTACAACTGAAACGTTAAAATTTGATTTAAAAAAAATTGACCCGATAAAGGGGTTAAAACGAATTGTTTCGCTCAAAGCAATTGTTGAGTTATTAAAATCAATTTTGAAAATATCTTTTATAGGTACCACAACATTTTTAGTATTATATATTAACATTGAGGAAGTTTTAAGCTTAGCACATAAAACCCCAGGAGCAGCCTTGATAACAGTTTCAAAACTTGTGGCATACATGGGTATAGCAGCTTCTATTGTATTGATGGTTATTGCGATTTTAGATTACATGTATCAAAAATATGATTATGAAAAAAACCTTCGAATGTCTAAACAAGATATTAAAGATGAATACAAAAATGTTGAAGGTGACCCTTTAATCAAATCAAAAATTAAACAAAGGCAAAGAGAAATGTCAATGCGTAGAATGATGCAGGAAGTACCTCAAGCAGATGTAGTCATTACAAATCCAACTCATTATGCAATTGCTTTAAAATACGATGAGGATGCTATGGATGCACCCAAAGTCGTTGCTAAAGGAACAGATTTTGTTGCACAAAAGATAAAATTAATTGCAAAAGAAAATAAGGTTGTCATGGTAGAAAATCGGCCCCTTGCCAGAGCTATGTATGACCAAGTTAAAATTAATGACCGTATACCAGAAGAATTTTTTAAAGCAGTTGCAGAAGTACTTGCGTATGTATATCGCATTAAACGTAAGATTTAGTTAGGGAGGGACAAACATGAAATTTCGCGACATAGGTGTTTTAGCAGCCGTTATTATGATTGTAGCGATGCTGATTATCCCTCTGCCAACATGGCTATTAAGCTTTTTAATTATCATGAATATTGCATTGGCAATTCTTGTTTTATTAATTGCTATGAATATGAAAGAAGCACTTGAGTTTTCTATTTTTCCCACAATTCTTTTGCTTTTAACATTATTTAGATTAGGCTTAAATGTTTCAACTACACGAGCTATTTTAAGTGGTGGTGAAGCAGGGAATGTTGTAGAAACATTTGGTACATTTGTTGTTGGCGGAAATCTTGTAGTAGGATTAGTAGTATTTATTATTTTAGTAATTATAAACTTCCTTGTTATTACAAAAGGTTCTGAACGTGTATCTGAAGTTGCTGCTCGATTCACATTAGATGCAATGCCAGGTAAACAAATGGCTATTGATGCAGACTTAAATGCAGGTTTGATTTCTGAAACGCAAGCGCGCGAACGTCGTGAGAAAGTTTCAGGAGAAGCCGATTTTTATGGAGCAATGGATGGGGCAACGAAATTTGTTAAAGGTGATGCAATAGCTGGTATCATTATTGTTATTATTAATATTTTGTTCGGTATTGTTATTGGTGTTGTGCAAATGGAAATGGAATTTGCAGACGCTATTAGTCGATTTACTACATTGACAGTCGGGGATGGATTAGTTTCACAAATTCCTGCATTAATTATTTCTACAGCTACAGGTATTGTCGTGACACGTGCTGGATCAGATGGTAATTTTAGTACGGATATTATGCGTCAATTATTTGGAGATGCAAAAGTATTATATGTAGCAGCTGGTACAATCTTTTTATTAGGATTACTAACACCTGTTAGTGATTTTGTGACAATTCCTGTGGCAGCAATTATTGCATTACTAGCATATCAACAAAAACGTTCTACAACAGAAACTGTTGAAGAACAAGAAGAAATCGAAGAAGAGGTTGTTACAGATAATCTGAAGAGTCCAGAAAATGTTGTGAATTTATTAAATGTTGATCCGATTGAATTTGAATTTGGATATGGATTAATTCCTCTAGTTGATGCAGCTCAAGGTGGAGATTTACTTGACCGAGTAGTTATGATTCGTCGTCAATTAGCTTTAGAATTAGGTATTGTTATACCGGTAGTACGTATTAGAGACAATATTCAACTGCAACCTAATGAATATCGTATCAAAATTAAAGGGAATGAAATGGCTAATGGAGAGCTCTTGTTAGATCATTATTTGGCGATGAGTCCTGGTGAGGAGAATTCAATTGATGGTATTGATACTGTTGAGCCGTCATTTGGCCTTCCTGCAAAATGGATTACTGAATTAGTGAAAGAAGAAGCTGAAATGCTGGGATACACTGTTGTGGATCCACCAAGTGTAGTTTCTACGCATTTAACAGAAATTATTCGCGCAAATGCATCAGAGTTATTGGGACGTCAAGAGACAAAACAATTGATTGACCACTTACACGAAACATCCCCTATTCTTGTAGAAGAATTAACACCTACACCAATGGCGATAGGTGAAATACAAAAAGTATTAGCTAATTTACTAAGAGAAAACGTATCTGTACGTAATTTACCAATTATTTTTGAAACATTAGCTGATTATTCAAAACTAACATCAGATGTAGATGTGCTAACAGAATATGTTCGACAAGGCCTAGCTCGTCAAATTACTACTCAATATGTTGGTAATCAACCTGAATTAAAAGTGTTAACGGTATCTGCTAAAGTAGAAAAAATAGTAGCAGATAGTATTCAGCAAACAGAGCATGGTAATTATTTAGCAATAGATCCACAAATGTCTCAAATGATTTTAGAAGCCATTTCTAAAGAAGTGGAACGCATAGCATTTTTTGAACAATCACCTGTAATTTTATGTTCACCTGCTGTGCGCATGTATGTACGACAATTAACAGAACGCTACTTCCCACAAATTCCAATTCTTTCGTATAATGAGCTAGAAGCATCAATTGAAATTCAAAGTGTTGGAGTGGTGAATGTAGAATGAAGATGAAAAAATATACAGCTTCTACAATGGCAGAAGCAATGAAAAAAGTACAAAAAGATTTTGGTGATGAAGCGATTATTATTAGTTCAAAGCCTATATATTCAAAAGGGTTTCTAGGTTTGTTTAAAAAGAAATACTTTGAAGTTGTCATTGGAATCGAACGTACGACAATGTCATCTATAGAAAATATAGAATTAAAATCAAATGATGTAATAGAAAAAAATTCTATTACTCTACAACCAACGCATGTTGAAGAAATTAGACATGAGTTAGTGACATTAAAAGATTTAATAAAGAAACAGCAAACAGCAACTACAAAGTATCCGGTTATTTTCACATCTATTATTGAGCAAATGGAACATCAAGAATTAGACAAAAAGCTCATCACATCAATTAGTGATGAGCTTTTTGACATGTATAAAAATAGTCGTGAAGAGTTAACAACACAACAATTAATACGATTTGCTAAAATGGCATTACGTCAAGAGCTAGATCAGTTTTCAATAGGAAATCAATCTTTTGATAAACGATTTATTAATGTGGTTGGTCCTACAGGTGTTGGAAAAACAACAACTATTGCTAAAATGGCTGCTCGTGCAGTATTGGAAAAACGTAAGAAGATTGGATTTATTACGGCGGATACATATCGAATTGGAGCGATTGAGCAATTGAAAACATATGCTAATTTGCTACAAGCACCTGTAGAAGTTGTCTACTCACATGAGGATTATGTAAAAGCAATTGATAATTTAAAACATTGTGATTTGATTTTTATTGATACTGCAGGACGAAATTACAACGAAAGTAAATATATTAATGATTTAGTTGAATTAATCGATATTAATAAAGAAACTGAAAATTATTTAGTTTTAGCACTTACAGCAAAACAGCGTGATCTAGAAGTGATTATCGAGCAATTTGAAAGACTTCCAATTACAAAGTTAATTTTTACAAAGCTAGATGAAACAAATTCTATTGGCCCTATAGTCAATTTAATGATTAAATATAATAAAGGACTTGCTTACTATACTAATGGACAAGAAGTACCAGAAGATATTGTGGAAGCAACTCTTGATAAAATAGTTGAATTAATTTTCCAAGGAGAATAGTCAATGGGAAATCAAGCAGAAAAATTGCGATTAAAAATGGAAAATAAACATATTTCCACATCTATAGGGGTAATAAGTGGTAAAGGAGGCGTCGGAAAAAGTAACTTTTCTACTAATTTTTCATTCAATTTAGCAAAAAAAGGATATGAGATAGTTATAGTGGATATGGATATCGGGATGGGGAATATTCATATATTATTAGGAGAAAAGTCTAGATATTCTTTAATCGATTATTTAAGTGGAGAATATATTTTAGAAGATGTAATAGAATCTTTTTTAAGTAATATTGACTATTTAAGCGGTGGCTCTGCAATGGCGAACGTAATTGAATGGAATGATTCAATGTTTGATCGTTTACTATCTGCTTTTGAACTACTTCAACAGCGCTATGACTATATTATTTTTGACATGGGTGCGGGAGCTACAGAATGGTCATTGCAATTACTTGAGGCTTTAGACGATATAATCGTTATTTCTACTACAGAACCAACAGCAGTTATGGATGCATATTCAATGATGAAATATGTGAACACAAGAAACCCACTTAAAAATATGCATATTGTGTGTAATCGAGCATTGACAACAGACGAAGCAAATCAAACACTACATCGTTTAAAAAGTACAGCACAGCAGTTTTTAAACAAAAATTTAAATATTTTGGGTTCTATTCCAGAAGATATTCATGTAAGGAAAGCTGTACAGCAACAAAAATTGTTTTCAATTTTATATGAACGTGCTCCTGCTACAAAAGCAGTTCAAAAAATTACTACTACTTACACATCAGGTCAATCAAAAAATTTGAATGAACTAGACACAAATCGTTTTATAAATGCATTAAAAAGTATTTTTAATAAAGGGCGTGAATAACATGACAGTAATAAAAAAATTATTAATTGTTGATGATTCAGCATTTATGAGAAAACTGATTGGAGATTTTTTTGTAGATGTTCCAAATATTGAAGTAATAGGTACTGCACGAAATGGACAAGATGCACTTGGAAAAATTAAAGCTTTAAAACCAGATGTTGTGACGTTGGATGTTGAAATGCCTCAATTAAATGGATTAGAGGCTTTGAAACTAATCATGGTAGATTGTCCAACTCCCGTAGTCATGCTTTCTAGTATGACTAAAGCTGGCGCAGAAATTACTGTAGAAGCAATGGCGAATGGAGCAGTAGATTTTATTGCTAAACCGAGTGGAACAATTTCTTTAGATCTACATAAGATTAAGGATGAACTTGTTCATAAAGTCATTCAAGCAACGAATGTGTCGGTGACAAAATTACGTAAGCCAGCAACTCTTTCTAAAGCAGCAAATACATTTTTTAATAAAGATATTTCTACTAAAGAAATAACTACTCCATCTAAACCACTTGAACGTTCAGTGATTAATACGAATAATTGGAATTTACATGGAAAGAAAAAATTGGTATTAATAGGAACATCTACTGGTGGTCCAAGAGCTTTACAGGAAGTCATTACTAAAATACCGCAAAACATTATGGCGCCAATTTTAATCGTTCAACACATGCCAGCAGGGTTCACTAAATCTTTAGCAACACGGTTAGATAATTTGTCTGAGATAACTGTTAAAGAAGCAGAAAATGGAGATATTTTACAATCTGGAGTAGCATATATTGCTCCTGGTGGATATCATATGAAATTACAAAAAGTTGGAATGTCAGTTGGAATTAAATTAGATAATATAGAAGCTCCTAGAGGAGGTCACAGGCCAGCTGTTGATGTTATGTATGAAAGTGCTAGTAAGTTAGAAGAATATGATAAATTAGCTGTTATTATGACAGGTATGGGTTCAGATGGAACTAAGGGGCTTAAAATTTTAAAAACCACAGGAAATGTTAAAGCTATTTCAGAATCTGCTAATACATGTGTTGTATATGGTATGCCTAAATCGGCATTTGAAACCGGGTTAGTCGATAATGTTGAAGATGTTGATGATATTGCACAAACAATTATGAAATATATTCCATAAGAGGAGGCTTAAAATATGGATACAAACCAATACTTAGAAGTATTCATTGATGAAAGTACGGAACATTTACAATCATGTAACGAAAATTTATTAGCACTGAAGCAAAATCCACATGATTTATCAATTGTAAACGAGATTTTTCGTAATGCACATACATTAAAAGGCATGTCTGCAACAATGGGATTTGAAGATTTGGCGGATTTGACGCATAAAATGGAGAATGTTTTAGATGGGATTCGTAATGAAAAAATCGAAGTTTCACCTGAGATTTTAGATGTTGTTTTTGAGTCTATTGATCACCTTGAAGCCATGATTGGAGATATTTCTGAGGGTGGAGATGGAAAAAGAAATGTTAGCGAGACTGTTGAAAAATTAAAGCGTATTGAAAATGGAGAACTAATTGATGGTTCAAATGCCAAAGCTGTTGTAGAGGATAGCAGTGAAGATAGATTGGTTTCAGTAACAGCACTTACTTATGATGATTTTGAACGTACAATTATTGAACAATCTAATGAACAAGGTTTTGGCACATATGAAATCGCAATTACTCTACGCGATGATTGCTTACTAAAAGCAGCACGAGTATTTATGGTATTTGAAGTTCTTGAAAAATGCGGAGATGTAATTAAATCTGTCCCTGCAGTAGAACAATTAGAAGCAGAACAGTTTGATACAGATTTTTCAATTGCTTTTGTTACAAAAGAAGCTATTGAGACTGTAGAAGAAGCTATTAAAAAAGTGTCAGAAGTAAAAGAAGTAGTTGTTAAAAAAATGTTCTTTGATTTAGTAGAGGAAAATGCTTTAGAACCTGTTGTTGCTTCTTCAACAGCCAAAAGTATTGATGTGGAAGTGATTTCCCAAGAAGCAACAAAAATCGTAACCAACTCAACTGCTAAGCAATCTGAAAAGCCAGTTAAATCTTCTCATGCCACAAGTAAAACAATTCGAGTAAATATTGAAAGACTGGATATACTGATGAATTTATTCGAAGAATTAGTAATTGACCGAGGACGTTTACAATCAATTGCAGCAGAGCTTAATCATAATGAATTAAATGAATCAGTTGAACGCATGTCGCGCGTTTCGAGCGACTTACAAAATATTATTTTGAATATGCGTATGGTACCAGTAGAAACGGTCTTTAATCGCTTTCCTAAAATGGTTAGACAATTATCACGTGATTTAAATAAAAAAATCAAATTAGATATTATTGGTGCAGAAACTGAATTAGATCGAACAGTTATTGATGAAATCGGAGATCCTCTTGTTCATTTAATTCGAAACTCACTTGATCATGGTATTGAAAGTCCAGAGGTTCGAGTAGCAGCTGGAAAACCTGAAGAAGGACGTGTTGAACTACGTGCTTATCATAGTGGGAATCATGTGTTTATTGAAATTGAAGATGATGGTGCCGGTATCAATAAAGAACGTGTTTTAAGTAAAGCATTAGAAAAAGGCGTCGTTACCTCAGAGTTAGCATCAAAACTAACAGATACTCAAATTAATGAATTAATCTTAGCTTCAGGATTCTCAACAGCTGAAGTATTATCGGATATTTCTGGTAGAGGTGTTGGCCTTGATGTTGTAAAATCAACAATTGAATCATTGGGAGGAACCATTACAATTGAATCGGAAGAAGGAAAAGGTTCGTTATTTTCTGTTCAATTACCGCTGACTTTATCAATCATCTCGGTTATGTTAATTGAAATTGAACAAGAAATTTATGCAATTCCTTTAACGTCAATTATTGAAACGTCAATTATTCGTAAGGCAGATATAATGAATGCTCATAATCAGAAAGTGATTGATTTCCGTGGGAAAGTAGTACCACTTGTATTTTTAGAAGAAATTTTTGAAGTTCCACGCACTGATGATCCAGGAGATGATTTCCACTCTGTTGTTATTGTACGAAAAGGGGACAAAATGGCAGGATTAGTTGTTGGTTCATTTATTGGTCAACAAGAGATTGTTCTTAAGTCTCTAGGAAATTATTTGACAAATGTTTTTGCGATTTCAGGAGCAACAATTTTAGGGAATGGTCAAGTAGCACTAATTATTGATTGTAATTCACTTATTAAATAAGAGAGGTGTTAGAAATGACAGAAAATGTAGCAATGGACGTCGAAGTAATGAAAGTAATTGTTTTTCAATTAGGAGACAAGGAATATGCATTACCTGTTGAACAAGTTCAAGGAATTGAAAAAATGATGCATATTACGCGTGTACCACGTACAGCGCATTATGTAAAAGGCGTCATTAATTTACGTGGAGTTGTAACACCAATTATTGATTTACGTGATCGTTTTGGTGTTACAACAACTGTGAGCAGCGAAAATACGCGTATTATTATAATTTCTGAAGAAGATATGGAAGTTGGATTTATTGTAGATGCAGCGAACGATGTAATGGATATTCAAAAAGAGACAATTGAACCACAGCCAGAAGTCGTTGGTTCATTAGAAGAAGAATTTATTTCAGGTGTCGCAAACATAGGAAATCGTCTATTGATTCTATTAAACTTAGAAAAAGTACTAAGTACGTTAAAATAAGAGAGGATTTTTAGATGGATATTCAACAAAATATTACCTCTTTTCATTTAGATGTCCTGAAAGAAATTGGGAATATCGGAGCTGCACACGCGGCAACAGCTTTATCTACATTACTTAATACGAAGATAGATATGCATGTACCTCAAGTAGAAATGGTATCATTCAACGATATGATGGAACGTGTAGGCGGAGCAGAAACTTTTGTTACCGGAATTTATTTGAGAATCGAGGGGGATGTAGCTGGAGGAATGTTTTTTATCATGCCAGTAGAACAAGCGAACCAATTAATTCGAAAATTAATCCATGAAAAATCTTTTGATTTTGCGCAATCACCTTCAGAATTAGGACTCTCAGCTATGCAAGAAATGGGAAATATTTTATCGGGTTCGTATTTATCTGCACTTTCGGACTTTACAAAGCTAAAATTATATCCAACTCCTCCTGCGTTAGCGAGCGATATGTTTGGTGCAATTATTAGTATCGGATTAATAGAAGTATCTCAAATTAGTGATTATGTAATTGTAATAGATACATCAATTATTGAACATGAAGAAAATGCTAAAGAAGAAGTCAGCGGTCACTTTTTCTTGATTCCAGACCCAAATTCATTTTCTACAATTTTTACATCATTAGGTGTTGGATAATATGTTTACAAGTCTAGATGTTGTTAAAGTAGGGATTGCACAATTAGATGTAGCAACGCAAAAGCAGACGATTCGAACATCAGGATTAGGTTCTTGTGTAGGTGTTGTTATATATGATGAGGTAAAGCAAGTAGCAGGTCTTGTCCATGTTATGTTGCCAGATTCATCTTTGAGTAGAAGTGGTCAGCTGACCGTTGCGAAATTTGCTGACACAGGTGTTCCCGCTTTAATTGATGCAATGAAATTGAAGGGCGCTACTGCAGTTAAGTTGAAAGCTAAAATTGCTGGTGGCGCGCAAATGTTTAAATTCACATCAAATCAAGATTCTATGCGTATAGGACCACGTAATGTAGAAGCCGTAAAAAATCAACTACGAAAATTTGGTATTCCAATTGTTTCTGAGGATACTGGGGGTAATAGTGGTCGTACGATTGAATTTAATCCTCAAACCTCAAAATTACAAATACGTACTGTAAATCAAGGAGTGAAAGATATTTAATGGCAGGCTCATTTTATATTAATTGTTGGGCAGCACTTGGATCTTTTGCCATTTACTTTTTATTAATATTTCAAACAGCTCGCACACCAGGTGAGATTCTTATTCAATCTTTCACTGTAGCATTTGTTGTATTTATTACAACGTTCGTTGTTCGATTCTTAATAGGTTATGCTTTCTATAATCCAAAATCAGAAGAAATTTTAATAGAAGAACAAGTAGCTGAACAACAAGAACAAAATCAAGTAACAAACCAGTCAATAACTATAGAGAAAAATGATATAGAAGAAACACAGGCAAAAGAAGTAGCAAAAGTAGTGAAAACGTTAATGGCCCAAGAAAGCTAAAAAAGAAGGATTATCCCTATTTCTAATCACCTTAAGAATCTGAAAATTGTAAAGGGAAATTTTATTAGAAGATTTTTCTCTGAATTCTACAAATTCTTAAATGGTAAGTAAATTTATTAGGGGTAATCCTTTTATTTACGCATATTCTGTTGTATATACATTCCAAAATATAGGTGAGATTTGCTATAATAATTGAAGGGAATGTAGATAGAGTGAGGAGGGTAATTTGATGCAAACAACTTCAGTAGAAGAGCAAAAACTATGGCAAAGTTGGAAGACCAATCGAGATCCTCATGCAGGAGACGTACTAATGCGAAAGTATAAGCCATTAGTATCTTACCATGTGCAAAGAATTGCTGTTGGATTACCTAAAAGTGTGTCGCGTGATGAACTAAATAGTTTAGGTATGATGGGATTATTTGATGCTTTAAATAAATTTGATCCTACACGGGATTTGAAATTTGATACGTATGCTTCATTTCGAGTGCGTGGTGCTATTATTGATGGACTTAGAAAAGAAGATTGGCTACCACGTTCAGCGCGTGAGAAAACAAAGAAAATGGATATGCTTATTGAAGAAATGGAACAAAGATTGCAAAGGCATGTGACACCTGAGGAAGTAGCGATTGAATTAAATATAACGGTTGATGAAGTGTTTCAAACGGTTCGAGAACATTTTGCTTCAAATATTTTATCAATGGATGAACAATTACAGGATGATGAATCAGATAATAAAACTTTTTCAATTCGAGATGATTCAATCAAAACACCGGAACAAGAAGCAATGCAAGCAGAGTTAATACAAGATTTATCTGCAAGTATTTTAAAATTAAATGATAAAGAGCAATTAGTATTAAGTCTTTTTTACACAGAAGAAATGACGCTAACAGAAATAGGTGAAATGTTAGAATTATCAACTTCCAGAATTTCACAAATACATTCAAAAGCCTTATTTAAATTACGTAACTTACTAACAGAAGAAATGAGAAACTTATAATTTAATGGGGGGAATGTAATGTCATTAAAAAGTATTGAACTTCAAATTGCGTTACCTAAAACGTTTGAAGCTGGTAAGATGGCTGATAATGCGCAGCAATATGTTAATGGTAATCAATCAATGGCTCAAATGGCTACAGAAAAACAGACGTTGAAAAATCGGACGACTGTTTTAAAGTCAGAAGATACATCGAAAGTCGGAGATGAACACCCAGATAAACGAAAAAAATCTAATGAATCATCACATTCAAAAAAAGAAAAATACCAATCAAAAGAACATTCAACGCAACATCCATTTAAGGGTAATTTTTTTGATTTTAGTGGTTAGGAGATACAATGATGCTCAGCATAATTATTATTTTTCTTGTCATTGCTCAGTGTCTAAGTTTTTATTTTATCGTTCTTTTAAACCTGAAGATTTCTTCTTTAAAAGAAGTAGAAGAAAAACAACAGCGCATGAAAGACGATATGGATGATGCTATAGGAGCTTATTTAGCTGAAATGAAAGATGAAAATAATCGTTTGATTCAAGAGATGAAAACGATAAAAAAACAATCTACTAATAACTCACCATCGTTTATTAATAAGCAAGATAGCTCAGTGTATACAGAAAATACAACTGATCGTGACGATGAAATAGAAACGATACAAAACAACTTCAAGGTCCCTAAAGCCTATGCTAAAAAAGCATATCAAACCAAACAACTTGATGAAAATGAACTTACAGTTGAAGAGCAAGTAATTCAAATGTATAAAAAAGGACTTTCTATTTCAGACATTGCTAAAAGAGTAAATAGAGGTAAAACAGAAATTGAATTATTACTAAAATTTCAACAATAACTAAATAAAAATAGTTGCTAGTGAATAGGGACTATGGTATATTAACAATTGGTGTTATTATTACACACGCATTCTGATATATAGGGTGGTGCTTTGAATAATTAAAGTTCTCTATATAAATGATGAATGCGGAGGAAAATTAAATCAAAAACCTTTAGGAGGAACCAAATCATGTCAGTAATTTCAATGAAACAATTACTAGAAGCTGGTGTACACTTCGGTCACCAAACTCGCCGTTGGAATCCAAAAATGAAAAAATTCATCTTTGTTGAACGTAACGGTATCTACATTATCGATTTACAAAAAACAGTTAAAAAATTAGAAGAAGCTTATAACTTCATGCGTCAAGTTGGCGAAGAAGGCGGTAAAGTTCTTTTTGTTGGTACTAAAAAACAAGCTCAAGAAGCTATTAAAGAAGAAGCTGAACGTTCAGGTAACTACTACATCAACCAACGCTGGTTAGGTGGTACATTAACTAACTTCGGTACTATTCAAAAACGTATCGCTCGTTTAAAAGAAATCGAACGTATGGAAGAAGACGGTACTTTCGAAGTACTTCCTAAAAAAGAAGTTGTTCAACTTAAAAAACAACATGAACGTCTTGTACGCTTCTTAGGCGGTATCCGTGATATGCAAGCTATTCCAGATGTAATGTTTGTTGTTGATCCTCGCAAAGAACGTATTGCTGTTGCAGAAGCACACAAATTAAACATTCCAATCGTGGCTATGGTTGATACTAACTGTGATCCAGATGAAATTGATTACGTTATTCCATCAAACGATGACGCAATCCGCGCTGTAAAATTAATCACTTCTAAAATGGCTGATGCTTTAATCGAGTCTAAACAAGGTGAAGAAGAAGCGCAAGTTGAAGCTACAGAAGCAGCTTCAGCTGAGTAATTTCTTATTTTAGAGACAGGTGATAAGCGGATAATCCCTCTTATCACCTTTTTTTGAGAAAAATAAACTTTTCAATTGTATAGGAGGAACTATCAATGGCAGTAACTGCTAAAATGGTTAAAGAATTACGTGAAAAAACTGGTGCTGGAATGATGGATTGTAAAAAAGCATTAGTACAAACTGATGGAGATATCCAAGCGGCTGTAGATTTCTTACGCGAAAAAGGCTTAGCTGCAGCTGGTAAAAAAGCTGACCGTATCGCGGCAGAAGGTACTACTTTCATCGCCGAAAAAGGTAATGAAGCTGTACTTTTAGAAGTAAATGCTGAAACTGATTTCGTTGCTAAAAACGAAGGTTTCCAAACTTTAGTTAAAGAATTAGCTGAACAATTATTATCTGCAAAACCTGAAAATGTTGAAGCAGCTTTAGAATCTAAAATGGAAAGTGGCGCAACTGTTGCTGAACATATTTCATCAGCAATCGCTACTATCGGTGAAAAAATTACTCTTCGTCGTTTCGTAATCGAAACTAAAACAGATGCTGATGCTTTCGGCGCTTATTTACACATGGGCGGTCGTATTGGTGTATTAACTGTTGTTGAAGGCACTACTGACGCTACTAAAGCGAAAGATGTAGCTATGCATATTGCTGCAATCAACCCTAAATATGTTTCTCACGACCAAATTTCTTCTGAAGAAGTTGAACACGAACGTAAAGTTTTAACTGAACAAGCTTTAAATGAAGGTAAACCTGAAAACATCGTTGCTAAAATGGTAGAAGGCCGTTTAAACAAATACTTCAAAGAAATTTGCTTACTTGACCAACCATTCGTTAAAAATCCAGATGAAACTGTTGCTAAATTCTTAGGCGACGCTAAAGTAACTGAATTTGTACGTTACGAAGTAGGCGAAGGTATCGAAAAACGTGAAGATAACTTTGCAGAAGAAGTTATGAACCAAGTTAAAGGTAACTAATTTTTTCAATCAAATAGTTTTATTAAAGTAGGGAGCACAGTAACACCGTGTTCCCTATTTTTCAAGAAAAAAATATGGAGGTCTAAAGAGCTTATGCCAGAACAATATAAACGCGTAGTCATTAAATTAAGTGGGGAAGCACTAGCTGGTGAAGCAGGTTTCGGCCTAGCACCAAAAGTTGTTAAATCAGTAGCAGCGCAAATTAAAGACGTAGTAGACTTAGGAGTGGAAGTTGCCTTAGTAGTAGGTGGCGGGAACATTTGGAGAGGTAAAATTGGAGCAGAAATGGGTATGGAGCGTGCCAATGCAGATTATATGGGCATGTTAGCGACTGTTATGAATGCTTTAGCTTTACAAGATTCATTAGAAAACCTAGGTGTACCAACTCGTGTACAATCTTCAATTGTGATGACACAAGTTGCTGAACCTTACATTCGTCGTAAAGCAGTTCGTCATTTAGAGAAAAAACGTGTAGTAATTTTTGCTGCCGGTACAGGTAACCCATACTTCTCTACTGATACAACGGCTTCATTGCGTGCAGCTGAAATTGGCGCAGATGTCATTTTAATGGCGAAAAATAATGTAGATGGTGTATACTCTGCAGATCCACAAGTTGATGAAAATGCTGTTAAGTACGAAGAATTGACATATTTAGATGTTATTCAAAAAGGATTACAAGTAATGGATTCAACTGCTTCAACGCTATGCATGGACAATGATATCGATTTAGTAGTATTCTCATTATTAGAAGATGGAAACATCAAACGTGCTGTAATGGGCGAAAAAATCGGTACTACAGTGCATAAATAAAACTCAGGAGGATTAAACATGTCAAAACAAGTTATCGATCAAGCAACAGATCGTATGTCTAAAGCAATTGATGCATTTTCTCGTGCACTTGCGGCAATCCGCGCAGGTCGTGCAAATGCTTCACTATTAGACCGTATTTCTGTTGACTATTACGGAGCTCCAACACCATTAAATCAAATGGCAGGTATTTCAGTTCCTGAAGCTCGACTTTTAGTCATCCAACCATATGATAAAACAATTTTAGGCGATATTGAAAAAGCAATCTTAAAATCAGATCTTGGTATTACACCAACAAATGATGGTTCAGTAATTCGCTTAACAATCCCAGCGCTTACAGAAGAACGTCGTAAAGATCTTGTAAAAGTGGTAAAAAAAGAAGCTGAAGAAGCGAAAGTTGCTGTTCGTAATATCCGTCGTGATGTAAATGATGATTTCAAAAAAGCTGAAAAAGCTGGCGAAATTACAGAAGATGATTTACGTGGATATAGCGATGATGTTCAAAAATTAACTGATGATCACATCAAAGAAATTGATGAACTAGCTGCTGAAAAAGAAAAAGAAATTCTATCAGTTTAATAGAACTTTCCAAAATAAAAAGACGTCCTCTATATAATAGGGACGTCTTTTTTAGTGATATAGAGGAAAAAGAATGTTATTTTTGTTATGATAGATGAAGTATACGTTCCGATATGCAAGCTAGTGGAGGATTTTAAATGTTAGATAAACTCGGATGGAGAAAAACAGATAAAAAGGACGCTACATTACAAGAACGCATGTTAAAAGTGCGTAGTGAGAGCGTACCACAACACATTGCGATTATTATGGATGGTAATGGTCGTTGGGCACAAAAGCGTGCTCTACCGCGTGTAGCAGGACATCATGAAGGGATGAAAAATATACGTACAATTACGCGCTGTGCAAATAAAGTAGGTATTGGTGCGTTGACATTGTATGCTTTCTCAACAGAAAACTGGAAACGTCCACGTAAAGAAGTAGAATTTTTAATGCGCTTACCAGAAGAATTTTTAACTTCATTTTTACCTGAATTAATGGAGTTAAATATTCGTGTTCGAATGATTGGCGAAATAGATGCATTACCTACACATACGCAAAAAGCTGTTCAAAATGCGATGAATACGACTGCAAGTAATACAGGTATGATACTTAATTTTGCATTAAATTATGGTAGTCGTCGTGAAATGGTTTTATCTGTTCAAGAAATTGTTACCCAAGTTCAAAATGGAACGTTAAGCTTGGAAGACATTTCAGAAGAAACAATTTCGAATCATTTAATGACATCACAGCTACCAGATCCAGATTTGCTTATTCGTACCAGTGGAGAGCTTCGCTTAAGTAACTTCCTATTATGGCAGCTTGCTTATAGTGAATTTTGGTTTACAGACGTGCATTGGCCTGAATTTAGCGATAAAGATTTGCTAGAAGCAGTAGAAAGTTATCAATCGCGCAATCGCCGTTATGGTGGATTGAAAGGAGAATAAATCGTGAAACAGCGTATTATTACAGCCATTATTGCGGCATTATTATTTGTACCGTTTGTTGTATATGGCGGAACGCCATTAACAATCGTTATTTATATAATCGCAGCAGTAGGGCTTTTTGAAATGCTTAAAATGCGCAATCTATCACTATTCTCTGTACCGGGTATATTAGCATTAGTTGGCTTATTTGCTATGTTAATGCCTGAAGGATGGGAAAGTGCTATTATCGACGCAACAAGTTATTCAAAATTGGAATGGCTTGTCCTTGTTACAGCATTATTATTAATTTATGTTGTATTAAAGAAAAATAAATTTACATTTGACGATGTTGGTTTTTTACTTGTATCTGTATTTTATGTTGGTGTAGGGTTTTATTACTTTATGGCAACACGAGATGCATCAGATGGCCTGTTATATATTGTCTTTGCATTAGTTGTTGTATGGTCAACTGACTCAGGAGCCTATTTTGTAGGGCGTAAACTTGGTAAAAATAAACTTTGGCCAGAAATTTCACCGAAAAAAACGGTTGAAGGTTTTGTAGGTGGTATTATTATCGCCATCATCGCTGTTTTCATCTTTGAAATGATTACACATCTTGAAGTGCAGTGGTGGAAGTTAATTGTTGTCACAATTGTTGCTTCTATTGTTGGGCAAATGGGTGATTTAGTAGAATCAGCTATTAAACGTCATTATGGCGTAAAAGATTCAGGGAAAATCTTACCTGGACATGGTGGTATTTTAGACCGTTTTGATAGTCTATTATTTGTATTACCACTGCTACATTTTTTACATTTTGTTGGATAGGAGATCATCATTATGAAGTCGATTAGTTTGTTAGGTGCAACAGGTTCAATTGGACAGCAAACACTTGATATTGTAAAAGATCATCAAGAAGAATTTGAAATTGCTGCATTAGCATCAGGTAAAAATATTGAAAAAACGAAGGAAATCATTCGTGAATTTTCTCCAAAACTTGTTTCTATGCAATCAGAAGAAGATGCACGAGCTCTATCAAAAGAATTTCCGGGATTAGAAGTAACGCATGGTCCACAAGGATTAATTGATGTCGCGACATATAGCGATTCAAATGTGTTATTAAATGCTGTATTAGGTAGTATTGGATTGGAGTCTACCCTGGCTGCAATTCGTCAAAAGAAAGCTATTGCAATTGCAAATAAAGAAACCCTTGTGACAGCAGGGCATCTCGTAATGGCGGAAGCAAAAAAATATGGAGCACCTATTTTACCAGTGGATAGTGAGCACTCAGCACTTTGGCAATCAATGAATGGCGAAAATCCAAAATCTGTAGAACGCTTGATTTTAACTGCATCAGGTGGTAGTTTCCGTGATAAAACACGTGAAGAGCTTGAAGGTGTGACAGTCAAACAAGCATTGAATCACCCGAATTGGTCAATGGGTGCAAAAATCACAATTGATTCAGCGACATTAATGAATAAAGGGCTGGAAGTAATTGAAGCTGCTGTATTGTATGGCATGTCATATGATAAAATTGATGTTTTAATTCATCGCGAATCAATTATTCATTCGATGGTTGAATATCACGATTCAAGTGTTATGGCGCAGCTTGGTACAGCGGATATGCGTACACCAATTCAATACGCTTTAAGTTATCCAGAACGTTTACCACGTTCAACAGCTGAACGATTAGATTTAGCTAAGATTGGTCAATTACATTTTGAAAATGTTGATTTTGATCGTTTCCGTTGCCTAGGCTTTGCATATGAAGCAGGACGTATGGGCGGTACGATTTTAACAGCAATGAATGCAGCTAATGAAGCAGCTGTTGGTTCGTTTTTACAAGAAAAAATTACATTCCTTCAAATTGAAGATGTTATTGAACGTGTGATGCAAACACATGACAATGTTCAAAATCCAGATTTAGAAACAATTTTAGCTGTAGATAAGGAAACAAGAAAAATTGTTGAAGGCATGATAAAATAGCATACAGATGACGGGGCGTGCAATCTTGCATGAAAGTCAACTTTATTATTAAAGGTGGGATTTGATGCAATCAGCAATTGCATTTATATTCGTATTTGGTATGATCGTTTTTTTCCATGAGTTAGGACACTTTATTTTTGCAAAACGCTCTGGCATTATGGTACGTGAATTTGCAATCGGTTTTGGACCGAAATTATTAGGCATTAAAAAGGGTGAAACACTATATACAATTCGTCTGCTACCAATGGGCGGTTATGTACGGATGGCTGGCGATGATTTAGATAATGTTGAATTACAGCCAGGCTATCGTATCGGGTTTACACTAAATGAAAATGATGAAATTACTCGTCTTGTCATGAATCAAAACAAGCAATTGCCCGATATGCTTTTTTTAGAAGTTGAGAAAGCAGAACTTCAAAAAGAATTATGGGTGGAAGGCTATGATGAAGATGAGCAGCTCGTACGTTACAATGTCGCGCGTGACTGTATCATTGAGGAAAATGGTCAAGAAACACAAATTGCACCATATGACCGCACATTTAATGCAAAATCACTGGGCAAACGTGCGATTACAATTTTTGCAGGGCCATTATTTAACTTTATTTTAGCGATTGTGATTTTCGTCATCATTGGTTTCGTGCAAGGGATTCCGACGAATGAACCTTTAATTGCTAAAGTAGTAGATGATAGTCCGGCTGCTGTAGCAGGCTTTGAAGAAAAAGATTTAATCACGTCTGTTAACGGTAAAAAAGTTGATAAATTCCAGGATTTATCAGCAGTTATTCAAGGAAGCCCTGGTAAGGAAATTACGATTGGTGTCGTACGTGATGGGCAAGATAAAACCTTGAAGGTAACGCCAAAAGAAGTGGAAGTAAATAAAGAAAAAGTGGGGCAAATTGGTATTCAGTATGCGAATACGTATGATAAAAATCCACTTAAAGCAATTCCATATGGATTTGAACAAACATGGACTTGGCTTGTTCAAATTGTGAAAATTTTAGTTGTGCTCGTAACAGGTGGATTTACGCTAGACGCTTTATCTGGTCCTGTAGGTATTTATGAGGCAACATCTGAAGTGGCTAAATATGGTTTCGTAACATTATTAAGTTGGGCTGCCGCACTTAGTGTAAATCTTGGTATTATGAACCTATTACCATTCCCCGCACTAGATGGTGGACGACTTGCATTATTTTTCTATGAATTAGTACGTGGTAAACCACTTGATAAAAATAAAGAAGGTATTATTACGTTTGTTGGATTTGCATGTCTGATGGTCTTAATGGTCGCGGTAACATGGAACGACATTCAGAGATTCTTCTTTTAGATAGTGAGAAAAAAGTTCATTTGCACAGCAAATGAACTTTTATTGCTTAAAAACATAACAAAAGGCTCTTTGTCTTGTATAATAGAGTCAACTATATTCAAAGGTGAGGTTAAACATGAAACAATCTAAAACATTTATCCCAACTTTACGTGAAGTACCAGCAGATGCTGATGTAAAGTCACATCAATTATTACTTCGCGCAGGATTTATTCGCCAAAGTACATCAGGCGTTTATTCATACCTACCATTAGGTAAAAAAGTGCTTGCAAACATTGAAAAAATCGTTCGTGAAGAAATGGATGCAGTAGGTGGTAACGAAGTATTACTTCCAGCACTACAACAAGCTGAATTATGGCAAGAATCTGGTCGTTGGGAACATTACGGCCCAGAATTAATGCGTTTAAAAGATCGTCATAACCGTGATTTTGCATTAGGACCAACTCATGAAGAAGTTATTACAGCATTAGTTCGCGATGAAGTGAAATCATATAAAAAATTACCATTAACACTTTATCAAATTCAAACAAAATTCCGTGATGAAAAACGTCCTCGCTTCGGATTATTACGTGGTCGCGAATTCATTATGAAGGATGCTTATTCTTTCCATGCAACACAAGAAAGCCTTGATGAAACATATGATGATATGGTTCAAGCATATAAAAATATTTTCACACGTCTAGGCTTGAACTTCCGTGCAGTTATTGCTGACTCAGGTTCAATTGGTGGTAAAGATACACATGAATTCATGGTGTTATCTGAAATTGGTGAAGATACAATTGCCTACTCTGATACATCTGATTATGCAGCCAACATTGAAATGGCAGAAGTAAAAGTAGATTATTCAGCACCAGATGTTGATATGACAGAACTTCAAAAAGTAGAAACACCAGATCAAAAAACAATTGAAGATGTTGCAGCATTCCTAGAAGTACCTGCTAGTAATATTGTGAAAACATTAGTATTTAAAGTAGATGAAGAATTAGTAGTTGTTCTTGCTCGTGGCGATCATGAAGTAAATGATATTAAATTAAAACATGCACTAGATGCAGAAACAGCAGAATTAGCAACAGATGAAGAAATCGTTGAATTATTAGGTAGCCATATAGGTTCACTTGGCCCAATTAAATTACCAGTTGGCGTTAAAGTAGTAGCAGATCATGCAATTAAATCGATTCGTAATGGTGTAGCCGGCGCAAATGAAGATGGCTATCATTATACAGGGGTTAACCCAGGTCGTGACTTTGCTGTTGATGCATATGAAGATATTCGCTTCATTCAAGTAGGCGATCCTTCTCCAGATGGTGAAGGTACAATTAAATTTGCTGAAGGAATTGAAGTAGGCCACGTATTTAAACTAGGCACAAAATATTCTGAAGCATTAAATGGCATGTTCTTAGATGAGAATGGTCGTAATCAACCATTTATCATGGGTTGCTATGGTATCGGTGTATCACGTGTAATGGCTGCAGTAGCAGAACAATATCAAGATGCATATGGTTTCACATGGCCTCAACAAGTAACACCGTATGATGTGCACTTAATTACAGTGAATACAAAAGATGATGCACAAAATGAATTATCAGAAGATCTTTATAAACTATTAACTTCTTATCGTTATGATGTACTTCATGATGACCGTAAAGAACGCGCGGGCGTTAAATTCGCAGATTCAGATTTAATTGGGTTACCAGTGCGTGTAACAGTAGGTAAAAAAGCGGTTGACGGTATTGTTGAAGTAAAAGTTCGTCAAACAGGCGAAACATTTGAATGGGCAAAAGAAGAATTAATTGATCGTTTAAATAATCTATTAAAAACAACAAACTAATTTATAGATAGCCTGAAAAAAGCTTGAGCAATCAAGCTTTTTTCTTTTGTCTAAATTGGAAGTATGAGCCTTTGTATGATGCTACGATTTCACGTACAATAGAAGATGAACGTTTAAAGAAAGTAGGTGCAAGCATGTCTAATGAACATGAAGCAAAACAACGTTTTCAGATCTTATTACAACAAATTGGTCTGACAGATGATGTTTACATGCCGTTTTTTGAAGCGGCAGAAATGACACGAATGACGGTGCATAAACAGCAACGTGTTTGGAAGTTTACTTTGAAAACACCAAATATTTTACCGTATCGTGTGTATCAATTATTTAAAATGAATGTGGAAAAAGCATTTTCACAAATTGCACAAGTACAACTGCAATTTACGACAGAACAGCCACAAGTGACAGAACAATTAATTCAAGATTATTGGATGACAGTTGTTAATGATTTAGAAGAGATTTCACCACCATTACGAAAAGGTTTAGCAGAGCAAATACCGCAATGGAATGGTCAAAAACTTTCGTTAACATGTAAACGTGATTTTGAACTTGAAGCCTATAAACATAAATATACTGATAAAATCTCAATGAATTATGGTTATTATGGATTTCCAAATTTGCCTGTAGCGTTTGCTTTAAGTGAAGCTACAGAAGAATTGGTAGAGGAACAACAGAAATTTTTAGAGCAGCGTCGTATTGAAGAAGAACAATTTGCGAAAAAAGCTGTAGAAGATATGCAAAAACGTGAGCAAGAAAAAGCGAATAGTGGAGACGAAGATGATGACCGTCCATTCCAACTTGGTATTGCAATGAAGCCTGATGATACATTAATGGAAATTCAACAAATTCAAGATGAAGAACGTCGTGTGACAATTGAAGGATTTGTATTTGATGTAGAAGTGAAAGAGCTACGTAGTGGTCGTTCGCTCTTAACGATGAAAGTTAGTGACTACACGGATTCTATTTTAGTGAAGATGTTTTCACGTGATAAAGATGATGTATCAATTATGCAAAAAGCAAAAAAAGGCATGTGGGTACGCGCACGTGGGTCGATCCAAAATGATACGTTTGTACGTGATTTAGTTATGATGGCGCAAGACATGCAAGAAATTCGTCCGCAAATTCGTTCGGATAAAGCGCCAGAAGGAGAACGTCGTGTAGAGCTCCATATGCACTCATCAATGAGCCAAATGGATGCGACATCTTCAGCAGCAGAGCTTGTGACACAGGCAGCTAAATGGGGACATCCAGCAGTAGCGATTACAGATCACGGTGGAGCACAAGCATTTCCAGAAGCTTATGGCGCTGCAGAGAAAAATGGCATTAAAGCGATTTTTGGCGTTGAAGCTAACTTAGTGGATGATGGGGTGCCGATTGCTTATGAACCTCGTCATATTGAGCTTGAGCATGCAACATTCGTTGTTTTTGATGTAGAAACGACAGGTTTATCAGCTGCATACGATACAATTATTGAATTGGCTGCTGTGAAGATTGTAGACGGTGAAGTGATTGATACATTTGAAAGTTTTTCAAATCCACATCACCCATTATCTGCTACAACAATTGAATTAACAGGAATTACAGATGACATGGTTCGTGATGCACCAGAAGTAGAAGAGATGATTGCGAAATTCCACGATTTTATTGGAGATGGAATTGTCGTCGCACATAATGCTTCATTTGATATTGGGTTTTTATATGAAGCATATAAAAAAGCTGGAATCGACCACTTTGATCACTCTGTAATCGATACACTGGAATTAGCTCGCATGCTCTATCCAACGATGAAAAATCATCGTTTAAATACATTGTGTAAAAAGCTAAATATCGAACTAACGCAACATCACCGTGCGATTTATGATACAGAAGCGACAGGTTATTTATTACTTCATCTATTAAAGGATGCCGTGAAAGAAAAAGACATCGCATTCCATGATGATTTTAATAAATATGTTGGCGGCGGAGATTCTTATAAACGTTCTCGCCCAACGCATTGTACGATTTTAGCGCAAACACAAGACGGTTTGAAAAATATGTTTAAACTAATTAGTGAGGCGCATACAGAAACTTTTTATCGCGTCCCTCGTATCAAGCGTTCATCATTACAAAAATATCGCGAAGGATTATTAGTGGGTTCTGGTTGTTCAGATGGTGAATTTTTTACAGCTGTTATGCAGAAATCCGTTGATGAAGCGATGGAAGTGGCAAAATTTTACGATTATTTAGAAGTACATCCCAAGGGCGTATATAAGCCTTTATTAGAACGTGAATTAATTAAAGATGAATGGAATATGGAGGATATTGTGCGTAAAGTTGTGAAAATCGGTAAAAAGCTGGACAAGCCGGTTATTGCGACAGGAAATGTACATTACCTCCACAAAGAGGATTCGATTTTCCGTAAAATTCTGATTCGTTCACAAGGTGGAGCGAATCCATTAAATCGTGCGGAACTGCCTGAGAGTCACTTCCGTACAACCGATGAAATGCTAGAAGACTTTGCTTTCTTAGGCGAAGATTTAGCGAAAGAAATTGTTGTGACAAACTCACAAGCTTTAGCTGAATCGATTGATAAGGTAGTGCCAATTAAAGATGATTTATATACACCTAAAATTGAAGGGTCAGATGAAGAAGTAACTCGACGAACATACAAAATGGCACATGAAATCTACGGTGAGATACTACCGGAAATCGTAGAAAAACGAATTGAAAAAGAATTGAAGTCTATTTTAGGACATGGATTTGGTGTTATTTATTTAATTTCTGCGAAGCTCGTAAAAAAATCATTATCTGATGGTTATCTAGTAGGTTCACGTGGTTCTGTAGGATCTTCCCTTGTTGCAACATTTATGGAGATTACAGAAGTAAATCCATTAGCACCTCATTATATTTGTCCAAACTGTAAGCACTCGGAATTCTTCGAGGATGGTTCGGTTGCTTCGGGTTATGACTTACCGAATAAGGATTGTCCAGAATGTGGTACGGCTTATAAAAAAGATGGGCAAGACATACCGTTTGAAACGTTCTTAGGATTTAAAGGGGATAAGGTACCCGATATTGATTTGAACTTCTCTGGTGAATATCAACCGCAGGCACATAATTATACAAAAATTTTATTCGGTGAAGATTATGCTTTCCGTGCAGGAACAATTGGTACGGTAGCAGAAAAAACAGCTTACGGTTATGTAAAAGGATATGGTCAAGACCATAACATTAACTTCCGTGGTGCTGAGGTGGATCGTCTTGTACAAGGTTGTACGGGTGTTAAACGTACAACCGGGCAGCACCCAGGTGGGATTATTGTTGTACCAAGCTATATGGATATTTATGATTTTACGCCAATTCAATACCCTGCAGATGATCAAAATGCAGAATGGCGTACCACACACTTTGATTTCCACTCGATTCACGATAATATTTTAAAACTCGATATTCTAGGACATGATGATCCGACCGTTATCCGTATGCTACAGGACTTATCGGGTATCGATCCAAAAACGATTCCAACCGATGATACAGAAGTAATGAAAATCTTTACTGGTCCAGAAGTTCTTGGAGTAACGGCTGAACAAATTATGTGTAAAACAGGTACGCTAGGAATTCCGGAATTTGGTACGAAGTTTGTACGTGGTATGTTAGAAGAAACGAAACCATCGACGTTTTCTGAGCTTGTGCAAATTTCGGGATTGTCTCATGGAACGGATGTATGGCTAGGGAATGCAAGTGATTTAATTGCCGATGGTACATGTGTGTTATCTGAAGTAATTGGTTGTCGTGATGATATTATGGTGTATTTAATTTATCAAGGTTTGGAGCCTTCATTAGCTTTCAAAATTATGGAGCATGTGCGTAAAGGGAAAGGCTTAACTGAGGAAATGGAAGCAGCAATGATGGCTGAAAATGTACCAAAATGGTATATCGAATCATGTAAAAAAATCAAATACATGTTCCCGAAAGCCCATGCGGCAGCCTATGTATTGATGGCGATTCGTATTGCGTACTTCAAAGTGCATTTACCAATTCTTTATTATTGTGCTTATTTCACTGTACGTGCTTCGGATTTTGATTTAATCGCGATGGTCAATGGACCAGAAATGATTAAAGCACAAATGAAAGAAGTGAGTGATAAAGGCTTAGATGCTTCTGTTAAAGAAAAAAGTTTATTAACAGTACTTGAATTATCACTAGAAATGTGTGAACGTGGCATGCATTTCCAAAAAGTTGACTTGTATCGTTCAAAGGCAACAGAATTTGTAATTGATGGGCAAAGTTTAATTCCACCATTTAATGCGATTCCTGGTTTAGGGAATAGTGTAGCAGAGATGATTGTCAAAGCGCGGGAACAAGGTGAATTCTTATCAAAAGAAGATTTACAAATTCGTGGGCGTGTTTCAAAATCATTAATCGAGTATATGGACCGCTTAGGTTGTCTTGAAGGATTACCAGAAGCGAACCAATTATCACTGTTCTAGCCTATTCTATTGCATTGTAGCGCTATTTGTGATAGGATTTAAGTAATTATTTGTTGATAGTACGACGGCAAAAGAGTGGGATTTCCCGCTCTTTTCTGTTTGTCTATGACAATAACTAGTCAGGAGGAGAGTATGAGTAAAGTTACGTCTGAAATTGAACAGCTCGCAATGCCAATCGTTGAAGAGTTAAAACTAGAACTTGTCGATGTAGAGTTTGTGAAAGAAGGGCGCGATTGGTTTTTACGCGTCTATGTAGATACTCCTGAAGGAAATATTGATATTGATCAATGTGCCCAAGTTAGTGAAAAACTGAGCGAGAAGTTAGACGAATCGGATCCTATTTCGCAAAACTATTTCCTTGAAGTATCTTCACCAGGAGCAGAACGTCCTCTGAAAAAGGAAGCAGATTACATTAAAGCAATCGGCCAATTCGTTCACATGAAAACATATGAGGCAGTCAATGGAATGAAAGTCTTTGAAGGATATTTAAAATCATTTACCGATGAAGGCGCCGAAATTGATATGCTAATTAAAACTAGAAAAGTGAAAGTTCTTATTCCAAAAGATAAAATTGCCAATGCTAGGTTAGCAATCGACTTTTCGAAACACAAAGAATTTTAAATATTGTAGGAGTGAAAAAATAAAATGAGTAAGGAATTAGTTGGTGCATTAAAAGCACTAGAACAAAAAGGGATTTCTCGTGAAATTATCGTAGATGCAATTGAAGCGGCATTAATCAACGCTTACAAAAAAAATTATGATCAAGCTGCCAATGTACGCGTTGACTTAAACCTAGAAAAAGGAACAATGCGCCTTTATTCACGTAAAGATGTAGTCGGTATCGTAGAAGATGAACGTTTACAAATTTCATTAGAAGATGCTAAAGAAGTGAACCCATCATACGAACTTGGCGATGTTGTAGAAAAAGAAGAAGTTCCTCGTGATTTCGGTCGTATCGCAGCAACAACTGCTAAACAAATCGTTACACAACGTTTCCGTGAAGCAGAACGTGGTCTTATCTATGAAGAATACGTAGACCGTGCAGATGATATCATTAATGGTGTTGTTGAACGTATGGATGCTCGCAATATTTATGTAGGTATTGGCAAAATCGAAGCTGTATTACCGCAAAACGAACAAATTCAAGGCGAAACGTACGAACCACATGATCGTATCAAAGTTTATATCACAAAAGTAGAACGCTCTACTCGTGGTCCACAAGTATTCGTATCACGTACTCACCCTGGCTTACTTCGTCGTTTATTCGAACTTGAAGTACCAGAAATCTTTGAAGGTACTGTAGAAATTAAATCGATTTCACGTGAAGCGGGCGATCGTTCTAAAATCTCTGTAGTAGCTCATAATGAAGAAGTAGATCCTGTAGGTGCTTGTGTAGGTGCTAAAGGTGCACGTGTTCAAACAATCGTTAATGAATTAAACGGTGAAAAAATCGATATTGTTGAATGGTCAGAAGATCCAATCGAATTCGTTGCGAACGCACTTAGCCCATCAAAAGTTCTTGATGTTCAAGTAAATGAAGAAGAAAAATCAACAACAGTTGTTGTACCGGATTATCAATTATCATTAGCAATCGGTAAACGCGGTCAAAATGCTCGTCTTGCTGCAAAATTAACTGGTTGGAAAATCGATATTAAATCAGAAACGGATGCACGCGAATTAGGTATTTACCCTAACGAAAATTCTACATTTGTACCAGTAGAAGATGAAACAGTTGCTTCTGAAGAAGTAGAAATCGATTTATACCAAGACGGCGAAGAAGCATAATCGTCCGAATCAATTTGGAGGGTGAAAAGTATGCCAACAAATCGTAAAGTGCCACTGCGCCGTTGTGTTGCAACAAATGAAATGCATCCTAAAAAAGAGATGATTCGTGTTGTACGCTCAAAAGAAGGCGAAGTATCAGTAGATGTAACAGGCAAAAAATCAGGACGGGGTGCTTATGTTTCAAAAACAGAATATGCTGTTAATGAAGCAAAACGTAAAAATGTATTAAAGCATCAGCTTGAAGTAGAAATTCCAGAACAAATTTATGAAGACTTACTAGCAGTTATTCGAAAGGAATCGTAAAATGACAACAGAACAAGCCATTTTTAATTTATTGGGAATCGCTGCCAGTGCAAGAAAAGTCGTATCAGGCGAAGAACAAGTGGTAAAAGAAGTACGTGGGAATGATGCCAAACTTGTCATTATCTCAGCAGATGCTTCACAAAACACAACAAAAAAATTGCACGATAAATGTGCATATTATAATGTGCCGATTTATGTCTTTGGTTCGCGTGAGCAATTAGGTCATGCGACAGGACGTGAAACGCGTGTATCTCTAGCAATTATGGATAACGGCTTTGCTAAAAAGCTATCGCAGTACTTCAATGAGTTAGCGTAAGTTGTCTGTCTATGAGATACTGGTGTTGACCACTTCAGAAAGGCCATCATTACAGCCGAAGGACAGCCAGGAACTCGTCCTACGATAAACGGGATGGCGATCTAATGTCGTTTATCGTAAAAAGACAAAACTAAACAACAAGTAAGGAAGTACTATGACTAATAATTCATCATCTAAAAACAATAATAGCAATAGTAACACTAACAATAGTAACTCTCGCAACAATAATAACCGCGGTGGTGGACGTCCAGGTCAAGGTGGACGTCCAAACCAACGCCGTCGACCAGGTATTCATGGCGGACAACGTCGTAAAAACCGTCCAACACCTCCACCACCAGTGAAAAAAGAATTGCCAGAACAAATTACGTTCTATGAATCATTATCTGTTGGGGAGTTAGCGAAAAAATTAGGTCGCGAACCTTCTGAAATCATTAAAAAATTATTCATGTTAGGTATCATGGCTACAATCAACAACGAACTTGATAAAGATGCCATCGAATTAATTTGTGCTGATTATGGTGTAGAAGTTGAAGAAGAAATTCGTATTGACCGTACGGACTTAGGTACGTACTTCGAAGACGAAGAAGAGCACCCAGAAGATATTAAAGAACGCCCACCAGTTGTAACAATCATGGGTCACGTCGATCATGGTAAAACAACATTACTTGACTCAATTCGTAATACAAAAGTTACGGAAGGTGAAGCAGGCGGTATCACACAACATATCGGTGCTTACCAAGTAAAAGTTAACGACAAAAAAATCACATTCCTTGATACACCTGGACACGCAGCTTTCACAACAATGCGTGCTCGTGGTGCAAAAATCACGGATTTAACAATCTTAGTTGTTGCAGCTGATGATGGTGTCATGCCTCAAACAGTAGAAGCAATCAACCATGCGAAAGCGGCAGAAGTGCCAATTATCGTAGCAGTAAACAAAATGGATAAACCTTCTGCAAACCCTGATCGTGTAATGCAAGAATTAACAGAACATGGTTTAATTCCAGAAGATTGGGGCGGCGATACAATCTTCGTACCAATCTCAGCACTTAAAGGTGACGGAATTGACCAACTTTTAGAAATGATTCTTTTAGTTTCTGAAGTAGGAGAATTAAAAGCAAATGAAAAACGTTTAGCTATGGGTACAGTAATTGAAGCACAACTTGATAAAGGTCGTGGTTCTGTTGCAACACTATTAGTTCAAAACGGTACATTAAACGTTGGGGATCCAATCGTAGTAGGTAACACATTTGGTCGTGTACGTGCTATGGTGAATGATCTTGGTCGTCGTGTTAAATCTGCAGGTCCTTCAACTCCAGTTGAAATTACAGGTTTAAACGACGTCCCTCAAGCTGGTGACTTATTCGTTGTATTTGAAGACGAAAAACGCGCACGCCAAGTTGGTGAAGCTCGTCAAACATTAGCTATCCAAGAACACCGTAACGAAGGTTCTCGTGTAACATTAGATAACTTATTCGAACAAATGAAACAAGGCGAAATGAAAGAGTTAAACTTAATCGTTAAAGCCGACGTTCAAGGTACAGTAGAAGCTATGGCTGCATCACTTATGAAAATTGATGTTGAAGGTGTAAATGTTAAAATCATTCACACTGGTGCTGGTGCAATTACTGAATCAGATATCGCATTAGCAGCTGCTTCTAATGCAATCGTTATCGGTTTCAACGTACGTCCAGATACAAACGCAAAACGCGCTGCTGAAGAAGAAGGCGTAGATATTCGTTTACATCGTATTATTTACAAAGTAATCGAAGAAATCGAACAAGCGATGAAAGGTATGCTTGATCCAGAATACGAAGAAAAAATCATTGGTAATGCAGAAGTACGTGAAACATTTAAAGTTTCTAAAGTGGGTACAATCGCAGGTGGTTACGTAACAGAGGGTAAACTTGTTCGTGATGCTGGCGTACGTGTTATTCGTGACTCAATCGTTATTTTTGAAGGTGAATTATCTTCATTAAAACGTTTCAAAGACGATGCAAAAGAAGTTGCAAAAGGTTACGAATGTGGTTTCACTATCGCAAACTACAACGATATTCAAGTAGGCGACATTATTGAAGCATTCGTAATGGAAGAAATTAAACGATAATGATTGTTTACGCCGAATGTGAATTTTTTATTCCGACGGTGCATTCGCTAAAGGAAAAAAGAGCTGTGTTACAACGTATGACAATGCGTGCAAAACAACGCTTCAATGTTTCTATAGCAGAAATTAATTATCAGAATGTATGGCAAAGAACGGTTGTTGCACTTGTAGCAGTTGCATCAGATACAGTTGCTGCGAGGCGAGAACTAGACCGAGCCATTGCATTTTTAGAAACAAACTCCGAGTGGGAGTGTACAAATATCAACATCGAGTATTTATAGCAAAGAGGTGAGACTTGTATGTCACAAGTACGTTCAAACCGAGTTGCTGAGCAAATGAAAAAAGAGCTAGGCGACATTATCGGTCGAAAGTTAAAAGATCCTCGTGTAGGCTTTATTACAGTTACAGATGTTGAAGTAACAGGTGATTTGCAACAAGCTACGGTTTATATTACAAGCCTAGGCAACGAACGTGAGAAAGAAGCTACATTAAAAGGGCTTGAAAAAGCAAAAGGCTTCATTCGTTCAGAAATCGCAAAGCGTATTCGTTTGCGCATTACACCAGAATTAACATTTGAATTTGATGCTTCAACTGAATATGGTAATAAAATTGACCAATTACTGCGTCAACTACATGAATCTGAAAAAGATTATTAATATTAAAAGACTGAGAAGCTTCGGCTCCTCAGTCTTTTTTATTGAAATCATACACGCAAAAAGCTATTCTTAAAGAATGAATAGCAACAAAGGAGAATGAACATGCACGGGATTTTACCTTTATGGAAAGAACGCGGAATGACGTCACATGACTGCGTATTTAAAGTGAGAAAAATTTTAAAAATGAAAAAAGTAGGGCACACTGGAACACTTGACCCTGGTGTTGATGGTGTATTACCGATTTGTTTAGGTAATGCAACACGTTTAGCAGAATATATTACCGATGCAGGTAAGGTGTATCAAGCAGTGATTTCAATCGGACGTTCAACAACGACAGAAGATGCAGAAGGCGATACGGTTGAAGAAAATGTTGAGGATAAACATTTTTCTCGTAAAGAATTAGAAACAGTATTTGAAAAGTTAACAGGGAAGATTACACAAGTCCCCCCGATGTTTTCAGCTGTTAAAGTGAATGGCCGTAAATTGTATGAATATGCTCGTGCAGGTGAAACAGTTGAGCGTCCAAGTCGTGAAGTGATGATTTATAGTATTGAATTACTTGATAATGAAGATGCCTATTCGGGTAAAGAAGTAACTTTTTCTGTACGCATTCATTGTGGTAAAGGCACGTATATTCGTACATTAGCTGTTCAAATCGGCGAGTTATTAGGCTACCCTGCTCACATGGCGCAATTAACACGTGTGATGTCAGGTAGTTATACACGCGAGCAATGTGTAACTTTAGCAGAACTACAGTTACTGGCTGATGAAGAGCGCTTAAATGAAGTGATTCGTCCATTAGAAACAGCACTGTCTGATTTTCCTCAACAAGAAATAACAGAGCAAAATGAAAAACAAGTGAAAAATGGTATGGTCCTTCCAATGCACCCAGAGCTAGTAGAACATGATAAACTAGTCTTTGTAGAACAGCAAAAAGCCGTGGCGGTATATGTGAAACATCCATCTAAAAAAATCAAATGAAACCTGAAAAAATGTTTCCAAACATAGATTAGGAGGAACGTTCAATGCAAGTGATTCAATTGATGTATCCACATCACATTCACACAGAAGAAGTGAGTGGCCCTTATTCACTCGCATTAGGCTTTTTTGACGGCGTACATAGAGGTCATCAAAAGGTAATCAATGCAGCGAAAGAAAAGGCACAACAAACGAATACAAAGTTAGCGGTAATGACCTTTGATCCGCATCCTTCGCTTGTTTTAGGGGGACGTAAAGAAGCTATTTTTTACATTACACCGCTTCAACAAAAAATCGAGGTTTTAGAAAAATTAGGTGTTGATACATTATTTGTCGTACGTTTTACATCTGATTTTGCTAAATTAAGTCCAGAAGATTTCGTACAATTATTTGTAAGAGATTTAAATGTAGTTCATGTAACTGCAGGCTTTGATTATACGTTTGGTAGTCGAGGTTGCGGTAATATGGATGTGATGAGAGAGCTTTGTGGTACGGATATTTCCGTACAAGTTGTAGAAAAATTAGAGGATGGTGACGATAAGGTGAGTTCAACACGTATTCGAGGACTACTAAAAGAGGGCAATATTGAAGAAGTTCAAACATTATTAGGACGACCATATCAAACACCAGGTGTCGTCGTTCATGGGGACAAACGAGGTCGTCAAATTGGTTTCCCAACAGCAAATGTTCAAGTACCTGAAGGAACATTTATTCCGGCAAATGGCGTCTATGTTGTGAAAATTCGTGTGCAAGATGAATGGTATGAAGGTATGTGTAATATTGGTTTTAAACCAACATTTAAAAATCCAGATGAAAAACTACTAACAATTGAAGTAAATATTTTTGATTTTGATCGTAATATTTACGGAGAAGAAGTAGCGATTGATTGGTATAAACGTTTGCGCGATGAACAACGTTTTAATGGTATTGAAGCGCTTATTGCACAATTACAAGCGGACAAACAACAATGTATGGAATATTTTGAGGCACAAAAATAATCCATACGCGTGATAAGAATGTAATGGCTAAAAATAAAGAACTATACTTGCAAATGATGTGAATATAGTTGCAACATAAAGCCTTTATATGATACACTTCTTTAAGTGATTTAATCACGGACAACCATTACTTGGTCAATCGATTCTCCAACGATGAACTCAGTAAATGGGGGTTTTTATAATTTTAGGAGGTGTAGAGCATGGCTCTAACAAAAGAACGTAAAAACGAAATCATCGCGGAATTCCGCACACACGAAAGTGATACTGGTTCTCCAGAAGTACAAATCGCTGTACTAACTGCAGAAATCAATTTATTAAACGATCACTTACGTACACACAAAAAGGATCACCACTCTCGTCGCGGTTTATTCAAAATGGTAGGTCGTCGTCGTAACCTATTAAAATACCTTCGTGAAAACGATGTAACTCGTTACCGCGAAACTATTCAAAAATTAGGTTTACGTCGCTAGAATTTAATTCAGCACACAAAAGCGGGCTAGCCCCGCTTTTTCTTATGTTTTCAAACATTTCCTAGATGTTAAAAATGATGAAATTTGATAAAATATACTACTACATAGATAAAAAATGGTGTTAGATAATCGTAGAGAGGAGTTCATTTTACAATGAGCGAAAAAAAGGTGTATACCTATGAATGGGCTGGCCGTCCACTTCAAATTGAAGTCGGTCAATTAGCAAAACAAGCAAATGGTGCAGTAATGGTTCGCTATGGTGATACAGCTGTGTTATGTAATGCGACAGCATCAAAGAAACCAAAGCAAACAGATTTCTTTCCATTAACAGTGAATTATGAAGAAAAGATGTATGCGGCAGGTAAAATTCCAGGAGGCTTTATTAAACGTGAAGGTCGTGCTTCTGAAAAAGCAATCTTAACGTCACGCTTAATTGACCGTCCAATTCGCCCATTATTCCCAGATGGCTTCCGTAATGAAGTACAAGTTATTTCAATGGTTATGTCTGCAGATCCAGATTGTTCAACTGAAATGGCTGCTATGTTGGGATCTTCTTTAGCGCTTATGGTATCCGACATTCCATTTGATGGACCAATTGCCGGCGTGCAAATTGGTTTGATTGATGGCGAATTTATTGTCAATCCAACACCAGAACAAGAAGCCGTATCGTTAATTAACTTAGCAGTAGCTGGTACAAAGGAAGCAATCAACATGGTAGAAGCGGGAGCACTAGAAGTTCCTGAAGAAACAATGCTTGAAGCAATTCTTTTCGGTCACGAAGAAATTAAAAAGGTCATCGCTTTCCAAGAAAAAATTGCAGCTGAATGTGGAAAAGAAAAAATGGCTGTGGAATTACATGAGTTAGATGCTACGCTTATTGCAGAAATCAATGATGCATATGAACCTCAAATGATCGCTGCTATTCAAACATATGAGAAGCATGCACGTGATGAAGCAATTAATGCAGTAAAAGCACTTGTAATGGAAGCTTATACTGAGAAAATTGGCGATGTTGCAGATGCAGAAGCGCAATTAAAACAAGTTTCACAGGTATTGGATAAAATGGTTAAGGATGAAGTACGTCGTTTAATTACGGATGAAAAAATTCGTCCTGATGGTCGTAAATTAGATGAAATTCGTCCACTTTCTTCAGAAGTTAATTTACTTCCTCGTGCGCATGGTTCAGGCTTATTTACACGTGGTCAAACACAAGCGTTATCTGTTTGTACATTAGGCTCATTATCAGAAGTGCAATTAATTGATGGCTTAGGTGTCGAAGAGAATAAACGTTTCATGCATCATTACAACTTCCCTCAATTCTCAGTTGGTGAAGTTGGTCCAATGCGTGGTCCTGGTCGTCGTGAAATTGGGCATGGTGCTTTAGGTGAACGTGCATTACTTGCTGTCATTCCAGATGAAAAAGATTTCCCCTACACAATTCGTTGTGTATCAGAAGTGCTTGAATCAAATGGCTCGACGTCACAAGCATCAATTTGTGGTTCTTGTCTTGCAATGATGGATGCTGGTGTACCATTAAAAGCACCTGTAGCAGGTATCGCAATGGGTCTTGTGAAAAAAGGTGACAACTATGCGGTATTAACAGATATTCAAGGTATGGAAGATCATCTTGGTGATATGGACTTTAAAGTAGCAGGTACAGCTAAAGGTGTAACGGCACTTCAAATGGATATTAAAATTGATGGCATTAACCGTGCAATTTTAGAAGAAGCTTTAGAACAAGCAAAACGTGGTCGTATGATTATTTTAGATTCAATGCTTGCAACATTATCAGGTCCTCGTGAAGAGTTATCAACACATGCTCCGAAAATCAAAAAAATGCAAATTAAACCAGAAAAAATTCGTGATGTTATTGGACCTGGGGGTAAGCAAATTAATAAAATCATTGATGAAACGGGTGTTAAGATTGATACCGAACAAAATGGTACGATTTTCATTGCTTCTGTTGATCAAGAGATGATTCAAAAAGCGCAAGAAATGATTGAAGGAATTGTTCGCGAAGCACAAGTTGGCGAATATTTCATGGGGAAAGTAAAACGTATTGAAAAATTCGGTGCTTTCTTAGAAATTTTCCCAGGTAAAGACGGCTTGCTTCATATTTCTGAAATCCAAGAAGAACGTACAAATAATGTTGAAGATGTTTTAAAATTAGGTGATGAATTACGTGTGAAATGTATTGAAGTTGATGCGAAACATCGTGTGAACTTATCACGTAAAGTTGTTATTCAAGAAGAGAAAGCAGCTGTAGAAGAAATTTAGTCTTTTTATAAAATAAAGTGTAATACGCCATGTATTGCGCTTTTTTTGTGTTGTTGTGCTATAGTAGGCTGAGTAAAATGGAGATTAAAAGTGAGGTGAAAGCTGTTAATTTAATTGTAACAGATGAATTAGCAGGCGAATATGACAACAAAACAAGTATGCCCTAATGGCTTAAGAATTATTACAGAAAAAATGCCACATATGCGCTCGGTAGCAATTGGTATTTTTGTGAATGTGGGTTCTCGCTATGAAAAACCCGAAGACAATGGGTTAACACATTTTATTGAACATATGTTGTTCAAAGGGACAGCTGAACGTACAGCAAAACAACTAGCAGAGGAATTTGACCGATTAGGTGCACAGACAAATGCATTTACTTCAAAGGACCAGACTTGTTATTATGCTGTATCGCTTGATTACGAGGCACGAAAAACGATTGCCCTTTTAGCTGATTTATTTTTTAATTCAGCATTTCGTGAAGAAGATATTGAAAAAGAACGCCAAGTTATATTAGAAGAAATTGCGATGAGTGAGGATGATCCAGAGGATAGCGTAGATGAACGTTTATGGCAAACAATGTTTGCCGGTTCACAAATGGCGGCACCCATTTTAGGGACAGAGGAAACACTTCGCACTTTTACGAAAGAAAAATTAAAGCATTTATGAATGAACATTATACACCGAGTGAAGTGATTATTTCATTAGCGGGTAATATTGATGATGCACTCATTGATTTTGTTATAGAAACATTTAATCAATTTGATAATGAGGCACGTGAACAGGTACATCATACAAAACCAATCTTCCATGCAGATGCAGTAGAACGAAAAATGGCGATTGAACAAGCTCATCTTGTACTAGGGTATGAAGGCCTAGCAGTTTCGGATCCAGACATCGTTAGCTTACTTGTATTAAACAATATTATTGGGGATTCGATGTCTTCACGTTTATTCCAAAAAGTTCGTGAAGAAAAAGCATTAGCATACAGTGTTTATTCATATTATTCTTCTTATGAAGATATGGGCGCATGGATGATTTATGGTGGTACATCGATGAAACAGCTTGCTCAAATGGAAGAAACGATTCTTGCGGTTATTGAGGATATTAAAAATAATGGTGTAACGTTAGAAGAAATTCAACGTGCAAAAATTCAATTAGAAAGTGGTTTATTATTAGGCTTAGAAACGAGTTTTGATTACATGAACCGTAATGCACGAAATGAATTAACATACGGGGAAGAGCGAACAGTAGAACAATCTTTAGCGGAATTGGCTGCGGTATCAGAGGCAAGTGTTGAACGTGTAATTGAACGTATTTTAACGAAACCACATGCTAGATCCGTTATTTTTAATGATAAAGAAAAATAAAGAAATGAGATGCAGTCAAATGCATCTTATTTCTTTTTTGTTTAAATGAAAACTTTAGTTCATGTTATATTTCGTTATGTAAACGCTTTAAAATGCTAGAATATCCAAAATAGTCGGATTATTATACACAATACTGAATTATTGTGATACAATAACGCCAATTATAGTTTTTTATAAACATAGGGAGAGATGGATGATGACGAAACAATTAACAGTAGCAGTTGTCGGTGCTACAGGAGCAGTAGGAACAAAAATGATGGAGCAACTTTCAAAGAGAAAGTTTCCAGTAGGTAAATTGAAGTTACTTGCATCAAAGCGTTCTGCTGGCAAGGAGTTATCATTCAATGGCGAAACATATGTACTTGAAGAAGCAACACCAGAATCATTTGAAGGAGTCGATGTAGCATTATTTTCAGCAGGTGGTTCTGTATCAACGGCATTAGCACATGCTGCAGCAGAACGAGGCGCGGTCGTAATTGATAATACGAGTGCATTTCGTATGGACCCCGATGTTCCGCTTGTTGTGCCAGAAGTAAATCGTGCAGATATTAAAGAACATAAAGGAATTATTGCAAATCCAAACTGTTCAACAATTCAAATGATGGTAGCACTTGAGCCAATTCGTCAAGCATACGGTTTAAATAATTTAATTGTGTCGACATATCAAGCTGTATCAGGCTCTGGTGTTAGTGCAATCGAAGAACTGCATGAGCAAAGTGTACAATGGGAAAAAGGGAAAGATGTAGAAGCAACTATTTTACCGGTTAAAGGCGATAAACGTCACTTCCCAATTGCGCGTAATGTATTACCACAAATCGATGTTTTCACTGATAATGGTTTTACATACGAAGAAATGAAAATGATTAATGAAACGAAAAAAATTATGCATGCACCTGAATTACCAGTAGCAGCAACTTGTGTACGTGTACCAGTTGTGGCAGGGCACTCTGAGTCAATCTTTATTGAAGTAGCTCAAGCAGGTGTTACAGTTGCAGATATTCAAAACGTCTTAAAAGCTGCACCGGGGGTTGTATTACAAGATGATCCAGCAAACCAAGAATATCCAACGCCACTTGAAGCAGAAGGTAAAGGTGAAACGTTTGTAGGTCGTATTCGTAAAGATTTAAATAATGATAAAGGCTTCCATCTGTGGGTTGTATCAGACAATCTATTAAAAGGTGCAGCACTTAACTCAGTGCAAATTGCAGAAGCAATGCTTGAAGACGGCTTACTATAAAATTTAAGGGGATGGCAAAAATGGATTTAGGTAATATTGGAACAGCAATGGTCACACCATTTACGAAAGATGGAGCAATGGTAGACTATAAACATTTAGCGGGTATGATTGAACATTTAATTTCAACTGGAACAGATACAATTGTTGTATTAGGCACAACAGGAGAAGTTCCAACATTGTCAACGGAAGAAAAATTAGATGTTTTAAAATATACAGTAGACCGCGTTAACGGTCGTGTACCAGTTATTGCAGGTGTTGGTGATAATGAAACATACTATTCAAAAATTATGGCTCAAAAAGCTGAAGTTGCTGGGGTAGATGGTGTTATGCTAGTAGCACCTTACTATAATAAGCCAAATCAACGCGGAATCTACGCTCACTTTGTTGATATTGCGCAGTCTGTAGATATTCCAGTAATGCTTTATAATATTCCAGGACGTACAGGCATTAATATTGCACCGGAAACGGTTGCCAAACTGGCACAAGTACCAAATATCCAAATCATTAAAGAAGCAAGTGGTGATTTAGACCAAATGTCTGAAATCCTTGCTTCAACTCCAGATGATTTCAAAGTGTATAGTGGGGATGACGGCATTACATTACCATTATTAGCAGTTGGTGGACATGGTGTTATATCAGTAGCGGCACATGTTGTTGGGAATGATATGCAAACGATGATTTCTTTATTTAAAGAGGGCCGTCATGCAGAAGCAGCAAAAATTCATCAAGCATTATTACCGTTAATTCGAGCATTATTCGCGCAACCAAGTCCATCACCAGTTAAATATGCGTTATCAAAATTAGGTTTATGTAATGAGAATGTACGTTTACCAATCGTAGCGTTAACAGATGAAGAGAAGGCAGCATTTGATATTGTATGGGATGCTTATTTTGAACAACAAAAATCTTTTGCTACGGTTTAAGTAGATTAATTGACCGAGAGTATTCTAGAGAAAATCTAGATACTCTTTTTTTTTGGAAACGTGATATAACGGCATGAATTGACATTTTTTTAATTGTGTAATATTGGGTAAACAATTATAATGAGTGTAAGTGGTTGCTGTACGGGATATATTTTAGGAGGAAAAGAAGTGGCAAAAATTAAAAATGAAACGATTCGCGTTATTCCACTAGGTGGCGTGAGTGAAATCGGTAAAGCGATGTACGTTGTCGAAATCGACGATGATATTTTCGTAGTAGATAGTGGATTAATGTTTCCAGAGGACGAAATGTTAGGGATTGATTATGTCATTCCAGATATGAGTTACTTAGTAGAAAATAAAGATCGTGTCAAAGGGATTTTCTTAACACATGGTCACGAAGATGCTATCGGTTCGGTGGCTTACTTATTAAGTAAAGTAAATGCACCAGTATATGGCTCTCGTTTAACAATTGCGTTAGCAAAAGAACATTTAAAAGCAAATCCAGCGCCTCATCAAGTAAAATTCTTTGAGGTAACAAACAAAAGCCGTATGAACTTTAAAACGACGTATGTGACATTCTTCCATACAACGCATAGTATTCCAGACTCATTAGGTGTTGTATTCCATACATCAGAGGGTGCTATCGTTCATACAGGTGAATTTAAATTTGATCAATCAGCAAAAGGTAAATATCGCCCAGACATCGCTAAAATGGCAGCGCTTGGTGATGAAGGTGTATTCATCTTAATGTCAGATTCTACAGAAGCTGAAAAAGAAGGCTATACATTATCAGAGAACGTTGTAAAAACTCGTTTAGAAAAAACATTCCACAAAGCAGAAGGCCGTATTCTAGTAGCGTTATACGCATCTAACTTCATTCGTATTCAACAAGTATTTGATCAGGCAATTGCTTCAGGTCGTAAAGTGGCAATCGTAGGTCGTAGCTTAGAAACAATTTTTGAAGTAGGTATGCGTTTAGGCTATTTAGAAATTGATTCAGAAAAAATCATTCCAGTTAATAAAATGTCTGATTATGAAGATAATGAAATCGTTGCAATTATTACAGGTAATCAAGGTGAACCACTTGAAGGATTAGAAAAAATTATCCGTAAACACCACCGCGATTTACGCATTAAACAAAATGATACGGTTTTAATTACATTTACACCATCTCCAAGCATGGAAGTGCAAATGGCTGATACAATGAATGAATTATCTAAGCTAGGTGCAAAAGTATTCTCAGCAGATAAAAAAGTTCACGTATCAGGACATGGTTCACAAGAAGATTTAAAATTAATGCTAAATCTAATGCAACCTAAATACTTTATCCCAATCCAAGGTGAATATCGTATGTTAATTACGCATTCAAAATTAGCGCAAGATGTCGGTTTACAAAAATCACAAATCTTTATCGCGGATAAAGGTGATATTGTCGAATACAAAAATGGTAAAATGCGTATGGCTGGCCGCGTAACAGCGGGGAACGTTTTAATCGATGGTATTGGTGTCGGCGATGTGGGTAACATCGTATTGCGTGATCGTAAATTACTATCACAAGATGGTATTTTCATCGTTGTTGTAACAATTAATCGTAAATTGAAAAAAATTGCCTCAGGTCCAGAAATCTTATCTCGTGGGTTCGTGTATGTACGTGAATCTGAAGAGCTAATGGATGAATCAGCAAAACTTGTACGAGGCGTTGTTGAAAAATACGTAACAAAAGGTTCTTATGAATGGACAAGTATTAAACAAGAAATTCGTGATACGTTAAATGGTTACTTATACCAAAAAACAAAACGTCGTCCAATGATTATTCCAATTATCATGGAATATTAATTATTCTAAAAGGGATTCCTTGCCTCTTGGCAGGGAATCCTTTTTTTCATTTTTACTACAAGGTATAATGAAGAAAGAAAGTAGGTGACGGCATGGCGTCGAACAAGACAAAGCAAACGACGACTCGCAAACAACAAACGACAACAACGAAGCGTGAGTCTTCAAAGAAGCCTAATGCTCGTAAAACACCGATGAAAAAACAAGCGACAGCAAAAAAGCGACCTTCCTTGTCTTATGAAATTGTCGGACTAGTTTTAATAGCAGTTGCTTTTATTACAATGTTTCAGTTTGGTTTAATTGGGCGTTTTTTTCAAGGACTCAGTAAATTATTAATTGGTAATTGGTATTTATTATTACCAATCTTTATGATTTGGTATGCGGTTTATTTGATGATGCGACGTACGCTACCAGCATTTAAAAATCGCTATATTTGGGGTGTCGTCAGTTTATTATGTAGTGTGACATTGTTTAGTCATATTGCGATGTTTAATGATTTATATAATGGAGAATCGATTGACCGTAATACAAGTATTTTAAGCGAAAGCTGGGGCTTAATTGTACATGAAAAATCGTATATAGAACCAGATGGGTTTCTTGGAGGCGGCCTTTTAGGAACAGTTTTGTATGCAGTATTTCACAATCTCGTGGACATGACAGGGTCGAAAATAGTAGCTGTATTATTTATTGCGATTGGCATCATCTTATTGACAGGGAAAGCACTTGTACCGTATTTAATGGAACAAATTCCAAAGTGGCGTGAGGAAATTGCTAAAAGACGTGACGAGGTTATGTATGCTCGTGAAGAAAAAATGGAAGAAGAGCTAGAGCCAGTTATTTCTGATAAGTCAAAACAACACAAAACTAGTCAGAAAGCTAAAGAAGAAACTGTTATAGCAGATAGTAAATCTGACAGTATAAAAAAACCAGCGTTGAACATTTCAGCTTATACGCAAAATATTGCAGTCGAAGAAGAACAACCAGTAGTTAAAGAAGAGGAAAAAATAGACAAAAATTCACAGAAACAACAAGATACTATTATGTCAGAAGCGGGTATAGTACAAAATGAGGCTTATGATTTACCAAAAATGGATTTACTCGCCTTGCCGCCCGTAAAAGATCAGTCTGCTGAATTTGAAGTTATTGAACAAAATGCTAGAACGATTGAGCAAACATTAGATGCTTTTGGTGTTCAGGCTAATGTGACAGAAGTGCATTTGGGGCCAGCTGTTACAGAATATGAAGTTTTACCTGAACGTGGCGTGAAGGTTAGTAAAATCGTTAATTTACAAGATGATATGGCATTGGCATTAGCTGCAAAAGATATTCGTATTGAAGCGCCAATTCCAGGTAAATCTGCTGTGGGGATTGAAGTGCCGAATAAAGAAATTTCAATGGTTAGCTTACGTTCTGTATTAGAAGCTTCTCCAAGTAATAAACCAGATGAAAAATTGGTTGTTGGCTTAGGTCGCGATATTTCAGGAGAGGCAAAACTAACAAAATTAAACAAAATGCCACATTTATTAGTAGCAGGTTCTACTGGTAGTGGTAAATCAGTTTGTATTAATAGTATTATTATTAGTATTTTAATGCGGGCTAAACCACATGAAGTAAAAATGATGATGATTGACCCTAAAATGGTTGAATTAAGTGTTTATAATGGTGTGCCGCATCTATTGGCACCCGTTGTAACGGACCCACGCAAAGCTTCTGAAGCCCTAAAGAAAGTAGTTAGTGAGATGGAACGACGCTATGATTTATTTTCACATACAGGCACAAGAAATATTGAAGGTTATAATAAACATGTAGATCGATTTAACGAAGAAAATAATGAAAAGCATCCACATTTACCTTTTATTGTTGTGATTGTGGATGAACTTGCTGATTTAATGCTTGTAGCAGCAGGCGATGTAGAAGATTCGATTATGCGTTTAGCACAAATGGCGCGTGCGGCAGGCATTCATTTAATTATTGCCACTCAAAGACCTTCTGTAAATGTGTTAACGGGGGTTATTAAGGCGAATATTCCATCTCGTATTGCATTCGCTGTATCGTCACAAATTGATTCACGTACTATTTTGGATATGGGCGGGGCAGAGCGTTTACTAGGACGTGGGGATATGCTATTCCTACCTTCTGGTGAATCAAAACCGACACGTGTTCAAGGTGCATTTGTTTCAGATGAAGAAGTACAAGATATTGTCGCATATGTCATTAGTCAGCAAAAAGCACAATACCAAGAAGAAATGATTCCAACAGATGAGGACATTGCACCTGAGGCAGATGAGGATACAGATGAGCTTTATAATGAAGCGGTGCGCCTTGTTGTAGAACAGGACAATGCATCTGTATCATTTTTACAGCGCAAGTTAAAAATTGGCTATGCGAGAGCTGCTCGCATCATGGATCAGATGGAAGAACATGGTGTTGTAGGTCCTGCGGAAAAAAGTAAGCCACGTCAAATATTAATAAGTAAGTAAATTGATATAAATGCAGGGAAGTTTTTGGAATCCCTGCATTTTTTTACTATACAATTGACGAAAAAATTATAAATGTTAGAAAATTTTCGCTGTTTTAACACAGTTTTTGTTTAAAGCTATTTATTTATTAAATTAAAAGTGATATAGTATTGTCTGATTAGCAGAAATGTTCTACGTCTGATGTCTGATGACTGATTGGTGGTGATTTGAATGGCTATAAAATCAGATCATCGTCATCTGTATCTCCAAGTAATTGATCATTTAAAGACGGATATTGAAAATGGTGTTTTTAAAGAAAATGAAAAACTACCATCAGAATTTGAACTTTCTAAATCATTAGGAGTCAGTCGCGCAACGCTTCGTGAAGCATTGCGACTGTTGGAAGAGGAAAATATCATTGTTCGCAGGCATGGTGTAGGTACTTTCGTTAACCCAAAACCCGTGTTCACATCAGGAATTGAACAACTTTCGAGCATTTCTTCAATGATCGAAGAAGTAGGCATGGAGCCTGGCACAACATATATTAGTTCCACGGCTTCTATTTCGACTGAAGAAGATATTAAGCGCTTTCAATGCGATGAAGATGAATCTATAATGACGATTAAACGTGTTCGTACAGCGGATGGGGAACCCGTCGTCTATTGTGTAGACCAAGTGCCAAGTAGTTATCTATCGGCAGATTTTTTAACAATGGAGAATCCATCGATTTTTCAATCTTTAGAACAATCAGGTGATATTCACGTGTCATATGCAGTGACATATATTGACCCTATTGGCTATCACAATGAAGTATCTCCAATCTTAAATTGTAAAGCAGATCAAGCTTTACTCGTATTAAAGCAGTTCCACTATGATGATAACGATCGAGTGGTTCTTTACTCACGCAACTATTTCCGAGCTGATAAATTTAGCTTTCATGTAGTTCGTAAGCGTGTATAACAAATCAGCGTATTTATTTCTGCTATCGTAGCAATACAAAAAATAAAAATTTCACTTTTTTGGGAGGACTCCAAATTGAAAAAGCGTAAAATTGGTTTAGCATTGACAGCATTATTAGCGTCAGGTACTTTATTGGCAGCTTGTGGTTCAAGTGATTCGAAAGACGATTCTAAAGGTGGAGACAACAAAGATTCATTCTCAGTAGCAATGGTAACGGATACAGGTGGTATTGATGACCGTTCATTTAACCAATCAACTTGGGAAGGTCTACAAGCTTATGGGAAAGAGGCTGGTCTGAAAAAAGGCGATGGTGGTTACGATTATTTACAATCAGCTTCTGACTCTGATTTTACAACAAATATTAACAACTTAGTTCGTCGTGACTTTGACTTAGTATTTGCAGTAGGATTTAAATTAGAAGACTCAGTGAAAGAAGTAGCCGCTCAACAAAAAGATGCGAAAATCGCTATTATCGATTCAGTAGTACCAGATTTAGATAATGTTACATCAATTATGTTTAAAGCAAACGAAGCTTCTTACTTAGCGGGTGTTGCCGCAGCATTAGAATCAAAAACTGGTAAAGTTGGCTTCTTAGGTGGTATGGAAGGTAATATCATCGGTGGTTTTGAAGCAGGTTTCGTAGCAGGTGCTAAAGCAGCTGATCCTAAAGTGAAAGTTGACGTTCAATATGCTGGTTCATTTGGTGACGCAGCGAAAGGCCAAGCAATCTCTAAACGTATGTATGACGGTGGCGCGGATATCGTATTCCATGCAGCTGGTGGTACAGGTCAAGGTTTATTCACTGAAGCAATTGCTCAGAAAAAATCTGGTAATGACGTATGGGCAATCGGTGTAGACCGTGACCAATATGATGAAGGTAAAGTTGACGATAAAACAAATATTGTGATGACATCTGTATTAAAACGCGTTGACGTTGCTGCGCAAGATATGATCAAACGTTCAGCTGATGGTGATTTCCCAGGTGGCGAAACAGTAACTTACGGTCTTAAAGATGATGGTGTAGGTCTTGCTGATTCACACGGTGCAATTTCTGATAAAACACAAAAAGAAGTTGACGCAGCAAAAGAAGATATCATCGCTGGTAAAATTGAAGTTCCTGAGCAACCAGAAAAATAGTAGTATTGCCGCGATTATGTCCGGTATTTCATGAGGGCAAATGTCTGCCCTCATGTTTATTTTGTAATAAATTTTTAATTTATTGCATGTAAAAATTTGAACATTTCGAATTTTTACATGTGTTAATTTAATTAACCTTATAAATCCATTACAAACTATTTTTAAGAGAATTTTGAAGGAGTGAGCACATTGGAATATGTGATCGAAATGCTTAATATCCGTAAGCAATTTGGGGATTTTGTAGCAAATGATAATATCACCCTTCAATTAGCAAAAGGAGAAATTCATGCATTATTAGGAGAAAATGGTGCAGGGAAATCGACGTTGATGAATGTTCTGTTTGGTTTATATCAACCGGAAGCAGGTACGATTAAAGTTCGTGGAGAAGAAGTGAAGATTTCAGATCCAAACAAAGCGAATGATTTAGGTATCGGCATGGTTCACCAACACTTTATGTTAGTTGAAAACTTCACGGTGACGGAAAATATTATTTTGGGAAATGAGCCAACAGCGTTCGGCACAGTAAATATTAAAAAAGCTGCTAAAAAAGTGCAACAACTGTCAGAACAATATAGTTTGAATGTTGATGCCTATGCAAAAATTGAAGATATTTCAGTAGGTATGCAGCAACGTGTGGAAATTCTAAAAACGCTTTACCGTGGTGCAGAGATTTTGATTTTCGATGAACCAACCGCTTCGTTAACACCGCAAGAAATTACGGAATTAATTCAAATTATGAAGCGCTTAATTTCAGAAGGTAAGTCGATTATCTTAATTACGCATAAGCTAAAAGAAATTATGGAAGTTTCAGATCGTGTAACAATTATTCGTAAAGGGCAAGGGATTGGTACTGTGACAACTGCACAGACAAATCCAGATGAACTAGCTGAGATGATGGTAGGTCGTCAAGTAGTATTTAAAACAGAAAAAACGGCTGCTACGCCGAAAGAAACGATTTTAGAAGTGACAGGTTTAAATGTGAAAGACAATCGAGGCGTCGATCGCGTGAAAGATTTAAGTTTGACCGTCCGAGCTGGAGAGATTGTGGGGATTGCTGGTATTGATGGTAATGGACAATCCGAGCTAATCGAAGCAATCACCGGTCTTCGAAAGATATCTTCAGGTAAGGTACTCTTAAAAGGTCAAGAACTTACAGGGTTGAAGCCACGTAAGATTACAGAATCTGGCTTGGGGCATATTCCACAAGACCGTCATAAGCATGGTCTGGTATTGGATTTCCCAATTGGACATAATATTGCACTTCAAACCTATTATCAATCGCCTATTTCTAAAGGTGGTATTATCGATTATAAAAAAATCGATAAATTAGCAGAAAAAATCATTCAAGAATTTGATGTGCGTACACCAAGTGTATCAACTGAGGCACGTGCATTATCAGGTGGTAACCAACAAAAAGCAATTATTGGTCGTGAAATCGATCGTGACCCAGAGTTATTGATTGCGGCATTACCAACACGTGGGTTGGATGTAGGGGCAATCGAATTTATTCACCGCCGTCTAATCGAGCAACGTGATAAAGGAAAAGCCGTATTACTGATTTCGTTTGAATTAGACGAGGTTATGAACGTATCGGATACAATTGCAGTTATTCATGACGGACATATTATTGATACGGTAAAACCACAAGAAACAACAGAACAACAGCTTGGTTTATTAATGGCTGGTCAAACAGTGAAAAAACCATCATTAGATAAGGTAGGTGGAGAATAATGTCACAACGTATGGTCAATATTCTCGTGCCAGTTGTTTCAGTTATTTTAGGATTAATTGTCGGCGCGATTGTGATGCTTGTTTCAGGATTTAATCCAGTAGCAGGGTATTCAGCGCTTTGGAATGGGATATTTGGTGACACTTATAATATAGGTGAAACCGTTCGTACGATTACACCGTATGTTTTTTCTGGTTTAGCGGTCGCTTTTGCATTCCGTACAGGGATGTTTAATATCGGTGTTGAAGGCCAATTAATTATGGGATGGCTTGCAGCAGCGTATGTTGGTCAAGCCTTCGAAATGCCAACAGGCTTACATGCTGTTGTCGCAATTTTAGCGGCTGCAGTAGCGGGTGGTATTTGGGCCTTTATTCCAGGATTATTAAAAGCAAAATTACAAGTGCATGAAGTTATCGTAACAATTATGATGAACTATATTGCTCTTCATACAGCTAACGCAGCCATTTCAGCAATTAGCGATGGCGGCGAGAAAACGGATAAAATTTATCCATCTGCGTCACTTGCATCTGAATGGCTATCATCAATGACACAATTCTCTCGTTTACACTGGGGCTTTGTTGTCGCAATTTTAGCTGTTATTATTATGTGGATTTTATTAGAAAAAACAACATTAGGTTATGAGTTGAAATCAGTTGGTTTCAACAAGAATGCCTCTGAGTATGCAGGGATGAATGTTAGTCGTAATATTATTTTAGCAATGGTCATCTCAGGTATGTTTGCGGGTGTTGGTGGTGCGATGGAAGCACTTGGTACATTCGGCAACATGATGAAAATGACCGCTGCAACAGGTATTGGTTTTGATGGTATCGCCGTTGCATTATTAGGCGCTAACCAACCGTTTGGTGTGCTATTAGGTGCCATTTTATTCGGTGCACTGAAAAATGGTGGTTTGAATATGCCAAATGAAGCAGGTATTCCAACAGAAATCGTATCGATTGTTATCGCATTAATCATCTTCTTCGTCGCATCAGGTTACCTTATTCGATTAGGTCTTGAAAAATTCGGCAAGAAAAATAAAGATACTCAGAAAATAAAGGAGGGAAAATAACATGAGTTTTTTAGATGTGTTATACTTCATCATCCCTTCTGCCATTTTCTATGCGGCCCCGCTTATTATGACAGCTATCGGTGGTGTATTCACGGAGCGTTCAGGTGTTGTTAATATCGGGCTTGAAGGTATTATGATTATCGGTGCCTTCATTAGTATTATTTTCAACTTAACATTTGCAGATAAACTAGCAGGATGGGCCCCTTGGTTAGGCTTAGTAGTTGCCATGGTAGTCGGTGCCATCTTCTCACTATTATTAGCTGTTGCAGCGATTTCATTCCGAGCGGATCAAACCGTAACTGGGGTAGCGCTTAACATGTTAGGGTTAGCGCTTGCTGTATTCTCTGTGAAAATGATTTATGATAAGGGACAAACGGATTCGATTTCAGAGCGTTTTGGACGTTATGATGTGCCAGTATTAGGCGATATTCCTGTTATTGGCCGTATGTTCTTCCATGATTTACACATGACATCTGTGTTAGCAATTGCTGTTGCATTTCTTGCATGGTTCGTTATTTATAAAACGCCATTTGGTTTACGTCTACGTGCAGTAGGGGAACATCCTGTTGCCGCAGATACAATGGGTGTTAATGTAACGAAAATGCGTTATATCGCGGTAATGATTTCAGGTGCACTAGGTGGTATTGGTGGCGCAATCTATGCACAGGCTATCGCTGGTAACTTCAGTGCATTAACCATTTCAGGACAAGGTTTCATGGCCATTGCGGCGATGATCTTTGGTAAGTGGCATCCACTAGGTGCATTAGGTGCGGCGTTATTCTTCGGTTTAGCGCAGTCATTAAGTATCGCGGGTGCTTCGATTCCGTACGTAAAAGATATTCCGGAAGTAATCTTATTGATTTTACCGTATGTCTTAACGATTCTAGCGCTTGCAGGATTCATTGGGAAAGCCAATGCACCAAAGGCGTCTGGTAAGCCTTATATTAAAGGAAAACGTTAGTGGTTTTTCGCATAAAATAAAGAACGAAGCACAGTGTTTTTGCGTTGTGCTTCGTTTTTTAGTGTTTTTAGCCACCATTAGTTGCCAAAGCAAAGAAAACTCATATATAGTGGTACTAATGGTGTTTTACCCAGGAGAATTAGGAGGGGTCACATGTTTAACAGAACGGAAATCGCGGAAGGTGTTACAATTTTCACGCGTAAATCAGAGCAATTTAAAACAATTAATTTTTCAATTAAATTAAAGCGACCATTAAATACAGAAGAAGCGGCAAATCGTACAGTGCTGACAAATGTATTACAACATAGTAATGCGAAATTCCAATCAGCGGCAGCGATGCGCATGAAATTAGATGATTTATATGGTACGGTGCTCTACTTAGATACGACAAAACAAGGAAATGAGCAAATCGTTTTATTAAATGTTGAAACAGTAAATGACCATTATTTAAAAACAGGCGATGTATTGAATGAAGTATTATCATTAATGCATACGGTGCTGTTTGAACCAAATCTTGATGAACAAGGACTTTTCCAACAAACGATTGTCGAACGTGAACGCGAAATGGTTGTTGAACGTATTCAATCTGTATTTGACGATAAATCACGTTATGCACAAAAACGTCTGCAAGAAATCTTACGTCCAAATCATCCAGTATCAACATCAGTAAATGGTACGGTTGAAACGGTTCAAGCTGTTACACCAGCGAGCTTAAAAGAAGCATACGAAGCGATGCTAAATGAAGATGAAATTGATATTTTCGTTATTGGTGACATTGACGAACAACAAATGATTCAATCGCTGAAAGAAGTATTCCCATTTAGTGCACGTAAACCAAAAGTGGCACCTGCATTACCAGAATCACATGCAACAGCAGACTACACAAAAGAAACATTTGATACACGCCAAGGGAAACTACATATCGGTTATTCAACGCCGGTGCAGTTTACAAGCCCGGATTTCCCGAAAATGCAAATCTTTAACGGGATTTTTGGTGGTTACCCACATGCGAAATTATTTATGAATGTGCGTGAAAAAGAAAGTCTGGCTTACTACTGCTCAAGCTCATACTCAGCACAGTACGGTTTAATGTACGTGATGTCAGGAATTGAAGCAGAAAATGAAGAAAAAGCGCGTCGTTTAATCGATGAACAATTAGAAGCAATCCGTCAAGGTGATATTTCGGATTTAGAAATTATGCAAACAAAGGCAATGCTGAAAAATCAATTAAAAGAAGCATTAGATTCAGCTCGTGGCCAAATCGAGCTTTACAATCAATATCGTGAATTACCAGAAGAATTTACAGTTGAAAATATGAGTGCGAAATGGGATGCAGTGTCGAAAGAGGATGTTGTAGCAATGGCAGCACAATTGAAAAAAGAAACTGTTTACTTCTTAAGCGGGGAGGATGCATAGTAATGGAAAAAATCCACTTTGATCAATTAGAAGAAACATTACATTATGAAAAATTACCGAATGGTTTAGAGGTCTATATTTTACCGAAAAAAGGCTTCTCGAAAACATTCGTTACCTTTACAACAAAATATGGTTCAATTGACCGTTCATTCGTGCCATTAGGTGAGGAAGAGGCAGTAACTGTACCAGATGGTATCGCGCATTTCTTAGAGCATAAAATGTTTGAAAAAGAAGAGGGCGATATTTTCCAAAAATTTAGTGAGTACGGGGCTTCAGCAAATGCCTTTACGTCATTTACACGTACAGCGTATTTATTCTCAGCAACGGACCATATTAAGGAAAGCACGAATACATTATTAGATTTCGTGCAACAGCCTTATTTCACAGAGCAAACGGTTAATAAAGAAAAAGGCATCATTGGACAAGAAATCCAAATGTACGATGACCAACCAGATTGGCGCGTTTATTTTGGCTCAATCGAAAATCTTTACCACGAGCATCCTGTGAAAATTGATATTGCGGGTACTGTTGAATCGATTGATGGCATTACAGCAGAGCATTTATATACGTGCTACAACACATTCTACCATCCATCAAATATGCTATTATTTGCGATTGGGAATGTGGATCCAGAGGAAATGATGCAAACGATTCGTGATAATCAACAAACGAAAACATTCGCAGCGCCACAGCCAATCAATCGTATTCATGTAGAGGAAGCATCGGATGTAGCGGTAAAAGAACGTACATTAGAAATGGACGTATTAAAACCGAAAGCGTATGTATCATTTAAAGCGCGTGAAGTGAGCTTGCAGGGTGCGGAAATGATGAAGCATGAATTAGCTATCCAGTTAGCGCTTGATTTATTATATGGTCGCTCTTCTGCATTTTATGAAGAAGTGTACCAACAAGGCTGGATTGATGAATCGTATTCCTATGACTTTTCATTAGAAGAAGGTTTCGGTTTTGCAATGGTAGGTTCAGATACTGCTTATCCGACTGAATTGATTGCAGCAATGAAACAAGTTATGGAGGATGCAGCCGTACAACTACCATTTACACAAGAAGATTTAGACCGTGTGAAACGTCGTAAAATTGGCTTTAATTTACGTGCATTAAATTCAATCGAGTTTATTGCGAACCAATTTACACGTTATAAATTCAATGATATGAATCTATTTGATATTGTCCCAGTTATTGAAGAGTTAACGATAGCGGATGTCGAGCAAGCATTAACATCGATCACAGGTGAAAGCCAACAATCTGTCTTTACGATTAATCCATTAACAAAAGAGGCGCAAGCTTAATGAAACGCTTTTGTTTAGTGTTAGGTGCTTCAGGTGCAATTGGTTCGGCGACGGCTCGTGAGCTTGCGAAGGATGGTTTTAGCTTATACTTACAATACAATCGCCATCCCGTGACAGCATTAGCTGAAGAATTAATGGCGTGTTATCCTGAGCAAGAATTTATGATGATTCAAGCGGAGCTCAGTATACCAGGAGCTGCAGAAAAGCTTGCACAGTCTATTTTTGATATCGAAGCGATTGTTGTAGCGAGTGGGCAAGCCTTATATAAATTAATTGATGATACAACTGCGAGTGATATGCAGTCGCTTTGGATGGTGCATGTGCAATCGCCTGTAGAAATTATTCGAGAACTAGCACCTAAAATGCGTCGTCATGAATCGAGCTATATCGCCATGATTGGCTCAATTTGGGGCGAAGCGGGTGGCGCTGGCGAAGTGATGTATTCAGCGGTTAAGGGTGCGGTGCATAGTTTTGTAAAAGCCTATGCACAGGAAGTCGCTTTTAATGGTATGAAAGTAAATGCTGTGTCACCGGGGATGATTCAAACATCGATGAATGGGCATTTAACCGAGCAAGAGCTTGCGGATGTTGTATCGGAAATTCCGATGGCACGAGCAGGCCAACCACAAGAAGTGGCACATTTTGTATCATTTTTATTATCTGGAAAAGCAGACTATATGACCGGACAAATCATGCGTGTTAATGGTGGCTGGTATATTTAATGAAAAAAGCTGGAAACGTACAAGGTGACGATTTCAGCTTTTTTTCATTCAACAAGTATTTGGCAATGTACATAAAAAAAGTATGAAATAGATTTTGAAAATGAAAGGAATGTCATCGTTTTGTCGTAGTTTTCCTTTTTTTCTTTTAATCTGTTACAAAATCCGCTATTATGAAACATAGAAATGTTTTAATCGTTATATATGAAGGGAGAACCTTGTATGAACGAATGGTATTTTGAATATGAGATACAGGTAAATCGTCCGGGTTTATTAGGAGATATTGCGTCGCTATTAGGTATGCTGCGTGTCAATATTGTTACAATTAATGGTGTCGATTTAGTGCGTCGCGGTATGTTGATTCGCGCTGAAAAGGCTGAGCAAATTGAACGATTTCGAAATATTGTCTCTACGATGGAAATGATTCGTGTGACAAAATTTAGAAAACCAACAACGCGAGATCGGTTAGCAATTCGTCATGGTCGTTACATTCAACGTGAGGGCGACGAAACGAAGACATTTCGTTTTGTACGCGATGAACTAGGGATTTTAGTTGATTTTATGGCCGAACTATTTAAAAAAGAAGGACATAAATTAATTGGGGTACGTGGTATGCCTCGTGTTGGAAAAACGGAATCTATTGTAGCAGCCAGTGTTTGTGCGAACAAAAAATGGCTCTTTTTATCGTCTACAATGATTAAACAGACGGTGCGTCAGAAGCTACATGGTGATGAATATGGTGGTAATAATGTATTTATTATTGACGGAGCAGTGACGCGTCGTTCGCCAGACGAACGACATCAACAATTAGTGCGAGAAATGATGCAACAACCATCCATTAAAGTAGTGGAGCATCCTGATATTTTCGTTCAACATTCGGAATACACGCTAGAAGATTTCGATTATATAATCGAATTGAGACATCATCCAGAGGAAGAAATTACATATCAGATTCTTGAAAAGCATGAGCAACAAAATGATTTCTTCAACGAATCAGGTGGTTTCGGCGGTTTTGGAGACTTTAACTTTTAACAGGTAGGTGTTTAACTTGGCAGAACTAGGTACTCGCTTAAAAGAAGCGAGAATGGCCAAAGGGTATAGTTTGGAAGATTTACAAGAAATCACAAAAATCCAAAAACGCTATTTGTCTGCCATCGAGGAAGGCAATTTTAGCGTAATGCCCGGTGCATTTTATGTACGTGCATTTATTAAACAATACGCAGAGGCAGTCGGATTAGATGCCAATGAAATTTTAGAAACATATAAATCTGAAATTCCTGCGAATAAAGCAGCAGAGGCGGCTGGAACAGTATCAACTGCGATTCAGCAACCAAAAGGTGGTACGAATCAACGTACAGCACAACCTGCAGCGAAAATTAAGCAAACAGCTAAGCAACAACGTAAAATGACCGATTTAATGCCAAAAATTGCGGTGGCTGTCGTTGTCATTGTTGTGATTGCAGTTATTTGGTTCTTAGCGAATCATCAATCTAAAAATAATGATGTAACAGATGACGTGAAGCAAGAACAAAAAGCAGCTACATCTACAGAAACTAAAGTAGATACAACGAAAGAACAAGAAGTAAAAGATCAAGAAGCAGAAGAAAAAGCAGCGAAAAAAGAAGCTGCTGCTAAGAAAAAAGCGGCGAAAGAGAAAGCTGCTAAAGAAAAAGCAGCGAAAGAAAAGAAAAAAGCTGGTAAGTTATCAAAAGGTACAGATGCTGGCGATGGTGCAACAACGAAATACACATTATCTAATACGAAAAACTTCAAAGTTCGTGTTGAAATGACTGGCGAAAACTGGGTTGGTATTACAACTGCTGCAGGTGCAAATCTTGTAACAGGTAAAATGTATTCAAGTGGTCAAAAGTTAGAATATAATGCAAAAGACCAAGAATCAATTCGAATTCGTTTAGGTGCTGCTTCAGCAGGGAAAGTATTTATTAACAACAAAGAAGTAAAACTATTAGTTCCTGCTTCAAGTCGTCCAACGCAAAATATTGTTATTGAAATGAAATAATGTCAGAAGATAGTCATCATTTGATGGCTATTTTCTTTGAAAAAGGGTGAAAGAAATGAATTTACCAAACAAAATAACCGTTTCTCGTGTCGTGATGATTCCGATTTTCGTTATTTTAATGGTTGTCAATTTTGGATGGGGTAACATTACGTTACTTGGCGCTACAATGCCAATTGAACATTTAGTCGGTGCGATTGTATTTATTATTGCATCAATTACCGATTTCTTTGATGGTCACTTAGCTCGTAAATATAATTTAGTAACGAATATGGGGAAATTTTTAGACCCATTAGCGGACAAATTATTAGTCACAGCAGCATTTATTATTTTAGTGCAATGGGGTGTAGCACCTGCATGGGTAATCATCGTCATTGTAGCGCGTGAGTTTGCTGTTACAGGCCTTCGTTCAATTGGCGCGGAGCAAAATGTCATTATTGCTGCAAGTAACTTAGGAAAGCTTAAAACATGGTCTCAAATGGTAGCATTAGCGTTTTTACTATTGCACAACATCATTTTTGAAATGTGGAATTTCCCATTTGACCAAATCATGTTATATGTAGCATTCTTCTTTACATTGTTATCAGGTCTCGATTATTTCTGGAAAAATCGTCGTCTTTTATTAGACTCAATGTAATTTAATTAATCAATTTTGAATACTTTCTATACTTTATGGTAAATATGTATAGAAAGTATTTTTTTATTTGGAGGAGAAAACGCATGAATGCAGAAATTATTGCGGTAGGTTCGGAGCTATTACTTGGGCAAATCAATAACACGAATGCACGATTTATTTCAAGTCAATTAACGGAATTAGGAATTCATATTTACAATCATACAGTTGTTGGGGATAATCCGAGACGATTGTTGCAAGCGATTGAGATTGCTGAGAGCCGAGCAGATATCATTATTTTTAGTGGTGGATTGGGTCCAACAAAGGATGACTTAACGAAGGAGACCATTGCACAGCATTTAAATGTAAATCTTGTACAAAACGATCAGGCGATGGCGAGTATTCAACATTTTTTTGATGTGAGAAATCGCGTGATGACAGACAATAATAAAAAACAAGCACTTGTCCTAGACGGTGCGACGGTGTTGACAAATCGTCATGGGATGGCACCCGGGATGTTTTATGAAACAGATAAGCATTTCTATATGTTATTACCTGGGCCACCGAGTGAGTTAGAACCAATGTTTCAATTTGAGGCAAAACCTTTATTAGCATCGATTGTTAGTGATGGCGAGCAAATCGTATCGCAGGTGCTTCATTTTTATGGTATTGGGGAATCCGCACTCGAGGTAGAAGTATCGGACTTGTTAGATTTAACGAATCCAACGGTTGCACCGCTTGCTAGTGACGGAGAAGTCATGCTACGAATTACAGCTCAAGCAGAGAGTGAAATACGTGCCCGTGAGTTAATTGAACCAATTCAACAAGAAATTTTACAACGTGTTGGGAAACACTTTTACGGTATTAATGACGATTCACTATCGTCTAAGCTAGTGGAAATGCTTATCGATAATAAGTTAACAATAGCTGCTGCAGAAAGCTTAACTGCAGGACGTTTTATGGCAACATTAGCGGATATTCCTGGAGTAGGAGAAGCATTACAAGGTGGTGTTGTTGTTTATAATGAAGAAATGAAAATTAAACAACTAGATATCTCTCGAGAACTTCTTGAAGAATATACGGTTGTGAGCTCACAGTGTGCAGAAGCAATGGCTTTAAGTGCCCGTGAGAAATTTGATGCGGATATTGGAGTTGGTTTGACGGGTGCTGCAGGTCCTGATGCACATGATGGTAGCCCAGCTGGTACGGTATGGATTGGAATTGCGATAAAAGATACAGTGCATACGTATAAGCTTCAGCTGTCAGCTCAGCGCAATACCAATCGTTTGTTAGCTGTCAAAGCATGTCAAAATTTTATTATCCAGTTATTAAGTGAACAGGGTTATTCAAAATTAAAAAATAGCTAGTAAATTTGGGCCGTTTCGTTTGAATGGATAAAAAAAACAACTTATAATTACAGAACAGCAGAAAAAAGTGCGAATAAATGTTCGCTTTTTTCTTGAGTATTTTATGAAATTGAAGTATAGTATATGTATAGACACAACAGACGTGTAATGAAGGAGGAAATACATTGAACGATCGTAAAGCTGCCTTAGATATGGCATTAAAGCAAATTGAAAAACAATTTGGTAAAGGTTCAGTAATGAAATTAGGGGAACAAGCAGATAGAAAAATTTCTACATCATCAACTGGTTCATTAACACTTGATTTATCTCTTGGAGTTGGTGGTTTCCCTAAAGGTCGTATTATTGAAGTATATGGACCCGAATCATCAGGTAAAACAACGGTTGCGCTTCATGCAATTGCTGAAGTACAACGCAATGGTGGTCAAGCAGCATTCATCGATGCTGAGCACGCATTAGACCCGGCATATGCAGAAAAATTAGGCGTTAATATCGACGAACTATTACTATCTCAACCAGATACAGGTGAACAAGCACTTGAAATTACTGAAGCATTAGTACGTAGTGGAGCTATCGATATTATCATCATTGACTCTGTTGCAGCATTAGTACCAAAAGCTGAAATCGAAGGTGAAATGGGCGACTCTCACATGGGTCTACAAGCTCGTTTAATGTCTCAAGCTTTACGTAAATTATCAGGTATCATTAACAAATCGAACTGTATCGCTATTTTCATTAACCAAGTACGTGAAAAGATCGGTGTTATGTTTGGTAACCCTGAAACAACTACAGGTGGTCGTGCACTTAAATTCTATTCAACAATTCGTTTAGAAGTGCGTCGTGCTGAAACAATTAAACAAGGTAGTGACATGGTCGGTAACCGTACAAAGATTAAAGTCGTGAAAAATAAAGTAGCGCCACCATTTAAAGTAGCAGAAGTTGATATTATGTATGGTGAAGGGATTTCATACGTTGGGGAAGTAGTTGACCTTGGTGTTGAATATGAAATCGTTCAAAAATCAGGTTCATGGTTTGCTTACGGTGACGAACGTTTAGGTCAAGGCCGTGAAAATGCAAAACAATTCTTAAAAGAAAATCCAGAAGTTTGCGCAGAAATCGCACAAAAAATTCGTGTGGCAGCAGGTATTGCCAGCGAAGAATATGTTGTCCCTGAAGAAGAGGAAGAAAAAATGGATCCAGCATTAGCTGCTGATTTAGGTTTAGACAAAGAATAAGACTATCGATTTATAAGTGAGCTGTTCTGTAAGTATCTTCTTATCAGAACAGCTCTCTTTTTATGTGTTTTTAATAAAAAAATACACATTTTTTATAATATGAAAATAATTCGTGTGACGAAAGAAAAGAATATCCAAATACTGTGAATCCTTGACAGTCCTTTTCTTCATCTATACAATGAAATTGTATTATTTCTAAACTGAAATGAAATAGGCAGTATATTGTAATATGCAATGTATAGCCGACTGAAATGTTTTTTTAAAATAGCAAGAGGAGGTGTTCGAATGGGCATTGAAATCATAATCTCCGCTTTGCTTGGACTCATCGTCGGTGCCGCTGTTATCTATTTCGTCATGAAAAAAGTGAATGATTCAAAAGTGACAGGTGCTAAAAGTACCGCAGAAATGATTATCGAAGATGGTAAAAGAGAAGCGGAAGCACTGAAGAAGGAAGCACTTCTTGAAGCAAAAGATGAAACTCACAAACTTCGAACAGAAGCAGAAACTGAAATCCGTGATCGTCGTTCTGAATTACAAAAACAAGAAAACCGCTTGTTAATGCGTGAAGAAAACTTAGATCGTAAGGATGAATCTCTCGATAATCGAGAGACAGCTTTAGAGCGTAAGGAAACGTCTCTAGCTGACAGACAACAGCATATTGAACAGATGGAAGGCAAAGCAGAAGAGCTTGTAGCTAAACAAAGCGCTGAACTTGAACGTATTTCAGCTCTAACACGCGATGAAGCAAAAGAAATTATTCTTAAAGACGTAGAAACAGAACTTACTACTGATATCGCTGTTATGACAAAGGAAGCGGAATCAAGTGCTAAAGAAACAGCAGATAAGAAAGCGCGCGAAATTTTATCATTAGCAATTCAACGTTTTGCTGCAGATCATGTGGCTGAAACAACCGTTTCGGTCGTGAATTTACCAAACGATGAAATGAAAGGCCGTATTATTGGCCGCGAAGGTCGTAACATTCGTACACTTGAAACATTGACAGGTATTGATTTGATTATCGATGATACACCAGAAGCAGTTATTCTTTCAGGCTTTGATCCGATTCGCCGTGAAACAGCCCGCCTAGCTCTTGAAAAATTAGTACAAGACGGCCGTATTCACCCAGCGCGTATCGAGGAAATGGTGGAAAAATCTCGTCGTGAAATTGATGAACAAATTCGTGAAACTGGGGAACAAACAACATTTGACCTTGGCATTCACAATTTACATCCAGATTTAATGAAAATTTTAGGTCGTATGAAGTATCGCACAAGTTACGGTCAAAATGTTTTAAAACACTCAATCGAAGTAGCGCATTTAACAGGGTTACTTGCTGCTGAACTTGGTGAAGATGTGATGCTTGCGAAGCGTGCAGGGTTACTGCACGATATCGGTAAAGCAATTGATCATGAAGTAGAAGGCTCACACGTTGAAATCGGCGTAGAGCTTGCTACAAAATACAAAGAGCATCCAGTCGTTATTAATAGTATTGCTTCTCACCACGGTGATACAGAAGCAACATCTGTTATTGCGGTGCTTGTAGCGGCCGCTGATGCCTTATCAGCTGCACGCCCAGGTGCTCGTAGTGAAACGCTTGAAAACTATATTCGTCGTCTTGAAAAGCTAGAAGAGATTTCCGAATCTTATGAAGGTGTCGAAAAATCATATGCGATTCAAGCAGGTCGTGAAATTCGTATTATTGTACGTCCAGATGCTGTAGATGATTTATCATCACATCGTCTTGCACGCGATATTCGAAAACGTATTGAAGATGAACTGGATTACCCAGGACATATTAAAATTACGGTCATTCGTGAAACACGCGCTGTTGAATATGCAAAGTAAATGGAAGAAGAGAGTGCTTAGGCAAATCTCTTCTTTTTTAATGCATTTTCCAAAGCAGAAGCGTATTGTGGTAAAGTAAAGATAACTTGTATTATTAAGGAGCTTAAACAATGAAAGTTTTATTTATCGGCGATATCGTAGGGGACATCGGTTTAGATGCTGTAGAGAAATATCTACCAAAATTAAAGCGTAAATATGCTATTGATGTTGTCATCGCAAATGCAGAAAATGCCGCAAAAGGACGCGGGTTAACACGTCGTATTTATCAAGATTTATTAATGATGGGTGTCGATGCTATGACAATGGGGAATCATACGTGGGACCAACGCGAAATTTTTGATTTTATCGATGACGCAGATTATTTAGTACGTCCAGCAAACTTCTCAGAGGATGCGCCAGGTAAAGGGATGACGACAGTAACAAAAAATGGTCAAACCATTTCAATTATTAACTTACATGGTCGTGTCTTTTTACCACCGCATGAAGATCCGTTTAAAGTGGGGAAAGAGCTTGTAGCAGAAGCAAAAAAAGTATCACCACTTGTTTTCGTTGATTTCCATGCTGAAACAACGAGTGAAAAAATTGCGCTTGGGTGGCATCTAGCAGGAGAAGCATCATGTGTTGTCGGCACGCATACACATGTTCAAACAGCTGATTCTCGCATTTTACCAGGCGGAACAGCCTATATTAGTGATGTAGGAATGACAGGTCCTTATAATGAAGTATTAGGGATGAAAAAAGAAAGTGTCCTTTATCGCTTCCAAACAAATTTACCTGTTCGTTTTGAAGTACCAACAAAAGGCGACGCGGTATTAAGTGCTGTATTTGTTGAGCTGGATGATAAAACAGGTCAAGCGAAACAAATGGAACGTATTTATATTAATCCAGATAATCCATTTAAGGGCTAATAAAAAATCCAAGGTAAATTCTGGATTGATTTTATTATGGTTCGCAATAAAAAAGAAGGAATCGCGCGTGGGCGTGATTCCTTCTTTT